>NZ_VTOM01000030.1 GCF_009765365.1 Antarcticirhabdus aurantiaca
GGGCACAGGAGAGGACGCAGCCTCACGGCGAGCCAATAGCGTCAGGACGATAGCCGACAACGAACCCCACCACCTGCGCCGACGACATCTCGCACGGCTTCAACGCGCTCCGACCGCCGGACAGGCGATAAAGGTTGAAGCTTACGCGGTCCGCGCCGCCGAGCTCCTCGGCGTAGAGCCAGACGCGGCGACGGTCGGGCGACACGTTCAGCGTCGCGCCGTAGCGCCGTCCTTCGAAGACACCCTCACTGTAGCCGCTCGGAAGGCGGTCGAGGGCGGCGAGGAAGGCGTCCATGATCACCGTCGCGTCGTTTTGATCCGCCATCAACGCGGCTGCGCCCAGGGTGGTGCCGCGTTCCGGATCGTTCATCCGAACCGGTCGCGCGCCACAGGTTCGGCGCGGAACGCGGGCGCGGTCGCTCCATTTCGTAGACACCGGCGGACTCGCCGCAACCATCGACGAGGACGGATGGCATGAGCGAGATCGACGCACGCAAGGCGGGCGCGTTCCGGGTCGGCGGCGACATCGAGGTCGCGCGCCTCGGCTTCGGCGCGATGCGGATCACCGGCAAGGGCATCTGGGGCGAGCCGGCCGATCGGGCCGGGGCCCTCGCGACGCTCCGGCGGCTGCCGGAACTCGGCGTGAACTTCATCGACACGGCCGACTCCTACGGGCCCGACGTGTCGGAGATCCTGATCCGCGAGGCGCTCCACCCCTATCCCGGCATGCTGGTCGCGACCAAGGGCGGTCTCCTTCGCACCGGACCGGATCGCTGGCCTCCGTGCGGGCGCCCGGACTACCTGCGCCAGCAGGCGCTGATGAGTCTTCGCCATCTCGGCGTCGAGCGGATCGACCTGTGGCAGCTCCACCGCATCGACCCGGCCGTTCCGCGGCAGGAACAGTTCGAGGCGATCAAGGCGCTGCAGGACGAGGGGCTCGTGCGGCATCTGGGCTTGAGCGAGGTGTCGGTCAAGGAGATCGAGGCGGCCTCGAAGATCTTCACCGTCGCCACCGTCCAGAACCGCTACAACCTCGTCGACCGCACCAGCGAGGCGGTGCTCGATCACTGCGAGGCGAAGGGGATCGGCTTCATTCCCTGGTATCCGCTGGCGGCCGGGAGCCTCGCCCGCAGCGGCACGATCCTCGACGAGACGGCGCGCCGGCACGGCGCCTCGCCGGGCCAGATCGCGCTCGCCTTCGTTCTGCGGCGCAGCCCCGTGATGCTGCCGATCCCGGGAACGTCCAACGTCGCGCATCTCGAGCAGAACGTCGCGGCCGCCGGCATCGCGCTGTCCGACGAGGAGTTCGGCGCGCTCGACGCGGAAGGGCGGAAAGCCTTCTCCCAGGGCGGATGACGGCGCGTCGTCGCACGCGGAGGCTTCGGTGCTCAGCAGCCCTTGGCGCGCACGTAGATCGCGTAGAGCGAGGTCGTCGCGGTGATGAAGAGGCGGTTCCGGCGCGGACCGCCGAAGCAAAGATTGGCGACGACCTCGGGCACCAGGATCTTGCCGAGCCGCGTCCCGTCGGGATGGAAGACGTGGACGCCGTCCTTCGCGCTCGACCAGACCCGACCCTCCGTGTCGCAGCGGATGCCGTCGGGCACGCCGGTCTCGAACGCCGCGAAGACCTCGCCGCCGGCGAGGCGATCGCCCTCCACCCGGAAGCGGCGGATGTGGCGCCGGCCCGTCGGATCGTGGCTGCCGACGCTGTCGGCGATGTAGAGGAGCGAGCCGTCGGGCGAGAAGGCGAGGCCGTTCGGCTGGCCGAAATCGTCGACGAGGCGGGTGATCGCGCCGCTCGCGGGATCGATGCGGTAGACGCCCTGGCAGGGCTGCTCCTGGACCCCCTTGTGGCCCTCGTAGTCGTCGCGGATGCCGTAGTTCGGATCGGTGAACCAGACCGAGCCGTCGCGGTGGACCACGACGTCGTTCGGCGAGTTCAGCCGCTTTCCCTCGAAGCCGTCGGCCAAGACGGTGATCGTCCCGTCGTGCTCGGTGCGGGTGACGCGGCGCGCGCCGTGCTCGCAGGAGACGAGCCGGCCGTAACCGTCGCGGGTGTGGCCGTTGGTGTGGTTGGCGGGCGAGCGGTAGACCGAGACGCCGACGTCCGGAATGTAGCGCAGCATCCGGTCGTTCGGGATGTCGCTCCACAGGAGGTGGCCGGCATCGCCGAACCAGACCGGCCCTTCCGCCCAGCGACAGCCGGTATGGAGGCGCTCCAGCTCGACGTTGATGAGGGCGACCTCGGAAAAGCGCGGGTCGAGGATCTCGTAGGGCATGGACTGTCCTCAGGCGCGGCCCGCGCGGGGACCGCCGGCGAGCGTGATGATGGCGATGATGATGAGGCCGGTCAGGAGGTAGCGCAGCCCCGCTCCGACGCCGAAGGTGTTGAGCATGGTGACGAGGAGGTAGAGGAAGAGCGAGGCGCCCCAGAGGCCCGACACGTTGGACTGCCCGCCGGAGACCGAGGAGCCGCCGACCACCACCACCGCGATCGAGGCGAGGAGGTATTCCTCGCCCATGTTGAGCGAGGAACCGCCGGAAAAGCCGGCGAGCACGGCGCCGCAGAGCCCCGCGAGGACGGCCGACAGGACGTAGGTGAGGAAGCGCACGCGATCGACGCGGATGCCGGCGAGGTGCGCGGCGCGGCTGTTCTGGCCGATGGCCGCGACCGAGCGGCCGTAGACGGTCCGGTGCAGGAGGACGGCCATGAGGACGGAGAGGAGGAGCGTCGCGATCGCGAGATAGGGCACGCCCATGACGCGGCCCGTCGCGAAATCCGCGAAGGCCGGGGGCGGGCGCACGCGAAGGCCGCGGCCATAGGCGATCGCCGATGACTGGACGAGAAAGCTCGCCGAGAGCGTAGCGATGATCGGCGGGATCTGGAGGAGGCGGATCAGCGCGTAGTTGAAGCAGCCGACCGCGACGCCCGTGCCGAGCGCGGCGAGGAGCCCGAGGGCGATCGAGCCGTCCTCGCCGCCCATGACCGTCATGGCGACGGCGCCGGCCAGCGCGATGGTGGCGGGGATCGACAGGTCGACATTGCCCGGCCCGGTGGTGATGACGAACATCTGGCCGAGGCCGACGATGACGTACATCGTCGCGAAGGTGAGCGCTGTCGACAGGATCTGCCCGCCGCCCGCGCCGCCGGTGAAGGCGAGGGTCGCGGCGAAGATCAGGCCCGCGCCGATGAAGGAGAAGGCCTGCGGCATCGGCGGCAGGCGCCGGCGGGCGCCGCGCGTTTCACTCTCGGCCGCGCTCATGCCGCCCTCCGTTCGGTGCGGTTGACGAGGGCGCGCAGCGCCAGGACGAGGATCAGGATCGCGCCCTGCGCGCCGATCTGCCAGTCCGGCGAGATGCGCAGGAAGGTGAGGAGCGAGCCCGCGAGCGTCAGCGTCAGCGCGCCGATCACGGCGCCGATCGGGGACACGCGCCCGCCCGTGAACTCGCCGCCGCCCAGGATCACCCCGGCGATCGACAGGAGCGTGTAGCGCAGCGCGATGTTGGCGTCGGCGGAGGTCGTCAGGCCGACGAGGCAGAGGCCGCTCAAGCACCCGAAGAAGCCGCAGAGCGCGTACATCGCCATCTTGGTTTTCAGGAGCGACCAGCCGGCGCGGCGCACCGCCTGCGGGTTGCCGCCGGCGCCGCGCAGAACCACGCCGAGCGACGAGCGCATCAGGAAGAGGTGGACGAGGAGCGCGAGGAGGGCGCTCGCCAGGATCGCGAAGGGGATCGCCGGAGTGCGCAGCTTCACCACGGCGGAGAGCCAGGCGGGCGCCGAGCCGCCGGGCGAGGGGAGGAGGAGGACGGCGGCGCCGAGCCAGACGAAGCTCATGCCGAGCGTCACCACGATGGCCGGCAGGTTTCGCCAGTGGATCAGGGCGCCGAGCGCGGCGTAGACGGCGATGCAGCCGGCGAGGGCGGCAAGGCCCAGCGCCGGGTTCTCGGGAAGGATCGTCGCGCCGATGCAGGCGACGAGGCTGACGAAGGCGCCGATGGAGAGGTCGAGGTCGTTGACGGCGATGACGCAAAGCTGGGCGATCGTCGCAAGCGCGATCGGCAGCGCCAGGTTCAGCATCAAGTTCAGGCCGAGATAGCTCATCGCCCGCGGCTGGATGGTGAAGATCACCGCCAGGAGGAGGATCAGCGAGACCGGCGGCAGCAGCGCGCGAAGCAGGCGCGGATTGGCGAGTGCCCCGGTCACGCGGCCTCTCCCTCGAAGGAGGACTGGAGGACGCGCGCTTCCGTCAGCTCGTGCCGGCCGAGCTCGGCGACGATCCTGCCCGAGCGGAAGACGTAGGTGTGGTCGCAGCTCTTCAGCTCGTCGAACTCCGTGGTGTACCAGATGAAGGTGCGGCCCTTGTCGGCCTCGGCCCGCACGAGCGCGTAGACCTCCTGCTTGGTGCCGATGTCGACGCCGCGCATCGGGTCGTCCATCAGGATGACCTCGGCGTCGGAGCCGAGCGCGCGGGCGAAGAGCGCCTTCTGCTGGTTGCCGCCGGAGAGGGTCAGGATGTTGTCGTCCATGTCGGGTGTGCGGATCTTGATGCGGGTGCGCCATTCCTCGGCGAGGCGCTTCTCGCGGGCGGGATCGACGAGGCCGAAGCGGCCGAGCCGCGACAGGGAGCGAACGGTGACGTTGCCTCCGATCGACCAGAGCGGAAAGACGCCGTCCGTTTGCCGATCGCCGGCGACGAAGGCGACGCGGCCGGTGACGGCGGCATAGCGCGAGCGGCCCTGCGCGGCATTGTGGAGGAGGACGAGAAGGCTCGTCTGGCCGTGGCCGGCGAGACCCGCGAGGCCGACGATCTCGCCGCGGCGCGCTTCCAGCCGGATCGATCCGCCCTTTGGCGTCGTGGCGCTGGCGACGACCGCGCCGCGGCGCCCCGCCTCGGCCGACACGAGCGTCTCGCCCGCTTCATGGGAAACCACGTGGCCCATCGCCTCGACGAGGCTCGCGCGGGTGAAGGCGCCGGCCTCCCGCAGGTCCACGACGCGCCCGTCGCTCATCACGGCGATGCGGTCGCAGGTCGACAGGATCTCGCCGAGGATGTGCGAGATCAGGATGACGCTGCCGCCGGCGGACACGAAGCGGCGCACATGGGCGAGGAGCTGGGCTGCGACGCTGTTGTCGAGCGAGGAGGTCGGCTCGTCGAGGATCACGAGGCGCAAGGGGGCCTCATGGTCGCCCTGCGCGAAGACGCTGGCGATCTCCACCATCTGGCGCTGGCCGAGCGGCAGGTCGGAGACGAGCGCCTGCGGGGCGATGCCGTGGCCGGGAAAGATCTCGTCGAGCGTTCGCGTGATGAGGCGCGCCGCGCGCCCGCGCCAGCCGAAGCCCTTGAGCGAGGCGTGGCGGATGCGGGCGTTCTCGAGGACGCTGAGATTGGGGCAGAGCGAAAGCTCCTGGAACACGCAGGCTATGCCCGCCTGGCGCGCCCGCGCGACCGTCAGGCGGCCCGCCACGTCCTCGCCTTGCACCGTGAAGCGCCCCTCGTCCGGCGACACGTTGCCGACGAGCACCTGCATCAGCGTCGACTTGCCCGCGCCGTTGTGGCCGGCGAGGCCGAGGCACTCGCCGGAGCGGACGTCGAGGTCGACGCCGCGCAGCGCCCGCACGGCGCCGAAGCTCTTGGCGACGGCGGCGAGGGCGACGAAGGGCGTGCCGGGCGGGGGCGCGGCGGTGGGATGGGGCATGGGGGTGCGAGCCTGTCGATACGAAGCGCTGACCCCATCGGAATGAGGCGCTTTCCCCTCGCCCGCTCGGCGGACGAGGGTGGGCCGGCGAAGGCCGGCCGGGCGAGGGTGTCGGCCGCGCAAGCGGCGGGGCCAAGGACCGATCCGAGACGCGGCGGCCTTCATAAGCCACCCTCACCCCCTGCCGGGGCCTTCTCCCGCTGGCGGGAGAAGGGAGAGCGTCGTCGCCGCACCTTGAACGGTCGGGTTTCAGCCGCCGGCCTTGGCCGCCTCGATGACCTTCTTGGCGTCGTCCAGCGAGTATTCGACGTTGGCCACGCCGCCGGCCTCGGTGTTCTCGAGCGCCTTCTCCAGGCCTGCCTGATCGATCGACAGGAAGGGAACGACGAGGTCCTTCGGGACCTCCTGGCCGTCGAGGATCTGCTGCGCGACCCAGAAGGCGAGGGTGGAGACGCCCGGCGCGATCGAGACGGACATGGTCTCGTAGCCGTTGGCGTCCTTCTGCTCCTTCCACCAGCGCAGCTCGTCGTCGCGATTGCCGAGGATGATGGTGGGCGTCGGGCGACCCGCGGCCTTGAAGGCCTCGGCCGCGCCGAAGCCGTCGCCGCCCTGCGTCACGACGCCCACGACCTCGGGCAGGCTCGGCAGCACGCCGGCCACCGACTTCTGCGCGACCGTCTGCGTCCAGTCGCCCTGGACCTCCGAGACGACCTTGAAGTTGGGATGGGCCGAAACGCCTGCCGCGATGCCCTCGTGGATCTCGGTGTCGACCGAGGTGCCGGCGAGGCCGCGGATCTCGAGGAGGTTGCCGCCGTCGGGATAGCGCTGCGCGAGGTAGTCGAGCTGGCCCGAGCCCATCTTCTTGAAGTCGACGGCGACGCGCCAGGCGCAGGGCTCGGTGACGATGCCGTCGAAGGAGACGACGATGATGCCCGCGTCGCAGGCTTCCTTCACAGCACCGTTCAGCGCCGTCGGCGAGGCCGAGTTGATGACGATGGCGCTGTAGCCCTGCAGGATCATGTTCTGGATCTGCGCGGCCTGCTCGGTCGCCTGGTTCTCGGCCGTCGTGAAGGCTTCGGCGCTCTGGACGACGCCGTCGGCGACCGCCTTCGCGGTGATGGTCTCCCAGCTCTTCAGCATCGCCTGGCGCCAGGAATTGCCGGCATAGTTGTTGGACAGCGCGATCGTCTTGTCGGACGTGTCGGCCTGAGCCGCGCCGGCGAGCGGCAGCGCCAGAAGCGCGGCGGACAGGATGGTGGCGTTTCGATTGAGCAAGGCTTCCTCCCGGGAGCCGGCCTCCCAGCCGGCGTTCAGCGCCCGCGGCGTGTCCCGCCTCGGGTCTCGGGCGGAACAGTGGGCGAGTTGCGCCGGCCTGTCCAAGGCCCGAGCCGCATCTTCTTTACGGGATCCCGCAAGATCCCTTCGGGGCGACGCACCCGTGCCGGCGCGTTCTCCCTTTCGCAGGGCCGCCCGACGTGGTGGTGTGGCGCGATGATCGCAGCCGCAGCCGCCCGCCCCAACCCCTCGCATCGCACCGAGGCCGCCCGCACGCGGCTCGGCGCCGAGGCCGTGTTCCGCCGCCTCCTTCTCGTCTCCAAGGCGCTGGCGGGCCAGCTCGACTTCCAGACCGCGATCCAGGCTGTGTCGGTGGAGCTCGCCGAGATCCTGCCGCACGACCACCTCGACGTCTGCATCCTGCGGCGCGACCTCCACGTCGCCTACGAGGCCGGCATCCACACCGACTGGAGCCTCAACGAGCGCCCCCTGCCCGTGGAGGGCAGCCCGATCCGCGCCGTCCTCCTGGGTGAGGCGCCCTTTCTCATCACCGGCGACGCGATGACCGATCCGCGCTTCCACTTCGCCGGCGCCTTCGCCCATCCGATCGTCGACGAGGCGCTCAGGAGCCGCCTCCACGTGCCGCTCCTCGTGCGCGGCGAGATCATCGGCGCCCTGTCCTGTTCCAGCCGGCGGGCCGACCTCTACGACGAGGCGGACGTCGAGACCGCGAGCCACGTCGCCGACATGCTGGCGCCCTACTTCTTCGCGCTGCGGGCTGCCGAGGATGCGCGCCGCCTCGCCATCGAGGAAGCCGAGGGGCGGGCGCGCGAGGAGGCCTTTCGCGAGGGCGCGCTGCGCCTGACGGAGGAACTGGAGCGCGAGCGCCAGCGCATCGGCATGGACCTTCACGACCTGACCCTCGCCGACCTCACGCGGCTGATGCGCCGCGTCGAGCGGCTGCGCGGCGAGACCGCCCTCTCCGCCGACATGCTGGAGCCGATCGCGGGCGGGCTCGACCGCTGCGTGCGCGAGCTGCGCGCGATCATCGACGACGCCCGGCCGAACGTCCTCCAGCTCTTCGGCCTGGCGGAAGGCATCGAGGACTTCCTCGGGCGGGCGCTCGACGGCGCCGGCATCGCCTGGCGGCTGGAGGACGCGGCGGGCGGCGCGCTGCACGACCTCGACGAGTCGCTGCGCGTCGCCCTCTTCCGCATCGTCCAGGAGGCGGTGAACAACGCCGCCCAGCACGCCGAGCCCTCGCTGATCGAGGTCGAGCTGAAGCGCGAGGCGCGCGCGGGCGGTTGCCACGCGGTGATCGAGATCCGCGACGACGGCATCGGCTTTGCCGCGCGCGAGCAGAGGAAGCGCGTCGGCGGCATCCGCAACATGCAGACGCGGGCGCGGCTCGTCGGCGCGCAGTTCGCGATCGCCCGGCGACCGGACGCGCGCGGAACGCTCGTCACCCTCGCTCTGCCGCTCGAGCCGCTCGGGGCCGCCCCGTGACGATGACCGTCCTGATCGTCGAGGACGATGCCGTTCACCGCGCCTTCCTGCGCGACGTGCTCGTCGGCACGCTGCCGGACTGCCGCCTGATCGAGGCGGCGGACGGGGTGGCCGGCGAGGCGCTGGCGCGCGAGCACGAGTCGATGAACGTCGTGGTCGACCTCCAGATGCCGCGGCGCACCGGCGTCGAGATGGCGAAGACGCTCTGGCGCGAGCGGCCGGCGACCGCGATCATGTTCTGGTCGAACTACGCGGACGAGGCCTATGTGCGCGGCGTCTCGCGCATCGTGCCGGAGGGCGCCGCCTACGGCTACGTCCTCAAATCCGCCTCGGAGGAGCGCCTGGCCCTCGCGCTGAAGAGCGTCTTCCTGGAAGGCCAGTGCGTCATCGACCGGGAGATCCGCTCGGTGCAGCAGAAGTCGGCCGACCGCTCCGGCTCCTTCACCGACGTCGAATACGAGATCCTCGTCGACCTCGCCCTCGGCCTCACCGACCGGCTGATCGCCGAGCGGCGCGGCATCTCGCTGCGAAGCGTCCAGAACCGGCTCGCCCAGATCTACGACAAGCTCGGCGTCTACGAGACGGAAGCGGGCTCCGACGTCTTCAACCTGCGCATGCGGGCCGTGACGCTGGCGGGCCTTCGCAAGCTCCTCAACCGCAACAGCCTGGAACAGGCCGAGGCCGAGCTCGCCGCCTGGCTCGCCGCGAGCCCTCGCGCGAGCGGCGGCCGGCGCTGAATCCCAGCCGCCACCGCCTATGCCATGCACCCTTCCGGCGCGGCCCGCGTTGTGACGAGGCGTGCTATCGGCGGCGGATCGAGCAAGCGGAGAGTGCATGACGAACGAACCGACAAGGGCCGCGGTCGAACTCGACGAGGACACGATCGCCTTCGCCGCCAAGGTCTTCAACTATTGCCGCACGGGCGAAACGGAGGTCATGGCCGACCTCCTCGCCGGGGGCCTGCCGGCGAACCTTCGCAACGACAAGGGCGACAGCCTCCTGATGCTGGCGAGCTATCACGGCCATGGCGCGCTGACGCGGCTCCTCCTGGAGCACGGCGGCGATCCCGACCTCGCCAATGATCGCGGCCAGACGCCGCTCGCCGGCGCCTGCTTCAAGGGCGACCTGGAGATCGCCCGGCTGCTGCTCGATCACGGCGCGAGCGTCGACGCGCGCGATCCGAACGGGCGCACAGCCCTGATGATCGCGGCGATGTTCGACCGCGTCGAGATCCTCGACCTTCTCCTGGCGCGCGGCGCCGACCCCAGCGCGCGCGATGCCGGCGGGGCCACCGCGGCCGCCGCCGCGCAGGCGATGGGCGCGGCCGCGGCCGCCGCGCGGCTGGCGCAGGCGCGGGCGATCGACGTGTGACGCCGGCCGGTCGGCCCGGTTCTCACATCGGCGGCGGGGTTCCGCCGGTCTCCACCGCCACGAAGTCGCTTTCGAGCCCGCCGTCCGCGTCCTCCATGGCGGGCACGAAGACGCGGCGACCCGGCGCGAGGTCGGGCAGGTCGGAGGCGACGAAGGTGACCACGGGCACGTCCGAGGGCACGCGCACCGTCTTCGTTTCCCCGGCGAAGGACAGGGTGACGAGCCGACCGTCGGGCGCTTCCGTCACCTTCGACACCCTCGCATTGGTCATGATGGAGCCCGGCACGAGGTCCCAGGGAAAGCTGCCCTCGCCGGTGCCTTCCATGCTGTCGGGAAAGACCAGGACTTCCAGCGCCCGGTCCGGGCCGGCGGGCTCGGGAAGCGAGCCGATCCCGACATAGTCGCCGACAGCGATCCGCCGGCCCGGAACGGGCTCGACCCCCGCGATGATGAAGCTCGGCAGGAGACGCACCTCCGCCAGATCGCCCTCGCGCGTCGACACGCTCAGCACCCCGCCGGCAAGGCTCGCGATCGTCCCGCGCAGGCGCACGAAGTCGCCCTCCGCCGCGGCGACGGGACCGGCGGCGAGAAGCAGCGCGAGAAGGGTGGGAGCGAGGCGCATGGCGGCGAATCCTGGGGAGTGCGTCCGCGAGACGTCGATCCCGCGACGCGCAAAGACAACCCGCACGCGACAAAGTGATGGCGGCGATCCGGCCGCCCATCCTTTCGCGGCGGGGCCCTTCCCTCCGCGCCCGGATGGCCACAAGATCGGATCGTCGGCGCGCCCACGCGTTCCGGCGTGTTGATCGTGCCGCATCGTCCGGCGGCGAAGCGGACAGGCTTCGCCCGGACATGCGCCAGCCACCGGGGTTCGTCGCCATGGCCGAACACGTTTCCATCCTTGGCGGCGAGCGCCACGTCTTCGCCGGCCTGACGAGCCTCCTCGCCTGCGCTTCGCCGAGGCGCGCGGGCGACGAGCTGGCCGGCCTCGGGGCCGAGACCGACGCCCGCCGCGTCGCCGCCCGCGTGGCGCTGGCCGACGTGCCGCTCGCCGCCTTCCTCCAGGACCTCGTCGTGCCCTACGAGACCGACGAGGTGACGCGGCTCATCGTCGACACGCACGACGCGGCCGCCTTCGCCCGCGTCTCGCACATGACGGTCGGGGCGTTTCGCGACTGGCTGCTCTCGGCCGAGGCCGACGCCCCGACGCTGGCGGCGCTCGCGCCCGGCCTGACGCCGGAGATGGCCGCGGCCGTCTCCAAGCTCATGCGCAACCAGGACCTCATCGCGGTGGCGCGCAAGATCCGCGTCGTCACCGCCTTCCGCACCACGCTCGGGCTGGAAGGCCGGCTCGGCTCGCGCCTCCAGCCGAACCATCCGACCGACGATCCGCGCGGCATCGCCGCCTCGGTCCTCGACGGGCTGCTTTACGGCGTCGGCGACGCGGTGATCGGCATCAACCCGGCGACCGACAACGTGCCGAACGCGATCCGGCTGATGGAGATGCTGGACGAGCTGCGCCAGGCCTACGAGATCCCGGCCCAGACCTGCGTCCTCACCCACGTCACCAACTGCCTGGAGATCATGGAGCGCGGCGCGCCGGTGGACCTCGTCTTCCAGTCTGTCGCGGGATCGGAAGCGGCGAACCGCTCCTTCGGCATCGACCTCTCGGTCCTGCGCGAGGCGCACGCCGCCGGCCTGTCGCTGAACCGGGGAACGGTCGGGCGCAACGTCATGTACTTCGAGACGGGGCAGGGCTCGGCCCTGTCGGCCGACGCCCATCACGGCGTCGACCAGCAGACCATGGAGGCGCGGGCCTACGCGGTGGCGCGGGCCTTCGACCCGCTTCTCGTCAACACCGTGGTCGGCTTCATCGGGCCCGAATATCTCTACGACGGCAAGGAGATCACCCGGGCCGGCCTCGAGGACCACTTCTGCGGCAAGCTCCTCGGCCTGCCGATGGGCGTCGACGTCTGCTACACCAACCACGCCGAGGCCGATCAGGATGACATGGACGGGCTGATGACCCTCCTCACCGCCGCCGGCTGCACCTTCCTGATCGCGGTGCCCGGCGCCGACGACATCATGCTGAACTATCAGAGCCTGTCCTTCCACGACCTCCTTTTCCTGCGCTCGACCTTCGGGGTGAAGGCGGCGCCGGAGTTCGAGAGCTGGCTGGAGCGGATGGGCCTGGCGACGCCCGACGGCCGCATCCGCGAGCTGAGCGCGCGCGATCCCGGCATGGCGCGGATGCTCGCGCGCATCGGACAGGTGGCGTGATGACCGGCTCTCCCGACGACGACAAGGTCGTGCCGCTGGATCGCGATCCCTTCGCGGCCCTGCGGCGCGCGACGAGCGCGCGCATCGGCCTCGGCCGCGCCGGCGAGGCGATGCCGCTCGCCTCGGTGCTCGCCTTCCAGCACGCCCACGCCAAGGCGCGCGACGCCGTCCACCTGCCGCTCGACGTCGAGGGGCTGGAGGCGCGGCTCGCGCCCTTCCGCCCGATCCGGGTGAAGAGCGAGGCGGAGACCCGCGCCACCTACCTCAAGCGCCCCGATCTCGGGCGGCGGCTGGCGGAAGCCTCGCGCGCGGCGCTGGCGCAAGTCGGCAGCGGCTTCGACGTCGCCGTTCTGATCGCCGACGGCCTGTCGGCGACGGCGGTGGACGCGCACGGCGCGGCCGTCTTCGAAGCCCTCGCCCGGCGGCTCGGCGCCTTCCGCCTCGCCCCGCCGGTGATCGCGACCCAAGGCCGCGTCGCGCTCGGCGACGATGTCGGCGAAGCGCTGGGCGCGCGGCTCGTCGTGGTGCTGATCGGCGAGCGGCCCGGTCTTTCCGTAGCGGAAAGCCTCGGCGCCTACCTGACCTTCGCCCCGCAGCGCGGCCGGCGCGACAACGAGCGCAACTGCGTGTCCAACATCCACGGCCAGGGCGGCCTGTCGGTCGAGGCGGCGGCGGACAAGATCGCCTGGCTCGCGCGCGAGGCGCTCGCCCGCGGCCTCACCGGCGTCGGCCTGAAGGACGAGGAGCCGGCGGCGCTCGGCGCGGCGCAGGCGCCGCCCACACTGCCGCCCGCCATGTGACGCAAGGGAATTCTTAGGCCGGCTGCCAGTCGGCGGCGAGCTCCTCGCGGAAGGCGAAGCGCACGAGGTGGCGCCAGACGACGTCCTGGAGCTGCGGCATGGTCTCGGCGTCCGGCGCGGTCAGGTGCATCTCGAGGACGCCCTCGCGCGCGTCGAGCCGGACCTCGCCGATGGTGAAGGTGATCGCGCCGTGATGCTCGTCGAAGGTGACGGGCAGCTTGTGGGCGAAGTGCTTGCAGAGCTGCTGCAGGTAGCGCGAGGCGTGGGGCGTCGCAACGCGGGCGATGCTCCGCACGGCGGCGGGGGCGTTGGTCTCGGACATGGGGTGTTCCTGACGTTTGGGAAGATAGGGCACGGCGGCACCATTCCGGCCGGCACCTTCGCGCCGATCCGCCCGGACGGAAAGGGCCGATCGCGTTAAGAATGGTTGCGAGGCGGTGCTTGGCCGACTGGCCGCAGACCCGCACCTTTTCGGGTCCGACCTCCACCCTTCCGCCTCGTCATCCCGGTCGACGAGCCGGGATCCATGCCTCCGCGCTCGTCACGACAGAAGCGGCGGACGTCGCGAGCCTGCTTTGGAGCCGAGGTGATCGCGTACGGCGGTTTGGAATGGATCCCGGCTCAAGGCCGGGATGACGAAGGTGGAGAAGTAGAGGGAGGCGAAGGTTGGGGCGAGGTGCCCCTCACACCGCTTCCCAACCCCCGTTGCGGCCCGAGCGGAAGAAGGCGTCGATGACGCGCATGTTGAGGACGGCGTCCTCGATGCCCCATTCGAGCGGCGCCTCGCCGCGCACGGCGGCCGAGAAGGCGTCGCCCTGGAGCGTGTACTGGTCGACGGTCGGGATCTCGATCACCTCGCGGCCGGAGCCGAAATGGTCGCGGCCGTCGTCGACGGTGATCCGCGTCGGGCGGTCGTTCGGGGCGTTGAAGGGGATCTCCACCGTCAGGCGGCCCTTCGTACCGAGCACCTCGACGCGCTGGGCGGGAACGAGCTGCGTCGAGCAGGTGAAGGCGAGATGGCGGTGGCCGGGAAACTCGGCGAGGCCGCTCGCCATGCGGTCGGTGCCCATGGCGGGATCGAAGTCGAAGGCCGCGACGACGCGCGCGGGCTCGGCGCCGAACAGGAAGCGGGCGGTCGAGATGGCGTAGCAGCCGATGTCGTAGAGCCCGCCGCCGCCGATGTCGGCCTGGTTGCGGATGTTGCCCGGATCGGCGTTGTAGTAGCTGAACAGGGTGTGGATCGCCTTCACCTCGCCGAGCCGGCCTTCGCGCACCACGTCGCGGGCGCGGCGCCATTGCGGATGGTGGCGCACCATGAAGGCCTCGGCGACGAGACGGCCCGTGCGCTTCGAGGCCTCGACCAGCGTTTCGGCTTCCCCCGCGGACAGCGCGATCGGCTTCTCGCACAGAACGTGCTTGCCCGCTTCCAGCGCCTGGATCGTGAGCGGCACGTGGAGGTGGTTGGGCAGCGGGTTGTAGACCGCCTCGATGTCGGGATCGGCGAGCAGCGCCTCGTAGGAGCTGTAGGCACGGGGAATGCCGAGCGCGTCGGCCGCCTCCCGCGCCTTCGCCTCGTCGCGCGAGGCAAGGCCCAGGAGTTCGATGCGCTCGCCCTTGCGCATGGCGGGCAGCACCTGCTTCGTGCCGATCTGTGCCGTCGACAGAACGCCCCAGCGGACCTTCGAGCTCATGCGGTTCTCCTCCCTCGTGCCGGATCGTCCGGCTTGCCTGCAGGCGTGAAGAGCACGGGCATGGCGGGGCGCGCAAGCGCGCGGGCGGCGGATCAGGAGCGCCGCAGCCCCTCGCGCGCGGCGCGAAGCAGCGCGAGCGCCAGGCCCCCGCGCTTTTCCGGTGCGCGTGCCGCATAGGCGGCGCCCTGGAGCGGCACGTAGAGGAGCGTCCGCAGCTTCCAGCGCAGCGGCACGTGGGGCAGGCGCAGGAGGCGGAACTGGTTGCGGACATAGGTGCCCATGCGCGCCGGGTTCTGCTGGGGAAAGGCGAGGGGGCCGAGCCGCACGACCCCGCCCCCGACGCTATGGGGCATCAACAGGTCCTCGACCATCCAGACCGAGCGCCCCCGCGCCCAGGCCCGGAAGCACCATTCGACGTCGACGGCGTCGATCCGGAAGGCCTCCGGAAACGGGCCGACGGCGTCCAGCGCCTCCCGCGTGACGAGGCTGCCCGAGGTGATGAGATAGTCGACGGGCACGAGACCGGCGCGGGGCGCGGCGTTTCGGCGCCGCCGGTAGCTCGGCGCCTTGGAACGGGCGGGATCGCGCGCCACCGGCCGCGGCCCGACCGCAGCGGGCCGCGCCCCCGAAGCGTCCAGCGCGGCGAAGGCCGACAGAAGCCGCTCGGCCATGTCGGCGGGCGGCTCGGAATCCTGGTCGAGAAAGATCACGCGGTCGCAGCCGGCCGCGCGCGCTCCCGCCGCCAGTCGGTTCAGCGCCGTGGCGATCCCTTCGTTGGCAGGCGCCTGGGCGAGAGCGAGGCGCGGGTCGGCGGCGAGGCGCGCGAGCGCTTGCGGCTCGATCGCTTCGCCGGTCGGGCCGTCGATCTGGAGGAGGATCGGCGCGCCCCAGCCCGCCACCGTGTCGATCAGCCGCTCGAGAAGCGGCAGGTCCGGCCGGTAGACGGTGATCGCGACGGCGAGGCGGAGGGCGGGCGCGTTCATGACGCCTCGGCGAGGAGGGCGCCGAGGCGTCGGGCGAGGACCAGGCCCACGGGGTCCAGCCCGTAGCGGGCGGCGAGCGAGCGGCGGGCGGTCTCGCCCCGGCGCCTCGCCTCGTCCGGATGGTCGGCGACGAAACGCATGGCCTCGACGGCGGCCTCGTGGTCGGGCTCCGCCCAGGACTGGCCGGCGCTCCAGGCATATTCGCCGGGCGCCACGGGGCGCAGGCGATAGGACACGGGAAAGCCGGTCTCGTGGGTCAGGAAGTCGGTCGAGCCGGAATAATCGGTGCCGATCACCGGCTTGGCGAAGAGCATGGCCTCCGCCATGCCCTGCCCGAAGCCTTCGGAGCGGTGCAGCGAGACGTAGGCGTCGGCGGCGCGCAGCAGCCCCAGCATGGCCGGCCGGCCGATCTCGCCGTGGACGAGGCGGATGCGCCCGTCCTCGCGCGCCTGCGCTTCCATCGCGGTGCGCACGTCGGGATGATGTCCGGCCTCGCCGTTGGACTTCACCACGAGGCCGACGTCGCCGCGCGTCGGCGGGAAGGCGTCGCGAAAGGCGCGGATGACCCCGAGCGGGTTCTTGCGGGTGGGATAGGAGAAGTAGTCGAAGCTGAACAGGAAGTGGAAGCGTCCCGGCGGCAGCGCGAAGGGCTCGCCCTCCGCGTCCAGGGAGGGCACCTCCATGGCCGGCGGCACGTGCCGGATCGGCCCCTCGAAGACGCCCGCGAAGGCGTCGGCGACGAAGCGGGTCGGCGCCCAGATCTCCGACACGCCGGCAAGGTGCGGAGCCCAGGCCGCCGGCGCGCGGGGAAGCTCCCAGTAGGTGCGGAGGATCAGGCGGGAGCCGACGAGGCGCGCAGGGCCGATCTCGGCGAGGACGGTCGGCAGCTGGTCGCTCGCCACCTCCACCAGGGTGACGGGGTAGCGGCCGCTCCGGTCGGTGCGCTCGGCCATGAAGGGGCCGGCGCGGCGCGTCTCGATGCCGGCCGAGACGGGGTGGACGGCGAAGTCGAGGCCGGTGGGCTCGACCGCCTTCAGATCGAGGCGGAGCGACTGGCCGAGCCCGAGCGAGCCTTCCGCGTAGCCGGCGAAGAGGACGCCTTCGCGCAGCGGCGCGGCCGTGGCGGCGGCGGTCGCGGCCGGCGCGGGCTTGGCTGCGCGGCGGGCGAGGGCGGGCTTCAGCGAGCGGCGCCAGGCGGCGGTCGCGGCAGGGCGCCAGCCGGCGGTCTCCAGCCCGTCGGCAAAGGCGGCCGCGAGGCCGGCCGCGGCGCGAAGGACCCGCGCGGCGCGGCCGCGCAAGGGGGCCGCCGGCGGCCGAGGCGGGGCCTCGCTCATCCGCCGAACTTGGACCAGTCGACGTTGATGCTCTCGCCGAAGGCGAAGCCCGCGCCCGCCGGCTGGACGGCCGGGGCGGGGGCGGCGGACTGCCGCCGCGCGGCCTCCACCAGGGCCTCGGCGTGGCGGGCCTGGAGCGCGGCGAGCTCGCCGAGCTTCTTCAGGTGCTCGCCCGAGAAGATCTGGGCATAGGCGAGCGACAGGACGCCCGCCCGCCGGAGCTGCCCGAGCTGTTCGTCGGACAGGGCGGCGAGCTTGGCCTCCGACAAGCGATGCAGCCCTTCAACCGTCCGTGCCTGGTCGCCCGTCCCGACCGTGATCGGCCAGGGCTCGACGATCCCCGCCTCCGCCAGGAGCCCGCAGGCGCGCGTCAGCTGCGCCTCGCCCTTGGCGATCTCCAGGAGAAAGGACCAGATCGACGATACGGCGGGCGAGAGCGCCTTCTCCCCGGCGAAGAAGGGCTCGACGCCCGCGCCGAGCGGCAGCTGCGCCGTTTCG
The DNA here is from genome assembly GCF_009765365.1 of Antarcticirhabdus aurantiaca. Classification (GTDB taxonomy): domain Bacteria; phylum Pseudomonadota; class Alphaproteobacteria; order Rhizobiales; family Rhizobiaceae; genus Antarcticirhabdus; species Antarcticirhabdus aurantiaca. The sequence continues at coordinate 17,436 of NZ_VTOM01000030.1, forward strand.
TCGATGCACAGGATCGCTTGGTCGTTCTCGGCGACGCGGCCGATGCGGAAGGGGTATGAGCGCAACGCCGCGGGGACGTAGTCGCCGATCCAGCGTCCGTCGGGACCGACGAAGAGGTTCGTGCCGGGGCCGATGCCGAGCATGGCGACGAGCTGCCAGCCGCCGTTCTGCGGCACGAGGGCGAGCGGCATCGACATCATCGCCGTGACCACCTCGGCCGCGGCGAGCGGCGCGAGCGCCGCGCCGCGGGCGAAACCGTAGTCCGAGAAGCGCCGCCAGCCCGAGGTTCCGTGCCGCTCGAAGGTCAGCGGCTGGATGACGGGCGCGGGCGCGGCCGGCGGCTGTGTCTGGCTCATCGGGGCTTCTCCGGTCCCTGTCCGTCCCGAGGACGGGATCAGTCCAGCACCTTGTAGGGGAGGCGCGTCAGCATGGCGAGGCGAACCTGCTTCGCGGCCTCGTCCCAGGACACCACCGTGCCGCCGCTGACCGTCTGCCGCGCCCCCGCGAGCCAGGGCCGGACCGCCTCGACCCAGGCCTCGACCTCGCCGAGGGGCGCGTAGCGCGCCGCCTCGCCCCCGACCTCGCGCAGGACCGGGATGTCGGAGGCCACCACCGGCAGGCCGGCGCGCAGGGCTTCGGCCACCGGCAGGCCGTAGCCCTCGTAGGTGGAGGGAAAAAGGAGGAGGTTGGCGCGGTCGTAGCCGTGCGCGATGTCGGCGTCGGAGGGCTGCTCGATCCAGAGGAGGCGCCGCCCGAACTCGGCGTGTTCGCGGATGCGCCTCGTCAGCGCGTCGACGTGCCAGCCCGGCTTGCCGAGGAGGACGAGGCGGGCGGGCGAGCCTTCCGCCCAGAGCGCCTCCATCACGTCGAGGGCGAAGCCGTGGCGCTTGCGCACCTCGACGGTGCCGACCATCAGCGCGGCCGGTGCCTGCCCGTCGAAGGCCGCCAGGACGGCGGGGCTCGGCGTGCCGGCGGCCGGCAGGTTGGAACCGAGATGGAACCAGTTGACCTGGAGGCCGGAGCGGTGCGGCAGGCGCTCGCGCTCGATATAGGCCGTGACCTCGTCGGCGACGGCGCGCGAGATGCAGATGAGGCCGTCGCCGATCTCGGCCGCATGGGCCAGCCAGCGCTTGAAGGCGGGCGGCAGCGCCTCGCCGGTCAGCTCCGGATAAAGGATCGGCACGAGGTCGAAGACGCAGGTGTGGATGCGCCCGCCCGCGCCCCGCACCGCGTCGAAGAGTGGCTGGAACGCGGCGTATTCGAACCAGCTGGAATCGAGCATCAGGAGGATGTCGCCCGGCCGGACGGTCAGCTCCGCGTCGATGTCGGCGCCGGGCGCCTCGCCGTCGAGCGCCAGGGCGAAGCCGTCCGCCGTCAGGAAGCGGCCGTCCTCCGTGCGCACGAAAGCCTGGACGTTGAGGCCGTTCTCCCCGAGCGCGGCGTAGCTCGACCGCACGAGCTCGCGCACCACGCGCTGGATGCCGGTCTTGAGGTTGTGCCGGGCCGTGTGGCTGACGTCGATCAGGAGACGGCGCTCGGTTTCGAGCCCCGCCGCGAGGGCCGGCGCGGCGGCCGCGAGCGCGCGACCGGCAGTCTCGACGGCTCGGCCGGGATGCCCGGCGAGCGCCGTTCCCGCGGCCCGGGTCAGGCCGTCCACCGCGGCGGCCTGCCGGCCGTGCCGGATCGTGCGGCGCACCACCTCGGCATAGGCCCGGGCCGCGCCCTCGTGGGAGTGGCGCTCGCGCACGAAGGCGCGGGCCCGCGCGCCGATCGCCTCGCGCTCGGCCGGCGGCATGGCGCGCAGGCGCTTCAGCGTTTGGGCAAGTTCGGCCGGCTCGGGCTGCTCGGACAGCTTCACGACGAGGTCGGATGAATAGTCCGCGAAGTCGGCATAGGCGTTGACGATCACCGGCCGGCCGCAGCCCATGAGCTGGAGCACGGCCGCGGAGGTTTCGCCGCGGGTCGTCGCCCGCAGCTGCACCGCGACGTCGCAGGCAAGGCAGTAGTCGCCGAAGGTCTCGGCTTCGAGGTGGCCGGTGATGACCACCCGCCCCTTCGAGGCGGCGACCTTGGCGCGCAGCTGCGCCGTCCAGCGATCGTCGGCGGCGTCTCCCGCCAGCACCAGCCGCGCCTTGGGATCGCTGCCGAAGGCGGTGAGGAAGCCGTCGACCACCGCGTCGAGGCGCTTGGCCGGGCTGACGACGCCGATCGACACGACGAGGAACTCGTCCTCCGCGACGCCGAGGGCCGCGCGCGCCCGGTCGCGCGCCTCGGGTCCCGCGTCGTCGGGCGTCGCGCGGGGCTGGCGCACCACGCTCACCTTGTCGGCGAGCTCGGGATGAAACCGGCGGATCAGCGTCGCGGCGAAGTTCGAATGGACGATCACCGCGTCGGCGGCGGCGATCTCCGGACCGCTCGCCGGCCAGTCGGCGATGGCGCCGTCCGTGCCCTTGGCGCGCAGCGTCTCGCTCGCGGCATTTCCGTGGGAGCGGGCGAGGTCGCGCTCGAAGAGGCCGGGCGCCTCGCCCAGCCGGTCGATCCAGGCCTTGAGATTGCTGAGATAAACGTCGTGGAGGACGAGGATGCCGCCCGTCTGCGGCAGCAGCGACAGCATGTGGGTGTGAAAGGTCGAGTTGCCCATCTGGTAGACCACCGCGTCGAAGCCGGAGGCCTCCTCGGGCAGGCGCTCCCACGGCCGGGCGCGGTGGTTGCGGCAGGTTTCGGACGACAGGCTCTGCTTGTCGAGGAAGAGGTCGACCTCGGCATGCTCCGACAAGGGGCCGAGGAGGTCGGCCGTGTAGTCGGAGATGCCGCTGCGCGCCGGCGGCAGCGGCGACAGCATGGCGACGCGCGGGCGGTGCCCGGCCTCCGCCGCGTTGCGCCGGGCCAGGAACTCGCGGTGGTTCTCGTGGACGAGCCGGGCGGAGCGCTCCCAGGTGAAGAGCTTCGAGCGATCGAGGCCGAAGGCGGCGACCTCGGCGCGCTTCTCGCCGTTCTCGATCAGCCCGACCATGGCCGCGGCGAAGGCCTGCGGGTTCCGCTCGTCGAACAGGAGGTCGGCGCGCCCGACGACTTCGCGCAGGCTCGAATTGTCGCCGGCCAGGACCGGCGTCCCGCAGGACATGGCCTCCAGGAGCGGCAGGCCGAAGCCCTCGTAGATCGAGGGAAACACGAAGAGTTCGGCGAGGTTGTAGAGGAGAACGAGGTCGTCGTCCGACACGAAGCCGGTGAGGACGACGTCCTCGCCCGACAGGCCGAGGCTCTTGGCGCGGGCGAGAAGGCGCGCGCGCGTTCCCGGATCCATGCGGCAGACGATGGCGAGCTGGCGCGCGTCGCGAAGCTGGCGGGGCAGGAGCGCGAAGGCCTCGATCGCGCCTTCGAGGTTCTTTCGATGGTCGGCGCCGCCGGTGTAAAGGACGAAGGGTCGCTTCAGGCCGAGATCGGCGGCGAAGCGCGCGCGATGGGCTTCCGCGTCGGCGACCCGGCGGAAGCGGGAGTCCACCGCCGCGGCGATGTTGACGACGCGCTCGGGGGCGATGCCGAGATGCTCGATGAGGTCGCGCCGCGTCGCCTCGGAGATCGCGAACAGCATGTCGTAGGAGGCGAGGCACTCGAGCGCGCCGCGATACCAGGCGGCGTAGGCCTCGTTGGTGAGATAGAAGTCGGGAAAGAGCCGCGGGATGAGGTCGTAGACCGTCGCGGTCCGGATCGTGCCGGGCAGGATCTCGCGGGAATAAACGGGCAGCGCAGCGCCCTCCTCGTAGCCCTCGATCGGGCTGGAGACGTGGAGGATGTCGGGCGCCAGGGCACGGGCCGAGGCGGCGGCGGAAAAGCCGCGCAGGACCGACTGCTCGGCGACCGGTCCCTCCAGCCGTCCCGGGTCGCCGTAGCGGCGCAGGACCGACGGGGCCGGATCGCGCAAGGCGTCCTCGATCTCGCCGATCGCCTCGGGAAACGCCCCGTTGACGAAGCCGACGACGTTGAGAGGCTCGGGCGCGTCCGCCTCGATCCTCAAAAGCGCCTCGGCCAGGGACAGGGTGTAGCGGCCGATGCCGCGATGGCGCGAATTGGCCGTCTGGCAGCCCTGAAGGTCGAGAAGGAGCCGATCGGTCAACGGGCGGGGTCTCCGGAAATGAACAAGGACGCGGGCGAGGCGGCGCTCGGAGCGCCGGGCACGGCCGTCAGCGGCGCGCCAGCGCCTTCAGCCGGATGCGCCGGGCGAGCTCCTTGGACGCGTATTTCAGCTCCAGCCCGAGCGGTACGATCCCGCCCGCCGCCGCGCCGAACCGCGTCGGGCGGCGGAACGGCCTCAGCAGCCGGTGGGCGAGCCGCCGCGCCCGGTTCATTTGGCGGCGCGCGAACACCACGAGGCGCCAGGCTTTCGAGCGCTCGATCTCGGCAAGCTGATGCTGCACGCCCTGGAGTGCGTGATGGATGCGCTCGTGCTCGCGGGCGGCTGCGGAGAGGTGCTTCTCTAGCTCCGCCTGCGCGTCGGTCTCGCGCCGTTCGAGAGTCTCGCGATGTGCGGCTTCGAGCTCCGCCGCGTGGCGCTCGGCGGCGGCGCGCTCGGTGGTGAGCTGGTCGAGAAGGCCGGCATAGCTGGTTTGCGAGGCGTCGAGCGCCTCGCGCAGGCCGACCGTATAGGCCGTCTCGAACTCGTCGAAGACGTTGGGCGGGACGGCCAGCCGATCGGCGAGCTCGCGCCGTTCTTCGGCAACGTAGTAGCGGCTCAGCCCGTCGAAATAGGCCAGTTCGTAGCGATGGGAGAGAACGCGGTCCTCCCATGCCATATGGGTCGGCTCGGACCGGCTCGGGAAGGTCGCCTCGATCACGAGGATCCAGGGCCGGATCGCGTCGAGGTCGAGGCCGGCGAGGACCTTGTCCTCGGCGCCCTCGACGTCGATCTTGAGGAAGTGGATCGGCCGGTCGCGGATGTCGGCGAGGAGCTCGTTCAGCGTCGTCACCGGCACGCGCCGCTCCTCGACGGCGCGGCCCGCCTCGCGGTGGAAGCGCGCGACCTCGCCGTCGAGCGTCGACAATCCCGTCTCGCCGACGACGTGGAAGGTCATCTCGCCGGCCGTGTCCGACAGGGCGGCGAGGACGTTGCGGTCGCGCGGGCGATCGGCCTCGAAGCGGGCGTGGAATTCGGCCACGGGCTCGACGTTGATGCCCGACCAGCCCCGGTCGTAGAAAGCCTTGGTGACGCTATCGACCTTCGGATCGAAGGCTCCGACGTCGACATAGGTGCCGTTCCAGACGTGGGCGAGCGCCCGGTACAGGACGACGTCCTCGAAGTTCTGGGCGAAGGACACGAATTTCATGGCGGCACCGGATTGGCGCGCCGCGCGCGAGGCGCCAGCGCGAAGGGTCAGAACGTCACGGCTCCGCGCGCGACGCGGTCGTGGTCGGTCCGCGCCATCAGCGCGGCGAGCTCGCTCAGGTCCATGGCGGGCGACCAGCCGAGCCGCTCGCGCGCCTTGGACGCGTTTCCGACGAGGACGTCGATGTCGACGGGGCGGAAGAAGGCGGGGTTGACGGCCACGACGCGCTTGTTCGAGCGCCGGTCGAAGCCTTCCTCGCCCTCGCCCTCGCCGCGCCACTCGATCTCCAGCCCGATGGCCGCGCCCGCCGCCTCGACGAAGCGGCGCACCGTCGTGGTGGTGCCCGTGGCGAGGATGAAGTCGTCGCCGGCCGGCTGCTGCAGCATGCGCCACATGGCCTCGACGTAGTCGCCGGCAAAGCCCCAGTCGCGCTTGGCGGACAGGTTGCCGAGCTCCAGGAGCTCCTGGCGGCCCTGCGCGATCCGCGCGAGGCCGAGCGTGATCTTGCGCGTCACGAACTCGGCGCCGCGAAGCGGGCTCTCGTGGTTGAACAGGATGCCGCACGAGGCGTGGATGCCGTAGCTCTCGCGATAGTTCACGGTGATGCCGTGGCCGTAGAGCTTGGCGACGCCGTAGGGGCTGCGCGGCCGGAAGGGCGTGTCCTCGCTCTGCGGCATCTCGCGCACCGCCCCGAACATTTCCGAGGTCGAGGCCTGGAAGAAGCGCGTCTGCGGCGAGCGGGCGCGGATCGCCTCCAGGATGCGGCAGACGGCGACGGCGTCGATGTCGGCGGTGTAGAGCGGTTGCTGCCAGGAGGAGCCGACGAAGGACTGCGCGCCGAGATTGTAGAACTCGTCCGGCCGGACGCGCTCCACCGCGTCCTGGATCATCGACAGGTCGGCGAGGTCGAAGCGGCACAGCTCGACCTCTCCCGCGATGCCGAGTTCGACGAGGCGCGGCAGCGGCGCCTCGGGAAGCCGTCGCACGCCGCCATAGACCTTGTAGCCCTTTTCCACCAGGAGCTTGGCGAGATAGGCGCCGTCCTGGCCGGAAATGCCGGTGACAAAGGCTGTCGGGGCCATGGGGATCGGGTGCTCTCTGCTTGTCCGATGTTGCGGGGCATCAACACCAGCCCCCGGCATTCGTCAAGGCGAGCGCCGGCCCGCCCGCGCGCGCCATCACCTGCTTGGCAGCCGTCCGCGTTTAAGCTTTGATCAGGCTGGTCCCGCTACCATGCCGCAGCGCACGAAGCCTTCGCCGACCTTCAAACGCCTATCTTTTACTTCGGAGATCTTATTGTCATGGCTGAGATTGCGGATTACCGCGCCCTGTTGTCGGGCACGTCCTGGTATCGCGACGGGGTATCGAACCAGTCGGTCTTCCTGACCTATTCCTTCGACGCGACGGCGCAGAGCTACCTCAAGGCGCGCGATCCGGTCGGAGCCTCCACCTTCCAGCCGTTGAGCGAGGGCGAGAAGGCGGTGGTGCGCGCCGCGCTCGACGCCTGGGCGAGCATCAGCGGCATCCGCTTCTTTGAAACGACGCGCCACCAGGGCGACCTGACCTTCGGCTTCTTCGACTTCGCCCGCATGTCGCCGGCCTCGGACGCAGCGGGCTACGCCTACTTCCCCCAGGCGGTGGCGGTGCAGAGCGGCGGGACGGTGCGTCCCTATTCCGGCGAGAGCCTCGACGGCGGCGACGTCTACTTCGACGCCGGTTATCGCCAGAGCCCTTATTTCGCCGGCGACTTCATGCATGTCGCCCTCCACGAGATCGGCCACGCGCTCGGGCTGAAGCATCCCTTCGAAGCGTCCGATGCCAATCCGGACGTTCTGACCAGGGCGTCCGACAACGGCACCAACACGGTTATGAGCTACGACCAGGCGGTTCGCTCCTCCCGGCTCGGGCCCTTCGACGTCGCGGCGATCCAGTCGATCTACGGCGGACCTGCCGCCGACGGCACCCACGTCGCCTCCTGGGGCTGGGACCAGGCCAATGAGCGCCTGACGCAGAACGGCACGGCGGCGGCCGAGATCCTGCGCGGCACGGGCGCGGACGACGTCATCCGCTCCATGGGCGGCGCCGACGTGATCTCGACGCTGCAGGGGCGCGACTACATCATCCTGGCCGGCCAGGCGGCCGAGGTGAATGGCGGCTCGGGCATCGACACCGTGAACACGGGTCTTGCCAGCTTCAACCGCGCGGCCCTCGGCGGCACGGACGACCTGCGCCACCTCAGCCTCGCCGGCGGCGGCAGCCAGACCTTCATCAACGTCGAGCGCCTCGTCTTCGGCGCCGAAACGATCGCCTTCGACGTGGGCGGCCCCGCCGGCCAGATCTACCGCATGTACCAGGCCGCCTTCGATCGCACCCCCGACAAGGCCGGCCTCAGCTTCAACCTCGCCAACTACGAGAACAAGGGCTTCACGCTGAAGGACATGGCGAACTTCTTCGTCGTCTCGCCCGAATTCGCCAGGCTCCACGGCGCCAACGCCACCGACACCGCCTTCGTGACGGCGATGTACGCCAACGTCCTCGATCGTGCCCCCGAGGCCGCGGGCCTCAACTACTACCTGGAGCGGCTCGGCAGCGGCGTCTGGGACCGGGCGCACGTCCTTGCCGGTTTCTCGGAAAGCCCGGAGAACATTTCGCTCGTCGGCACCTCGATCGCGAACGGCATCTCCCTCGACACCGCGATCCTTCTTGCCTGAGGCTTTGCGCGATCCGCCCGGTTCCGCACGGAGCCGGGCACGCGCGTCTCATCCCTCGTAGCGCGTCATGACTTCCTCGAAGGGACCGTCGTCGACGATGCGGCCGTGTTCGAGGCGGATGGCGCGGGTGCAGTAGGGGGCGAGGATGCTCTTGGAGTGCGAGGCGAGGACGAGGATGCCCGCCTGGCCGATGAAGGACTGGATGCGCTGGTTGGCCTTTTCCATGAAGGCCGCGTCGCCCGCGCCGATGCCCTCGTCGAGAAGAAGGACCTCCGGCTTGATGCTGGTCGAGACCGCGAAGGACAGGCGCGTCTGCATGCCGGCCGAATAGGTGCGGATCGGCATGTCGAGGAAGGGGCCGAGCTCGGTGAAGGCGACGATGTCCTCCATCCGCCGCTCGACCTCCTCGCGGCTGAGGCCGAGATAAAGCGAGCGCAGGCGGATGTTGTCGTAGCCCGTGCCGTCCGGATCCATGCCGAAGCCGATGTCGAACAAGGGCGCGATCTTGCCCTCGACGCGGATCGAGCCGGTCTGGGGCGGGTAGATGCCGGACAGGACGCGCAGAAGCGTCGTCTTGCCCGCGCCGTTATGGCCGATCAGCGCGACGCGCTCGCCCATCCCGATGTCGATGTTGATGTCGCTGAGCGCCTGGACGCAGGCCCGGTCGTTGCGGTCGGAGCCGATCCGCCCGCCCGTCGCGCTCGCCATGATGCGGTTGCGTAAGGAACGCGTCGACGTGCCGTAGATCGGAAAGCTCACCGACACGTTCTGGAGACGAATGGAGTTCAAGGGGGCTCAGACCCAGTAGGGGATGCGCCAGCGGAAGCGGGCGTAGAAGAAGAAGGCGACGAGGCCCGTCGCCAGCGTGAAGGCGAGCGCGACGCTCCAGTTGGTCACCGAGGGCGCATGGCCCAGAAGCGGCCCGCGCACGACCTCGATGAGGTGGTAGAGCGGGTTCCACTCGGCGATGAAACGGCGCTGCTTGAGGTTCTCGACGTGCCAGATGACGGGCGTCACGAAGAACAGCGTCTGCGTGACGTTGGCCATCAGCGGCGGGATGTCCCGGAAGCGTGCGCTCAGCGTCCCGAAGAACAGCGCCAGCGACAGGCCGTTGACGAGGATCAGCGCGAGGCCGGGAATGACGAGAAGCCCCGCCCAACCCGGATTGATCTGGAAGATCAGGAGCGTGATGACGACGATGACGGCGTTGTGGAGGAAGGTCACCACCGAGCGCCAGACCAGGCGGATGGCGTGGAGGCTGAGGGGGGCCGGCATCTGCTTGATCATCGCCTCGGCCCCCGTGAAGGTGCCGCAGCCCTCCAGGATGAAGCCCGACAGCAGGGTCCAGACGACGATGCCGATGCACAGATAGGGTAGATATTCGGCAAGCGGCATGCCGAACAGCGCCCCGTAGGTGACGCCAAGGCCCGCCACGAAGGCGGCCAGCGAGAGCGTGATCCAGAACGGCCCGAAGATCGAGCGCCGGTAGCGCTGGCGCATGTCGAGCCAGCCCATCGTGCTCCACAGGTCCACGCGCCCGAAGCCGTCGGCGAGGTCGGCGAGCGTCGAGCGGACCGGCGCGCGCCGATAGGTGCTGGCGTCGTGATGGAGGATCGTGGACAGGACGGCTCTCCTTCGCGGCCGGCTCAGCGCGACAGGCGCTTGAGGTCGGCCTCGACCATCTCGGCGACGAGCTGTTCCAGCGTCGTCGTCGCCTGCCATCCGAGCTTGGCCTTGGCCTTGTCCGGATTGCCGAGAAGGACGTCGACTTCGGCGGGGCGCATGAAGCGCTCGTCGACGCGCACGTGGTCGGCCGCCTTGAGGCCGACATGGGCGAAGGCGAGGTCGCAGAAGTCGCGCACCGAGGTCGTGCGGCCGGTCGCCACGACGTAGTCGTCGGGCGTGTCCTGCTGGAGCATCAGCCACATGGCCTCGACGTAGTCGCGGGCATGGCCCCAGTCGCGCTTGGCGTCGAGGTTGCCGAGCGAGATGTGGTCGGCAAGGCCGAGCTTGATGCGCGCGACGCCGTCCGTGATCTTGCGCGTGACGAACTCGATGCCGCGCAGCGGGCTCTCGTGGTTGAAGAGGATGCCCGACGACGCGTGGAGACCGAAGCTTTCGCGGTAGTTCACCGTCATCCAGTGCGCGTAGAGCTTGGCCGCGGCGTAGGGGCTGCGGGGGTAGAAGGGCGTCGTCTCGGACTGGCGCGGCTCCTGGATGAGGCCGTACATCTCGGAGGTCGAGGCCTGGTAGAAGCGGGTCTGCGGCGACAGGAGGCGGATCGCCTCGAGGACGTTGACAGCGCCAAGGCCCGACACCGAACCCGTCAGCACCGGCTGCTGCCAGGACGTCTTGACGAAGGACTGGGCACCGAGATTGTAGATCTCGTCCGGCTTGACGGTCTGGATGACGCGGATGATCGAGGTGATGTCGGTCAGGTTGGCGTCGTGCATCTCGACGTCGCCGAGGATGCCGAGGAAGTTGAGGCGCGCGCCGATGACGTCCGCCGAGGCGCTGCGACGCAGAAGGCCGTGAACCGAATAGTTCTTCGACAGAAGAAGCTGGGCGAGATAGGCGCCGTCCTGGCCGGTAATGCCCGTGATGAGCGCTGTTTTCGCCATTGTCGCGACCTTGCGTTAAACGTTGGAGACCGGCGCCGACCTACTCAGAACGGTCCGGCGCGTCAACGGCTCGGCGCCGCGCGGGGCGCCCGGCGGCCGCGGACGGGGCCTTGATTCCGACACGAAGAAGGCTTTTGGGAGACCGGCCGGGCGAGGCGGCCGAGCATCGGGGATGCCCCGATCAAGCAAGAGCTTAGCCGCCCTCCCTTCCTGCAGGTGGCCGGATCGTGCTAAGCGCAAGCGGTTGAACGTCGCGGAGGTGGGCGCGTCGGATGGCCTGCATGCGCAGGGCGTTCCGCGGCGCAGGCGCCGGTCTTCGTCTTCGCTCAAGAACTTGAGTCCATAGTGACGATGTCGACAGCACTTCCGACTGCCAGGACGAGGGGATAGCAGTGTCATCCGAGGCGCAAAAGCAGCCCATGCTGCGCAGGGCTTTCGCGGTCTGCAAGAGCAATTTCCTCTTCGTCGTCCTGTTCAGCTTCTTCATCAACCTCCTGATGTTCGTCAGCCCGCTCTACATGATCCAGGTCTATGACCGGGTCCTGGCGAGCCGCAACGAAGTCACCCTGGTCATGGTGACGATCCTGGCCGTGGCGCTGCTCGTGGTCTACGCGGTGCTGGAGTCGATCCGCTCGCGCGTCCTGGTGCGGACCGGCGCGCGCTTCGACAAGTTCATCGGCGAGAGCGTCTTCAAGACGTCCTTCCGCGGCCATCTGCGCGCGCCGGGCGGCGGCTACTCGCAGCCGATCCGCGACCTCGACACGCTGCGCGAGTTCCTCACCGGCGGCGGCATCATCACCTTCTGCGACGCGCCCTGGATGCCGATCTTCCTGGCCGTCTGCTTCATGATCCACTTCTGGATCGGCGTCGTCGCGCTGATCGGTGCGATCGCGATCTTCGCGCTTGCGCTCGCCAACGAGCTCGCCACCCGCCGCCACCTGAAGGAAGCCTCCACCGCCTCGATCGGTGCCAACCAGTACGTTTCGACGACGCTGCGCAACGCCGAGATCGTCCACGCGCTCGGCATGATGGGGGCGATCAGCCGGCGCTGGAACGACCTCCACGACCGCGCCCTCGGGCTCCAGGCCCGGGCGAGCGACCGCGCCGGCACGATCCTGGCCATGTCGAAGTTCACCCGCACCGTGCTCCAGACCGCGATCCTGGGCGTCGGCGCCTGGCTCGTCCTGGAGTCGGAGGTTTCGCCCGGCGCGATGATCGCCTCCTCCATCATGATGGGCCGCGCCCTCGCGCCGGTGGAAGGGGCCGTCGCGCAGTGGAAGGGCTTCGTCGCCGCACGTTCGGCCTATGACCGCCTGGGCAAGATGTTCGCCTCCACCGAGGCCGAGCCGGAGCGCATGCGCCTGCCCGCGCCCACCGGCGCGATCAGCCTCGAGCAGCTCGTCGTCGCTCCTCCCGGCTCGCGCATCGCGACGCTGAAGAGCGTCAGCATGCAGATCCAGCCGGGCGAGGTGATCGGCGTGATCGGCCCCTCGGGCGCCGGCAAGTCGACCTTCGCGCGCGCCCTCACCGGCGTCTGGCCGCCGCTGTCGGGCCATGTTCGCCTCGACGGCGCGGACATCGACAACTGGCACGCCGAGCTTCTCGGCCCCCACATCGGCTACCTGCCGCAGGACGTCGAGCTCTTTGCCGGGACGATCGCCGAGAACATCGCCCGCTTTTCCGAGATCGACGCCGAGCAGGTCGTCGCCGCCGCCCGCAAGGCGGGGGTCCACGAGATGATCCTGCAGCTGCCGGACGGCTACAACACCCGGATCGGCGAGGGCGGTCGGGCGCTGTCCGGTGGCCAGCGCCAGCGCATCGGCCTGGCGCGCGCGCTCTACGGCGATCCGAAGATCGTGATCCTCGACGAGCCGAACTCCAGCCTCGACAGCAACGGTGAGGCCGCGCTCGCCCAGGCGCTGCGCACGGCCAAGGCCGAAGGGCGCACGGTGCTCGTGATCAGCCATCGCGCCTCGCTTCTCAACGAGGTCGACAAGCTCGCCGTCTTCACCGGCGGCACGCTCACCATGTACGGGCCGACGCGCGACGTGATGGCCCGCCTGAACGCGGGCACCGGCTCCGGCGCGGCGGCCCCCGCCGCGGCCGTGGCCAATTCGGCTCAGCCGATGGGGCAGGTGACGCACATGACGCGGGCGAGCGGCTGAGGCCGACACCGGCCTTGCTGCGAGCCGGCGCGCCGGCTGGACGAGACGAACAAAGGCAGGAACCATGACCGACGAGACCGCCGAGGGCTCATCCTCCCGCTCCCTCGCCAAGCTGTTGCCGACCGCCGTGGCGCGCCCCGTTCAATCGGGCGGCGAGGAGGTCAAGGACGTGGAGGTCGTCAAGGCGCCGGTTTCGGCGCGCGGCCCTATCACCTTCGGCCTGGTGATCATCCTCGTCACCTTCTTCGGCGCCGGCGTCTGGGCCTCGACCGCACCCCTGGCCGGGGCGGTGGCGGCGCCGGGCACGGTGATCGTCGCCGGCAAGCGCCGGGCCGTCCAGCATCTGGAAGGCGGCATCGTGAAGGCCCTCCACGTGCTGGAAGGCCAGGAGGTGAAGGCGGGCGATCTCCTCATCACGCTCGACGAGACGCAGGCCAACGCCACGGTGACGCGCCTGCGCACCCAGCTCGACACCCAGCTCGCGCTCGAGGCGCGTTTGAGCGCCGAGCAGAGCGGCGCGGACGCGATCGAGTTCCCCGCAGCGCTTCTCGATCGCACCACCGATCCCAAGGTCGGGGAGATCCTGGCCGGTCAGCGCCAGGAATTCGACGAGCGCCAGAAGACGCTGGTGGGCACCGTCGACCTTCTCAACCAGAAGATCGGCCAGCTCCACCAGACCATCGACGGCCTCGGCGCGCAGAAGACCTCGAAGGAGCAGCAGGTGAGCCTGATCCGCGAGGAGCTCGGCGCCCTCGACAGCCTCCTGCGCAAGGGCCTGACCAACAAGTCGCGCGTCCTCGAGCTCCAGCGCGCGGCCGCCCAGCTCGACGGCGAGATCGGCGAGATCTCCGCCCAGATCGGCCGATCGCAGCAGCAGATCTCCGAAGCCGAGATGCAGATCATCCAGACGCGCCAGCAGTTCCGCGAGGACGTCGTCGCGCAGCTGCGCACGGCCGAGTCCAAGGCGGCCGACCTCCAGCAGCAGCTCTTCGTGGCCAGCGACGTGGCCAAGCGCCTGGACATCCGCGCGTCCCAGAGCGGCACGGTGCAGAACCTCGTGGTCACCACCATCGGCGGCGTCATCGCGCCGGGCGAGGTCCTGATGGAGATCGCGCCCAAGGACGGCGACTTCCTCGTCGAGGCGCAGGTCTCGCCGCTCGACATCGACAGCGTCAACATCGGCCAGGTGGCCGAGGTGCGCTTCTCCGCCCTCGACCTGCGCACGACGCCGGTGATCATGGGCAAGGTCGTGTCGCGCTCGGGCGACCGCATCGAGCAGAACAACCGCGCGCCTTACTTCCGCGTCCAGATCGAAACGCCGCCCGAGGAGATGGCCAAGCTCAAGGGGCGGCAGCTCCAGGCCGGCATGCCCGCCGAGGCGCTGATCCAGACGGGCGAGCGCACGCTGATGAACTACCTGACCAAGCCGCTGACCGACCAGATCAACCGCGGCATGAAGGAGCAATGAGCCGGACTGACGGTTCGAGGCTGGAACGGCCCTTGATTTTCGCGGCCGCCGACCTCAAACCGGACGCGGCGTCCCTGGAATCTTCCGGATTTTTGTCTTAAGTTCCGGGGAGCGGCGACGTGGCTTCGGTCCAGGTCGCCTACGGCCCGGCCAATGGGCTGGCAAGGGTTCCAGATGATGACGACGCAAACGGTTCCGGTCGAGGACATGGCGCGCCAGCGCCTCCGCAAGGAGGGAGGCGCTTGGTTGAAGCAGCGCCGCGAGGCGGCGGGCCTGTCCCAGCGCGAGCTGGCCGAGCGCGTCGAGGTCGGCTACTACACCTTCGTCTCGCAGATCGAGGCCGGCCGAGGCCGCATCCCGTCCGAGCGCTACAGCGTCTGGGCCGACGCCCTCGACATGGACGCGCGCGACTTCGTGCGCAACATCATGGCCTATTACGAGCCGACGACCTATCAGATCCTGTTCGGCGACGAGCGCAAGGCATGACGGAACAACCGCTGGCGGATGGCACGAGGCCGTTCGCGAGCGGTCCGGCCCGGCGGATCGCCCGCCGCTCCGGCCCCGAGATCGGCGTCGCGCCCCACGGGCGCGGCTGAGGCAGGCGGCAACATCGGATCGGCACGGTGACGGCAGCAATCCTTTCCTTCGGACGGCGCAAGCCCAACGCGGCTCCTCTCCCGTCCAAGATGCCGTGGCAGAACCAGGACCTCGCCGAACTCTACCGCGTGCGCGACCGTCTCTGCGCCGCCGGCCTGTCGGTCGAGGTGGAGGGCGGCGTCAGTGACGAAGGCGATCCCTGGTTCGTCTACTGCCAGTCCGGCACGGACAACGTCGTCGTCCACATCGCCCGGCTCGGCACCGAGATCCACGTCATCAACTGCGTGACGGGCGGCACCTATGTCGGCTCGAGCTTCCGCGACGTGTCCGACCGCATGCTGGACGACGCGCCGGTGGCGCTCGGCGCGCAGCTCCGCCGGTCCTCCAACGTGGTCCTTCATCCCAGCGCCTTCCTGACCGCTTTCGTCGCGGCGGCGCTCATGCTCGTCGATCTTCTGGAGCACGGTCGTGCCGAGGCTGCCGAGACGCATGGCGGGCACCACGGCTCGGACGGCGCCTTCGGCGTCGTGATCGAAGGCACGAGCGGGCGCATCCCGGCCCAGGGCCTCTCCGATCCGGCCGAGAAGACCCCGCAGCACGCCGGCCTCGCCGCGAGCGAGGCGTCCACCGACGAGGGCGATGGCCCGCTCACCCGGCGCCTCCAGAAGGACGGGCCGAGCGGATCCGTCGCGCCGACGCAGAGCGCCGCTCCCGCGTCGCATGCCGGGTTTCTGGCCGACGCGCCGGCCAGCGTGCTCAGCACCACCCTGTCCGTCGGCCTGTTCGCGGCCGAGCTCCTGCGCATCTTCGCCCAGGAACAGGCCAGCGTCCGCGAGGACGATTTCGACGCCGCCGTTTCGAACGAAATCGTGTCCGCGCTTCCCATGAGCGACCATCGAGACGCGCCTTCCGGCCTGCATGATGCTTCGTCGGCTCTTGCCGGCGGCTCTCTCGAGTCCGTGCAGAGCGCCAATGCCGCCAGCGCGAAGGTCGACGTTCCGCTCCATCCGCTGACGCTCGCGCCTCAGGCGACGGTGCCGGCGGCTCACGCGCCCGAGGGCGAATTGGCGCCCGCTCCGATCGGGAAACCCGGCGCAAGCCCTGCCGCCGCGCCGCACCTCGACAAGGCGGCCGAGGCAAGTGCGGGCACGAATCTCGGGGGCATGACGGCGGCCCCGGCGGCGCACGCCCCGTCCGATCAGCCCACCGCCCCGCCGGCCGGTCCTCCGGAATCCGCCGCGCCGACTTCTGCTGTGCCGGCTCCTGCGATCCGCGCCGAAGCCGCGGCCGTGGTCGTGGCCACGACCCTCGACCTCGATCTCGTGGTCTCCCGCCTCGCCAAGAGCACCGAAGCCTTTCACACCGCCTCGCTCGCTCAGGCGTCGCCCAAAGCGCCCGCCGATACCGGCAAGGCAGTGGATGGACCGCCGGCCGCCGGCGGCGTCGATCTCACCAGCGGCGGCAAGACCGCGATTCCGGCGCTCGACGATCACGGCAAGGGGAGCGCTCTTCCTCCGCTCTTGCCCGATCACGCCGACGCCGGCGGAGGCTCCTTCGTGCCCGACTTCGTCCGCGGCAAGGTGGACATTCTCCTCTACGAGGCCGGTCAGAACATGTCCGTCGAAGGCTTCGTTCTGTTCGAGGACATCCTGACCTTTGCCGACCAGGTGACGGCTGCCACCTTCTTCAACAGCTTCGCGCGCGACGGCAACGATATCGTCTTCGGCGATGCGGATCACGGTCAGCTGCGCCTCGTCGGCGTGCTCCTCGATCCGGTCGCCCTGGCCGCCGAAGGACCGTCACCCCACGCCGGCTGACGGGCGCGGCGCGGGCTCAGACGCCCTCGCGAGCGAGCGCCTGCAGGTAGAGCCCGTACTGGCTCTTGCCGAGTTCCTGGCCGAGGCGGGCCAGCTGAGCTGCGTCGATCAGGCCGAGGTTGAAGGCGATCTCCTCGGGACAGGCGATCTTGAAGCCCTGCCGATGCTCCAGCGTGCGCACGAATTCGCCCGCTTGCAGGAGCGAGTCCGGCGTGCCCGTATCGAGCCAGGCGAAGCCGCGACCCATGGTCTCGACGCCGAGGCGCCCCTCACCGAGATAATGCTTGTTGAGGTCCGTGATCTCGTACTCCCCGCGGGCCGAGGGCTTGAGGCCCCGGGCGATCTGCGGGGCGCGCTCGTCGTAGAAGTAGAGGCCGGTCACGGCCCAGTTGGAGACCGGCTGCTTCGGCTTCTCGACGATCTCGACGGCCCGGCCCTCCCGGTCGAAGGACACGACGCCGTACCGTTCGGGATCCCGGACATGGTAGGCGAAGACCGTCGCGCCGCTCTCGCGGCTGCCGGCTCTCAACAGGAGGTCGGGCAGCCCGTGCCCGTAGAAGAGATTGTCGCCCAGGATCAGGACGCACGGCGCGCCATCCAGAAACGCTTCGCCGATCGTCAGGGCCTGGGCGAGCCCGTCGGGCCTCGGCTGTTCCGCATAGCTGAGCGAGAGGCCCCAGCGCTCGCCCGTTCCCAGCAGGGTCCGAAACTGGGGCAGGTCGTGGGGCGTGGAGATGATCAGGATATCGCGAACGCCCGCGAACATCAGCGTGCTCAAGGGGTAGTAGATCATCGGCTTGTCGTAGACCGGCAGGAGCTGCTTCGAGCAGCCGATCGTCATCGGATGCAGCCGCGTTCCGCTGCCACCTGCCAGGATGATGCCTTTTCTCACCGGGCGCGCTCTCCCCTTCCGGTCGCGACTGCATCCTGACCTCGTATCCCCGGCGCCGCGGCGGTGCCAGCACGAGGCGCGAGAATGTTTTCCCGCAAAGCGGGCTCGGCTATGGAGGGGCCTGAGCCGGCGCCCATCACGTCCGACGGCAGGTAGAAGGATCCTCGATGCTCGACGTGAAACGACTGGAGATCCCCGAGGTTCTGGAGCTGACGCCGCGGCGCTTCGGCGACGATCGCGGCTTCTTCGCCGAAACGTTCAACCGCGAGCGGATGGCGAAGGCGGGGATCGCGATCGACTGGGTGCAGGACAACCAGTCCTTCTCGGCGGAAGCCTTCACGCTGCGCGGCCTCCACTACCAGGAGCCGCCCTTCGCGCAGGCCAAGCTGGTGCGGGTGCTGTCGGGGCGCATCCTCGACGTCGCGGTGGACATGCGGCGCGGCTCGCCCACCTTCGGGCGCTTCGCGAGCCTGGAACTCTCGGCCGATCGCTTCAACCAGATCCTCGTGCCGGTCGGCTTCGCGCACGGCTTCCTGACGCTGGAGCCGAAGACGGTCGTCTTCTACAAGGTCTCCGCGCCCTATTCCGGCGCACATGACCGCTCGATCCGCTTCGACGATCCCGCGCTTCGTATCCCCTGGCCGCTGGAGGGGCACCAGCCCGTGCTCTCGGCCAAGGACACGGATGCGCCGAGCCTCGCGGAAGCCGATCCGCCCTTTATCTATTCGGGAGCCGCCTCGTGAAAATCCTCGTAACGGGCGGCGCCGGCTTCATCGGCTCGGCCGTCTGCCGCCACCTGATCGGCGAGACGGACCATTCCGTCGTCAACCTGGACAAGCTGACCTACGCGGCGAGCCTGACCTCGCTCGCCGCCATCGAGGCCGATCCGCGCTACCGCTTCGTGAAGGGCGACATCTGCGATCGCGCCATGGTGCGGGCGCTCCTCGACGCGGAAGCGCCCGACGTCGTCATGCATCTTGCCGCCGAGAGCCACGTCGACCGCTCGATCGACGGACCGGGCGCGTTCATCCAGACCAACATCGTCGGCACCTACGAGCTTTTGGAGGCCGTGCGCGGCTACTGGTCGAGCTTGCCCGCGGGCCGGCGCGAGGCCTTTCGCTTCCACCACGTCTCGACCGACGAGGTCTATGGCGACCTGCCGCTGGAGGGCGGGCTCTTCACGGAGGACACGCCATACGCGCCTTCCTCGCCTTATTCCGCGTCCAAGGCGGCCTCCGACCACCTCGTCATGGCCTGGCACCACACCTACGGCCTGCCGGTGGTGCTTTCCAACTGCTCCAACAATTACGGCCCCTACCACTTTCCCGAAAAGCTCATCCCCCTGATGATCCTCAACGGGCTGGAGAGGAAGCCGCTGCCGGTCTACGGGCGCGGCGAGAACGTGCGCGACTGGCTCTATGTCGACGACCATGCCCGCGCGCTGGAACTCGTCGCGACGCGAGGTGAGCCGGGGCGCTCCTACAACATCGGCGGGCGCAACGAGCGCTCGAACCTGGCCGTCGTCGAGGCGATCTGCGACGCGCTCGACCGCTTCGCGCCGGGGGAGGGCGGCGGCTCGCGGCGCGCGCTGATCTCGTTCGTCACCGACCGGCCGGGGCACGACCTGCGCTACGCGATCGATGCCGGCCGCATCGAGACCGAGCTCGGCTGGCGGGCGCGCGAAACCTTCGAGACGGGGCTGGAGAAGACGGTGCGCTGGTACCTCGACAACGAAGCCTGGTGGCGGCCGATCCGGGCCGAGCGCTATGCCGGCACGCGCCTCGGCGCGTCGAGCGCGAAGGTCTGACAGGCCATGCGGCTTCTCGTGACGGGACGCAGCGGACAGGTCGCCCAGTCGCTCGCCGAAGCGGCCGGGGGCGACATCTCGGTGGTCGCGCTCGGGCGGCCCGAGCTGGACATCACCGACCGGGACAGCGTCGCGCGGACGATTGCGGCGCATCGGCCGGACCTCGTCGTCTCGGCCGGCGCCTACACGGCGGTGGACAAGGCCGAGAGCGAGCCGGAAGCGGCCTTCGCGGCGAACCGCGACGGGGCGGGCAACGTCGCTGCGGCCGCGGCAGAGGCAGGCCTGCCGGTGATCCACCTCTCCACCGACTACGTGTTCTCCGGCGATGCGGCGGGGGCATACCGCGAGGACGATCCGACCGGTCCGCAGGGCGTCTACGGGCGCTCCAAGCTGGAGGGCGAGGCGGCGGTGCTCGCCGCCAACCCGCAAGCGGCCGTCTTCCGCACGGCCTGGGTCTACAGCCCCTTCGGACACAACTTCGCCCGCACCATGCTGCGCCTCGCGGCCGAGCGCGACGTGCTGCGGGTCGTTGCCGACCAGCGGGGCACGCCGACCTACGCGCCCGACATCGCGGCCGGCATCTTCGCCGCGGCGCGGCTGATCCTGGCGAACCCCGGCGATAAGCGCTTGGCCGGCGTCTTCCATCTCGTGGCCGAAGGCGAGACGGACTGGGCGGGCTTTGCCGAGGAGATCCTGCGCCAGTCGGCGCTGCGCGGCGGACCCTCGGCCCGCGTCGAGCGGATCGCGACGAGCGACTATCCGACGCCGGCCAAGCGCCCGGCCAACTCGCGGCTCGACACGCAGAAGTTCCGGGACACCTTCGGCCACGTTCCGCCGGACTGGCGGAACGGCGCGTCGCGCTGCCTCGACCGGCTGGTCGGGCCGACCGCCTGAACCGAGCGGCCGGCCCGCGGCCGATCAGGCCGAGCGGCGCTGCTCGGCCGCCCGCCCGTCGGCAAGAAGCGACTGCGCCTCCGCGTCCGAGAGCGCCGCCGGGCGCTCGCAGGTCGATTCGATCGCCACCGTCCGCTCTTCCTGCGCCGAGCACAGGATCGCCAGCATCACCTCCAGCGTGTGGAAGGCCCAGTCGCCGTTCACCCGCGCCTGACGGCCGTTCTCGATGGCGTTCGCCATCTCGGCGAGGCCGAGGCCGCGGAAGTTGGCGTGAACCGGCTTGTCGAAGGGATAGGTCGGCTTGCCGAAGAAGCGGCCGGACGTGTCCGTCGCCTCCCAGGCATCCCGGTCCTTCGCCAGCTCGATCCGGCCGCCGAAGAAGTTGGGGTCCGGCACGCGCAGCGAGGCCGAGACGCCGTGCAGCTCGATCGGCAAGTGGGCGTGCTTCCACACGTCCCAGCTGGCGAGAAGCGTCACCTGCGCGCCGCCCGCGAAGGTCAGGACGGCATGCACCGTCGTCGGCACCTCCACGGCGATGCGCTGGCCGACGTTCGGGCCGGGCGCGGTGACGGTGCGCTCGGGGAGGCCGACGCGCGCGGCCGCCGTGACCTTGGCGACCGGGCCGAGAAGGGTGACGAGGGCGCCGACATAATAGGGGCCCATGTCGAGGACCGGACCGCCGCCGGGGCGGAAGTAGAAGGCGGGGGCGGGGTGCCAGTGCTCCATGCCGCGCGACATGATGGTGGCGACGCCCGAGACGACCTCCCCGACCGTGCCGTCGTCCACCATGCGCCGGCAGGTCTGGAGGCCGGGGCCGAGGATCGTGTCCGGGGCCGAGCCGACCTGGAGGCCGCGTCCCCGCGCCGTCTCGACGATGCGCCGCCCGTCCTCCAGCGAGGTCGCGAGCGGCTTCTCGCCGTAGACGTGCTTGCCGCTGTCGAGCGCCTTGAGGGCGACGGCGGCGTGGGCGTCGGGATTGGTGAGGTTGAGGACGATGTCGACCTCGGGCGAGGCGTAGAGCTCGTCGAGGGACAGCGCCTGGAGGCCGTACTCCGTCGCCCGCTGCTCCGCCGCATCGCGGCGCATGTCGGCGCAGGCGGTGAAGCGAATGTCGCGGAACAGCGCGGCGTTGCGCAGATAGATGTCGGAGATGACGCCGCAGCCGACGAGACCGATGCGCTGGACCATGGTTCAGGCTCCCTTGGAATAGGTCTGCATCGCCGCGATCGTGGTGCGGGCGAAGCGCTCGAAATCGGACGGGTTGTCGTGCTCGGCGACCATGAGGTCGGCGCCCGCCTGGCGGCCGGCGGCAAACAGCGCCGCCCAGTCCATGGTACCCTCGCCGACGTCGGCCCAGCCGTCCTCGTCGCTCTTCGTGCCGGCCGGCGCGATGTCCTTGACGTGGAGGGCCGAGACGCGGCCGGAATAACGCTTCAACCAGGCGGCGGGATCGGCGTTGCCGCGTACCACCCAGGCGAGATCCGCTTCCCACTCGACGGCGGGATCGGCGTCGAGGATGAATTCGAGCGGGCAGCGCCCGTCGGCGCCCGGCACGGCATGCAGCTCGAAGTCGTGATTGTGCCAGGCGCAGCGCAGCCCTTCCGCCTTGACGCGCCGGGCCGCCGCCGCGACGCGATTGCCGACGGCTTCCCAGCCGGCCACGTCGTTCGGCCGGTCGGCCGGCATCAGGTAGGGGATGACCAGGATCTCGCTGCCGAGGGTGCGGGCGATTCCGATCGCGCGCTCGAACTCGGTTTCCAGGAGGTCGAGACTGTAATGGCCGCTGCGCGCCGTGAGGTCGTTGGCCTCGAGCCCGGCCTTCAGCCCCTCGACGTCGTCGTAGAGGCCGCGGAACGGCTCGACGTCGGTGTAGCCGAGCGCGGCGAGGCTCTTCAGCCGATCGCCTAGGGGCGGGAAGTTGCGGGCGGAATAGAGCTGCATGGAAAGGGTGGTCATGCGAAGGCCTCGTGGGGTGATAAGGGATCGGGACGGGGCGCTCACGGCGACGCCGCGCCCCCTTCTCCCGTTCACGGGAGAAGGTGCCCCGAAGGGGCGGATGAGGGGGTGGTCCGCTGCCGCGATCCCTGGAAAAACCCTCACCCCCCGCCTTCGGCGGGACCCTCTCCCGTGAACGGGAGAGGGGGAGGGCGCCTCCTTCGAGATCGCCGCGGCTTCGGTGTTGCTACAGCCGCTCGCCGTCCTCGCCGAAGAGCGAGGCCTTGGCGGGATCCACGGCGAAGCGGATCTCGTCGCCGGGGCGGACTGTCGCCTCGCCGTCCGTGCGGATGGCGAGGGGCTGGCCGCCGAGGCTCGTCCAGACCAGCGTGTCGGCGCCCATCGGCTCGACCACCTCGACGCGCCCGATCAGCGCCACCGTGCCGGGCGCGGCCTCTCCGAGGCGGATATGCTCGGGCCGGATGCCGAGGCTGGCCGGTCCCGACGTGCCGGGGGCGGCGAAGTCGTAGCGCTCCAGGGAGATGGTCTCGCCGCCGGCGCGAAAGGCGCCGTTCTCGACGCGGCCCTCCAGGAAGTTCATCGCGGGCGAGCCGATGAAGCCGGCGACGAAGCGGTTGACCGGGCGGCGGTAGACCTCGCCGGGCGGCCCGAGCTGCTGGATGATCCCGCCCTTCATGACGGCGATGCGGTCGGCGAGCGTCAGCGCCTCGATCTGGTCGTGGGTCACGTAGATCATGGTGTTGCCGAGCTCCTGGTGGAGCCGCTTGATCTCGACGCGCAGCTCCGCCCGGAGCTTCGCGTCGAGGTTCGACAAGGGCTCGTCGAACAGGAAGACGTCGACCTCGCGCACCAGCGCCCGGCCGATGGCGACGCGCTGGCGCTGGCCGCCGGACAATTCGGCCGGCCGGCGCTTCAGGAGCGGCTCCAGCTGCAGCATCTTGGCGGCCTTGGCGACGCGGGCCGCGATCTCGGCCTTGGGCGTGCGACCCATCTTGAGGCCGAAGGACAGGTTGTCCTCGACGCTCATCCGGGGATAGAGCGCGTAGGACTGGAACACCATGCCGATGCCGCGGTCCTTGGGCTCGGCCCAGGTGACGTTCTTGCCCGAGATCCAGATCTCGCCGTCCGAAATGTCGAGGAG
Source organism: Antarcticirhabdus aurantiaca (assembly GCF_009765365.1). Taxonomy (GTDB): domain Bacteria; phylum Pseudomonadota; class Alphaproteobacteria; order Rhizobiales; family Rhizobiaceae; genus Antarcticirhabdus; species Antarcticirhabdus aurantiaca. The sequence continues at coordinate 40,826 of NZ_VTOM01000030.1, forward strand.
GCCGGCGATGGCGTTGAGGAGGGTGGACTTGCCGCAGCCCGACGGCCCGAGAAGAACGAGGAACTCGCCCTGCCGGACCTCGAGGTCGAGGTCGTCCAGCGCCTTGTGCGCGCCGTAGCGGATGTCGAGGTCCCGGATGGACACGCTCGCAGGCCTCGAGCCGGGAGCAGGACCTTCTGGGTCGGTCCGCCGGGTCCTGTACCCGCCGGACGTCGTTGCCGGTACTCGCCCATGCTCTGCATGGGCTGTGCCCGGCGCCTCGCCGGCAGCCACAATCCCTCGGCGGCCCTCCGCCAGAAGGTCCTGCTCCCGGCTCTTGATCTCGGACATCATCATCCCTTGACGCTCCCGGCTGCGATGCCGCGCACGAACCAGCGGCCCGACAGGAAGTAGACGGCAAGCGGCACGAGGGCCGTGAGGATCGTGGCCGCCATGTTGACGTTGTAGAGCTTCTCGCCCTGGGCCGAGTTGACGATGTTGTTGAGCTGCACCGTCATCGGCAGGTTCTCGCGGCCCGCGAAGACGAGGCCGAGAATGAAGTCGTTCCAGATGCCCGTGACCTGGAGGATCGCCGCGACGATCAGGATCGGCGTCGACATGGGCAGAAGAACGTGGACGAAGATCTGCCAGAAGCCGCCGCCGTCGACGCGCGCCGCCTTGAAGAGCTCGGGCGGCAGGCTGGAATAGAAGTTGCGGAAGAGCAGCGTCATGATCGGCAGGCCGAAGATGACGTGGACGAGGACGATGCCCGGCAGCGTGCCGTAGAGGCCGACCATCGAGAACATCCGCACCAGGGGATAGATGAAGACCTGGTAGGGGATGAAGGCGCCGAGCAGGAGTACGGCGAAGAGGAGGTTGGCGCCCCGGATCTTCCACAGCGAGAGCGCGTAGCCGGTGACGGCGCCGAGCCCGATCGACAGGACGAGGCTGGGCAGGAGGATCTTCACCGAGTTCAGGAAGCCGACCTGGATCCCCGAGCAGTCGAGGCCGGTGCAGGCCGTCGACCAGGCGGCGACCCAGGCGTCGAGGGTCGGGGCGGCGGGAAAGGCGAAGATCTCGGCGAGCCGGATCTCGTCCATGGTCTTCAAGGAGGTGACGACCATGATGTAGAGCGGCAGGAGAAAGAACGCCGCCGAGAGCGCCAGGAAGGCGTAGAGCCCAACCCGGCCGGCCGTCAGCTTCCTCGGGCGCCGGCCGCGATGGGCGGCCGCCCGGTCGAGGGTGGCCGGGGCGAGGGTCTGCGTCACGGTGCTCATGCGGCGCTCCCTTTCGCCTTGCGGAAGTATTCGCTGTAGAGCCAGGGCGCGAGGACGCAGAGCACCGTCACCAGCATGACCGTCGAGGCGCTGGCGGCGAGCCCGATGTTCTGGCGCTCGAAGAGGTAGTCCATCACGAACTTGGCGGGCACCGCGGTCGCCGTGCCGGGGCCGCCGTTGGTCAGCGCCACGACGAGGTCGTAGACCTTCACCACCGCGATCGACAGGAGCACGACGGAGGTGACGATCATGGGTTTGAGGAGTGGCAGGACGATCGAGACGTAGACCCGCCATGTCGGGATGCCGTCGACGCGCGCCGCCTTCCACAGCTCCTCGTCGACGCCGCGCAGGCCCGCCAGCATCAGAGCCATCACGAGGCCGGCCGACTGCCAGACGCCGGCGATGACCACGGCGTAGATCGCCATGTCGCGCCGGACCACCCAGTCGAAGCGGAAGCTCGTCCAGCCGAGCGCCTGGATGCTTTCCTGGATGCCGAGCGTCGGATTCATCATCCACTGCCAGACGAGGCCGGTGACGATGAAGGACAGCGCGTGGGGATACAGGAAGATGGTGCGCAGACTGTCCTCGGCGCGCACCCGCTGGTCGATCGCGACCGCGAGAAGGAAGCCGAGGACGAGGCAGATGCCGATGAACAGGACGCCGAACAGCGCCAGGTTCTGCACCGCCAGGAGCCAGCGCGGATCGCCGAACAAGCGCTCGTACTGCGCCGAGCCGGCGAAGCTGTTGACGGGAAGGAGCCTGGAGCTCGTGAACGAGATCCAGATCGTCCAGAGCATCGTCCCGACATAGGCGAGAAGGACGATGAGGATGCTCGGGGTGAGCGCCACGACCGGTGCGGCCGAGCGCCGGATGCGGGTCGCCATGGGCGGCCTCCCTGCGCTGACGGTGCCTGAAAGGAATGGGGCCGCCGCGATGCGGGCGGCCCCGGCGGGCGATCAGTCGGCCGCGCTCATCACGTCGGCGAAGTTCGCCGCGAAGTCCTCCGGCGTCGCCGAGGCGTCGTTGAAGTAGGAGGTGATCGTGTCCTGGAGGGCGCCGACCGTGTCGGCCGACACCAGGAAGTTGACGGACGGCACTTGGTTCGCCTCGTCCTTCACCAGCGCCGCGCCTTCCTGGGCGCAGGCGTCCATCGACGAGGTGTCGACGTCGGTGCGCACCGGGATCGAGCCCTTCACCTTGTTGAAGGCGATCTGGACTTCCGGGTCGAGCATGGTCTTGGCGAGCAGCGCCTGCCCTTGCGTCGGCGCGTCGCCGAGCTTGGGGAAGACGAAGACGTCGCCGCCCATGACGTAGCCGTTGTTGCCCGGAACCAGCGCGCAGCCCGCCTGTTCGCCCGGCGTCATGCCGGCGGCGATGAAGTCGCCCTTGGCCCAGTCGCCCATGATCTGGACGCCGGCCTTGCCGGTGATCACCATGGCGGTCGCGTCGTTCCAGTTGCGGCCCGGCGCGCCTGCATCGACGTAGTCGCGCATGCGGTGGAAGGTTTCCGCCACCCGCTTGAAGTCGTCGGACTGGATCGCCTCGGCGTCCTTGTCGCGATACACTTTGAAGAACAGCTCCTTGCCGCCCTGGCCGAGGAGCACGGCGTCGAAGACGAGCGCTTCCTGCCAGGGCTGGCCGCCCCAGGCGATCGGCGTGAGGCCGGCCGCCTTCAGCTTGTCCATGGCGGCGAAGAATTCGTCGAAGGTCTTGGGCGCCTCGGCGATGCCGGCGTTCTTGAAGGCTTCGGCGTTGAAGAACATCCAGTTCTGGCCGTGGATGTTGACGGGAACGGCGTAGAACTTGCCGTCGCGCGAGGCCGCCTCGACGATCGGGCCGGGAATGGCGTCCGACCACTTGTTCTCGCTCGCTACGGCGTCGAGGTCGATCAGGAGGCCCTGGCCGACGAGGTCGTCGAACTGGCGGCCGGTGTTGAACTGCGAGGATGTCGGCGGATTGCCGCCGACGATGCGGTTGATGGCGGCGGCGCGCAGGTTCTGGCCGCCGGCCACCGCGCTGTCGACCCAGGTGCCGCCGGCCTTGGTGTAGGCGTCGGCGAAGACCTTGACCGCCGCGGCCTCGCCGCCGGAGGTCCACCAGTGCATGACTTCGGCCCGCAGCGGCTCCTGCGCGCCGGCGCCGGACACGAAGGCGCACGTCATCGCGGCGCCGGCAAGGGCGCTCCGCATCAGCTTCAACATGTGATCTCCTCCCAGAGATGGCTCGATCAACTGATGTAATCGATTACAAATACGATCCTAATCGACACTGAAATCGATTACAAGTATGGGATACCAGAATTCGATCGTGCGGAGCAGCATGGACTTGGTTCGCGGCAAGCAGAACGGCGCGGCGCGCGGCGCGCGCATCGGCGACGTGGCGCGGGAGGCGGGGGTCTCCACCGCGACGGTCAGCCGCGCCCTCGCTCATCCCGCCCAGGTGAGCAAGGAGCTGCGCGAGCGCGTCGGCGCGGCCGTGGCCAAGCTCGGCTACACGCCGAATGCGGCGGCGCGCCAGCTGCGGGTCAAGCGCAGCCGCACGGTTCTCGTGGTCACGCGCCGACGCTGGAGCGCGCCCTTCTTCGCCGAGGTGCTGCGCGGTCTCGACGCCGAGTTGTCGGCGGCCGGCTACGCCATGGTTCTCGCCAATTTCGACGGCGACGGCGGCAATCGCAGCCGGCAGCTCGTCGATATGATGTTCTCCGGCACTATCGAGGGCGCGGTGATGCTGTCGGGCATCGTCGTGGCCGCGGAGGGGCGCACCATGCTCGATGCCGGCCTGCCGCTGGTTTCGCTCTGCGCGGCGGCGGAGGGCACGCACACCGTCCTGACGAACGAGGCCGAGTGCATCGTCGAGGGCGCGCGGCGGCTGGCCGCGCTCGGGCATACCGACTTCCTCTACCTCGCGGGTCCGCCGAGCAACTACAACGAACGGGTCCGCTGGGCGGCGCTGTCCGCCTTCTTCGCGGAGCCGCGCCAAGCCGGCCTGCGGCTGCGCCGCGCGGAAAGCGGCGACTTCTCGACGGATGGCGGGCTCTTGACCGCGCAAGCCTTTCTCGGCCTGTCGCCGCGCCCGACGGCGGTGATCGCCTCGGCCGACGAGATCGCCATCGGCTTCATGAAGGCGGTACGCGCCGCCGGGATCGGCGTGCCGTCCGACGTGTCGGTTCTCGGCTTCGACGGCATCGAGTTCGCCGATTTCTGCGAGCCGGTCCTGTCGACCATCCGCCAGCCGCGCGAGGCGCTCGGGCGGTTGGGCGCGCGCGTCCTGATCGAGGCGATCGAGGCCCCGAGCCTGCCGCCGCTCAGCCACCACGTCCTGCCGAGCCGGCTCGACTTCCGCGCTTCGACAGGGCCGGCCCCTGCGGGCGCCGCCGCGCCCAGGCCTCAGGCCGCGCCCGCGCCGAAGCGGAAGAGCGCGCGGGCGCGCGTTCCGGCTCCGGCGGAGGGGCGCTGAGGCCGGAGGCTCAGTTCCGCGTCAGCGTGCGCCGCACGGCGTCGGACCAGAGGGTCAGGCGGCGGCCGCGCTCGACGGCCGGCATCGCCGGCTCGAAGCGGGACTCGCGCCGCCAGCTGCCGGCGAAGCCCTCCTGGTCCGGCCAGACGCCCGCCTTGTGACCGGCGAGCCAGGCGGCGCCGAGCGCCGTCGTTTCCAGCACCACCGGCCGGTCGACCGGCGCGTCCAGGAGGTCGGCGAGGCGCTGCATGGTCCAGTCGCTCGCCACCATGCCGCCGTCGACGCGCAGGACCGTCGGCTCGCCACCCTCCCAGTCGCGGTTCATCGCCGACAGGAGGTCGTGGGTCTGGAAGCAGACGGCCTCGAGCGCGGCGCGCGCCATCTCCTTCGGACCGGTGCGGCGGGTGAGGCCGAAGATCGCGCCGCGCGCGTCCGGATCCCACCAGGGCGCGCCGAGGCCGGTGAAGGCGGGCACCATGACGACGTCCTGCGCCTCGTCGGCCTCGGCCGCGAGCGGCCCCGTCTCGTCGGCGCGCGACACGAGGCCGAGCCCGTCGCGCAGCCACTGCACCGCGGCGCCGGCGACGAAGATCGAGCCTTCCAGCGCGTAGGTCGTCTTGCCCGACAGGCGGTAGGCGAGGGTGGTCAGGAGGCGCGAGCGGGAGGCGACGCGCGTCTCCCCCGTGTTGATGAGCGCGAAGCAGCCGGTCCCATAGGTCGACTTCACCATGCCCGGCCGGAAGCAGGCCTGGCCGATGACGGCGGCGTGCTGGTCGCCGGCGACGCCGAGGATCGGGATCGCCGCGCCGAACAGCGACGGATCGGTCGTGCCGAAGTCGGCATCGCAGTCGCGCACCTCCGGCAGGACCGCCATGGGCACTTTGATAAGCCGGCATAATTCATCGTCCCAGGCGCCCGTTCCGATGTCGTAAAGCTGGGTGCGCGCCGCGTTCGTCGCGTCGCAGGCGTGGACGCGCCCGCCGGTCAGGCGCCAGAGAAGAAAGGAGTCGATCGTGCCGAAGGCGAGACGTCCCGCCTCGGCTCGGGCGCGCGCGCCCTCCACGTGATCGAGGATCCAGGCGACCTTGGTGCCGGAAAAATAGGGATCGACGAGGAGGCCGGTCTTCTCGATCAGGAGCGCCTCCAGCCCGTCGTCGAGGAGGCGGCGGCAGGTCTCGGCCGTGCGCCGGTCCTGCCAGACGACGGCGTTGTGGATCGGCTTGCCCGTGTCGCGGTCCCAGACGACCGCCGTCTCGCGCTGGTTGGTGATGCCGATCGCCGCGACGTCCGAGGCCGAGATCAGCGCCTCGGCGAGCGCGGTGCGCACCGTCTGGACCGTGGAGGTCCAGATCTCCTCGGGATCGTGCTCCACCCAGCCCGAGCGCGGGAAGTGCTGCTGGAACTCCTGCTGCCCGACGCCGCGCACGCGATAGGTCTCGTCGAAGACGATCGCCCGCGTCGATGTCGTGCCCTGGTCGATCGCGACGATGAAGCCGGCCATGTCGATCTGTCTCCTCCCACCGGCCGCGCGGCGCGCGGCCCGCCCTGAAACCATAGGCGCGCTCGGGCGTCGCTTTCCAGCACCGGCCGCCGCGCCGAGGCGGCGTCCCGTCGGGATGATTTCGCTTTTTCGCGAAAAAGAAAAGAGGCGAAAGAGAAGCGAAGGGGCGGAGGGTATTAAGCCGCGCTTCGCGCCTCCCCGGCCGCCTCGCCCTTCGCCTCGATCAGGCGCACGCCGGCCTCGCGGCAGGCCTCGCGGATCGGCTCGGGCGCACGATCGGTGACGAAGCTGTGGACCTGCGCGAGCCGGGCGATGCGCACGGGCGCCGAGCGGTCGAACTTCGAGGCGTCGGCGGCGAGCACCACGTGGCGGGCGTTCTCGATGATCGCCTGGGCGACGCGGACCTCGCGATAGTCGTAGTCGAGGAGCGAGCCGTCGGCGTCGATGGCCGAGGCGCCGATCACGGCGAAGTCGACCTTGAACTGGCGGATGAAGTCCACCGCCGCCTCGCCGACGATCCCCCCGTCCGCACGGCGCACGACGCCGCCGGCGATCACCACCTCGATCTCCGGGTAAGGGCGCAGCAGCGAGGCGACGTTGATGTTGTTGGTGATGACCATGAGGCCCGAGCGGCGCAGGAGCGCCTGCGCGACGGCCTCGGTGGTCGTGCCGATGTTCACGAAGAGCGAGGCGCCGTCCGGGATGAGGTCGGCGACCGCCCGGCCGATCGCGGCCTTGGCCTCCGCCGCGATGAGGCGGCGCGCGTCGTAGCCGACGTTCTCCGCGCCCGAGCCGAGAACCGCGCCGCCGTGGGTGCGGGACAGGAGGCGCGCCGCGCACAGGTCGTTGAGATCCTTGCGGATGGTCTGGAGCGAGACCCCGTGCTCCTCGGCGAGGTCCTCCACGGCCACGCGACCGAGGCGCCGGGCGGTTTCGAGGATGACGCGCTGGCGCTCCGACAGCATGGCTCGATGTCTTTCTCTTCGGCTTCGCGCCCGCAGGGTGGCGAAGCCGGCTGCCAAGGGCAAGGGGTTGATCGACGGCCACCGCGCCTCGGTGCCGCATCCCGGAAAGATGGGATTGCGGGCGATCGCCGTCCGGCCGAAGGGATCCGTCGCCCCGCAAGGATCTCCGCATGGCCCGTCGCGCTTCCTCCCCCGCTTCCGCTCCCGCTCCCGTCCGCTTGCGCCGTCCGGCCGCCCTCGGCCTCGCGCTCGCCCTCCTCCTGCCGCTCGCCGGCTGCCTGGGGGGCGGGATCGGGGGCGTCGGGGCGGCGGACGAGGCGGAGGCGATCGCCCGCGTCAACGCCTTCCGCGCCGAGAACGGCCTGCCGCCGGTGCGCCGCAGCCCCGCCTTGAGCCGGGCGGCCGCCGATCATTCGCGCCGCATGGCCGCGGCCGGCACGGTCAGCCACATGCTGGGCGGGCCCCTGACGGCGCGCATCCGCGCGGCGGGGGTGACGCATTGGTGGGGCGCGGCGGAGAACCTCGCCATGGGGCAGCCGACCTATGGCGCGGCGGTGACGAGCTGGATGCGCTCGCCCGGCCACCGCCGCAACCTCCTCGATCCCGTGGTCACCGAGGCGGGCATGGCCGCTTCGCCGGCGCCGGGCGGGGGCGGGCGGCCCTATTGGACGATGATCCTCGCCGCCCCGCGGTAGGATCGACAGCCGGCTTCGGAACGCTCCTGCGCGACGCGCGGTTGTCGGCTGAGACAACCAAGGAGTTTCGATCGATGCCGATCGTGAAGACCAAGGACGACATCGCCCTCCACGTGAAGGACATGGGAACCGGGCGCCCGGTGGTGCTGATCCACGGATGGCCGCTGACGGGCGACATGTTCGAGTACCAGACGCTCGCCCTTCTCGAGGCCGGCTATCGGGTGATCACCTACGACCGGCGCGGCTTCGGCCAGTCCGGCCACCCGGCGGAGGGCTACGACTACGACACCTTCGCCGACGACCTGAAGGCCGTGCTGGACGGCACCGGGGTCGAGGGCGCGACGCTCGTCGGCTTCTCGATGGGCGGCGGCGAGATCGCCCGCTATCTCGGCCGCCACGGCACCGCGCGCGTTTCCAAGGTGGCGCTGATCGGCGCCGTGGTGCCCTACCTCCTCAAGGACGAGAGCAATCCGGACGGCGTCGACGCCTCCGTCTTCGAGGGCATGAAGGCTGAGATCCGCAAGGACCGCTTCCACTTCCTCGGCTCCTTCGCCAAGCAGTTCTACGGCGTTGGCCTCGTATCGAGCCCGGTCAGCCGCGAGCTTCTCGACTGGACGTTCATCCTGGCCGTCATGGCGAGCCCGCTCGCGATGATCCGCTGCGTCGACGCCTTCGGCCGGACCGACTTTCGCCCGGACCTCAAGGCCTTCACCGTGCCGACCCTGATCATCCATGGCACGGCCGACCGGACGGTTCCGATCGCGACCTCCGGCGCCGCCGCCGCCAAGGCCATCCCGCACGCCGAATACATCGAGTACGAGGGCGAGCCGCACGGCCTCTTCGCCACCGCCCCCGACCGGCTGAATGCCGACCTCCTGCGCTTCATCGGCTGAGCCTTCGGCCTCCTTCGGACGACGGCGCGGGCATCCGTCCGCGCCGCCCCCTGACCGATTGATGGCGGGGCCGCGGCGCTCGAAGCGTCGCAAGCAGCACAAGTCCTTCACCTCAGACAATGTCGGCGGCTCGACTGCGTGATCAGATCGATCCGGAAAGCGCGACGACGTTTCGGGAGGAGGTGGGATGATCATTCCGATACGGGTTCTGGTCTGTGGCGGGGAGCGCTCGACGGATCGCGAGGCCGTGTTCGCCGCCCTCGACGGGATCGCCCGCGATTACGCCGCGCGCGTTCTTCCCTCCGTCGGCGCCATCCACCTGACGATCATCCACGCCGCGCGCCGGACCGGCGTCGATCCCTTCGCCGACGAATGGGCGGACCTTCGAAAGGTGTCGGTGTGCGAGTTTCCGTCAAGTTGGCGCAGCAGCTTCGCGCAGCGGAACCAGCAGATGATCGCGGAGGGAGAGCCCGACGTCGTTCTCGCCTTTCCCGGCGATCGTAACGCCCTCGACATGGTGGCGCGCGCCCGCCGAAACGGCGTCCGCGTTGTCTTCGCGAGCTGGCCGCGCCGGCATGCCCCGCGCGCGCGCCTCGCGAGGGAACGCGACTAGAAGTGCAGAAGCACTATGTCGACTGATGCACTGAGATCCATTTCCTCGAACAAAATCAGCCAGCTATGCGTGAAGGGCAACACCCGTCAGTTGCAACGCGGTCGGACGGAGGATAGAAGCGGCCTCCGATCTCGACCGTCCTGTCGGCGCAGATCGCGAGCAGCTTTCCCGCGGCGCGCAGAGCCATGGCCGCCGATCATTCGCTCGACCGCGAGGCGCGAGGCTGTCCGGTCATCGGCGATCGAAGACGCGATGCCGGGGCGCAGGTTTTGCTCGCACCGATCGAGAATTCAGTTCTCACTCCCTCCTTATCTTTGATGTGCCCCAACGGCGTGCCGTAGATAATCGCCGGCATCATTTGCCGTGCAATAAACTATCTTGAGGTTATATGTGGCTCATTTGCGATTTAGTTGATTTTGCTTAATCAGACATGTTGACTTTGCGGAGGTCTGGAGGCTTCATCGTCAATGTCGAAGTTCGGCGATCCGACGGGGCCTGACGGCCCGGCATCGCGGCAAGCGATGTCGGGCGCGGCGGCGATCAGGGACGGTCGGCCGGGAACTGGACGACATCGGGCGGGCGCGGTTGCGCGCCGCGGCGATCGTGGTGCGAGAAGGAGGGGTTGGCGCTGCAGGGCGAATGCAGTGGCGGGGTATGCCGAGGCTGCGCCCCGGGCTTCAAACGAACGGTGATCTCGCAAATGGAACGGGCGCCGCGCGACGGACTCGCGGACCGGATCCCGTGCGGGATCCTTTATCCGCCAAAGGATCGACTTGCATGCTGATCTCAAGCATACCGTTCATCAGCCGGATTCGACAGCACGTGTCGGGGGCGAATGCGGGGCTCGAAGCGTTGGATCGCTTGGCCGTACGCAGCAGTTGGACGCCGAAAGGCGGCGAAATCGCGATGTCCGGCGCGACGGGCCGGCAGATCGTATCAGTGGGCGCCGGCATCGCCATGCGCTATCGGCTGCTGCCGGACGGCGGCCGCCAGATCATCATGTTCCTGTTTCCCGGGGACGCCTGCAACGTCAACCTCTACAGCCCGAGCCCCTTCGACGACTCCCTCGCCGCCGTGACGGCGGTGCGGATCGACCGGATCAACCACGACTCCATGCTCGACGTGCTGCGGGTGGAGCCGGCCGTGAATGCCGGCCTCTGGGCGATGGCGGACGAGCAGAGCGCCATCATCCGCAACCAGGTCACCAGCCTCGGGCGGTGCGACACGCGGGTCCGCATCGCGGCGCTGCTCTGCGACCTCGTCAAGCGCTTCGCCGCCGGCATGGGCGCTTCCGCCGCCCTCGCTTTGCCGATCACGCAGTCGCTTCTCGCCGACGCGGTGGGCGTCACCCACATCCACTTCAACCGGGTCGTCGGCGAGTTCGGGAAGATGGGTCTCGTCGAGACCCGGCGCGGCACGCTCTTCATCCGGGACGTTTCCGGATTGGAGGACATCGCCAAGCCGCTGAGGTCCTCGACCTACTGGCACTGACCGCGACGCTCGCGGCGCTCCATAGCACAAAGCATCGCGCCACCGGAGCACAAGTTCCGGTGGCGCGATGCTTTGTGCCTCCACCTCGGATGTCGACATTCATTTGACGGGAGTTGGTTGATAATTTGTGATCATTATCTTGATGCAGATTAAAGAAAGAATTTCGCACTGCGGTACTCTGCGGCAATCGATCAACCGACGGGGTGCATTCCATGAAAATCTCGATCTTCGGGGCAGGCTACGTCGGAGCGGTATCCGCGAGCTGCCTTGCCCATGACGGGCATCAGGTGATCGCCGTCGATCCCGACCCGAACAAGATCGCGCCGCTCCTCCAGGGTCACTCGCCGATCGTCGAGCCCGGCCTCGACACGCTCATCAAGGAGGGTGTCGTCAGCGGGCGCTTGTCGGCCACCTCCGATGCCGAGGACGCGATCCTGTCGACCGACCTGTCGCTGATCTGCGTGGGCACCCCCTCGCAGGCCGACGGCAGCCTTTCGACCCAGTACCTGGAAAAGGTCGCGCTGGAGATCGGCGCGGCGCTGAAGAAGAAGCAGAGCTTCCACTCCGTCGTCGTGCGCTCGACCTGCCTGCCCGGCACCACGGAGGAGGTCATCGTGCCGGCGCTGGAGAAAGCATCGGGCATGAAGGCCGGCGAGGGCTTCGGCATCGCCTACTTCCCCGAATTCCTGCGCGAAAGCACGGCGATCCGCGATTACCACGATCCCGGCGTCATCGTCTTCGGCGTGCGCGACGAGATCACGCTGGGGCGCCTCCGGTCGATGCACGAGCACTTCGACCGGCCGAAGTTCACCGTCGACATCCGCACCGCCGAGGGCGTGAAGTATACCAACAACGCCTGGCACGCCGTGAAGATCTCCTTCTCCAACGAGATCGGCAACATTCTGTCCAAGGCCGGGATCGACAGCCACGTCGCGCTCGACATCCTGTGCGCCGACGACCGGCTGAACATCTCGCGGGCCTATCTCAAGCCCGGCTTCGCCTTCGGCGGTTCGTGCCTGCCCAAGGACCTTCGCGCCATCATCTCGATGTCGCGCCGCCAGGGAACGCCCGTGCCGCTCCTGGAAGCCACGCTCTCCGCCAACGAGGCGCAGATCAACCGCGCCTATTCCATGATCGCTGCCCACGGCCAGCGGCGGATCGGCTTCATCGGCCTGTCCTTCAAGCCGGACACGGACGACCTGCGCGAGAGCCCGCTCGTCGAGCTCGCCGAGCGCCTCTACGGCCGCGGCTACCAGATCAAGATCTACGACCCCAACATCCGTTTGAACCGCCTGACCGGCGCCAACGCCAATTTCGTGCGCTCGCGCCTGCCCCATCTCGCCGACCTCCTGAAGGACGACATCGAGACGGTGATCGACGATTCCGACGTCATCGTCGTCGGCAACGGCGCCGAGATGAACGGCTCGATCAAGCGCGTCCCCGCGGGCACGCCGATCATCGACCTCGTGCGGCTCGACCGGGCGCGGCGCTCGGAGGGGAACTATCATGGCATCTGCTGGTGACTTCTCGGAACGTCCGGTCGCTCACCTGCTCTTCATCCTGGGCGTCGCCGTTCTGGCGACGTCCCTTCCCAAGCAGGCCTACGCGATCATCGATTCCAAGACCGGCCTCGCGATCGGCCTCATCGGTGCGTGGCGCTACGGCTGGGGGCTCCTTCATTTCGGGCGCAGCGTCCTTTATCGCAGCTTCGCCTTCCCGCGCATGAAGCGCCGCGCGGCCCGGGCGGTCGCCGACCGTCCGCCGCCGCCGGCCTATTTCCTCGTCACCTCGTTCCGCATCCCGACCGCCACGACGGTCGAGGTCTACCGGGCCGCGATCCGGGCCGCGCTCGCCGCGCCCGCCCGGACCACGATCGTCGCCTCGATCGTGGAAATGTCCGACCAGCGCCTCATCCGGCGCTTGTTCGACGCCATGGTGAAGCCCGGCGACGCGGTGGACCTCGTCTTCGTGCGCATCGACGGGACGGGCAAGCGCGACGCGCTCGCCTTCGGCTTCCGCGCCATCTCGCGCCTCATGCCGCCGCCCGACGCCATGGTGGCGGTGATCGACGGCGACAGCATCGTGCCCGACGACCTCGTCGCGCGCTGCTACCCCTTCTTCCACGATCCCAAGGTGGGCGCGCTCACCACAGACGAGACGGCGCGCGTCAACGGCTCGAAGCTCTTCAAGCAGTGGTATTCGCTGCGCTTCGCCCAGCGCCACATCCTGATGTCCTCCATGGGCCTGTCGCGCCGCGTTCTGACGCTGACGGGCCGCATGTCGATGTTTCGCGCCTCGATCGTCTGCGAGCCGAACTTCGTGCGCCAGGTCGAGGTCGACTTCATCGACCATCCCCGCTTCGGCCGCTTCAAGTTCCTGACCGGCGACGACAAGTCCTCGTGGTTCTTTCTGCTGCGCAGCGGCTACGAGATGCTCTACCTGCCGGACGTCAAGGTCGTGACCATCGAGGATCCGCCGACCGACAGCTTCTTCGGCTCGGCCGCCATGCTGATGGTGCGCTGGTACGGCAACATGCTGCGCACCAACGGCCGCGCGCTGGCGCTGGGTCCCCGCCGCATCGGCGCCTTTACCTGGTGGGCGATCCTCGACCAGCGCGTGTCGATGTGGACCTGCCTCGTCGGCTTCACCTCGGCGATCCTGGCGACGCTCTTCGTCTCGCCCTTCACCATCCTGGTCTACGCGATCTGGATCCTCGCCTCGCGCTACGCGCTGACGCTGCTGCTCCTGTCGTCGCGGCCGCGGGTGTCGATCACCTATCCGTTCCTTCTCTACTTCAATCAGATCTACGGCTCCCTGATGAAGACCTACATCTTCTTCCGGATGGACCGTCAGAAGTGGACCCGGCAGAAGACGACGCTGAAGAAGAAGACCGGCTCCTCGCCGCTCGCCGCCGCCAGGACGGTCGAAACCGTCGCCTTCCATTCGGCCAGCGTCCTCGCCCTCGTCGCCCTTTGTTCCTGGATGATCGGCATCACCAGGTTCGTCCCTTGAGCCTCCTTCAGGCCGTTTTTCGATAGGAGCCGCCGCCGTGGCATCGATCCGCTATGAAGCCGAGACGCAGCGCCAGCACCCGCGCTACCGCCTTCCCATGCAGGCCTACGTGGGAGGCCGCGCCTACGAGGTCCTGGACTGGTCGCTCGGCGGTTTCGCCCTGAAGGCCGGATCCGAGTTCCGGCCGGGCGAGCGCGTCCTCGCGGAGCTGCGCGTGCCGCTCGGCGGCTACGACCTCGGCATCTCGGTCCAGGCCGAGGCGCGCTACGTGGCGCCGGACGGCACGCGGGCGGGCTTCGCCTTCGTCGACATCAACGAGCGCCAGGCGAGCCTCCTGCGCTACGTCGCGGACGCGATCCTGACCGGCGAGATCGTCGAGGTCGGCGAGGTGCTGGACGTCGCCGGGCGAACCGGCTCGGGCCGCTCGCGCAACCCGCCCGCGGCCGAGGTGCCCGGCTTCATGGGGCGGATGGCCGGCCTCGGTCGCCGCCTCGCGACCGCCACGGCGGTCATGGCGATCATCGGGGCGCTCGGCGCCTTTCTCTGGGCTAACGTCTACGACGAGCTCTACGTCGTGCGGGCGCAGACCGCGAGCGTCGCCGCCAAGACCGTCAACCTCGCCTCGCCCGCGATCGGCCGGATCGGCTTCGTCAACACGAAGAGCCAGGTCGCGCTCGGCGAGCCGATCCTCACCGTCAACCCGCCGGTCGGCAACCCGATCGTGATCCAGTCGCCCTGCGACTGCCTCCAGGTCGACCAGCGCTTCTCCAACGGCGACTTCGTCAAGACCGGCGACACGGTGCTCCAGCTGATGCGCCGGGACGCGCCGGTGATCGTCTCGGCCCTCGTGCCGCCCGACCAGCTGATGAGCCTCTACAGCGTCAGCAAGGCGACCATCGTCTACGCCGACGGCAGCCGCGTCGACGACGCCGACATCCTGTGGCGGCCGGGGCAGGGGGGCGACGAGACCCTGCCGCGCGACCCCTTGACCGTGGTGCTCGATCCCGAGCGCGCTTTGTCCTCCTCGATGGTCGGCCAGCCGGTGGAAGTGACCTTCGATCTCTTCACCGACTCCACCCTCGGCCGCGTGGTGCATTCGGTGCTGCGGCCGAGCACCGTCGCGGCCGCCGACCGGCCGGACGGCATCAGGGGAACCTCGGACCGGCTCCGGGCCGACTGAGGCCGGCCGGCGCATGACCCGACCTCACGGGTCGGTTCACGCGGTGCCGGAGGACGTATCTGCGCCGCGCGATCGCCCGCCGCGCGGCAACGACCAAGACGGGCCGCTCCAAACGCGCGGCGGCGTGACGCCGAGCCGCAATCGACCGGCCGGCCCGTCCGGGCCGCCGGGACCCCGCCAACGCGACAGGATCCGATCGATGCCCGCGCTGCGCCCGCCCTTTCTGCTTCTTCGCGTCGCCTGCCTCGCCGCGGGTCTGGCCGTCGCCGCCCCGGCATTCGCGAGCTTCGACGACGAGCTCGTCGCCGCGACGTCGATCGTCGAGGCCAACGCGTCCGCGATCGACGCGGCGCGCGATCCGCAGGAGCGGGCGCGGCTCCTGCGCGGCTCCATCGAAGCGATCGACATCCTGGCCGGCTTCGCCTCGCCTGAGGTCGGCTCCCAGGCCGCCCGGGACGCGCTGACGCGGCTCGGGCGCGAGGGGCTGACGCCGGACGTTCTGCGCATGTCGCTCGTCGACGTGCTGCTGCCGAGCCTCGGCGCCGGCGCCACCGGCCTCGACGTCGAGATCAAGGCCACGGCCGGGAGCCTGTCCGATCCCGCCTACCGCTCCGCGGCCTGGGCCGCTCTCGCCCGCGCCCACGCGGCCCTCGGCGAAGCGGAGGAGGCCGAGCGCCTCGCCGAGCGGGCGATCGACGAGGCGCAGGCGATCGAGCGCGATCCGACCCGCAACGGTGCGCTGCGCGGTGCGGTGCTGTCGGCCGCCGCGCCCGGCCGCGTGCCCGCCGCGGCGGCGAAGGCGAGCGACCTCATGAACACGGCGGCCGCCCGCGCCGGCCTCTACCAGGATCTCGCTAGGCTCAGGCTGCGCGCCAGTGCGACCGGCGAGACCGACGACGACGCGCTGCCCGAGGCCGCCGAGCTCGACCGCCGCGCCCGCGAGTCCCTGGCGTCGGGGCGGCTGCGCGCGGCGCTGACCGCCGCCCAGGCCATGGATCGCGACGAGAAGATGCGCGACGCGCGTCTCGGCGACATCCTCGACGCAGCGCTTGCCGCCGACAACGAGCCGCTCGGCCTGGAAGCGGCCAAGTCCTTCGGCCGCAACAAGCCGCAGGACGGGGCGCTGCGCCGCCTCGTCGACCGGCTGTTCGAGTCCGGCCATCCGCTGCGGGCCGGCGAGATCGCCGCGCTGATCATCCGCGACAAGGCGCGGGCCGATGCCGAGATCGCCGTGTCCGACAAGCTGCGCGAGAACGGTTACCGCCGGGCCGCGCTGGACGTCCTGGAGCGGATCGCCGTCTCGCCCGTCGACAACGGCGACACCGCCGCGCGGATCGTCGACCGCCTCGCGGCCGGCGACGCCTTCGACGTCGCGAAAGAGCGCGCCGCCGCGATCACCGCGCCGGAGGCCCGCTCGCAGGGCTTCTCGCGCCTCGCCAAGCGCCTAGCCGATGCGGGCCGCATCGAGGACGCGCGGGCGCTCCTGCCGGAGGCGAGCCGCCCCGACGACCGCTCCTTCGCGGAAAGTGGCCTGGCGCGCGCTCTCGCCCGCAGCGGCCGGATCGAGGACGCGCAGGCCATCGCCGACCGCCTGACGATCTCCGAGGACCGCGACCGCGCTCTGGAAGCCATCGCCCAAGCCCGCGCCGAGGCTGGCGCGCCGGACGAGGCCCGTTCGGCGATCGACGCGATCGCGGGAAGCGAGACGCGGGCGAGCGCCCTCGCGGCCCTGGCCGGCGCGCTCGGCCGGGCGGAGCAGGGCGCCGCCCTGGCCCGCCTCGACGAGGCGCAGGGGATTCTCGGGACCGCCGATGCGCGCGCTGAGCGCGTCCGGATCGCCCGCGCCTTCGCCGAGCTCGGCGATCTCGGGCGCGCCGACGCGGCGATCGCGCTTATCGCCGATCCGCGGGCCCGCGCCGAGGCGCAGGAAGCCGTCGCCGCCCATCAGGCGGGGCAGGGCGCCCTCGACGATGCCGAACGGCGCCGGGAACTTCTTGCCGCGGGCCCCGCCCGCGACCGGCTCGCCGCGCGCGTCGCGCTCGCCCGCTTCGCGGCCGAGGACGACCTGTCGCGCCTCGTCGCCGACCTGCGCCCGCTGCCCTACGACATCCGCGTTCCCGCCTTTCGCGAGGCGGCCGAGCGCGAGGCGACGCGGCTCGACCGGCGCGGCTGGATCGATCCCGGCAATGCCGTGACCGCCCTCGCGCCGGCCGCGGTGCCGACCGCCCGCGCGAACTTCGCCGTCGGCCACCAGCTCGTCACCGCGCCAATCGCCGGCCTCGACGCGCCCGAGCGGGTCGAGCTGCCGGACGTGTCCGGCCACACCGCCGCGGCGTTGCGCGCGCGGATGCCCGCGCCGAGCGGCGGCAAGGCGAGCATCGCCATTCTCGGCTTCAGCCCCTTCAGCCAGGAAGCCTTCAAGCTGACGGCCAAGGGCCGCGAGGCGATCTACGAGGTGCAGCGCGCCCAGAAGCTCACCTGGCCGCGCTACATCGCGATCGAGAGCGGCACGATGAGCTTCGGCCAGCTCATGCGCCAGCTGCCCGACGCCGCGGCGCTCGGCATGCTCTCGTCCGAGGGCGGCGTCCTGATGGTCCGCGTGCCGGTCGTCGTCCTGCCGGGCGCCTCCCTCGTGATGTCCGGCCAGGAGTTCTCGCAATACCGCTTCAGCGCCACCACCGGCGCCTTCCTGGCGGTCGCCGGCAGCCTCGTCGTGCAGGATACGGCCTTTGTCGGCTGGGACGAGGCGGGGAACCGCCCGGCCGAGGCGACTGACCAGACCAAGGCGGATTTCCGCCCCTTCATCACCGCCTGGGGCGGCAGCCACCTCGCCATCGCGGGCAGCCGCCTCGCCATGCTCGGCTACGATTCCGGCAAGGCCTACGGGCTCACCCAGTCGAGCGGCGCGGCGGTGCAGGACCTCTACCGCTTCGGCCCGGCGAGCCCGAAGGGCGACATCGTCGACAATTCGTTCGAGAACCTGCGCTACGGCTATTACAGCTACGAGGCGGACGGCGTCTTCGTCGTCGGCAACGAGTACCGCGACAACGTCGTCTACGGCATCGACCCGCACGACCGCTCGCACGGCCTGGTGATCGCGCTCAACACCGCCTACGGCACCTTTAAGAAGCACGGCATCATCGTTTCGCGCGAGGTCAACGACAGCTTCATCTTCGCCAACCTGTCGGTCGACAACCACGGTTCGGGCATCATGCTCGACCGCCAGAGCCTCCGAAACGTCGTCTACGCCAACACCGCCCGGAACAACGGCGGCGACGGCCTGTCCTTCTACGAGAGCGGCTGCAACATCGCCCTGTCCAACATGCTGAAGGGCAACCGCCGCGCCGGCATCAAGGTGCGCAACAGCGCGGCCGTCGCGCTCTACGACAACACGGTCGAGAACAACGCCGCCTCGGGCGCCGATATCTACGCCTCCGACCTGCGCACCTCCCCGGAAGGGCTCCTGCGCAACTTCGTGCTCGATCCCTTCGAGCCGGTCGCCACGACCATCCTCGGGCAGAACCGCTTCGTCGCCAACCACCTCGGCATCAACTCGGCCGGCGCCACCACCATCATGCTCGACCGCAACGCCTTCAACGACCAGCGCAACCAGGTCTTCTCCGGCGATCTGCGCCTCCTGTCCTCGTATCTCCTCCAGATCGGCGAGAACGCCGCGGTCGCCGTCGACAACACCTGCCAGCCCGAGCCCTCCGCGAACGCCCATCACGGGCAGGCCTGCGAATTGCCGGGCTTCGCGCCCCTGAAGGCCCGCACGAAAGCGCCGGCCGTGCCGATCGGCCCCGACGGCAAGCCCCGTTCCTGCAATGCGCCCGGCGGCTCGCCCCAGGCCAAGGTCACTCTGGGAGGCCGTTCCGATGGCTGACGCGCGCCGCTGCCTGACGTCCCTCGCCGTTCTCGCCGGCCTCGTGCTTTCTCTGCCGGGCGCCGCCCGGGCGGACGGCTGGACGGGCCTCTTCGACGTGCCCGCCCGGCAGGCGGCGCTGAAGACGCGGGAACTCGCCTCCGTGCGCGCCGCATGCCTCGCGATCCCGGCCAAGTCCGCCTGGCGGCGCCTCGCGCCGATCCCCGCGCTCCAGCCGACCGAGGGCTACGGCTCGGACAACTCGGCCGAGGACTTTTCCTGGGCGGTCATGGTCCTGTCGGGCCGGGCGCTCGGGGGCGACGAGAAGGCCCGGCGCCAGCTCGCGGAGCTGATGCTCGCCTGGGCGGAGGCCGATGCCTTCGAGGCGACGCCCGAAGCCTACGACCCTTATTACGCGCTGAAGCGCCAGCTCCTGCCGCTCGCGGTCGCCTTCCAAGTCCTGTCCCCCACGCTGACGGACGAGGAGGCGAAAACCTTGCGCGACTGGATCGATCCGCTGGTACGCCGGATCGACGCGCGCTTCGATGGCGACGTCGACCTCAACAACCACCGCACCCTCGCCGACAGCGTCCTCATGGTCTGGGGCTCGATTGTCGGCGACGAGGCCCTGTTCGAGAAGGGCGTCGGGCGCTTCCGCGAAACGCTCGCCGAAACCCGCGCCGACGGCACGCTGCCGCTGGAGGCCCGGCGCGGGGCGCGCGCCCTCTGGTACCAGCGCCAGACCCTGGCGAGCCTCACCGTGATCGCCGAGGCCGCCCGCGGACACGGGCTCGACCTCTACGCGCAAGCCTCGCCGGACGGGCGAAAGAGCTTCGCGACGCTCCTGTCGGCGCTCCTCAACGGCCTCGACGCGCCGCTTCTCGCCACCGTCTACAGTGCCGAGAACCACATTCCCGGGCCCGAGAAGGACTACCTGAAGCCCGATCTCGGCTTCATGGAAACCCGCGGCCACGGCCGCCACTACATGGCCTTCACCGAAGCCGCCGCGCGCGGCGGGAGCGAGCTCGCCTTCGGGCGCCTCGACGCGCTCGTGGACAGCCGGCTCGCCGGCCAGCGCCCGCTCATCGACGAGTTCGTCGGCGGCAACGCCACCTGCTTCTGGGGACAGCCGCGATGACGACGCTTCAGCGCGCCCTTCTTCTCGCTTCGGTTCTCGGCTTCGCCGGGCCGCACCTCGCTTCGGCCGCCGAGGCCGACGGCGCCCTCGCGGCGAGCCGCGCGACGCTGGAGCGCCTCGCCGCGAGCCCGGCCGCGGCCGACCGGCGGGCGCTCGGCGACTTCCTCGCGGTCGGCCTGCCGGTCAGCGCCGCCAATCCCCTGCGGGCCCCCGACCGACCGGGCGCGGTGCGCGCCTATCGCGAGGCGATCGCGGCCGGCGACCGCTCGCCCGAAACGCTCGCGGCGCTCGCCCGGCTGGCGCTCTTCGACGAGGACCGCGCCCTTCTCGCCGAGATCGGCCCGATGCTGCGCCAGGCGGCCTTCCGCCAGGACGGCGAGGCCGCCTTCCTCCTGGCGGTGGCCGTGCGCGACGGCTGGCTTCAGGCCGAGGAGAGCCCCGAGTCGCTGATGAAGGCGGCGGCCGTGATGGGCAGCCTGTCGGCGCTCCTCGACATCGCCCGCAGCGGCGAGGCGCCGTCGGACACGGTGAAGCAGGTCGCCCTCGCCGAGCTGCGGGACAAGGCGATGAACGGCTCGGCCGGCGCCATGGTCTCGCTCGCCCACGCCTATCGCGACGGCCTCCTGACCGGGGTCGACGAGGCCATGGCGACGAAGTGGCTGGAAGCCGCCGCCGCGCTCAACCACGTCCCGGCCATGGTGGAACTCGCCGGCCGGCTCGTTCACGGCGTCGGCGGGCCGGCCGATCCGGCCCGCGCGCTCGACCTCCTGCGCCGCGCCGCGCGCGGCGGCAGCAGCGACGCGGCCATGGCGATCGGCGACGACGCGGCCGATCTCGGCCTCCTGTCGGTTCCCCAGGAGGAGGGCCGGCAGTGGCTCGCCTGGGCCGCGGAGACCGGCACGCCGCGCGCCGCCGCCCAACTCGCCAGCCTCAACCTTCGCGCCGCGCTGCGCGGCGACGTCTCGCCCGAGCTGCGCACGGCCCGCATCGACGCCGCGCTCGCGCCGATCGCGAGCGATCCCGACGCGCTGGCGAGCCTCGCCGCCCGCTTCCGCACCAGCGCCGACGGCGCGCTCCTCGAGGTCCGGCTCCTGCCGCTCCTGCACCGGCGCACGCTGGAGGGCAGCATCGCCGCGGGTCTCGCCCTCGACGCCTGGCTGCGGCTCGGTGGCCGCCCCATGCCGGAGGATGCGGGCACCGCGCTCGTTGCGGCCCTGCGGGCCGACGCCGACACCGGCGTCGCGCAGTCGAGCTACACCCTCGCCGCGCTCTCGCTCGACGGCCGCATCGGCCCCGCCGCCCTGTCGCGCGAGGAGGCCGTGGACCGCCTCTTCGACGCCGCCTCGCTCGATGTCGGCCAGGCGGCCCTTCGCATCGGCAAGATGTACGCCTACGGCCAGACCTTCGCCAAGAGCCGGGCCTTCGCCAAGCGCTGGTTCGAGAAGGCCGCGGCGCTCGACGTCGAGGCGGCGCGCTGGCTCCTCGCCGACCTCGAGATGCGCGACGGGGACGCGGCCGAGCGGGCGGCGGGCGAGCGCTTCTACGCCGCGCGCATGGCCGCGGGCGACGCCCGCGCGGCCAGCGCAGACGTTGCCTGGCGCCTGCGCGCCGGCATCCTCGACGCGGCGGCCATCGCCCGGGCCGAGGAGATCGCCACGACCGCGGCCTCGGCCGTCAGCCTCGCCCGCATCCTCGTCGCGGGCGGCCGGCCCGACCTCGCCGAGGCGGCCCGGCGCGTGCTGCAGCCCTTTGTCGGTCGTAACCCCGACCCGCAGGCGCTCGTCGTCTTCGCCCGCACGCTGATGGACACCGGCGCGGCGGCCCCGGAGCACGAGCGCGGCGTGTCGATGCTGGAGCGTGCCGTGGCGCTCGGCTCGGACGAGGCGAGCATCGCCCTTGCCGGCATCTACCTCTCGAACATTTCCTACGCCCCCAAGCAGGCGGAGGCGGTGGAGCTTCTGGAGACCGTGCTCGCCCGCGATCCGACCGACATCGCCGCCCGGCTCCTCCTGTCGGACGCTTACCTCCTCGGTTACGGCGTGGCGCGCGACCCGAAGAAGGCCAACGACCTGATCGGCGGCGTCCTCGTCCAGAGCTCCTCCGACAGCCCCGAGGCCGCGATCCTCGAAGCCGACTGGCTGAGCTTCTCCGACGCCAAGCGCGACCCGCGCCGGGCGGTGGATCTCCTGCGCCAGCAGGTCGAGCGCGGCTCCGTCGCGGCCGGCCGGGCGCTCGCCGTCACCTATCTCAACGGCTTCGGCCCGTCCCACGACGCGGATCTGGCGGCCGGCCTGATGTTCGGGGCGGCGAGCGGGGGCGACAAGGAGGCCATGGCCGGCCTCGGCCACCTCCTCCTCAACGGCATGGGCGTCGCCCGCGCGCCGCAGGACGGCATCGCCTGGCTGCAGAAGGCGGCCGACGCCGGCAACGCCACCGCCATGTACGACCTGTCGCGCATCTTCGCGCTCGGTACGGGGGGCGAGACCGATCCGGCCAAGAGCATCGCCTGGCTGACGCGGGCGGCCGAGCGTGGCCATCCCGCCGCGACCTACCAGCTCGCCGTCGCCTATCTCGAGGGCGATGGCGTGGCGCGCGACCGCGACGAGGCGCTGCGCTGGCTGAAGCGCTCGGAAGCCGGCGGCAACCTTCTGGCCGGCCGCACCATCCGCCAGATCGAAACGGCCGGCCCCGACGCCGACCGGGATTCCATCGAGCTCGAATAGGCCTGCCGGCCGAACCGCGAACGGGAGGATCGCTTCCATGACTTCGATGATCGACAGGTCCCGGCGCCGCCGTGCGGCGGCCGCCCTTGCCGGCGCCTCGCTCCTGGCGCTCCTCGCGGGCGCCGCCGCGGCGCAGGAGCCCGGGCTCGCCCTGCCGGCGCTTTCGGCATTGCCGGGCCTCGCCGCGCCCGCGCCGCCGAGGGAGCCGGTCGTGCCGCTGCCAACGCCCGCGCCCGTCTACGCCGATCCCGCCGCCGGCGTCGGCGCGGCCGACGCCAAGGCGACCCTGCGCCGGCCGCCGAAGCTCGCCGATGCGACGCTCTGCCGCCCGCCCGCCGCGGCGAGCCCGCCGGCGATCGACTGGGCTGCCTGGGACGGGGGAGACCCGGGCGTCGATCCCGCGCGCATGCTGATCGATGCCGAGCGCCTCGCGGAGGGCAGCGCCGAGGTGCCGCGCGACAAGGTGCTCGCCCGGCGCATGCTGGAGCGCCTGGCCGGGGCGCCGGGACCGGCGAGCGCCCGCGCCAAGCGCGATCTCGCCCTGCTTCTGGTCGATCCGGAGGCCGGTGCCGTCGATCCGGCTCGCGCCGGGGCGCTCCTCGAAGCCGCGCTGGCCGAGCGGGAAACCACCGCCGCGCTCGCACTCGGGCGGCTCAACCGCGACAACCGCTTGCCGGGCGCGAGCCCCGAACGCGCGGCGAAGTTCTTCAGCATCGCCGCGAGCTTCGGCGACCCGCGCGCGGGCCTCGAATTTGCCGGCCTCTTCGGTGCGGGCGGCGCGCCCGAGCCCTTTCCGGGGGCGGCCGACCATTACCTGACGCTCGCCCTCATCGGCGCGCAGACGGCGCTCAGCCAAGGCGATTGCGGCATCGTCGCCGATGTCGGCGACCTGCTTCTCGGGGCGCCCGGCCGCGAGGACTTCGCAGCCGCCTTGCCCTGGTACGAGGTCGGCGACCGGATCGGCGATCCCGTTTCCGAGCTGCGGCTCGCCCGCCTCGCCGAGGCCGGCTCCGGCATGCCGCGCGATGCCGCCCGCGCGCTCGCGCTTCGCGAGGAGGCTGCCGCCCACGGCTCGCTCGACGCGCTGACGCTCGTCGCCGACCATTACCTGTCCGACGGCCGCGACGTCGCCAAGGGCTTGGCGCTGGCGAAACGCGCCGCCGAGGGCCGCTCGATGAGCGCCGTCCGGCTCCTCGCCCGCTACCAGCGCGGCGACTTCACCGGCACGCCGGACTTCGCCGCCATGAACGCGACGCTCGACGCGGCCATCGCCAGGCCCGGCGCGAGCGCCCTTCTTCTCGCCGACAAGGCGACCGCCCTCCTCGAAGGGCAGGGCGTGCCGGTCGACCGGAGCGCTGCGGCCGCGCTGTTTCAGCGGGTCGGCGCCTTCGAGACGCCCGAGGCCGATCTCGCTTTTGCCGGCTTCCTCCTGCGCGAGGGCATCGACCGGCCGCAGGCCGAGGCGCGCCTGCGCCGCGCCGCCGAAGCGGGCAACCCGCTCGCCATGCTGGAGGTCTCGGACGAACTCCGCTGCGAGGCGGGACCGTCCCAGGCCGAGGCCGTCGCCGACTGGCGCCGCCGCGCGGCCGAGGCCGGCGCCTCCGCCGCCATGCGCCGGATCGGTCAGGTCGCGGCCGACCGCGGCGAGGCGGACGAGGCGCGGCGATGGCTCTCGCAAGCCGCCGAGGCCGGCGACCGGATCGCGATGGTCGAACTCGCCAAGATCGAGGCGGCGGCCGGGGGAGGGCGGACCGCCGCGAGCTGGGCCGCGAAGGCGGCGGCGCCCGGCGAGAACGTCGTCGAAGGGCGCCTCGCGCTCGCCCGCGCCTATGCGAGCGGGGAGCTCGCCGCCGAGCCGAACAGCGCCGAGGCCCTCCTCGCCTCCGTCGAGGCGAGCGGCAGCGCGTCCGTGGACCTGGAGCTCGGCCGCCTCGTTCTCGCCTCGGCGCGGGCCGGCGAGCCGGCCTGGGACCAGGGCCTCTCGCACCTGCGCCGGGCGGCGCTGCGGGGCAACGCCAAGGCGATGACCGCGCTCGCCCGCCTCGGCGAGGGCGCAGGAAACGCGGCCGACGCGCCGGACGCCTCCCCCCGCGCGCTGATGCTGCGCGCCGCCCGCGCCGGCGATCCGCAGGGCCTCGCGGCGGTCGAGCCCGGCACCGATCCGGTGCCCGACATCCTGGCGGCGCTCGCCGACCGGCGGGTCTGCGAGCCGCTCGCGCTCGTCCAGATGGCGCGGCTCTTCCGCTCCCTGCCGAACGGGCAGGGCACGGCCGATGCCGAGCGCGCGCTGGAGCGCGCCCGCGGCGCGGCCGAGGAGCGGGCCCGCGACCTCCTCGGCCTCGGCCAGGCCTATGCTTCGGGCCTCGCCACCGGCACGCCGGACCCGGCGACGGCCGAAGCGCTGCTGATGCAGGCGGCAAAGCGCGGCAACATGCGCGCCGGCGTCGCGCTCGCCGAGGTCCTCACCGGCGGCGCGTCCAACAAGCGCGACGGCGAGGCGCTTGACTGGCTGCGCCGGGCGGCGCTCGCCGGCGAGCCGAGCGCGGTGAAGGCGCTGGGGGATCTCGCCGATCGGCGCGCGGGCGACGCGCGCGCCTTCGCCGCGACGCTCGCGACGCTGAAGGATCTCGCCGCGACCGGAAACGCCGAGGCGATGTTCGCCGCCGGCTCGATCCTCGCCACGCAAGGCGAGGCGTCGCGCCCCGACGGCCTCGCGCTTCTCGAACGGGCGGCGAAGAGCCGCCACGTCGGCGCGATGAAGATGCTGGCGCAGCTCCACGCCGCCGGCCTCGCCGGCGCGGTCTCGGCCGGCGAGAGCACGAAATGGACCCGGGCCGCGGCCGAGATGGGCGATCCGGAAGCGATGTTCCGCTACGCGCTCGCGCTCGACCTCGGCTTCGGGGTCGCGGCCGATCACGCGGCGGCGACGACCTGGCACGAAAGGGCCCGCAGTCATGGCTTCGAGAACTGAGCGCTTCGCGCCCCTGCGGCGCGTTCTGGCCGCGGCTCTGATCGCCCTCGCCGCGGCGGCCTCGCCGGCCGCGGGCGCGGCCGAGCCGAGCCCGGCAAGCGTCCTCAAGCGCCACGCCGCCGCGGCCGTGGCCGGCGACCGCGAGGCCGTGCGCCGCGTGGCCAAGGCCATCGTCGCGCTCGGGCCGCAGGGGATCCCCTCGGCGGCCGCGCTGCGGCCGCGGCTGCGGACCGAGGCGCGCCTCGGCTCCAGCGCCTCGGCCGTCGCCTACGGCATCCTCCTCCAGTACGGCATCGGCGGCGCGCCCGCCCCGCGCGAAGCGCCCGGCTGGTACGCGCGGGCGGCCGGCGCGGGCAACCGCTCCGGCGCCCAGCGCGCGGCCGTCGCCTACGCGCTCGGCTGGGGCGTCGACCGCGACACCCGCAAGGCGCTGCGGCTCCTGTCGCGGCTGGAGCCGGAAGCGCGCGCCAAGCAGATGGTCGTCATCAGCGAGGCCATGCTGCGGCCCGAGCAGTACGAGCCGGATGCCGCCGAGGACTGGCTGGAGCGCGCGCTTGCGCTCGAAACCCGCTCCACCCTGAAGGCGGTGACGCTGTTCGAGGGCATCGAGTTCAACAATGCCGACCGCAGCGCCGAGATCCTGGCCTTTCTGCGCGGCCGGGCGGAAGCGGGCGATGCGAAGGCTGCGATGCATCTGGGGCGGCGCCTGGCGGACAGCGGCTCGGCCGAGGAGCGCCTGGAAGCGGCGCGCTGGCTGCTCGCGGCCGCGGACGGCGGCGAGGAGCGGGCCCGGCAGAGCCTTGCCGCGCTTCTCGTCGACGCGCGGGCCGGCGTCGGCGCGGGCGGGCCGCAGATCCGCGCGCTCCTGGAGGAGCAGGCGCGCGCCAACTCGCCGGCCGCGCGGGCGAGCCTCGCGGAGGCCGACGCCTTCTCGCTCGGCGGCGGCCCCGTCCGGGCCGGCAACGGCGGCGACTTCCTGGCGGAGGCCGCCCGCGACGGCGACGTCGACGCCCAGGTCAGGCTCGGCATGCTGTTCCTGATCGACACGACCAAGCCCGAGAACGCGGCGCTCGCCCGCGCCTATCTTTCGCTCGCCGCCGCCAAGGGCAGCGCCCTCGCCAGATCTGCCGTCGCGCCGCTCGGCACGATGCCGGAGGCCGAGGCGCTGGCCCTGGTGCGGCGTGACGGGGCGATCCCGAAGAGCTGAAGCCCCCTGCCTTCCCGATCGCACCCGCCGGCCGCCGGCGGGCCCTCCCCCGGGGCCCGCCGGCGTTTCTCGTTCGAAGATCGCGCGGTCTCCGCCGGCCCGGCGCGCCGATCGATGGGGAGAACCCCGTCTTTCGCGCTGAAACGCCTTGCTCCCGCCCTTATGATGCGCTCGCCTGGGAACGAAGTCTTGAGCTGTGCGGTTGCGTTTCTTAACTCGACCGCATCTCACCCCGCGCGACGGATCGAACAATGGTTGACGGTTACGGAATCGAGATCGAGGACATCGGCCTGCAGCGGCGCCGCCTCGAGGCTGCGCGCGAGGGCTACGAGGCGGCCTGTCGCCGCCGCGGCACCGCTCCCGACTGGGAGGGGCTCGAACCGGACGAATGGCATCTCTGGTTCATGACCGTCGACGCGCTGATGAAGCACAAGGCCGAGCGCGAGCCCGCCATCGCCTGCTGAGCGGACGGGGCGTGCGCTCGGGTCAAGCAGGCTCGAAGGGAGAAGACCCATGAGTGCGTCCTCATCCGGCTGGAGCGCCTGGAGCGTGCGGAACGGCATCGAGTCGCACCGAAACGCAATCGCCGGTCGTTTGCCAGGCCAACGGTCTTGCGCTATGCCCGTTTCCGTCATTTGCCGGGAACGTGGAGAGGGCCGAGCAGTCATGGTCGAGCTGCCCGAGGAGGATGACGATCGCTACATGCATCGTCTCGCCGTCTCGCTGCTCCGCGGGCTCGGCGACGTCGACATGTCCGACGGCCTCATGCCCGCTCTCTTCGCGACGCGCCACGTCCTGAACTGGGAAGTCGGTCGCGATCCGAGGCCTGCCGAGATCGAAGCCTTCGCGCACGACTTTCCTGCCTGGGGCACGATCGACGCCGTTTGCGACGGCATCCGCCCGATCTGGTACGAGGACGGCCTGCCCTTCGTGGAGCATGCCGGAATGGAGCAGCCGCTCATCCCGCTCTGCCTGGCCTTCCTCGACGACTACGCCCGGCTCCGCCTGGAGGACGAGGACGCGGTCGAGGGGCGCGCCAAGGGCGCCGCCGTCCGCCCGGCCGAGCGGCGCGCGCTGCGATCCTGATCCATCCTCGCGAGCGCGGCGGTGGCCGCGCGAGCCGAGCCCGCGCGGCCTTCGTTTTGCCCGCCCTTACGCCTCGACGAAGGTCCAGGCGGCGAGCCCCACCGTATCGACGGTCGTGTCGGTGAACAGGATGCCGGAGCCGTCGCCGGTCTCGAGAACGACGCCGTCGCCGACCTGCCGCAGGGCGTCCCGCACCTCGTCCACGGACGAGAACAGATCGTTCGAGATGATCACCGCGTCGCCCTTGCGGAACTCGTGCACCGTGTCGTGGCCGTGGCCGGCCGAGAAGACGTAGACGTCCCGCCCGCTGCCGCCCTTCATCCAGTCGTCGCCCGCGCCTCCTTCGAGGCGGTCGTCGCCGCCATTGCCCCAGAGCACGTCCTTGCCCGCCCCGCCGGCCAGGCTATCGTCGCCGCTGCGGCCGTAGAGCGTATCGTCCTTGCCGGTTCCGGACAGGCTGTCGTCCCTCTTGGTGCCGGTGATGCTCTCACCCTCGCCCGAGGGGCCGGCCGGCTCCGGCATCTCGACCACGACCGGCGGCTGCTCCGTCGGAGGCTGCTCGGTCGGCGGAGGCGATCCCCCGCCCTTCGAAGGCTGCCCGACAAGACCCCCGAGGCCCTTGCCGTCCTGGTGGCTGAAGTCGAGGCCGTGGAAGACGGTCTGGCCGACCCCCGAGCCCTGCGTGTCGTTGACGCCGAGATAGACGCCGGCCTTGAAGTAGAACGTGTCGGACTGCCAGACCGGGTTGATCCGGCTGACCGAGGTGTAGACGTCGCCGTCGGCGAAGACCGACACCTCCAGCTGGTTGCCCTGCGCGTCGATCTTGTAGGAGAAGACCTCGCCCAGGCTGATGTCCGGCGTCTGGCCCGCCGCGTTCTTGAGGAGGAACGTCGTCTCGGCATTGCCGGAGCCGGCCTGGTCGTTGACGAAATGGGTGCTGTTCTTCTCCCAGTAGAGGCGCACGAGCTCGTCGTCCTGCCCGTGGATCTGGCCCACCACCACGCGTCCCGCCGAACCGTCGCTGCGCGTGGGAACCGCGTCCACGGAAAGCGTCGCGGTCATGGTGCCGCCCTCGGACAGGCTCCAGGCGGCGCGGTCGGAGCCGTTCATCTCGCGAAGCTCCGAGCGCGCGTATTTCGAGCCGCTCGTGGTCGCCCCGTCCGTCATGGCGCGGAACACCATGGCCCCGTCCGCCCGGTCGAAGAAGTACCCGTCGTTCTCGTAGCCGACGAGGTCCTTCACCTCGACCGCCGTGCCCGACAGGCTGTTCTTCGCGTCGACGGGAAGCGTCAGCTTCCAGTTGGACAGGTCGAAATTATCGGAATTGACCGGCATCTGCTCTCCAGCTGTTGCTCGCCCGGACCGGCGGTTTGATGCATCCGGGATCGTTGTCCCGCCCCTCGATCCGGGTCGTCCTGATGGTGGTGTCGGGCTGCGGCGGCGTTTCTCGCTGCCGGGCCGTCTGGATGAAACGCATGGGAACGCTGTTGCTGCCCGCCGGAGCGGACCGGGGCGAGACCCTCTTCGACCGGCGCCCGGACCGTGCGGTCGCGGGTTCGGCGGCCCGCGACCGCCCGATCCGCTCGTCCTGACGGAGCGTGAGAGCTCTGCCGGCTAAGGATCGATCGGAACTTGCGTGGGTGGCTTGAATGATCGCCCTTCGATTGAGCCGCCGTTGAAAGACCTCGGTCCATTGGCTGCGATCTGATGAAAGAAAATCGACGTTCAGATCATGTCATTCGTCTCGATATTCATTCGTCCGGCGAGGCGTCTTGTTTCCTGTCTGCGCCGAGGATCCAAGCTCTTCGCCGCGAAGCCCAGGATTGTCTGAAGATTGTCTAAACTAAGGCGTTGATTGTCCGAGGATTTTTCCTAAAGGATCGTTCCTGCTGCGTTGCACCAAAAGCCGTGCGATCACAGAGGCTTGAGCACTGCGTGAAGGCTGGGTTGCGGCCGGCGGCCGTGCCGGGCCGAGGTTGTGGTTTTTGCCCGCACCGGTCTCCTCCGGTTGAGCCGTGCCATGTCGTCCGACCGACGATCCGGCGCCTTTCCTTGATCCCGATTGACGTTCGGCCGAGCGGTTGCCGCTAAAGCTGACGCATGGGAAGCCTGGCGATCGACTGCGCGGGCTCTGGGATCGACTTCGGAGAGCTATGAATGGCGACGTTTGATGTGAGGGCCTTCGGCGCGGTCGGCGACGGCGTGACCGACGACACGGCGGCGATCAAGCGCGCCATCGATGCCTGCAAGGCGGCGGGCGGCGGCACCATCGAGATGTCGGCAGGCACCTATATCGTTCGCGGCGATCCCGCCAACGCCTCGCGCGGGCCGATCGAGCTCTATTCCAACATGACCCTCGCGGGCGCGGGCATCGGCGAGACGGTGATCAAGCTCGCCGACGACTTCAACGCGCGCATCAACGGCATCGTGCGCACCGCCCTCGAAACGGTCGACAACGTCCTGATCTCGAACCTGACGATCGACGGCAACCGCGCCAACAACACCGGCCATCAGGCCGGCTTCATCTGCGGCATCAAGGAGGACAGCGGCAAGACCCAGTCCAACATCACCCTGGACGCCGTCGAGGCGAAGAACTGCACCGCCTACGGCATCAACCCGCACGAGATCACCACGAACATGGTGGTGAAGAACTCCGTCTCGCACGGCAACGGACTCGACGGCTTCGTCGCCGACGCGGTGTTCGGCGGGTCCTATTCGAACAACCTCGCCTACGACAACGACCGCCACGGCTTCAACCTCCAGAACATGACCAAGGACCTGGTCCTGGAGAACAACGAGGCGCGCGGCAACGGCTCGGCAGGCCTCACCATCCAGCGCGGCGACATCCCGCTGGAGAGCGGCGGCGAGCCGCCGCATGTCAGGAACATCCTGGTGAAGGGCGGCGAATACCACGACAACGCCAAGGAGGGCATGCTGATCAAGCTCTCCGACGCCGTCACCGTCGACGGCGCCTCGATCCACGACAACCTGCGCCAGGGCGTGCGCATCGAAGGGTCGATCAACACGACGGTCAAGAACAGCATCCTGACGAACAACGCGCAGGAGGCCGACAACACCTATGACGAGATCAACATCAGGTTGCGCCTCGACGACGCCATCACCAAGACCACGATCTACTCGACCGGCACGAAGATCCTCGACAATACGATCGGCTCGACCGGCGCGGTCAACGCCCGCTACGGCATCCGCGAGGAGCCGACCAACGACGATGGCGGGGCGACGGGCACGGTCGCGACGGGCAACGTCATCACGGGCATGGATTCCGGCCCGCTCTCGATCCCGAGCTTCACCGAGACGGGCACGCCCGGCAACGACGTCTTCTACGGCACCACGGGCGCCAACACCTTTTCGGGCCTCGGCGGCGACGACACCTACACCGTCAACCACACCGGCGACGTGGTGATCGAGGCGGCCGGCGGCGGCACCGACACGGTGATCTCGAGCCTCAACCACACGCTGGCGGCCAATGTCGAGAACCTGACGCTGACCGGCGCCGCCGTCCGCGGCACCGGCAACGCGCTCGCCAACACGATCATCGGCAACGCCGGCAACAACGAGCTCGAGGGTCTGGGCGGCGACGACGTCCTCGACGGCGGAGCGGGCGCCGACGCGATGAAGGGCGGCGACGGCAACGACACCTATTACGTCGACAACGTCGGCGACACGGTGGTCGAGAAGCAGAATGCCGGCCTCGGCGGCGTCGACACGGTGATCTCCAGCGTTTCCTACACCCTGTCCGACGAGGTCGAGAACCTGACGCTCACCGGCACGGCGAGCCTCGACGCCACTGGCAACAGCGCCCGCAACGTCCTGATCGGCAATACCGGCACCAACGTCCTCAACGGTTTGGTCGGCGCCGACACCATGGAGGGCAAGGGCGGGAACGACACCTATGTCGTCGACAACACCGGCGACGTGGTGATCGAGGCCGCGGGCGCGGGCATCGACACGGTGGTGTCGAGCATCGCCTACGTGCTCGGCGCCAACGTCGAGAACCTGACCCTGTCGGGCGCGGCCGCGATCAACGGCGACGGAAACGCACTCGCCAACGCGATCACCGGCAACGCGGCCGCCAACCGCCTCCACGGCTGGGACGGCAACGACGTCCTCGACGGCGGCGCGGGGGCGGACCAGCTCTACGGCGACGCTGGCGACGACGTCTTCGTCTTCGCCAAGGGGCAGGCCAACGGCGACACGATCGAGGACTTCGACGGCAAAGGCGCGGCAGCCGGCGACCGGATCGTCCTCGTCGGCTACGGTGCGGGCACGACGGTCGTGCAGGGCGCCGGCAGCACCTGGACGATCGTCGACGGGGCGGCGAGCGAGACGATCACGATCAAGCGGCCGGTGGGCGCTGCGGCCGTGGACCTGTCCGACTTCGCCTTCGCAAACGGCGCGCCGGTGCCGGGTGAGGGCGGCGGCGGCCCGGTGCCCGGCCGCCCGCCGGTCGCAGCCGCCACGGGCAACGCGGCGGGCGTGGCGGAGGACACGACGCTGAGCGGCAGGCTGCCGGCGGCCACCGATCCCGACGGCAATTCGGGCCTCACCTACCTCCTGGTCTCTCCGGTTCAGGGGCTGGCGCTCGGATCCGGCGGCACCTTCACCTACGCGCCGCCGGCCAACTTCGCCGGCACGACGGTGTTCCAGTATCAGGCGGTCGATCCAAGCGGCTTGAAGAGCGCGGTCACGGACTTCGTCATCACCGTCTCGCCCGTCAACGACGCACCGGTCGCGGCGAGCCTCGGCAACGCGGCGAGCGCGCCGGACGGAGCGGTGTTCGCGGGCCGCCTTCCAGCCGCCGCCGATCCCGACGCCGGCGACGCGCTGACCTATGTCCAGGTTGGCAGCCTCGCCGGTCTGGTCCTCAAGCCGGACGGCAGCTTCACCTACGCCGCCGCGCCCAATGCCTCGGGGATCGTCAGCTTCCAGTACCAGGCGAAGGACGCGGCCGGCGCGCTGAGCGCGGTGACGAGCTTCGCTTTGACCATCGAGAACAGGAACGACGCGCCCGTCGCCGCGGCCTCCGGCAACGGCGCGAGCGGCAACGAGGACACGGTGATCACGGGAAGCCTTCCCGCCGCGAGCGATCCGGACGGCGACACCGGGCTCACCTACCACCTCGTCGCCGCCGTCCAGGGCCTGACCCTCAACCCGAACGGCACCTTCAGCTACGCGCCCGCGCCGGACTTCTTCGGCACGGCGAGCTTCCAGTACCAGGTCAAGGATCCCGGCGGCCTCCTGAGCCAGGCCCAGACCTTCACCATCACCGTCATCGACGTGCCGGAAACGACGCCCGGCGGCGCGACGATCACCGGCACGGGCGGCGCCAACACGCTGAACGGCACGGCCGGGAACGACACGATCGACGGCCTTTCCGGCGCCGACACCATGGCCGGCAAGGCGGGCGACGACACCTATTACGTCGACACGTCGAGCGACAAGGTGATCGAGCTCGCGTCCCAAGGCATCGACACGGTCTTCGCGAAATCGAGCTTCACCATCGCCGCCGACAGCCACGTCGAGATCCTCAAGGGGATCGGAACCTCCGCCGTGACGCTGAAGGGCAACGACTTCGCCAACGCGATTACCGGCAACGACGCGGCCAACACGATCTCGGGGGGCGGGGGCAACGACCGGCTCGACGGGGGGCTGGGCAAGGATGTCCTCACCGGCGGCGCGGGACAGGACGCCTTCCTGTTCTCCACGGCGCTCGGGGGCAGCAACGTCGACACGATCAAGGACTTCGTCGTGCGCGACGACGACATCGGCCTGGCGCGGGCGATCTTCGGCAACCTGGGCGTCGAGGACCTGGACCCCAACGCCTTCGTCGTCGGCAAGGCGGCGCTCGATGCAAGCGACCGCATCATCTACGACAAGGCCGCCGGCGCGCTTCTGTTCGACGCGGACGGGGCGGGCGGCGCGGCCGCGATCCAGTTCGCGGTGATCTCGCCCAACCTCGCGATCAGCGCCGACGACTTCTTCCTGTTCTGAGATGGCACGGACATGCGGGAAGGGCCGCGGCGGTGATCCCGCCGCGGCCCTTCCCGCTTCGTCGTCGCCGGGTCTCAGCCCTCTCTGAGTGCGTTTTGTGCGGCTTTGAGGCCCCAGGCGAGGCGGGTGTTTGCGGCGTCCTGGCTTGGCGCCTCGACGTAGCAGCGCAGCTCGGGCGCGTTGCCCGAGGCGCGGTAGTGCACCACCGAGCC
>NZ_VTOM01000031.1 GCF_009765365.1 Antarcticirhabdus aurantiaca
GGAACGTCGAGCGCCCCTCGTCGAAGAGCGGGATGAACTGCTTGGGCATCGTGTCGCGCGACACAGGCCAAAGCCGCGTGCCCGAACCACCCGCCATGATGATCGGTACAATCAGTGAGGTCATCGCGCGAACCATTCCTGCCAGATCGAAGTCGTGGATCTATGCCATAACGGCCGGCGCGATAAACCAATAAAGATCAATCAGGGCCCCCGGCGCTCCCGGAACGGGCGAGCCGTTTGCCGCCGATATGTGTGCGGCGTTGCAAAACGCAATTGATGTTCAAGACTTTGCCCCGATACTCGGCCTGCCGACGGCTGGCTCCGCACGTGATCGCACTCCTGGGCGTCTCACCTGCCGCTCGTCTCGATCATGGAGGCTTGGCGTGCTCATTCCTCACACCGGGATGACTTTTCAGCGGGATGGCGCGGGAGGCGCCATGGACGGGCGCGACCGGAGCGTCCTCCAGCTGGTGGCCGAAGGAGAGTCCTACGAGGAGGCGGCGAGCCGTCTTCGGCTCGACCTCACCGGCATCGAGCGCACCATGGCGCGCATCCGCCATCATCTGGGTGCCAACACCGACGAGCACGCCGTCGCCCTCGCCCTGCGCGCCCACCTCATCGACTGACCGTTCGGCGGCGTCGCCCGGCGCCTTGGTGCCGCCGTCCTTCCGCGCCATGGGAGCGCTGGCCTTTCCGGCGGCCTGGGGCTACCCCTGGCGAGCCGACCTTCAAAGGAAAGATCCAGGAGTTTCGTCATGCGCATCACCGTGCTCGGCTCCGGCTATGTGGGCCTCGTCAGTGGCGCCTGCTTCGCCGACTTCGGCCATTTCGTCACCTGCGTCGATCTCGACAAAGCGAAGATCGAGCGGCTGAACAAGGGTGAGATGCCGATCTTCGAGCCGGGGCTCGAAGACCTCGTGCGCAACAACGCCAAGGCGGGGCGACTCGTCTTCACCACCGAGATCGAGCCGTCCGTCGCCGACGCCGACGTCGTCTTCATCGCGGTCGGAACGCCGTCGCGCCGCGGCGACGGCCACGCGGACCTGTCCTACGTCTACGACGCCGCCCGCATGATCGGGCGCGCGATGACGAGCTTCACCGTGGTGGTGACGAAGTCGACCGTTCCGGTGGGCACCGGCGACGAGGTCGAGCGCATCCTGCGCCAGGTGAACCCGGCCGGCGACTTCGCCGTCGTGTCCAATCCCGAATTCCTGCGCGAGGGCGCGGCCATCGCCGACTTCAAGATCCCCGACCGCGTGGTGATCGGCGCCGAGGACGAGCGGGCCAAGCGCGTCATGGCCGAGGTCTACCGCCCGCTCTCGCTCAACGCCTCGCCGCTGTTCTTCGTGTCGCGCCGCACCTCCGAGCTGATCAAGTATGCGGGCAACGCCTTCCTGGCGCTCAAGATCACCTTCATCAACGAGATGGCGGACTTGTGCGAAGCCGTGGGCGCCAACGTCCAGGACGTGGCGCGCGGCATCGGCATGGACAAGCGCATCGGGTCGAAGTTCCTGAACGCCGGCCCCGGCTACGGCGGCTCGTGCTTTCCCAAGGACACGCTCGCCCTCGTCAAGACGGCGCGCGACAACGACAGCCCGCTCAGCCTCGTCGAGACCACGGTCACGGTCAACGACAACCGCAAGCGCGCCATGGCCCGCAAGGTGATCGCCGCCTGCGGCGGAAGCGTGCGCGACAAGAAGATCGCGGTTCTCGGCCTGACCTTCAAGCCGAACACCGACGACATGCGCGAGGCGCCCGCGCTCAGCATCATCCAGGCCCTTCAGGACAAGGGCGCGCGCATCGCCGCCTTCGATCCCGAGGGGATGGAGGCGGCCTCCCACCTCCTCCAGGGGGTGGAGTTCTGCGACGACGCCTACGACGTTGTTTCGGACGCCGACGCCCTGGTGATCGTGACCGAGTGGAACCAGTTCCGCTCGCTCGACTTCGAGCGCATCGGCGCGGCGATGAGGCACCGGGTCCTCGTGGATCTGCGCAACATCTACCGCTACGACGAGGTGGAGCGGCACGGCTTCGAATACACCTGCGTCGGGCGCCCGAGCGGCGTGGCGCGCGGCCACCTCCTGGAGGCCGCGGAATAGAGCCGGCGGGACGGGTCTCACAGGCTCTCGCCGTCATAGGCCGTTGATCGCCGCGGTGCGGTCATGGCGCCGAGCCCGGCGAGGATGGAGCGCGCGAAGCGTCCGACCCTCGCCGGCCCGGTCGATTTCACTTATGCGTCTTCGGCTAGGGCCGCCGCGTGTCCGCACACGCTCCCGCGCGACCGGCAATCGAAGAGCAGAAGGTCGCCATGCGAATCCTCGTCACCGGAACCGCCGGCTTCATCGGCTTCCATCTCGCCCGGCGGTTCCTGGCGGAAGGCCACGCGGTCGTCGGTTTCGACGCGATGACCTCTTACTACGACGTCGCGCTGAAGCGGGACCGGCACGCGATCCTGGAGGCGATGCCGGGCTTTCGCCCCGTGATCGGCGCGCTGGAGGACCGCGAGGCGCTCCGCCGGGCGGTCGGCGACGAGGCGCCGGACCTCATCGTCCACCTCGCGGCCCAGGCGGGCGTGCGCCACAGCCTCGATCATCCCGAAGACTATGTCAGCGCCAACCTCGTCGGCACCTTCAACGTGCTGGAGCTGGCGCGCGAGGTCGCGCCCCGCCACCTGATGATCGCTTCGACGAGCTCGGTCTACGGCGGCAACGAGAAGGCGCCCTTTTCCGAGACCGACAACACGGATTCGCCGCTGAGCTTCTACGCCGCCACGAAGAAGGCCGGGGAGGCGATGAGCCATTCCTACGCCCACCTGTGGAACCTGCCGACCACCTGCTTCCGCTTCTTCACGGTCTACGGCCCCTGGGGCCGGCCGGACATGGCGCTGTTCCGCTTCGTCGGCGCGATCGCCCGGGGAGAGCCGATCGAGGTCTACGGCAACGGCCAGATGAAGCGCGACTTCACCTATATCGACGATCTCGTCGAGGGCATCGTGCGCCTCGCCGGCAAGGTTCCCGAGATCGGCCACCCGGTCACGGCGCCGGGCGTCGCCGACACGCTCTCGCCCGTCGCCCCCTGGCGCGTCGTCAACATCGGCACCAGCCGCCCGGTCGAGCTCATGGACTTCATCGGGGCCATCGAGCGCCGCATGGGCGTGGCCGCCGTCAAGACCATGCTTCCGATGCAGAAGGGCGAGGTCGTGACGACCTATGCCGACTTCGCCCTGTTCCAGGCGCTCACCCGTTACCGCTCGGCCGTGAGCCTCGAGGACGGGGTCGCCGCCTTCGTCGACTGGTATCGGGAGCGCTATCATGTCTGACCCCACCGGCCGCCGCGGCGCGGCCAACGGCGCCCCTGCGGGTCGGCGGCTTCGCGACCCTGCCGGTGAGGCGGCGGGAGCTCGCCGGGATCCTGGGCGTCCGTCGCGCCGGCGCGCGGCCGGCGGCTCCGCCGGCCTATTCGCCGAGAAGGCTCAGCGCCGCGCCGAGCAGGACGGTGACGTAGAAGGTCGGCGAAAAGCCGGTGACGAAGTCGATGATGGTGTCCATCGCTGCCTCCCTTGGGCCGCGGGGCGATCTTCGTCGCCCTCGCCGGCCGCGTTCGCGGGAGGTTTGCGGACCGGCGGGATGGAGCCGCTCGGGGGCAGCGCCCGAAAGGGTGGCCTTGCGAGCGGAGGCGTCCCGGATCGTCCGTTCTCCTCCGTCTGAAGGGAAGACTAGACCTTTGATTCCGCGTGTCAAATCTGTTGCAGCGCGGAAGAAGGCGCCCGGCCAAGCGTTGGCGTCAGGGCGTCTTCAGGTCGTTGCCGTGGGCAAGGTCGTGCGCGTCCTTGTCCGTGTCGCCCGACGGCCGGGGCGCTTCGGCTTCTCCGCCGCGTTCCGGCTGGACGATCCCGTCCTCGCCGACCGGCACCGGCAGGATCGGATCGCCCTGTCCGGTCTTGGCCGGGGTCTTGCTCGCTTCGCTCATGGACAGCCTCCCGTGTCGCTTGGGGTTCTGCAAGGGGAAGGCGAGAAGCGCCCCGGGCGTTCCATCGGCCGGCCTCACGTGCCGAACTGCGCCTCGTGGAGGCGGCGGTAGAGGCTGGGGCGGCCGAGGAGCTCGCCGTGGCGCCCTTCCTCGACGATGCCGGCGCGGTCGACCACGACGATGCGGTCGGCGTGGCGGATGGTGGCGAGGCGGTGGGCGATGACCAGCGTGGTGCGCCCTTCCGAGAGCTCGCGCAGCGAGGCCTGGATGGCGCTTTCGGTCTCGGCGTCGAGCGCGGAGGTCGCCTCGTCGAGGATCAGGATCTCCGGGTTCTTCAGGAACATGCGGGCGATCGACAGGCGCTGCTTCTGGCCGCCCGAGAGCTTGACCCCGCGCTCGCCGATCAGCGTGTCGAGCCCGTCCGGCAGGTCGGCCACGACGCCGTCGAGATGCGCGCGGGCGATCGCCTCGCGGATCTCGGCTTCCGTGGCGTCGAGGCGGCCATAGGCGACGTTCTCGCGAAGGGTCCCGCCGAACAGGAAGACGTCCTGCTGGACGATGCCGACGTGGCGGCGCAGCGAGGCCAGCGTCACGTCGCGCACGTCCGTGCCGTCGACGAGGATGCGCCCGCCCTGCAGCTCGTAGAAGCGCGGCAGGAGCGAGAGCAGCGTCGTCTTGCCGGCGCCCGAGGGACCGACGAAGGCGACGGTCTCGCCCGGCGAAACGTCGAGCGTGACGCCGCGCAGGACGGGCTTTGCCGGATCGTAGCCGAAGGTGACGTTCTCGAAGCGCACCGCGCCCCGGACGTTCCGCAGAGCGACGGCGCCGGGCCGGTCGGCGATCTCCGGCGGGGTGTCGAGGAACTCGCAGTAGCGCCGGAAGCCGGCGATGCCCTTCGGATAGGTCTCGATCACCGAGGCGATCTTCTCGACGGGGCGGAAGAACACGCCGACGAGGAGCAGGAAGCCGACGAAGCCGCCGTAGGAGAGCTGGCCCTGCATGACGTAATAGGTGCCGGCCAGCATGACGACGAGCTGCATCAGCCGCATCGACATGTAGTTGAGCGACAGCGTCCAGGAGATGATGCGGTAGGCGTCGAGCTTGCGGGCGCGATAGAGGGCGTTGTTGCGGGCGAAGAGCTTGCGCTCGTGCTCCTCGTTGGCGAAGGCCTTCACCACGCGGATGCCGCCGACGTTCTCCTCGATGCGCGTGTTGAAGTCGGCGACCGAGCCGTAGATGCCCTGCCAGGTCTGGGTCATCCGGCCGCCGTAGACCGTGGTCAGCCAGGTGCCGAGCGGCACGATCGCCGCGGTGACGAGGGCGAGCGGCGCGTGGATCGAGAGCATGATCGCGAAGGCGCCGGCGAAGGTCATCACCGCGATGAAGAGGTCCTCCGGCCCGTGATGGGCGACCTCGCCGATCTCCTCCAGGTCCTTGGTCAGGCGCGCGACGAGGTGGCCGGTCTTGTTGTTGTCGAAATAGCCGAAGGACAGCGTCTGCAGGTGGTCGAAGGCGCGCCGGCGCATCTCGGTCTCGATGTTGATCCCGAGCATGTGGCCCCAGTAGTTCACGACGGCCATGAGGCCCGTGTTGAGGACGTAGACGAGGAGCAGCCCGGCCGAGGCGAGGAGGATCAGGTCCCAGCGCCCCGCCGGCAGGAGGTCGTCGACGAAGGCCGCGACGGCGAGCGGGAATCCGAGCTCGAGGAGGCCGGCAAGCACCGCGCAGCCGAAGTCGAGCGCGAAGAGGCCCTTGTAGGGGGCGTAGTAGCTGAAGAAGCGGGACAGCATGGGCAGTTCCGGAAACAAGCGGACGGGCCGCGAAGGCGCGCGGCGGAGAGTGGATCGATCTTTAAGGACGCCTGCTTATCCGCCCGGTCCCGGCCGCGGGCAACCCGGTTTCGGAAGGCGGTGCCCTTTCCTGTCGGCGGACTTGCGGCCGGGCCCGGTTCGGCTATGCCAGGGGAGGAACGGCGTGCGGGGAGGCACCAAGGCATGGACGGGGCGGGCGATCGGGAACTCCTGGAGCGGCTGTATCGCGCGGCCGTCGCGGCCGCCGATCCGGCGCCGGGCATCGCGGCGAACCTGCCGGCGGCCCCGCGCGGGCGCACGATCGTCGTCGGCGCCGGCAAGGGCTCGGGCGTCATGGCGCAGGCCTTCGAGGCGGCGTGGCTTTCGGCAGGCAACCGGATCGACGGCGGGCTCGTGGTGGTGAAGCACGGCGACCGGGTGGACACCACAGCCGTTTCCATCGTCGAGGCGGCGCACCCGGTCCCGGACGAAGCGAGCTTCGACGCCGCCCGGCAGATGTTGGCGCTGGCCGAGGGCGCGGGCGCCGACGACCTCGTCGTGGCGCTGATCTCCGGCGGCGGCTCGGCGCTGCTCTCGCTGCCGCCGGAGGGCATCTCCCCGGAGGAGAAGCGCGCCGTGAACCGGCAGCTCCTCGCCTGCGGCGCCTCGATCCGCGAGATGAACGCGGTGAGGAAGCACCTGTCGCAGGTCAAGGGCGGGCGCCTTGCTGCGGCCGCGCATCCCGCACGGGTCGTCACCTTCGTCGTCTCCGACATTCCCGGCGACGACGTTTCGGTCGTCGCCTCCGGCCCGAGCGTTCCGAGCGCCGCCACCCGCGAGGAGGCGCTCGCCATCGTCGCGCGCTACGGCCTCGATCTTCCGCCGCACGTCCTCGCCCACCTGACGAGCCCGGCCGCCGACGCGCCGCGGCCGGGCGGCGCCTTCGACGGGGACGCCGTCGTGACGTTGGCCACGGCCCGGCGCTCGCTGGAGGCGGCCAAGGCCGCGGCGCAGGCGGAAGGTCTGACGGCGGTCATCCTCTCCGACCGGATCGAGGGCGAGGCGCGCGACGTCGGGCGCATGCACGGGGCGCTCGCCCGCGAGACCGTGGAGCAAGGCCTTTTTCCGCGCCCCTGCGTGATCCTGTCGGGCGGCGAGACCACGGTGACGGTCCGGCGAACGGGCGGGCGCGGCGGGCGCAACACGGAATTCCTGCTCGGCCTCGCCGAAGCGCTCGACGGCGTGCCGGGCGCCCTGGCGCTCGCCGCCGACACGGACGGCATCGACGGCAGCGAGCGGAACGCCGGGGCCTTCTGCGACGGCGACACGGCCGAGCGGCTGCGGGCGCGCGGCAAGCCGCTCGCCGGCTTCATGGCGGCGAACGACGCCTACTCCGCTTTCGAGGCGCTGGGCACGCTGTTCGAGCCGGGCCCGACCGGCACCAACGTGAACGATTTCCGGGCGATGCTCGTTCGCTAGCCCCGTCTTCATCGCGGAAATGCGATGCGCTGCCCGGTCTCGGGATGGGGGATCACCGTCATCGGGTGGGCGTAGATGCTCTCCAGGAGGTCGGCGCGCACGAGGTCGTCGACCGAGCCGTCGGCGACGAGCCGCCCGCCGCGCAGGGCGACGAGATGGTCGCAGAAGCGGGCGGCCATGTTGATGTCGTGGAGGACGACGGCCACCGTCCGCCCGTCCTCGCGCGCCAGGCGCCGCACGAGGTCGAGCACCTCGATCTGGACGGCGACGTCGAGGGCCGAGATCGGCTCGTCGAGAAGGAGGCAGGCGGCGTCCTGGGCGATCAGCATGGCGATCCAGACGCGCTGGCGCTCGCCCCCCGAGAGCTGGTCGACGAGACGGTCCGCGAAGCGCTCGACCCCGGTGATGCGGCGCGCGGCCTCCGCCTTTTCGGCGTCGGTCGCGGAGAAGCGCCCGAGCGCCCCGTGCCAGGGATAGCGGCCGAGCGCGACGAGCTCGGAGACCGTCAGCCCGGCCGCGGGTGCCAGCTGCTGCGGCAGGTAGCCGACGCGGCGGGCGAAGTCGCGCGAGCGCCAGCCCTCCAGGATCCGGCCCTCGAAGAGCACGCTGCCGCCATCCGCCGGCATCTGCCGGGCGAGGACCTTCAGGAGCGTCGACTTGCCCGAGCCGTTGGGCCCGAGGATGCCGGTGACCTGGCCGGCGGGAAGGTCGAAGCCGACGCCGTCGAGGATCGTGCGACCGCCGATGGCGAGGCGGAGGTCGCGCACGGCAAAGGCCGGGGCCGGGCGGGTCCGGGGAGAGGCGGCAACGGCGAGGGAGGGCATCAGGCGGCCTTTCGCGACTGGAGGAGCCAGAGAAGGAAGGGGGCGCCGACGAGGCTCGCGA
Organism: Antarcticirhabdus aurantiaca; assembly: GCF_009765365.1. Classification (GTDB taxonomy): domain Bacteria; phylum Pseudomonadota; class Alphaproteobacteria; order Rhizobiales; family Rhizobiaceae; genus Antarcticirhabdus; species Antarcticirhabdus aurantiaca. The sequence continues at coordinate 8,124 of NZ_VTOM01000031.1, forward strand.
CGAGCCCGGTCGGCAGCTGGAGGGGATAGGCGAGGGCGTTCGCCGCGATGTCGGCGACGAGGAGGACGAGGGCGCCGCAGGCGGCGGAGGCGAGGATCGCCGCGCCGGCCGCCTGGATGCCGAGCCGGCGCACGATGTTGGGCGCCATCAGCCCGACAAAGGAGAGCGGCCCGATCACCGGCGTCGCGAGCGCCACGGCGAGGCCCGACATGGCGAGGAGCGTCGCCCGCGCGGCCGGCACGGGAACGCCGAGAGCGGCGGCCGGGGGGAAGCCCAGCGGCAGCAGCGCCAGCCAGCGTTGGAGAAGGAGCGCCAGCGGCACGAGAAGGCCGGCGCCGACGGCGACGAGCACGGCCGAGCCGGGCGACACGTTGGCGGTGAAGCCGGCGAGCCAGCCGAGGAGCTGGATCGCCCGCGGGTCGCCCGTCGCGGAGAGTACCACCACGACCGCGTCGAGGAGGGCGTTCACCGCGAGACCCGCGAGAAGCACGCGCTCGGGCGCGAAGCCGGAGCGGCGGGCGACCGCGAGAACCAGGAGAAGCGCCGCGAGGCTGCCGAGAAGCGCCGCCGCGGTGACCGAGGCCGCGCCCGCGACGCCGATCAGGAAGACCGAGAGCACCATCGCGAAGGTCGCGCCGGCGCTGACGCCGACCACCTCCGGGCTCGCCATCGGGTTGGCGGTGAGGCGCTGGAGAAGGAGACCGGCAAGGCCCAGCAGCGCGCCCGCCCCGGCCGAGCCGACGAGGCGCGGCCAGCGGAACGGGAGAACGGCGTCGAGCGCCGCGCCCGTCGCGACGCCGAAGCCGCCGCCCGGGCCATGGCCGAGAAGCAGCGCCGCGGCGAAGGCGGCGAGCGCCAGGAGGGCGAAGGCGAGGGCGCCCCGGCCGGGGCGGCGCCGGGCCCGCTCGGGATCGGCCGGCTTGAGCGGCGGCGCCTCCCTGCGCGACACGCGCGGCAGGAGCCAGAGAAGGATCGGCGAGCCGAGAACGGCAGTGACGGCCCCGGTCGGCAGGAAGTCGGCGAAGGGGCCGGCGAGCAGCGTGACCAGGAGATCGGTGAGGAGGAGGATGAGGCCGCCCAGCACCGCCGACCAGACGAGCCGGTGCTTGACCCGCGCCGCGCCCGCCGCCCGCGCGATCGTCGGTGCGACGAGCCCGACGAAGCCGATGACGCCGACGGCGGCCGACACGAAGGCGGCGAGGGCGACGGCGAGCGCGATCGCGAACAGGCGCAGGCGTGCGGCCGGCACGCCGAGCCCGCGCGCGGCGTCCTCGCCGAGCTCCACGAGCTGGAGCGGGCGCACGAGAAGGAAAACGAGCGGCAGGAGGAGGGCGGCGCGGGTGGCGAGGCCGATCGCCGGGTCCCAGCTCTGCTGCGACAGCGAGCCCGCGCCCCAGATCAGGAGGCCGGCAAGGTAGCGGTCCTCGACGAGGGTGAGGAGGCCGGCCAGCGCCCCGGCGTAAAGGCTGACGACGAGCCCGGCCAGTACCAGCGACACCGCCGCGAAGCCCTGGCGGTGGCTGAGAAGGAAGACGAGGCCGGTCGCCGCCCCCGCCCCGCCGAGCGCCACGAGGTCGCGCCCCCAGCCGTAAAGCGCGGGCGCGAAGAGGCCGGCGAGCGCGAGGGCGAGGCGCGCCCCGGCATCCGTTCCGATCGTCGTCGGCGAGGCCAGCGGATTGCCGAGCGCCGCCTGGAGAAGCGCGCCGGCGAGCCCGAGCATCGCCCCGCACAAGAGCGCCATGACGAGGCGCGGCAGGGTCGAGTAGAGCAGCACCATCCGGCCGGGATCGAAGGCGGCGGCGGGCGGCGGCGCCCCGGCCAGCTCCCGCACGGCCGGCAGGAGCACGAGGACGCCCGCCGCGAGGGTCGCGGCGAGGAGGCCGAGCGCGAGAGCGCCCGGCCCGCTCGGCTGGCGCAGCGCGCTCACGTGCTCGGCCCCTCGGTCGCGAGACGGGCGAAGCGCCGGGCCGAGGGCAGGGCACCGAACATCAGCGCCGGCGGCAGGATCGTCAGCCGCCCGCGCTTCACCGCCGGCAGCTCGCGCCAGAGCGGGCTGCGCTGGAGGGTCGGCAGGGCGTCGGGCGGCACAGGGTCGAGAACGAGGATGTCGGCCTCGCCGGCCCGCGCCAGCCGCTCCACCGGCACGGTCTCGAAGCCCCAGAGGTTGGTCTCGGGCTCCCACGCGTTCGGGATGCCGATCGCGTCGAGGACGCCGGCGGCGAGGCCCGGCCGGCCGTAGACGCGCACGTGCCGCGCATCCATGAAGGACAGGACGAGCACCGGCCTCCGGTTCGCCTGCACGTTGCGGCGCTTCAGATCGGCGAAATCGGCCTCGGTCTCGGCGACGAAGCGCGATGCCTCGGCGGCGCGCCCCACCGCCTGCCCGAGTGCCAGCGTCACCGCCTTCGCCTTGTCCAGGACGGGCGCCGAGCCGTCGTAGATCGTCAGGCGCTTCACCGGCGCGATGGCCGAGAGCGCGTCTTCCTGGGCCGCGACGTAGTCGGTGGTGAGGATGAGGTCGGGCTTCAGGCCCGCCAGCACCTCGCGATTGACCGCGAGGTCGATGCCGAGGTCGACGGTGCCGGCCGGCAGGGCCGGCTCCACCACCCAGCGGCTCCAGCCGCGGGCGTTGGAAAGGCCGACCGGCGGGAGCCCGAGCGCGATCAGCGTTTCGGCGAGCGCGTAGTCGAGGACCGCGATGCGCGGCAGCGCCGCGCGGGCCGGAAGGACGGGCGCGGCGAGAAGCGCGGCGAGGCCCGCCAGAACGGCGCGGCGCGACGCCTGCCGCGCCCCAACAGATTGGAATCCTTCGAGAAACTGTTGCTGGGATGCAAGTCTCCCTTGGGGATCGTCGAGGGAGACCGCAGCGGCGCTCTGGCGCGCCGGCCGGCGAAAAGAATGCGCTTTCAAGGAGTTCCGCTTTCCCAGCGTGGCTTCGCCGGGCCCTTGTGCCGCCCGAGCGATATGTTGACTCCATTTATCCTGTTTTATTACCGATGAGGCCACGCCCTTCGCAAGCGCAACCGAGCGGGGGCCGAGCTTTTTCAAGGTCCGTTCCCATGCCGCGTTCCCCCGCCACCCGCTTCCTGCGATCCCTCCTCCTGTCGAGCGCCGCGACCCTGACGCTCGCCGTCGCGGCTCAGGCGCAGGCGCCGACCGGCGGCGTGGTGCAGCTGGAAACGGTGACGGTGGATACGGACGGCGACGCGAACGCGGCCGTCGGCGGCAGCGGTTCGACCACCCGCAACGCCAGCGGCGCACCGGAGGCCGGCGCCTCGGCGGCGACCTTCCAGGCGGACGGCTACGTCGCCACCCTGTCCGACACCGCGACGAAGACCTCGACGCCGCTGGTCCGGGTGCCGCAATCGGTCTCGGTGGTGACGGAGCAGCAGCTGGAGGACCGCAACGTCCAGACCCTGCTCGAAGCGGTGTCCTACGTGCCGGGCGTTCGCGTCGGCGCCTTCGGCCTCGACCCGCGCTTCGACGCCTTCTTCATCCGCGGCTTCTCGGCGACCTATAGCGGCATCTTCCGCGACGGCTTGCGCGAGTTCAACAACGGCTTCGCCACCTTCGACATCGAGCCCTACACGCTCGGCGGCATCACCATCCTCAAAGGCCCCTCGGCCGGTCTCTACGGCTCGTCCAACGCCGGCGGCATCGTGGACCTGCGCTCCAAGCGCCCGACGACGCAGACCGTCCGCGAGATCGAGGGCCAGATCGGCACCAACGACCGCTACCAGGCCAACTTCGACGCGGCCGGCCCGATGAACGCCGACGGCACGATGTTCTACCGCCTGACGGGCGTCGCGCGCGACGCCGACACGGACTATCCCTTCGCCTCGGACGACCGCCTCGCCATCGCGCCGGCCTTCACCTACGCACCGGACGGCGACACCTCGCTCACCGTCCTCGGCGAGCTGCAGCGCTCGCGCAGCGGCGGCACGGTCGCCTACCTCAACCAGAACCGGACGGTCACCGACTTTCCCTATGGCGACCCGAACTTCAACGATCTCGACCAGACGCAGGGGCGGATCGGCGTCGAGTTCGAGCAGCGCATCGGCGACAATCTCGTCTTCCGCCAGAAGGCGCGCTACCAAGCGGCCGACGTCTATGCCGAATACGTCTACCCCTTCGGCGGCCCGGTGAACGACGTCCTCGCCCGCGGCACGGGCAACGTCGACCAGACGCTGAAGGGCATCGTGTCCGACACGCAGCTCGAGGCCAAGTTCGAGACCGGCGCGCTCGCCCATACGCTGATCGGCGGCGTCGACGGCTCCTATGCCGAGTTCGAGAACCGCGAGGGCTTCGGCTCGGCGCCCTCGATCTCCGTCTCGAACCCGAGCTACGGCGCGCCGATCGCGACGCCGTCCACCAGCGTCGCGGGAACCGTCGACCAGGGCCAGATCGGCCTCTACCTCCAGGACGAGATCGCCTATGGCGGCTTCACGCTGACGCTCGGCGGCCGGCACGACTGGGTCGAGACGCAGTCGAAGAGCGGCACCCCGGACGATCTCGGGCCCGAGGACAAGCAGACGGACGACGCTTGGTCGGGCCGCGTCGGCCTGTCCTACCTCTTCGACAACGGCATCGCCCCTTACGCCAGCTGGGCGACGTCCTTCTCGCCGGTGATCGGCCTCGGGCCCGACGGCTCGGCCTTCGTGCCGACCGAGGCGGAGCAGTGGGAAGCGGGCGTCAAATATCAGGTGCCCGACACGAACGCGCTGGTGACGGCCTCGGTCTTCGAGATCACCCAGGAGAACGGCGTCGTTTTGGTTCCGAGCGCCGACTTCTCCACCAACATCTCCGTCCAGCGCGGCGAGATCCGCTCGCGCGGCTTCGAGCTGGAGGGGCAGGCGAGCTTCGACAACGGCTTCAGCCTGATCGCGTCCTACGCCTACACGCAAGTCGAGTTCCGCGACGGCGCGCCCGAGACGATCGGCAAGGAGCAGTCCTCGACGCCCAACCACACCGTCTCGATCTGGGGCGACTACACGGTGCAGAGCGGCGCCGCCCAGGGCCTCGGCTTCGGCGCGGGCGTCCGGTACCTGTCCTCCAGCTTCGCCGACGACGCCAATACGTTCGAGAACGACGCGCGCGCCTTCGTGGACGCCGCCGTCCACTACGACGTGCCGCAGGTCCAGGGCCTGCGGGTCCAGGTCAACGCCACCAACCTTTTCGACGAGGACGCGCAGATCTGCTCCTCGGGCTTCTGCTACAAGGAGCCCGAGCGCAACGTGATCGGCTCCGTCCGGTACAGGTTCTGATCCATGAGCGCTTTCCCCCTCACCGCTTCCGCCGAGATCCGGGTTCCCGGCAGCTGGCAGCTCCTGGAGCGCGTCTGCGAGCATTATGCCGAGCACGGCGATGCGAGCTTCGCGGACGGCATCGGGCGCATCGACGTGCCCTACGGCTCGGCCCGGCTGATCGTCTCGGGCCCGGACGCCATCAGCGTCACCGTCGACGGCTGCGACCCGATCGGCCTGTCCTACATGAAGCTCGGCGTCGCCGAGCACCTCGCCGAGATGGCCGAGGGTCCGGTCGAGCCCTTCGCCTGGAACGGCGACGGCACGGACGTGCGCCTGCCGCCTTTTCTGCGCGAGATGCGCGTCGTCTCGACCACGCGCCTGACGCCGCACATGCAGCGCGTGCGGCTCGCCGGCGAGGATCTCGGCCGCTACGCCAGCGACGGCCTCCACATCCGCCTCGTCTGGCCGCCGAAAGGTCGCGCGCCGGTCTGGCCGACGCTCGGCGAGGACGGGCGCATGGTGTGGCCGCAGGGGCCGGACCGGCCGGAAGCGCGCGTCTACACCATCCGCCGCATCGACGTGGCGGCGGGATGGGTGGACATCGACATCGTGCTCCATCCCGGCCTCGACACGCCGGGCTCGCTCTTCGCCGAAGACGCGCGGCCGGGCGATCCGGTCGGCATGATGGGTCCGGGCGGGGGCATGGAGCCGGATGCCGCCTCGCTCGTGCTCCTCGGCGACGACACCGCGCTGCCGGCCGTCGCCCGCATCGTCGAGAGCCTGAAGCCCGGCACCCACGCGGTGGTTTTCCTGGAGGTCGACGGGCCGGCCGACGAGCTGCCGATCGCGGTGCCCGAGGGCGCCGAGGCGCAGGTCGTCTGGCTCCACCGCAACGGCGCGCCGGCCGGCACGGCGGGGCTCCTGTCGCAGGCCGTTCGCGGCCTCGACTGGGCGGCCATGCCCGCCGACACCTTCGTCTGGGCGGGCTGCGAGTTCGCCGACTTCCGCGAGATCCGCAAGTTCCTGCGCAAGGAGCGGCGGCTGCGCAAGGATCGCCACCTCGTCGTGTCCTACTGGCGCCGGGGTCTTGCCGGCGACGAGGCCCACGCGCCCGCCGGCGAGGAGTAGGCGCCGGCCCTGCGGCATCGCGTCCCGCGAGGACCGGGCACCCGGAACGATTGAGCGGCTGAGCGATTGGCGCCGGGACACCTGCCGCTCCCGGGAGACGCCTCCGCGCATGAAACCGCTTCGCGCCACGCTCGTCCTCGGCCTCGTCGCAGCCGCCGGCTTCGGCGGCTATGTCTCCCTCAACGGCTGGCCGGCGGGCGTGCCGAGCTTCGGCCTCGCCGAGGCCGCGCCCTCCGGGGGGCAAGGCCAGGACGGTCGGGGCGGTGGCGAGCCGCCGGCGCCCGTTGTGCTCGCGGACGTGACCGCCGCCGACATCGCGATCACCGTCGAGGCGGTGGGGGACGCCGTGGCGCGCGAAAGCGTCGTTGTCACCTCCCGCGTGTCCGGCCGCGTCGAGGAGATCGCCTATACCGACGGGCAGGACGTCTCGGCCGGCGACATCCTCGTGCGGCTCGACCCGGCCGATGCCGAGGACGAGGTGCGGGTGGCTGAGGCTGCGGCTAGCGAGGCGCTGCAGGGCTTCCAGCGCGCTCAGGACCTCGCCGAGCGGGAGATCGGCCCGCAGGCCGTCGCCGACGACCTGCGCCGGCAGGCGGAAGCCGCGGAAGCGCAGGTCGCCTCGGCCCGCGAGCGGCTCGACGACTACAACGTCCGCGCCCCCTTCGACGGGCGCCTCGGCCTTCGCACGATCAGCTTGGGCGCGCTGATCCAGCCGGGCGCCGAGATCGCGCTCCTCGACGCCATCGACCCGATCGAGATCCGGTTCACCGTTCCCGAGCGCTTCCTCGGACAGGTGAAGGAGGGCGCCAAGGTCTTCGCGACCTCGCCCGCCTATCCCGAGCGCCGCTTCGAGGGCGAGGTGACGGCGATCGCGAGCCGCGTCGATCCGGCGCTGCGCACCGTTACCGTCGAGGCGACCATCCCCAACGCCGACGAGGCGCTCCTGCCGGGCATGCTGATGAACGTGACGCTGGAGCTCGGCCTGAAGGAGGGCGCGACGATCGCGCCGCCGCTGGCCGTCCAGCTCCAGGGCTCCAAGCACTTCCTGTTCCGCGTGGCCGACAACAAGGCCGAGCGCGTCGAGGTCGAGATCGGTCAGCGCGCGCCGGACGGGATCGAGATCGTGCGAGGCCTCCAGCCCGGCGAGCGCGTGGTGGTGGAGGGCTTCCAGGACCTCCAGCCCGGCCAGTCCGTGGAGGAGCGCCCGCCCGCCCGCGCCCCGCCGGCACCGGCGCCCGAACAGGCCGCAGCCTCCCCTGCCGCGAGCGAGGGCTGAGGCGCGATGAGGCTCTTCGACACGGCCGTTTCCCGCCCGATCCTCGCCGCCAGCATCAACCTTCTCCTCATCGCCATCGGCCTCGGCGCCCTCTTCGCCCTGCCGATCCGCGAGTTCCCCGACGTCGATCCCCCCACCGTCACCGTCAACACCACCTATCGCGGCGCGCAGGCCGAGGTGGTCGAGCGCGAGGTGACGCGCATCATCGAGGAGGGCCTGTCGGGCGTCGCCGGCGTCCGGCAGATCCGCTCGACGACGCGCGACGAGGCCTCCGACATCGACCTCGAATTCGAGGCGGGCGCCGACATCGACGCGGCCGCCGCCGACATCCGCGACAAGGTCTCGGGGGTGCGCAACGACCTCCCCGACCTCGTCGAGGAGCCGATCATCGAGAAGGCCTCGGCCGACGACCAGCCGATGATGTACCTGACGGTGCGCTCCGACGAGTACGACACGGCCGCGCTCACCGACATCGTCGACCGCACCGTGGTGGACGCCATCGGCGCCGTGTCCGGCGTCTCGCAGATCCAGATCGGCGGCGAGAAGCGCTACGCCATGCGCATCTGGCTCGACCGCCGCGCCATGGCCGCCCGGGGCGTCACCGCCTCCGACGTTTCGGCGCGGCTGGAGGCGGAGAACGTCGAGCTGCCGGCGGGCGAGATCGAGACGCCGACGCAGGCCATCACCCTTCGCGCCGACACGCGCTTCACCTCGGCGCAGGACTTCGCCGAGCTTTCCCTGATCGACCGGCAGGGCGACCGCGTGCGGCTCGGCGACGTCGCCCGCGTCGAGGTCGGCGTCGAGGACCAGGATTCGGGCTTTCGCGTCGACGGGCAGGACGCGATCTCGCTCGGCATCATCCGCCAGTCCAACGCCAACACGCTGGACATCGCCGCCGGCGTCATCGCCGAGCTGGACTCCGTGCGCGGCCAGATCCCGGCCTCCGTGTCGATCGACGTCGGCTACAACGAGGCCGTCTTCATCCGCGAGAACCTGAAGAACGTCGGGACGACCCTCCTCCAGACGGTGGCCGTCATCGTCGTCGTGATCTTCGTCTTTCTCGGCTCGATCCGCTCGACGGTCGTGCCGGCCGCCACCATCCCCGCCTCGATCATCCCGGCCGCCGCGATCGCCGCGACCATGGGCTTCTCGCTGAACACGCTGACGATCCTCGCCGTGATCCTGGCGATCAGCCTGTGCACCGACGACGCCGTCGTGATCATGGAGAACATCCGCCGGCGCCATCAAAAGGGCGAGCCGCTGCTCCTCGCCTCCGCCCGCGCGACGCGCCAGGTCGGCTTCGCGGTCTTCGCGAGCGCCCTCGTCCTCATCGCCGTGATCCTGCCGCTCGCCTTCCTGGAAGGCAACGTCGGCCTCCTGTTCCGCGAATTCGCGGTCGTTCTCGCCGCCATCGTCGCCTTCTCGACGATCGCCGCGCTGACGCTGGGGCCGATGCTCTCCTCGCTCCTGTTCCGCGACAGGCAAGAACCGGGCCGCATGGAGCACTTCGTCGGCCGGCACCTCGACCGGCTCGGGCGCCGCTATGCCAAGGCGCTGTCCGGCGCGATCCGCCACCCCGTCCTGACGCTGCTCGCCGGCGCCGTCTTCGTCGGCATCGGCGCCTTCGCCTTTGCGTCCACCCCGGCCGAGCTCGCGCCCGACGAGGATCGCGGCGCGGTGCGGGTGCGCGTCGAGGGGCCGGAGGGCGCATCCACCGCCTATATGGCCGACAAGCTGCGGCAGCTCGAAGCGGTCGTCCAGGACACCTCCGGCGAGAACGGGCCGGTACGCTCGGTCCTGTCCATCCTGTCCCCCGGCCGTCCCGGCCAGGGCCAGACCACCGTCGGCATCCTCATCGCCCAGCTCAAGGATTGGTCGGAGCGCGAGGAAACGCAGATGGCCTTCGTGGAGCGCCTCCAGGACGCGCTGCCGCAGGTGACGGGCGTTCGCGCCTTCGCGATCAATCCGAACGGCCTCGGCCAGGGCCGCGGGCGGCCCGTCTCCATGGTGGTGAAGGGGCCGGACCGCGCCGTCCTCGACGCCTGGGCGCAGCGGATCGTCGCGGACGGCGCCGGCATTCCCGGCCTCGTGAACCTCGACTCCGACTACGACGACACCAAGCCGCAAATCTCCATCGCGGTCGACCGCTCCCGGGCCAGTGCCCTCGGCGTCGACGCGCGCGCCGTCGGCGAAACCTTGCAGATCATGTTCGGCGAAGCGGAGGTGACGCGCTACGTCGACCGCGGCGAGGAATACGAGGTGATCCTGCAGGGGCGCCCCGAGGACCGCCTGTCGCCGACCGACATCGACAACGTCTTCGTGCGGGCCGGCACCGGCGCGCTGATCCCCCTGTCGAGCCTCGTGACGCGGCAGGAGACGGGCACGGTGCGCGAGCTGGAGCGGCTCGACCGCCAGCCCTCGATCACCCTCGGCGCCAATCTCGGTCCCACCCTCTCGCTCGGCGACGCGCTGGACCGGCTGACGGAAATCGCGGAAGCCAGCCAGCCGCCCGGCACCGAGATCGCCTTCACCGGCCAGAGCCTCGACTACCAGGAGACGGGCGCAGCCGTCCTCTTCATCCTCGCGATGATCCTCGTCCTCGTCTACCTCCTGCTGGCCGGGCAGTTCGAGAGCTTCGTCCACCCCTTCGTGATCCTGATCTCGGCGCCGACCGCGCTCGCCGGCGGCGTTTTGATCCTCGTCGCGATGGGCCAGACGCTGAACATCTACAGCCAGATCGCCATGCTTCTCCTGATCGGGCTCGTCGCCAAGAACGCGATCCTGCTGGTCGAATTCGCCAACCAGCTGCGCGAGGAGGGCGCCGAGCCCTTCGAGGCCGCCGTCGAGGCGGCGGGCCAGCGCCTGCGCCCGATCCTGATGACGACGCTCGCCACCATCATCGGCGCGGTGCCGCTGATCCTCGAATCCGGTGCGGGCGCGGAAGGGCGCATCACGGTCGGCGCCGTGATCGCCAGCGGCACGACGCTCGGAACCGTCTTGACGCTCTTCGTCGTGCCCACGCTCTACGTCGCGCTCGCCCGCTTCACCGCGCCCCGCAACGCCCGCGAGGCGAAGCTCGCCGAGCTGGAGCGCGCGCATCCCGACAAGGGCGAGCCCTCCGGAAAAGAGGACGGCCTGCCGCAGCCGGCGGAATGATCAGATCGCGCCGAAACGGTGCGGGGCGGGCGGATCGGGCAGGGTATCGGGCTCGGGCGCGGCGAGGCTCTTCAGGATCGGGCAGTCCGGCCGGTCGTCGCCGCCGCAGGCATCCGCCAAGTGCCGCAGAGTGCCGGCCATGTCCTGGAGCGCGCGGATGCGCGCTTCGAGGTCGCCGATATGGGCCTCGACGATCCGCTTCACCTCCCGCCGCGGCCGCTCGCGGTCGCGCCAGAGCGCCAGCAGCTCCGCGATCTCCTCCATGGAGAAGCCGAGGTTCCGCGCGCTGCGGATGAAGGTGAGGGTGTGGATCTCGCTCGGCTCGTAGGTGCGGTAACCCGCGGGCGAGCGCTCCGGCGGCGCGATGAGGCCGGTCTCCTCGTAGTAGCGGATCATCTTGGCCGAGACGCCGGAGGCCTTCGCCGCTTCGCCGATGTTCATGACGCGGCTCCCCGTGCCTCGACCGCGGGGCGGAAGGCCCGCAGCCGCAGGGCGTTGGCGAGAACGAAGACGCTCGACAGCGTCATCGCCCCCGCCGCGACGATCGGCGAGAGCAGCGTGCCGTTCACGGGATAGAGCACGCCCGCCGCGACCGGGATCAGCGCGGCATTGTAGGCGAAGGCCCAGAAGAGGTTCTGCCGGATGTTGGCGATCACGGCGCGCGAGATCACCAGCGCGTTCGGCACGCCGTCGAGCGCGCCCGACATCAGGACCACGTCCGCCGCCTCCACCGCGATGTCGGTGCCCGTGCCGATCGCCAGCCCGACGTCGGCGGCGGCGAGCGCCGGCGCGTCGTTGATACCGTCGCCGACGAAGGCGATGGGCCCATGCGCGGCGCGCAGCCGCTCCACCGCCTCGACCTTGGCCCCCGGCAGCACCTCGGCGACGACTTCGTCGATGCCGAGCTCGCGGGCGACGCTTGCGGCCGTGCGGGCATTGTCGCCCGTCACCATCGCGACCGCGAGGCCGAGGTCCTTCAGCGCGGCCACCGCGGCCCGCGCCGAGGGCTTCACCGGATCGGACACGGCGAGGAGCGCGGCCAGCCGGCCGTCCACCGCAGCGTAGAGCGGCGAGCGCCCGCTTTCCGCCAGTTGCTCGGCCGCAGCCCGGAAGGGCGCGAGGTCGAGGCCGAGCCACGTCATGGCGCGGTCGGCGCCGACCGCGACGGGCCGGCCGCCGACGCGGGCGGACACGCCGAAGCCCGGCTGCGCCTCGAAGCCCTCGACGGAGGCGAGGGCGAGGCCCTCCCGTTCGGCGGCGGCCAGGATCGCCCGCGCGACCGGATGCTCGGAGCGCGCCTCGACGGCCGCGACGAGCGCCAGCACTTGCGTCCGCTCGAAGCCTTCCGCCAGGACGAGATCGGTCAGCTCCGGCCGGCCTTGCGTCAGCGTGCCGGTCTTGTCGAAGGCGACGACGCGCGCGTCGCGCAGGGACTGCAGCGCTTCGCCGCGGCGGAACAGGAGGCCGAGCTCGGCCGCCCGGCCCGTGCCGACCATGATCGAGGTCGGCGTCGCCAGCCCCATGGCGCAGGGGCAGGCGATGATGAGGACGGCGACCGCGTTGACGAGGGCGTAGGACAGGGCGGGCTCCGGGCCGAAGGCGAGCCAGGCGAGGAAGGTGAGGAGCGCGGCGCCCATGACGGCCGGCACGAAGCGCAGCGTCACGCGGTCGACCAGCGCCTGGATCGGCAGCTTGCCGCCCTGCGCCGCCTCCACCATGCGCACGATCTGCGCGAGCACCGTGGCCGAGCCGACCGCCGTCGCGCGCATCGTTAGCGCGCCGGCGCCGTTCACCGTGCCGCCGACGACTTTAGCGCCCGGCACCTTCTCGACGGGCACGGGCTCGCCGGTGATCATCGACTCGTCGACGAAGCTCGACCCCTCCGTCACCTCGCCGTCGACCGGCAGGCTCTCGCCCGGCCGCACGGAAACGATGTCGCCCCGCTGCAGCTCGGCGACGGGCACGGAGACGGCGCGGCCGTCGCGCATGACCAGCGCCGTCTTCGGCTGGAGGCGGATCAGCCGGCGGATCGCCTCCGAGGTGCGGCCGCGTGCGCGCGCTTCGAGGGTGCGGCCGAGAAGAACGAGCGCGACGATCACGGCCGCCGCCTCGTAATAGACCGCGACGGTTCCGGCCGGCAGCAGGCCAGGGGCAAAGGTCGCGACCGTCGAATAGCCGAAGGCGGCTCCCGTTCCGAGCGCGACGAGCGCGTTCATGTCCGGCGCGCCCTTGAGGAGCATGGGCACACCCGAGGAAAAGAACCGCCGGCCGGGCACCGCCAGGACGAGGGCCGTCAGGACGAACTGGAGGATCCAGCTTTCCCGCATGCCGATCGTCTCCATGACGAAGGCGTGGACGGGCGCGAAGAGGTGGGAGCCCATCTCGAGGACCACCACCGGCAGCGCCAGAACGGCCGCGAGGATCGCCGAGCGCTTCAGCCGCCGCGTCTCGGCCGTGCGCCGGGCGGCGGCCTCGTCCTCCGCCGCGCCCGCGTCGCGCGCCTCGTCGAGGAGCCGCGCGTCGTAGCCCGCGTCCTCGATCGCCCGGATCGCGGCCTGCGCGTCCGCCGGGCCGGAAAAGCGGATGTCGGCGCGCTCGGCCGCGAGGTTGACGCTCGCCGCCTCGACCCCGGGCAGGGCGGCCAGCGCCCGCTCGACGCGCCCGACGCAGGACGCGCAGCTCATCCCCTCCACGCCGAGCGCGACGGCGCGGCTAGACGCGGCCGGACGGGAGGCGGAAACGGGTGCGGGACGGGTGAGCGCGGCGGTCGCCATGGCAGGAATCTTTCGGCTGCGAGGGCCGCACGAGCGGCCGTCGCCGGGAGAGATAAGGTCTCCCATCATGGGAAGGTCAAGGGCGGCGGCGATAGCCGACGGCTGGACGCCGCCGATGGCCGTCGAACCTATCGAGCCGGCGTCCGGCTTGACCTTGCCATGATGGGAAGCCCCATATCCCCCGTTCGAGTTCCCGCCCGAACAGCTTGGAAAGGCACCTTTCATGAAGCTCGCTATCGACGCCATGCATTGCGGCGGCTGCGTCCGCTCCGTCACGCGGGCCGTCCAGAAGCTCGATCCCGCGGCCAGCGTCGCCGCCGACCTCGACGCCAAGCGCGTCGAGGTGGACACCGCGCGACGCCCTGAGGAGATCGTCGCCGCTCTCGACGCGGCCGGATTTCCCGCGGTGGTCGTGGCAGCGTGAGCGCGCGACGGCTGCTTATTGATCGAGCGACGTGATGCCGGATTAGGCACGATCAACGACGCATCATTCGGGCTTGACGCGGCCCCGAGCGATAAGCCAAGTTGAGCGAAATACCGGCCCTGTTCGCCGGACGGCAATCGAGCCCCGACGGTTCTGCGACGCGCTTCCCGCCTCGCCGGATCTCGGGGCTTTTTCGTTTGGAACGACCCTTTCGTGAAGCGGCGCATCGACATCGGCATCCTGTACTCGCGCTCCGGCAGCTACCCGCTGCTGGGCGAGGCGAGCCGCGCCGGCGCGCTCGGGGCCATCGAGGCCGTGAACGCCGATCCGGGGCGCTCGATCGCCTTCGAGCCGGTGGAGCGCGATCCGGCCGGGCGCATCGACGCCTATGCCCCGCTCGCCGCCGAGATCCTGCGCGACACGCCCGCCCGCCACGTGGTCGGCTGCATCACCTCCTGGAGCCGCAAGGAGATCATCCCGGCGCTGGAAAAGCAGGGCGGCCTCCTCTGGTATGCCGCCCCTTACGAGGGCTTCGAGGCGAACGACCACGTCGTCTACCTCAACGCCTCGCCCAACCAGCACCTCGTGCCGCTCGTCGCCCACGTCGCCGCGCGCTTCGGGCGCGACGCCTTTCTGGTCGGCTCCAACTACATCTGGGGCTGGGAGATGAACCGCATCGCCCGCGACCTCGTGGCCGATGCCGGCGGCGAGGTGCGCGGCGAGCGCTACCTGCCGCTCGGCGACACCGACGTGTCGCGCCTCATCGAGGAAATCCGCGCGACGGCGCCGGCCTTCGTCCTCAACAACCTGATCGGCCCCTCGTCCTACGCCTTCTACGCGGCCTACGCGGCGCTCGGCCGGGACGATCCGCGGTTCCGCCCCGAGCGCCGCCCGATCGTGTCCTGCAACCTCACCGAAAGCGAGCTGCCTTCCATCGCGCCGTTCGGCGAGGGGCACCTCGCCTGCCTGCCCTTCGTCCACGACGGCGGCCCCGGGCCGCGCTCCTCCTTCGAGGCGGCGGCGCACGCGGCGGTGACGGTGCTCGCCGACGCGATCGAGGCGGCCGGCACCGACGCGCCGGACGCGGTGCGCCGCGTCCTGGCGAGCCGGCCGCACGTGACGGCCCTCGGGACGATCCGCATCGACGCCCGCACCCAGCACGCCGCGCTGCCGGTGAAGATCGCCCGCATCGCCGGCCCCCGCTTCGAGGTGCTGGAGGAAAGCCGCGGCGCCGTCGAGCCCGACCCCTACCTGTCGCACTACGATCCCGCGGCGACCTTCCGTCCGGGCCTGAGGCTCGTTCGATGATCCGCCGGACGCGCATTCCCAATCTCGGCGGCGCCAAAGCCGTCGTGCTGCACCGCCCGCATGCCGGCGTCGAGGCGCTGACGCGCCAGCTCGGCGCGATCGGCCTGGAGGTGGAGGAGGCCTGGCCCGAGCTGCCGGCTTCGGCCGCCGGCGCCGATTTCCTGTTCTTCGACGTCGATCTCGGCTTCGAAGAGCAGTTCCCCTGGGCACCGGGCGAGGCGCCGATGCCGCTCGTCGCGCTCATCGGCTCGGAAGCGCCGGGCCGCATCGAATGGGCGCTGTCGCGCCAGGCCGACGCGCAGCTCCTGAAGCCCGTCGGCAGCGCCGGCGTCTACGCCGCGCTCCTGATCGCCCGCCGGGCCTTCGACGAGCGGCGGCGGCTCGCCGCCGAGATCGCGAGCCTGCGCGAGCGGGTCGCCGAGCGCCAGACGGTGGTGCGCGCGGTGGTCGCGCTGTCATCCCGGACCACAAACGAGGAGCAGGCCTATGCGCAGCTCAGGGCGCTGGCGATGAGCTGGCAGGTGACGCTGGAGGAGGCGGCGCGGCGCGTCGTCGACCTCAAGACCGGGGAGGGCTCGCATGAGCGTCCTCGTCGGGCCTGACGCCCCGGTCCTGCCGCCGAGCGCGCCGGTCACCGGCGAGGGCGTGGTGTCCCGGCTCCTGCGCCGCAAGCTCGCCGTCCTCGGCCTCCTCGTGATCGCGGCCGTCGTCCTGTCCGCCGCCTTCGCGCCCTGGATCGCGCCCTACGACCCCAACGAGCAGTTCTTCGACGGCCTGAGCCTGGAGGGCGCGCCGCTCGGGCCGTCCGCGCAGTTCTGGCTCGGCACCGACCTCCTCGGCCGCGACTTGCTCTCCCGCCTCCTCTATGGCGCGCGCAACTCGCTGATCATCGGCGTCGTCGCCAACGGCGCGGCGCTGATCATCGGCACGCTGGTCGGCGTCGTCGCGGGCTACTTCCGCGGCATCGTCGGCACGGTGCTGATGCGCTTCACCGACCTGATGATGGCCTTTCCCGCGCTGCTGCTCGCCATCTGCCTCGCCGCGGTGCTGCGGCCGAGCCTCTGGATCGTCGCCCTCGTCATCGCCCTGGTGAACTGGGTGCAGGTCGCGCGCGTCGTTTATTCCGAGACGCGCTCGCTGTCCGAGCGCGAGTTCATCCAGGCCGAGGTGACGCTGGGCGCGAGCCGCGCCCGCATCCTCTTCGCCCACGTCCTGCCGCACCTGACCTCGACCGTGATCGTCTACGGCACGCTCGGCATCTCGACGACGGTGCTGCTGGAGGCGACGCTTTCCTTCCTCGGCGTCGGCGTGCAGCCGCCCGACGCCTCCTGGGGCAACATCATCTTCGAGAACCAGACCTACTTCCAGGCCGCCCCCTGGCTGGTGTTCTTCCCCGGCGCGGCGATCCTGCTCCTGGCCCTCGCCTTCAACCTCGTCGGCGACGCGCTCCGCGACGTCCTCGATCCGACCGAGGAGGGGCGCGGCTGATGGCGACCTATCTCCTGCGCCGCTTGTTCCAAGCCGCGCTCATCCTTCTCGGCGTCAGCCTCGTCACCTTCGCGCTTCTCTACCTCCTGCCGGCCGATCCCGCCCGGCAGATCGCCGGTCGCACGGCGTCCGCTGCCCAGGTGGCCAACATCCGCACCCAGCTCGGCCTCGATCAGCCCTTCTTCGTCCAGTACGCCCGCTATCTCGGCAACCTCCTCCAGGGCGACCTCGGCCGCTCCTATCTCCAGCGCTCGCAGGTGTCCGACCTCATCCTGGCGCGGCTGCCCGCGAGCCTTCTCCTGATGGTGGCGGCGATCGCCTGCGAGCTGGCGCTCGGCCTCACCATGGGGTTGCTCGCCGCCGTGCGGCGCGGGCGGGCCAGCGACCACGCCCTGATGGTGACCTCCTTCGTCACGGTGTCGGCGCCGCAGTTCGTGGTCGGCCTCCTCCTTCTCTACGTCTTCGCGGTGCGGCTCGGCTGGTTCCCGATCGGCGGCTACGGCACGTTCTCGCACCTCGTCCTGCCGGCCCTGACCCTCGGCATCCTCGGGGCCGGCTGGTACGCGCGGATGATGCGCTCCTCGATGGTCGACGTCCTGCGCCAGGACTACATCCGAACCGCGCGCGCCAAGGGCCTGAAGCGCTGGACCATCCTCCTGCGCCACGCCTTCCCCAACGCGATCCTGCCGATCATCGCGATGATCGGCATCGATATCGGCCTCTTCATGAGCGGCATCGTCGTGGTGGAGAGCGTCTTCGGCTGGCCCGGCATCGGCCAGCTCGCCTGGCAGGCGATCCAGCGCGTGGACCTGCCGATCATCATGGGCGTCACCCTCGTCTCGGCCGTCGCCATCGTTCTCGGCAATCTCCTCGCCGACCTCCTCGCCCCCTTCGTCGATCCCCGCATCAAGCTCCAGTAAACCGGAAGGACGCTTCGTTCATGACCTCTCTCCTCAAGCGCACCGCGGCGGCGCTGGCCCTCTCGGCAGCGCTTCTCTCCGCCCCCTCCATGTCGATGGCCCAGGACGGCGGCGGCTCGATCGTCGTGACCTACAAGGACGACATCGCGACCCTCGACCCCGCCATCGGCTACGACTGGCAGAACTTCTCGATGATCAAGGCGATCTTCGACGGGCTGATGGACTACGAGCCGGGCACGGCGACGCTTCGGCCGGGCCTTGCCGAGTCCTACGAGATCTCGCCCGACGGCAAGGTCTTCACCTTCCGCTTGCGCGACGGCGTCAAGTTCCACAACGGCCGCGCGATGACCGCCGACGACGTGAAGTACTCCTTCGAGCGCACCGTGAACCCCGCGACCCAGTCGCCGGGCGCCGGCTTCCTCGGCTCGATCGAGGGCTTCGACGCCATGCAGGCGGGGACCGCCAGCGAGCTCTCGGGCGTCAAGATCCTCGACCCGAAGACCGTCGAGGTGACGCTGTCGCGCCCTGACGCGACGTTCCTGTCGGTCATGGCGCTGAACTTCTCCTTCATCGTGCCCAAGGAGGAGGTCGAGAAGTCCGGCGCGGACTTCGGCCGCAACCCGGTCGGCACCGGCGCCTTCAAGCTCAGCGAGTGGACGCTCGGCCAGCGCCTCGTTCTCACGAAGAACGCGGACTACTACCGCGAGGGCGCGCCCAAGCTCGACGAGATCACCTTCGAGATCGGCCAGGAGCCGGTGGTTTCGCTCCTGCGCGTCCAGAACGGCGAGGTGGACGTGCCCGGCGACGGCATTCCGCCGGCGAAGTTCCGCGAGGTGATGGACGACCCGGCGCAGAAGGCGCGCGTCGTCGAGGGCGTGCAGCTCCACACCGGCTACATCACCATGAACACCAAGGCCGCGCCCTTCGACGACCTGAAGGTGCGCCAGGCGGTGAACATGGCGATCAACAAGGACCGCATCGTCCAGATCATCAACGGCCGCGCGACCCCCGCCAACCAGCCGCTGCCCCCGACCATGCCCGGCTACGTCGAGGCCTATGAGGGCTACAAGTACGACGTCGAGGGCGCCAAGAAGCTCCTCGCCGAGGCCGGTCATCCCGACGGCTTCGAGACCGAGCTCTTCGTCGCCAACGTCGACCCGCAGCCGCGCATCGCGCAGGCGATCCAGCAGGATCTGGCGGCCATCGGCATCAAGGCCTCGATCCAGAGCCTGGCGGCCGCCAACGTCATCGCCGCCGGCGGCTCGGCGGAAGGCGCGCCGATGATCTGGTCGGGCGGCATGGCCTGGATCGCCGACTTCCCCGACCCGTCCAACTTCTACGGCCCCATCCTCGGCTGCGCGGGTGCGGCGGAAGGCGGCTGGAACTGGGCGAAGTACTGCAACGAGGCGCTCGACGCCAAGGCCGCGGAAGCCGACGCCATCGTCGACCCGGCCAAGGCCGCCGAGCGCGCCGCGGCGTGGGGGCAGGTCTACGAGGGCGTCATGGCCGACGCCCCCTGGGCGCCGGTCTTCAACGAGAAGCGCTACACCATGCGCTCGGAGCGGATGGGCGGCGAGGACGCACTCTATATCGACCCGGTCAACACCCCGATGAACTACAAGTACGTCGAGACGAAGTGAGATGTGCAAGGCCTGCGACTACACCATTCACGGCCGGCAGCATCATTTCGGCTGGGACAATTCGCTCGAACCGGCGCTGCGCGTGGCGCCGGGATCGACGATCGAGTTCGAGTGCCGGGATAGTTCCGCCGGCCAGCTGACGCCGGAGTCCACGGTCGAGAGCGTCGCCACCCTCGACTTTTCCAAGATCAACCCGGTCTCGGGCCCGATCTTCGTCGAGGGCGCCGAGCCCGGCGACGCTCTGAAGGTGACGATCGAGGGGTTCAAACCGTCCGGCTTCGGCTGGACGGCGAACATCCCCGGCTTCGGCCTTCTCGCCGACCAGTTCACCGAGCCCGCGCTGACGCTCTGGTCCTATGATCCGACCTCGCTCGAGCCGGCGGCCTTCGGCGCGCACGGCCGCGTGCCGCTGAAGCCCTTCGCGGGGACGATCGGCAACGCGCTGGCGGAACCGGGCCACCATTCGGTGGTTCCGCCGCGCCGGGTCGGCGGCAACCTCGACATCCGCGATCTCGCGGCGGGAACGGAGCTCTACCTCCCCGTCGAGGTCGCCGGCGCGCTGTTCTCCGTCGGCGACACCCACGCCGCTCAAGGCGACGGCGAGGTCTGCGGCACGGCGATCGAGAGCCCGATGAACGCCGTCCTCACGCTCGACCTCGTGAAGGGCGCCAAGCTCGCGATGCCCCGCTTCACGACGCCGGGACCGGTGACGCGCCACCTCGACGCCAAGGGCTACGAGGTGACGACGGGCGTCGGGCCCGACCTCATGACGGGTGCCCGCCAGGCCGTCGCCGACATGGTGGAGCTGCTCGCCGGCCGCTACAACATGAACCCCGTCGACGCCTACATGCTGGTCTCGACCTGCGGGGATCTCCGGATCTCGGAGATCGTCGACATGCCGAATTGGGTCGTGTCGTTCTACTTCCCGCGGGTGGTGTTCGAGTAGGCGGACCAGCCCCGCTCCCGCAGCCGCAACCGCAGCCGCAGCCTTTGGCGGGCTCGCACCTCCCCCTCTCCCGCGACGGGAGAGGGTGCCCCGAAGGGGCGGGTGAGGGTTTTTCCAGGGCGCGCTGCGAGCGCGCTTGGACCACCGGACGCGCGGCGACCGGAGACCCTCATCCGCCTGCCGGCACCGTCTCCCGAAACGGGCGAAGGGGGCAGCTTCGGCGCCGTGCCTTGCCTTTCACGAGTTGTCATGACTGCCGAACCCGTCCTTTCCGTCGCCAACCTCACGATCGCCGTCGGCTCGGGCACCGCCCGGCGCCGCCTCGTCGACGATCTGTCCTTCACCCTCCACCGCGGCGAGACGCTCTGCATCGCGGGCGAGTCCGGGTCGGGCAAGTCGCTGACCTCGCTCGCGATCATGGGGCTTCTGCCAAAACCCGGGCCGGTGGTCGCGGGCGGGTCGATCCGGCTCGGCAGCGAGGACCTGACCGCGCTGCCCGAGCGCGCCATGCGGCGCGTGCGGGGCGACCGGATCGCGATGATCTTCCAGGAGCCGATGACCTCGCTGAACCCGGTTCTGACCATCGGGCGCCAGCTGGTGGAGGCCATCGAGGCGCATCGCGACGCATCGCGCGCGGACGCGCGGCGGCTGGCGCTCGAAGCGCTTGAGGCGGTGCGCATCCCCGAGGCGGCGCGGCGCATGCGGCAGTACCCGCACGAACTGTCGGGGGGCATGCGCCAACGCGTGATGATCGCGATGGCGCTGGCCCTCGAGCCCGACGTCCTCATCGCCGACGAGCCGACCACGGCGCTCGACGTGACGATCCAGGCGCAGGTCCTCGGCATCCTCAAGGAGATCCAGGCGAGCCGCGGCACCGCCGTGATCCTCATCACCCACGACATGGGCGTCGTCGCCGAGATGGCCGACCGGGTCGTGGTGATGCGGGAGGGCCAGGCGGTGGAGAGCGGGGCGGTGGCGCCGCTCTTCGCGGCCCCGCGCGAGGACTACACCAAGGCGCTTCTCGCCGCCGTTCCGCGCATGGGGACGGGGAGCGAGGGCGCACCCGTCGCCACCGTCGCCGTGGCCGCGCCGGTGGCCGAGATCCGCGACCTTTCCGTCCGCTTTCCGCTGAAGGGCGGGCTTCTCGGGCGCACGACGGCCGAGGTCCACGCCGTCGCCGGCATCTCCTTCGACATCCCCGCCGGCCAGACGCTGAGCCTCGTCGGCGAGAGCGGCTGCGGCAAGTCGACGACGGCGAAGGCCATCGCCGGGCTCGTGCCCTATGCCGGCTCGCTGTCCGTCGCCGGCCGGCCGGCCGCGAACCTGTCGGCACCTGAGCGCAAGGCCCTGCGGCGGGACGTGCAGATGGTGTTCCAGGACCCCTTCGCCTCGCTCGACCCGCGCATGCGGGTCGGCGACCTCGTCGCCGAGCCCCTCGTCATCCACGGCATCGGCTCGGCCGCCGAGCGGCGCGAGCGGGTGGCCGGCCTCTTCGAGCGCGTCGGGCTCCAGCCGGACGCCATGCGGCGCTACCCGCACCAGTTCTCCGGCGGCCAGCGCCAGCGCGTCTGCATCGCCCGCGCCCTGGCGCTTCGGCCGAAGCTCATCATCGCCGACGAGAGCGTGTCGGCGCTCGACGTGTCCGTCCAGAAGCGCGTGTTGGAACTCCTGAAGGAGCTGCAGGCCGAGTTCGGCATCGCCTACCTCTTCATCAGCCACGACATGGCGGTGGTGGAGAACATCTCGGACCGCGTGGCCGTCATGTATCTCGGCCAGATCGTGGAGACCGGCACGCGCGCCCAGGTCTTCGGCTCGCCGCGCCACGCCTATACGCGCCGGCTGATCGAGGCGGTGCCGGTGCCCGATCCCGCCCGCCGCCGCACCGCCTTCCCGCGCCTCGTCGGCGACATTCCGAGCGCGGTGAGGAAGCCGAACGACCCGCCGGCGCGCCTCGCACTCCGCGACGTCGGCGGCGGCCACCTCGTCGCCGCCGAATAAGGGTTTTCAGCGCCGCAGGGCGCTCGGCACGACCCCGAGGCCGGCGAGGATCGCCGCGAGCACCAGCGCGAAGGTCGCGGGGCTGTCGGCGACGAGGCCGAAGACCACCGCGAGGAGCGCCGTGCCGCCGGACTGGCCGAGGAGCCGCGCCGTCGACTGGACGCCCGCCGCGCCGCCGCTTCGCTCGCGCGGGGCGCTGCCGATCAGGAGCTTGTTGTTCGGCGTCTGGAACAGGCCGAAGCCGGTGCCGGCGAGAACGAGGCGCCACACGATGTCGGCATCGGACGGGTTGGCCGGAAGCAGCGCGAGCGCCAGGAGGCCGGCCGAGAAGAGCGCGAGGCCCGTCGCCGCCAGCTTCCCCGCGGCCAGGCGGTCGGCGAGGCGGCCCGACACCACGGCGGCGATGGCGGTCGCGACCGGCCAGGGCGTGATCAGGAACCCGGTCTCGGTCGCCGAGCGGCCGAGCGTGTCGTGGAACAGGAAGGGCAGACAGACGAAGGCGATCGCCTGGGCGCCGAAGGACAGGATCGAGGTGACGGCCGAGAGCGCGATCACCGGCAGCTTCAGGAGGTCGACCGGCAGGAGGGGCGCGGGCAGCGTCAGCTGCGAGCGCACGAAGACGAGTCCGACCACGACGCCCGCGGCGATCTGCGCGAGAGCGAGCCCCGACCCTTCCGCGTGGCCGAGGCCGTTGATGCCGGAGATCAGGAGGCCGAAGGTCGCCGCGCTGAGGAGCGCGCCGAGAACGTCGAAGCGCCCGCCCGCGCCGCGGGTTCGCGGCAGCATGCGCCAGCCGACGGCGAGCGCGAGAGCCCCGAGCGGCAGGTTGAGAAGAAACAGCGCCTGCCAGGGCGCGACCGCCAGGATCAGCCCGGCGATGGTCGGTCCGGCGGCGGAGGACACGCCGACGATCATCGCGACGTAGCCGAGCGAGCGGCCGAGCAGCGCCTGGGGCACGATGAAGCGCACGAGGGCGATGTTGACGCTCATGATGCCGGCCGCGCCGAAGCCCTGCAGGGCGCGGGACGCGATCAGGAGGGGGAGCGAATCCGAGAGCGCGCAGGCGAGCGAGGCCAGCGTGAAGACGAGGAGGCCGCCGAGATAGACCCGGCGGTAGCCCACCACCTCGCCGAGCTTGGCGAGGGGCAGGAGCAGGACCGTGACGGCCAGCTGGTAGGCGTTGACGATCCAGATCGCGTCGACGGGCCGGATGTCGAAGGCCTGGGTGATGGGAGGAAGCGCGACGTTGGCGATGGCGCCGTCGAGGACGGCGATGAAGGTCGCGACCGCGATGGCCGCGAAGGCCCACAAGCGCGGTCCCGCCGCGAGCCCGTCTTCCGCTGCCTCGTCGAGCCGGGCGACCGCCGCGTCACTCGCCGACATATTGGCGCCAGTTGTGCTCCTCGCGGAAACCCAGCACCTCGCGGATCTTGCGGTTCGAGAGCGGCGCCTCGTACGCGCCCATCGGCCTCGTCACCGGGATCTGCGGGCAGTGCTCGGCCAGGAACTCGGCGGTCGGCTGGCGCGCGGTGATGGTGTCGTTGGTGGCGTTGAAGACCTGGAAGCCGAGGCCGTCCTTTTCGAGGCACAGATGGACGATCTGCCCGAGGTCGCGCGCGTCGATGTAGCTCCAGGCGTTCCGCTTGCGCGACATCGGGTCGGCGAGGAAGCCGGGGAAGTTTCCGTATTCGTGCGGCTCGATGACGTTGCCGATGCGCAGCGCGTAGATGTCGGCGCCGGTGCGCATGGCGAAGGCGCGGGCGGTCTTCTCGTTGACGAGCTTCGACAGGCCGTAGCTGTCCATCGGGTCGATGTCGTAGTCCTCTTCCAGCGGGAAGGCGTGGAAGTCCTTGTCGCCTTCCGCGAAGCAGACGCCGTAGGTGGTCTCGGAGGAGGCGATCACGATCTTGCGGATGCCGAGCTTCACCGCCGCCTCGATGACGTTGTAGGTGCCGACCGTGTTGATGCGGAAGGTCTCGTTGTCCGGGCGGATCAGGACGCGGGGGACGGCCGCGAAGTGGACCACCGCGTCGACGGGCGCCGGCACGCGGCCCGTCTCGAAGCCCTCGAAGCCGAAATGGGTGGTGAGGGCGTTGAACATCTGCCCGCTGTCGGTGATGTCGGCGATCAGCGTGTTGACATCAGGATGGTCCAGCGGCGTCAGGTCGACGTTCAGCACCTCGTAGCCGCGGTCGAGGAGGGTGGGCACGACGTGGCGGCCGGCCTTGCCGGCGCCGCCGGTGAACACGATGCGCTTCATGGACAATCCTTGTGCTTCTGGTGTCGTCGTGCGCGAACGCGGGCGCGCCGCGCGGATCACTCCGCCGCGCTCATCTGCCGCGGGCGGTCGGCCTGCATCTTGAGGGCGACGGCCTCGGCGACCTTGATGCCGTCGATCGCCGCCGAAAGGATGCCCCCGGCATAGCCCGCGCCCTCGCCGGCCGGGAAGAGGCCGGAAACGTTGACGCTCTGGAAATCGGAACCGCGCCGGATGCGGATCGGCGAGGAGGTCCGCGTCTCGACGCCGGTCATGACCGCGTCCGGGTGGTCGTAGTTCTCGATCTGCCGCCCGAAGACCGGCAGCGCCTCGCGGAAGGCCTCCAGCACGAAGGCGGGCAGGCAGGTCGAGAGGTCGGTCGGCGTCACGCCCGGCTTGTAGGAGGGAACCACCGAGCCGAGCGCTGTCGAGGGCCGCCGGGCGAGGAGGTCGCCGACGGTCTGGGCCGGCGCCGAATAGTCCGAGCCGCCGGCCTTGAATGCCAGGGATTCCAGCTCGCGCTGGAGCGCGATGCTGGCGAGCGGGTGGCCGGGATAGTCGCGATCCGGGTCGATCCCGACGACGAGGCCGGAATTGGCGTTGAACTCGGCGCGCGAATACTGGCTCATGCCGTTGGTGACGACGCGCCCCTCCTCGGAGGTCGCGGCGACGACGCGCCCGCCGGGGCACATGCAGAAGCTGTAGACGGTGCGGCCGTCGCGGCAGTGGTGCGAGAGCGTGTAGGCCGCCGCCCCCAGGTCCGGATGCTTGGCGCAGGCGCCGAAGCGCGCCCGGTCGATCCAGGACTGCGGGTGCTCGATGCGCACGCCGATCGAGAAGGGCTTGGCCTCGACGTGGACCCCGCGCTCGTGAAGCATGGCGAAGGTGTCGCGCGCGCTGTGGCCGACGGCGAGAACCACCGTGTCGGCGGCCAGCGTCTCGCCGGTGCTCAGGCGCAGCGCGGCGAGGCGGCGCGAGCCGTCCGGCGCACGCTCCAGCTCGACGTCGTCGACGCGGGTCTGCCAGCGATATTCGCCGCCGAGCTCCTCGATGGTGCGGCGCATGCTCTCGACCATGGTGACGAGGCGGAAGGTGCCGATGTGGGGATGCGCCTCCGTCAGGATCTCGGGCGGCGCGCCGGCCGCGACGAACTCCTCCAGAACCTTCCGGCCGAGATGGCGCGGGTCCTTGACCTGGCTCCAGAGCTTGCCGTCGGAAAAGGTGCCGGCCCCGCCCTCGCCGAACTGGACGTTGGATTCGGGCGTCAGCTCGCGGCGGCGCCACAGGCCCCAGGTGTCCTTTGTGCGCTCGCGCACGGCCTTGCCGCGGTCAAGGATGATCGGCCGGAAGCCCATCCGGGCGAGGATCAGCCCGGCGAAGAGCCCGCAGGGACCGGCGCCGACGACGACCGGCCGGCGGTCCTCGCTTGGCTCGGCGCGCGTCACGAAGCGGTAGTCGGTGTCGGGGCGGCGCTTGAGATTGGGGTCGCCGGGGAAGCGCGCGAGCACCGCGTCCTCGTCGCGCAAGGTCAGGTCGAGCGTGTAGACCATCATGATCGCGGATTTCCGCCGCGCGTCGTTGGCGCGGCGGGCGATCACGAAGCCGAGGAGGTCGGCCGGCTCGAGCCCGAGCCGGGCATGGATGGCGGGCGCCAGGGCCTCGGGCGCGTGGCCGAGCGGCAGCCTCAGTTCGGACAAACGGAGCATGGCGCCGTATCTAGCGGGTCGCCGGCCATGGCGCCAGGGTCGGGCCGCCTCAGGCGCGGCCCGTGCGCATCAGCCAGACAAAGGCCGGCAGGCCGAGAACGGCGGCGAGCAACCCCGCCGGCACCTGCCAGGGGAAGATCACGGTGCGCCCGAGCCAGTCGGCCGCGACCAGCATGGCGGCGGCGAGGAGGGCGGCGGCCTGCGCCTCCTGGGCGGGCGAGCGAAGCCCAAGCATGCGCGCGGTGTGCGGGGCGATGAGGCCGACGAAGCTCAAGGGCCCGACGACGAGGACGGCAAGCGCCGTCGACACCGCCGCGAGCGCGACGAGCGCGCCGCGGGAGGCTGCCACGGGCAGTCCGAGCGCGGTGGCGACGGGCGCACCCAGCGGCAGGATCGCCAGCCAGCGCGCGGCGAGCGGCAGGAGGGCGAGGACGGCGAGACCGGCAAGCGCGGCGGCTGCGGCCTGGCCGCCGGAGACGAGATAGGTCGAGCCGGTGAGCCAGGTCTGGAGCCATTGCGCCCGCGGGTCACCGCTCGCGAGGAATGCGGCGGCGAGGCTCGAGGCGAAGGTCGAGACGAAGAAGCCGGCGAGGAGCAGCCGGTCGGGCGAGGCGCCGCGTCGAAGGCCGAGCCCGAGCACGAGGCCGGTCGCGAGCGCCGCGCCGGCGCCCGCGCAGACGGCCGCGGACAGGGGTCCGAGTGCGACGGACGAGGCGAGCATCAGCGCGAGGACGCCGAGCGTCGCGCCGCCGGAAACGCCGAGAAGCTCCGGGCTCGCCATGGGATTGCCGGTGACGCGCTGGAGGAGCGCGCCGGCCGCGCCGAGCAGCAGCCCGGCGCCGGCCGCCGCGACGGTGCGCGGCGCGCGCAGCGGCAGGATGTCCGCCCATTGCGCGGGGGCGAGCCAGCTCCAGCCGGACAGGCTCCGGCCGAAGCCGAGGGCGAGGAGGACGAGAGCCAGGATACCAAGCGCGATGCCGAGAAGAAGCCGCGGGGAAGCGCGGCGGATGGCGGGCGGTGCGTTGTCCGCCTGCGGCAGCGTCGAGCGGACCCGCGGCAGGAGGGCGAGGATCAGCGGCGCGCCGAGGACGGCGGTCGCCGCGCCCGCGGGAAGTTCGAGGCCGGTGGAAAGGGCGGCGACCATGCGGTCGGTCAGCCAGAGCATCAGCGCGCCGAGAAGGGGCGCAGCGACGAGCCGGGCCTTGAAGGTGCGCGCGCCGGCCAGGCGCGCCAAGGCCGGGGCGGCGACGCCGAGGAAGGCGATGACGCCGACGCCGGCCGTCACCGCGGCGGCGAGGACGACGCCGATCGCGACCGTGCCGAGCCGCACCCGCGCCGGCGACAGGCCGAGCGCGGCGCCGGCCCGGTCGTCGATGCCGATGATGGCGAGGGCGCGCACCAGCGGCAGGGTGGCGAGGATCGCCAAGGCGAGCTGCCAGGCCAGCGACTTCGCCACCCCGTCGCCGTTCTGAAGGAGGGAGCCGCTCTGCCAGACGAAGACTTCCGAGACGTAGTCGCTCTTCAGCGCCATCAGCGTCGCGGCGGCGGAGCCCGCGGTGAGCGTCACGACGAGGCCGGACAGGATGAGGCGCACCGGCGAGAAGCCGCGCCCCGAGGCGAGCGCGAAGGAGAGCGCGGTGGCGGCCGCCCCGCCCGCCAGCGCCACCCATTCGCGCCCCGCGGACAGGAGCACCGGCGCGAAGAGCGTCGCGGCGGTCAGCGCCAGGCTCGCGCCGGCGGCGGTGCCGAGCGTCGCGGCCTCGGCGAGCGGGTTCCGCAGGGCTTGCGTCAGAAGCGTGCCGGCAAAGGCGAGCGCCGCGCCCGCGAGCAGCGAGACGAGGATGCGGGGACCGAGGGCGTGGCGCGCCAGAAGCTCGGCCGGGTCGGCGAGGTCGGGCGAGGCGAGCGCCGCCGGCCAGCGGTCGAGCGGCAGGACGCCGGCCGCGTCGCGCAGCGTCAGGAGAAGCGCGGGGAGGGCGAGAGCCAGGCAGAGCGCTGCGAGCGGCAGGACCGCGCGCGCCCTTGGGCGGGCGAGCGTCATCGTCATGACGTTCCCAGTGCCTGGGCCAGGATGCGGGCGAGGCGGCCCGCCGCGTCGAGCCCGCCGAAGGGCCAGACCGGCGGCACCTGGAAGACGCGGCCTTCGCGCACCACCGGCAGGTTCGCCCAGAGGGAGCTCGCCTCGAGGCGCAGGCGCACGGGATCGGGCAGCGGGTCGAGAAGGGCGAGGCGCGTGTTCTCGGGCAACGTCGCGAGGCGCTCGATGCCGACATAGGAGAAGCCCCAGCCGCCGGTCTCGCCGTCCCAGGCGTTCAGGAGGCCGATGCGGTCGAGGACCTCGTCGACGAGGCCCGAGGCGTAGATGCGGATCGAGCGCTCCTCGAAGAGGCTGGCGACGCATACCGGCGCGCCGGCAAGCGGAGCGAGGCCCGCGCGGGCGGCGTCGAAGGCGGCTTGCGTTTCCGCTTCGAGGCGGAGCGCGGCCTCCGGGCGGTCGATCCGCTCGGCGAGCCGCCGGGCCTCCGCCGCGGCGTTGGCGAGGGCGCTTTCGCCGTCCGCCGGGATGGTCTTGAGGGTGTGGACGGGCGCGAGGCTGGCGAAGGTGCCGGCGTCGACGCCGTAGCCTTCCGTCACGACCACGAGGTCGGGCGCGATCTCGACCAGGAGTTCGAGGTTCGGCTGGAAGCGCGAGCCGAGGTCGATCACCGAGCGCGGCATCGCCGGCTCGACCACCCAGGTCGGATAGTCCGGCACGTCGCCGGCGGCGACCGGCGCCACGCCCAGCGACAGGAGCGTCGCCGCGGCCGTCCATTCGACGCAGGCGACGCGCATGTCGGCGGCGAAGGCCGGGCGCACCGCGAGGCCGGCCGCGCCGAGCGCCAGGAAGGCCCGGCGCGACAAGGCGCCGGTGCCTGTTTTCGGAAACGTCATGCCTACCAGCGGATCGAGGCCTTGCCGACGACCCGGCGTCCTTCGCCGTTGAAGCAGAAGAAGTCGCGATTGCCGCAGGAGGCCACGTATTCCTTGTCGAAGAGGTTGGTGGCGTTGACCGAAAGCTCGATGTTCTCGCGCTCGTAGCTGATCAGCGCGTCGACCACGGTCGCGCTCGGAACCTTGAAGGTGTTCCCATCGTCGCCGAAGCTCGATCCGACGTAGCGAACGCCCGCGCCGAAGCCGAGGCCGTCGAACATCGAGCCGTTGCGGATCGTATAGTCCGCCCAGGCCGAGGCCGTGTGCTTGGGAACGGTGGTCGGCACCAGACCCTCGAGGCCCCCGTCCGGGTCCTCGGTGATCTCGGGGTCGAGGTAGGTGTAGGCGAGGCGCAGGTCGAGGCTGTCGGTGAGGGAGGCCACCGCCTCCAGCTCCAGGCCGCGCGAGGTGATCTGGCCGGTCTGGCGCGGCTGGAAGGTCGCGCCAACCGCGTCGAAGCGGATCACGTCGTCGCGCACGATGTCGAAGACGGCGGCCGTCAGCATCGCGTTCCAGCCTGGCGGCTCGTACTTGATGCCGGCCTCGTACTGGCGCCCCGTTTCCGGTTCGAAGAGGTTGCCCGAGGCGCCGACGTCGAGCGGCGGCAGGAAGGACTCGGAATAGGTGACGTAAGGAGCGAGGCCGTTGTCGAAGTTGTAGATGAGGCCGACGCGGCCGGTGAAGGCCTCGGCGTCGGCCGTGTCGTCGACGGCGCTCAGGAAATCGCTCGTCGGGCGCTCCAGCTCGGTCGTCGCCCAGTCGTAGCGGCCGCTCAGCAGCAGAGACAGGCGGTCGAACTTGACCTGGTCCTGGAGGTAGAGGCCGGTCTGCCGCTGCCTGACGGTGTTGTCGTAATACGCGCCGAGGCGCGTCACCGGGCTGCCATAGACCGGGTTGAACACGTCGATCGGCCCGGCGGCGTAGAGGTCGATGCGGTCGTCGAAGCGCGTGTAGCGGTAGTCGAGGCCGCCGAGCAGCGTGTGGCCGAGGACGCCCGTCTCGAACTCGGCCTGGAGCTGGTTGTCGATCGCGAAGGTGTCGAGATCGGCCGCGCCGGTTCCGCCGCTGCGGTTGAGGAGGCCGGCATCCTCGTCGAGGTAGCCGCCGCCGTTGAGGCTCGCCTCGTCGTGGCGGATGCCGGCATAGCGGGCGTTCTGGCGCAGCGTGAAGGTCTCGTTCAGCTGGTGGGAGAACTGCCAGCCGACCGAGCCGAGGTCGGTGTCGTAGTAGTCGAAGTCCGGCTCGCCGAGGAAGCGGTCGACCGGGATGCGGCGGCCGTTGTTGGGGTAGACGGTGCCGGAGGCCGGATTGAACTGGAGGCCCCAGCCGGCGCGGTCGCGCTGGTAGTTGCCGGAGATCGTCAGGCTCGTTTCCGGATCGGGGTTCCAGGACAGCACCGGCGCGATGAACAGGCGGTCGTCGTCGACGTGGTCGACCTGGTTGCCGGAATCGCGCGCGACGCCCGTCAGGCGATAAGCGAAGGGGCTGCCGTCGGAGACTGGGCCGGACACGTCGAAGCGCCCTTCCAGGAGGCCGAAGCTGCCGCCGAGGAGCTGGATCTCGCGCAGCGTCTCGTCGGTCGGCTTCTTGGAGACGTAGTTGACGAGGCCGCCCGGGCCGCTCTGGCCGTAGAGCACCGAGGAGGGGCCCTTCAGGATCTCGATGCGCTCGGCGCCGTAGGGGTCGAGGCCGAAGAAGTTGATGACGGTGCTGGACGGCAGGCGCAGCCCGTCGAAGAAGGCGGAGTTGGCGGTGGCGTCGAAGCCGCGGATGGCAAAGCCGCCGAAGCGCGTGTCGGAGCCGCCGGTGAACTCGGGCGTGACGCCCGCGCTGTAGCGCGTCGCCGCGCGGATCGAGCGCGATTCCTGCCGTTCGATCTGGTCGGCCGTGACCACCGACACCGATTGCGGCGTCTCGATGAGCGGCGTGTTGCTCTTGGTGGCGCCGGCGCTGCGCTGGGCGACGAAGCCCTGCTGCTGGTTCGGCTCGCCCGGCCCGGTGTCCTGCGTCGTGACGGTGCCGGAGCCCTCGCCGGCTTCGCCGCCGGTGCCCTCGGTCTCGCCGGAAACGGTGACGGTCTCGAGCTGGATCACCTCCTGCGCCGACGAAGCGCCGCCTCCCGCCGCCAGGAGCAGCATCGCGGCGAGCGCCGGACGGGACGCGGTGTGCAGGAGGCAGGCGAGCGGCAGGGCGGAGCGAACGGACACGAGGCGATTCCCGGAAGAGCTGATAAGATGATTTATCAACTCAACTTAATATCCGGCAACCGGCTCCGTTGCCGGCTAAGTGCGGGGTCTCCCCCTTGTGGCCAAAAAGTGACGGGCCCGCCCGTCAGGCCTTGTAGCGCTCGCAGGCGGTGAGGCGCTGCACGTGGAGGTCGACGTCGGCGCGGTAGATCTCGCGGCGCAGGAACTCGGTCTCCTCCTCGCGCGCCTCCTCGGCGATCTCGCGCCACCAGCATTTCGGGCGCCCGTCGCTGCCGTCGTTCCAGCGATAGCCGCGTGCCTTGAGGACGTCCTTGGTGTGGAAGGGCGAGGCGATGGCGAAGAGGCGCAGCCGCGCCCGCGCCGCGGAGGCGAGAAGCTGGCGGAACGGCGGCTCGGCGGCCGCGCGCGCGGGCTGCGCGAGGACTTCGAGCAGCGCGTGGCAGTCGTCAACGGCGCGGTGACCGTTGTGGAAGTAGCCGCTCTGACCGACGAGGTAGCCGAGCTTGGTGCCTTCGAAGCCGAGGCCGGTCCAGTCGACCTCCGCCACCGAGCAGGCCCAGGGCTTCGCCTCGAAGCCGGGCGCGAAGCGCTCGCAGAACGGGCGGTCGAAGCGGGCATTGTGCGCGATCACGAGGTCGGCCGGCTCGACGAAGCGGCGCACCGCTTCCGGGTCGATGGTCCGGCCGGCCACCATCTCGGCCGTAATGCCGGTGATGCGGGTGATCTCGGCCGATATCGGCAGGCTCGGGCAGCGCAGCTCGGAAAAGACGCCGACGACCTCGCCGATGCCGGTCTCGTCATAGGTGAAGGCCAGCATGCCGAGCTCGATGATCTCGTCGCGGCCGTGGTCGAGCCCGGTGGTTTCGGTGTCGAGAACGATGCCGATGCGCGTGGAGGCCGCGCGCGGAACCGGCAGCGGCCGCACCGGCCGCGGCTCCAGCCGGCGCAGCACGCGGTAGTCTCCGCTGGCTTCCAGCCGGCGCGCCATCTCCGCCTCGTCCGGGACGAGAGGCGCCGCCCGCACCGACCGCGCCTGCCGGCGCCGGGTCTGGTCGTCGAGGCGCGCCGCCGCGAACGCGTCGAGTCCGTCCTGCCGCACCTCGGCGAAGAGGTCGCCCTGCGAGGCGTCGGACAGGAGGCGGCGTTTCATCGGCATGGGCGTCCAGGCGATCGGGCGGACCCGCGATCGGCTTTCGCGTCGGGCCCGCATGGTCCCATGACCTTGTTCGGCGCGGGTGAAGGAAAACCTGCCGACCTGTTCGAAGGCGTGCTTATCCCCAGAATTGCGCGCCGCCGCGCTCGATCTCCGGGCCTCGTCCGACGCTGGACTCGAAGAGATGGCGGGACCGGCCGCGGCGGCCTGCCGTTTCGTGGACGTCGACGATCCGTCCTTCACGGTAACGCCGGACGGCGGCGAGAACCGCGCCGTCGCCTGCGCCCTTCACGGCTAGGACAACAAGACGTTCCTGACCTGGGGCGACGATCGTCTTGTCGAGACCGGCGACGGAGCAGCCCCGGCGGCCCGTTTCCTGCGGCCCGCTCGGAGGGAGCGGTACCGGCGAATCGAAGCAACTTAAGTAAAACGCCGCACCTTCCGAACAAAAGGGCGAGGAGATGCGTTGCCACAGATGTGACGCAACTTCGACGTCTTGGGAGGACAGGCCGTGACCACGATGGACTTCATTCTCGGCGTGACGCTCGTCGCGACCGGCGTGAGCGGATTTCTCGCGGCGCTCGGCTGGGCCGCCGACCGGCACCGTCCGCGCCACCACTGACGGGCACGCGCGGACGAGCCGGCAGCCCGTCCGCGATCGGGTCCTCAACCTCCTGATATCGCCGCATGATCCGGCGGCGAGGCGGACCTGCTCCGCCTCGATTCGTTCGGAGATGCGCTTAGTCGAGGAGATCGGCGAGGCCGATCGGGAAGCGACGGACGCGCTTGCCGGTGGCATGCCGGATCGCGTTGGCGATGGCGCCGCCGGTCCCCGTGATGCCGATCTCGCCGACGCCCTTGATGCCGAGCGCGTTGACGTGCGGGTCGTCCTCGTGGACGAGGATCGCTTCGAGGGAGGGCACGTCGGCGTTCACCGGCACGTGGTACTCGGCAAGGTCCGCGTTCATCACCCGGCCCGAGCGCTTGTCGACGACGGCGTGCTCGTGAAGGGCGAAGGACACGCCCCAGATCATCCCGCCGAGGAGCTGGCTGCGCACCATGCGCGGGTTGATCACCCGCCCCGCCGCGAAGGCGCCGACGAGCCGCGTTACCCGAACCTGTCCGAAATCGGGATCGACCTTCACCTCCGCGAAGACCGCCCCGTGGGCGTGCATGGCGTAGGCCTCCTGCGCCGCGGGGTCCATCGCCGCGCCGCCGTCCGCCTCGATCCGGTCGAGGCCGGCGCGCGACAGGATGTCGGCGAAGCGCTCGCCGCGGCTCTCGTCGTCCCGGCGAACCAGTCGGCCGGCCCGCGCGATCGTGCCGACATTGCCGGCGGCGAAGAGCGGCGAGCGCTCGTCCGCCGTCGCGAGTTCGGCGAGCTTGGCGAGGACGTTGGTGCCGGCCGCGTGCAGCGCCATGCCGGCCGTCGCCGTGTGGCCGGAGCCGCCGGCGATGCCCGCATCCGGGAGGTCCGAAGTGCCGGAGCGGAACTCCACCTCGTCGATCCCGAGCCCGAGCGCGTCGGCGGCGATCTGGGCGAGCGCGGTCCACGCGCCCTGGCCCATGTCGTGGGCGCCGGTCTCCATCAGGCCGCTGCCGTCGCGCCGGATCGTCGCCCGCGCCTTGCCCTGGAACATCAGCGCGGGAAAGGTCGCCGTCCCCATGCCCCAGCCGGTGAGGAGGCCCGCCTCGTCGCGCATCGAGCGCGGCTCCAGCGGCCGGCCCGCCCAGCCGAAGCGCGCGGCGCCCTCCTCGTAGCAGGTCCGCAGCGCCTTGGAAGAGAAGGGCTTGTTCGAGATCGGCTCGACCTCGGCATAGTTGCGCAGGCGAAAGGCGAGGGGGTCCATCCCCGCGGCCTCGGCCGCCTCGTCGATGGCGCTTTCCAGCGCGATCGAGCCGGAGGCCTCGCCCGGCGCGCGCATGAAGAGCGGCGTTCCCGTGTCGAGGCGCACCGCCTCGTAGCTCGTCGCGATCGCCGGGCTGGCATACAGCGTGTGGGCGACGTCGGCGGCCGGCTCGAAGAAGTCGTCGAAGGTGCTCGACGCGGTGCGGGTGTGGTTGGCGAGCGCCGTCATCCCGCCGTCCTCGGACAGGCCGATGCGGATGCGCTGGCGCGTGGGCGCGCGGTGGCCGACGGGGCCGAACATCTGCTCGCGCCGCAGCACCAGCTTGACCGGGCGCCCGGTCATCTTCGCCGCCAGGATGCCGAGGACCTGCGGGCCGCTCGGAAAGCCCTTCGAGCCGAAGCCGCCGCCGAGATAGGGACTGCGGATGTGGACGTTCTCCGGCGAAACGCCGAAGAGCCCGGCGATGCGCCCCTGCGCCATCGCCAGGGCCTGCGTCGGCATGTCGAGCGACAAGCGGTCGCCGTCCCAGCTCGCCACGACGCCGTGCGGCTCCATGGCGTTGTGGTACTGCGCCGGCGTCTCGTAGACGGCCTCGACGCGCCGAACCGCGGCCTGCAGCCCCGCCTCGACGTCGCCCGTCTTGGCTTCCGGCGGATGGCCGGGGCCGACGGCCGGGGGCACGAAGATCTCGGCGCCGTCGAGCCCGGTGCGGGCGGGCTCTTCCTCGTAGCGGGGCGCGAGGAGCGCGGCGCCCTCGGTCGCGGCTTCCAGGGTTTCGGCGACCACCACGGCGATCGGCTGGCCGGGATAGCGGACGCGGTCGTTCTGCAGGAGGTCGAGCCGGAACATGAAGGGGTTGGTCTTGGCGTCCGGGTCCATGGCGAGCGGCGGCCGGTTCGCCGGGGTGATCACCTCGACGACGCCGGGGTGGGCGCGCGCGGTCGCCTCGTCCAGCGAGACGACCCGCCCGCGGGCGATCGTCGAGACGGCGAGAACGGCATAGAGCATGCCCGGCGGATGGTTGTCGGCGGCGAACGTCGCCGTGCCGGTGACCTTGAGGACGCCTTCGCGCCGGGTCATCGGCTGGCCGATGTTGGAGCCGTGCCGCATGTGCCGGGCGTCGTCGGTCAGGCTGATCTCAGACATGGAGGACACCTCCGGGAGCGGGAGCGAAGGGGGAGGCCGGAAGGGCGGGCAGCCGCTCCGGCGTGCCGGCGGCGGCGAGCTGCAGGGCCCGCACCACGATGCGCCGGGCGAGCGGGATCTTGTAGGCGTTGTCGCCGGAGGGCCTGGCATCGGCCAGCGCGATCTCCGCCGCACGCTCGAAGGCGGCGCGGTCGGGCGCCTGTCCGGCGAGCGCGGCCTCCGCTTCCGTCGAGCGCCAGGGTTTGAGCGCGACGCCGCCGAGCGCGAGCCGCGCCTCGCCGATCCGGCCGTCATCCGCCAGGGTCAGCGCGGCCGCCGCGGACACCACGGCGAAGGCGTAGGAGATGCGCTCGCGAACCTTGAGGTAGCGCGAATGGGCGGCGAAGCGGGCGGCCTCGGGCGGCAGGCGGAGGGCGACGATCATCTCGCCCGGGCCGCGCGCCGTTTCGCGCTCCGGCGTCGAGCCGGGCAGGTGGTGGAACTCGGCGAGCGGCACCTCGCGGCGGCCGGCCGGTCCTTCCAGCTCCACCACCGCGCCGAGCGCGGCGAGCGGCACGCAGAAGTCGGACGGATGGGTGGCGATGCAGTGCTCGCTCCAGCCGAGAACGGCGTGGGCCCGGTTCTCGCCGCCGAGGGCGTCGCAGCCGCTGCCGGGCTCGCGCTTGTTGCAGGCGCTCGCCGTGTCGTAGAAATACCGGCACCGCGTGCGCTGGAGGACGTTTCCGGCGGCCGTCGCGGCGTTGCGCAGCTGGCCGGAAGCGCCCGACAGGAGCGCTTCGGCGATCGCGGGATAGCGGGCGGCGAAATCCGGATCGTGGGCGAGGTCGGCGTTGCGCACCAGCGCGCCGATGCGCGTGCTCCCATCGGGAAGGCGCTCCACCGCGTCGAGGCCGGGAAGATGGGTGAGGTCGACGAGCCGATCCGGCCGGGCGATGCCGCCCTTCATCAGGTCGAGGAGGTTGGTGCCGCCGGCCAGGAAGGCGGCGCCGGGCGCGGCCGCGGCCGCCACGGCTTCGGCCAGGGTCCCGGGACGGACGTATTCGAACCTGTTCATGCCGCCTTCTCCTGGCGTCCGCTCGCCTCGGCCATGCGCGCGCCCGCCTCGATCACCGCCTCGGTGATGCCGGCATAGGCGCCGCAGCGGCAGAGATTGCCGCTCATGCCCTCGCGCACCCGCTCGGGATCGCCGCCCGCCTGCGCTTCCGCGATGAGGCCGACGGCGCTCATGATCTGGCCCGGCGTGCAGTAGCCGCACTGGAAGCCGTCATGGGCGATGAAGGCCGCCTGGACGGGGTGCAGCTCGCCGTTCGTGGCGAGGCCCTCGATCGTGGTGACGCTCGATCCGTCGAGGCTGACCGCGAGGGCGAGGCAGGAATTGACGCGCCGCCCGTCGAGAAGAACCGTGCAGGCGCCGCATTGGCCGCGGTCGCAGCCCTTCTTCGTGCCGGTCAGGTCGAGCCGCTCGCGAAGGAGGTCGAGCAGCGTCACGCGCGGATCGTCGAGGTCGATCCGCCGCTCCTCACCGTTGATTGTCAGGCGAATGGAATGGTTCATGCCGTCACCCGTTCAGTGATAAGTCGAACCGGATTGATCGAAGTCGCCGCCGGCGCCCGCGCGCTAGGCGGCGCTGGATCGATGGTCGCGCCGATCCGTCGACCGGCCTGCACGCAATTATACGGAGGGTCCCTCCGTTTTCAAGCCTGGAGGAGTTCCAAGGTCCAAAATGGTCACGGACCCGAACAAAGCAACGCGCAAGCCCCGCGCCGATTCGCTGCGAAACCGCGAGCGCCTGCTGGCGGCGGCGGCCGAGATCTTCCGCGCCGGCGGCCCCGAGGCGAGCCTGGAAGCGGTGGCCCGGCGCGCCGGGGTCGGCATCGGCACGCTCTACCGTCACTTCCCGACGCGCGAGGCGCTGTTCGAGGCGATCTACCGGCGCGAGGTGGAGCAGCTGGCGGGGCTGGCCGAGGCGCTCGCCAAAAGCGAGCCGCCGTTTCGGGCGTTGCGGCTCTGGCTTCACGCGGGCGTCCGGCTGACCGCGACGAAACGCGGCATGCTGACCGCCCTGACGCTGGCGATCGACAAGTCGTCGGAGATCTACGCCTTCTCCTCCGCGCAGCTGACCCTGGCGCTCGGCGTTCTTCTGCGGCGCGCGAGCGCCGCCGGCGAGGTGCGCGGCGACGTCGAGCCGGAGGATGTTCTCCAGGCCCTCGTCGGCCTGTCGCTCATGGGCCGGCAGGAGGATTGGGAAACCAACGTCATCCGCCTCGTCGACATCTTCGTCGACGGGCTGCGCGCGGCCGCGCCGCTTCCGGCCGACGCGGTCGCGGGCTGAGCCGCGCCGGCGCGAGCCCGCGGCCGCTCCGTCAGGCCTGGGGCGCGACCTTGTCCTGCGTCTTCGTGTCGAAGTCGCTCGCCTCGTGCCGCTCGTGGAGCTGGCTCGCCGGATCGCCGAAGACGCGGTTCACCATGCGGCCGCGCTTCACCGCCGGGCGGGCGCCGACGAGCTCGGTCCAGCGCTGGAGGTTCTTGTAGTCCTGGACCTGCAGGAACTCGCCCGCCTCGTAGATCTCGCCCCGGGCGAGCACGCCGTACCAGGGCCAGATCGCCATGTCGGCGATGGTGTAGTCCGGCCCGGCGACGTATTCGCTCTCCGCCAGCCGGCGATCGAGGACGTCGAGCTGGCGCTTGGCCTCCATGGCGTAGCGGTTGATCGCGTATTCGATCTTGACCGGGGCATAGGCGTAGAAGTGCCCGAAGCCGCCGCCGAGAAAGGGGGCGCTGCCCATCTGCCACTGCAGCCAGGACAGCGTTTCGGCGCGCGCCGCGCGGTTCTGCGGCAGGAAGGCGCCGAACTTCTCGGCGAGGTACATCAGGATCGAGCCGGACTCGAAGACGCGCACCGGCTCGGGCTCGCTCCGGTCGAGAAGGGCGGGGATCTTGGAGTTCGGGTTCACCGACACGAAGCCGCTGCCGAACTGGTCGCCGTCGTTGATGCGGATGAGCCAGGCGTCGTACTCGGCCCCGCCATGGCCGAGGGCGAGAAGCTCCTCCAGCATGATGGTGACCTTCACGCCGTTGGGCGTGGCGAGCGAGTAGAGCTGAAGCGGATGGCGACCGACCGGCAGTTCCTTGTCGTGGGTCGGCCCGGCGATCGGCCGGTTGATGTTGGCGAAGCGCCCGCCGCTCGCCTTGTCCCAGGTCCAGATCTTCGGCGGTACGTAGTCGGCGCTGTCGGTCATCTGAGGTCTCCGAAGGAGGAATCGCGCGAGATATGGGCAAGGGCGCGTGCGATGCCAACGTGGAACGCCGAGCCGGCACGCGGCCGCCAACCATTTCTTCACCGGTCGCGGGCCAGGGTGCAATCACCTCGGGCGGTTGTCAGCGACGCCAGTTCCGGGAACTCGGCCGGCGGCGGGGCGATCGACCCAATCTCGTCCCGCTGCCGCGCGCCGCTTAACTCTTCCTTAAGCCTATCGGCCGAGCCTCCTGTTCGACGCAACGAGCAGAGGAGCGATCCGATGGACTCGATCAAGCGCTCGCCGGCCCTGGGCATCCTGGTCGGCATGATCGTGGCCGGCTTGCCGGTGGCGGTCGTCATGCTGGCCTGAGCCAAATCCGGACAAAGCCCGACCGGCGGCATGCCGCCGGTCGGCGCGCCGGCCTTCGAGGCCGGATGCCCTCAGGCCGGCTTCTGCCGGAGATAGTCCTCGACCGTGTCGCGCACGCCGCGTGCCCAGAGCGAGCGCAGGTGCCCCGCGAAAGCCTCGGCATAGCGCGGGTCCTCTCCGAGGTCGCCGAAGACGCGGCGCATCGCCAGGAAGCGCGAGGGGTCTTGCCTCGCCTCGATGGCCGCGGCGCGGATCGTGTCCCAGTCGGGATCGTTCGGCTCGATCGGAGTTCCATCCTCCAGCTCGCCATAGGCGTAGCGGCACCACAGCGCCGAAACGAGCGCGAGGCCCGATACGTCCTCCCCGCGCGCCAGGAGCTCGCGCGCCGCCGGCAGCACGAACTTCGGCTGGCGGTTCGAGCCGTCGAGGCAGAGGCGGCGGGTCGTGTCGCGCACCTCTGGATTGCCGAAGCGGTGGGTGACGGTGGCGAGATAGTCCTCGCGGCTCACCCCCTCGATCGAGGGCGAGGCGGGCAGGAGGTAGTTCGTTTCCACGCTGGCGAGGAAGCGGGCGACGAGCGGCTCGCGCATCGCCTCGTGGACGAGCTCGATGCCGAGGAGCGCGGCGGGGTAGGCGATCGTCGCGTGGCCGGCATTGAGGATGCGCAGCTTCATCAGCTCGTAGGGCGTGACGTCCTCGACGAAGGTGACGCCGACGGCCTCCAGCGCGGGGCGGCCGCTGGCGAAGCGGTCCTCGATCACCCACTGCTTGAAGGGCTCGCAGAAGACCGGCCGCTTGTCGGCGATCGCCTTCTGCGCCTTCAGCTGCTCGACCTGCTGCGGCGTCGTCGCCGGCGTGATGCGGTCGACCATCGAGTTGGGAAAGGTGACGCTCTGCGCGATATGGGCCGCGAGGTCCGGATCGGCGGCACGGGCGAGACCTTCCACGAGGGTGCGCGTCAGGTCGCCGTTGTGGGGAAGGTTGTCGCAGGACAGGACCGTCAGCGGCGGGGCGCCGGCGGTCCGGCGCGCGGCGATGGCCGACACGATGAGGCCGAAGACCGTGCGGGCTTCGTCGAGGTTGCCGGCATCGGCGACGAGGTCGGGATGGCCGAGGTCCGGCTTGTCGCCGGAAACGTAGTAACCGCCTTCCGTGATGGTGAGCGAGACGATGCGCGTGTCGGGCGCGGTCAGTGCCGCGAGCATGGCGGCGCGGTTCCCCGGCTCGACGAAGTCGACGAGCGCGCCGATCACCCGCGTGTCCGCGCCCGCTTCCGACACTTCGGTCACGGTGTAGAGGCAGTCCTGCGAAACGAGGTCGTCGCGAAGGCCCTTGTCCTCCAGGCGCACCGACAGGCCCGTCACGCCCCATTCGTGGGCCTGGCCCTGCCCGAACAGTTCGTCGAGGTAGACGAGCTGGTGGGCGCGGTGGAAGTTGCCGACGCCGATATGGACGATGCCGGCCCTGAGGGCGGCGCGGTCGTAGGAGGGCACGGCTGCGGTCGCGGACAAGGCGCCGAGGGCGGCGGCTTCGACGGGCGTCATCGGCGGATCTCCTCCAGGTGCCGTGGGCCGACGCAGCGGGCCCGGGCGGTCATGGCGATGGTGCTACGCCCGGCGGCGCGGGGAGGCAAGCGGCCCCGGCGAGCGCTTCAACCTTCGGCAGGACACCCGATCAGGCCGCCGCTTTTCGCGCGAGCGCCTCGAAGCCGAAGGCCTCGACCGGCAGGCGCGAGGCGCCCTCCAGCGCGAGGTCGGCGAGGATCTCGCCGACGACGCTGGCGAACTTGTAGCCGTGGCCCGAACAGGGCGAGGCGACGACGACGCGGCGCTCGCCCGGCAGGTGGTCGAGAAGGAAGTCCTCGCCCGGCAGCATGGTGTAGCGGCAGGTGGTCGTCGCCAGCCGCGGCCCGGCGGCGAGCGGCAGGCGGCGGGCAATGAACTCGTCGAGGAGGTCGGTGTCGCGCGCGTTCGCCGGGGCGTCCGCCTGGTCGGGATCGCCGACCGGCTCGCGGAAATGCGCGTGCTTGCCGACCTTGACGCCGTCCGGCCCCAGCGCCGGCATGCCGAAGAAGGAGCCGACGGGGCCGGCATCGCGCAGGAAGACGGGCATGGTGCCGAGCGCCGTCGCGGCCTTGTTCTTCGGCTCGTACCAGGCGACGACCTGGCGGATCGGCTGGGCGAGGCCGCGAAGCGCGGGCACCAGCTCGGCGATCCACGGGCCGGTCGCGACGACGACGGCCTTCGCGCGCAGGCGCTCGGAGCCGATGCGCAGCGTCACCCCCGCATCGTCCGGCTCGATCGCCTCGACGCGCGTGTCCAGCCGCAGCTCGGCGCCGTTCGCGCGCGCCCAGTCGAGATGCGCGGCGACGGCGACTTCGGGCCGCACGAAGCCGCCCTGGTGCTCCAGGACGGCGATCTCGTCGGGATCGAGCGCGAAGGCGGGAAAGCGCGCGGCCATGGCGGAGGGGTCGAGGACCTCGTGGGCGAGGTCGTATTCCCGGCAGGAGGCGAGCGTGCCCGACACGATCGGACTGTCCGGCCGGCCGATCTGGAGGACGCCGGTGATGGTCAGCACCTCCCGGCCCGTGTGCCGCTCCAGCGCGCGCCAGGTCTCGTAGGCGCGGCGCAGCATCGGCACGTAGCTCGGATCCTCGAAATAGCCGAGGCGGATGATGCGGCTGTCGCCGTGCGAGGAGCTCAAGCTGTTGGCGGGCGTGCGCGCCTCGATGCCGATGGCCTTCGCGCCGCGCGCGGCGGCCTGCGCCAGCGCCGCGCTGCCCATGGCGCCGAGTCCGATCACCGCGACGTCGCAATCGAAAGGAGCCATCGGGGCCTCGCTTTGGGTCGGAAATGCGACGCCGGCTTATCATTTGACCGGCGTCGCGGGCGGCGGGGAGTTTAGTCCCGGAAAATCTTCCGTCAAACTGACCATTCGGCCGGTTGCACTGATTTCAAACTTGTCTAATCATCGGGCAATCCGGATCGGGGGATCGCCGCCATGTCGCGTTTCATCAAGACCTTGGACCAGCTGCGGCGGGGGCGGACACCCCTCGAGAACCAGGTCGTGGACGAGTTCCTCGCCGGCCGTCTCGACCGCCGCGCCTTTCTGCGCCACGGCAGCCGCATCGGCCTTTCCGCCGCCGTCATGGCGGGCGTGTTGAAGGGTGTCGGCATCGACCCGGTCGGCCGCGCCCTGGCGCAAGAGGCCAAGCCCGGCGGCACGGTGCGCGTCGCGCAGATCACCCCGGCCGGCGCCATCGAGCCGGTCTCGGTCTACGACCAGGGCGGCCTCCTGCCGCTCCAGCTCGTCGGCGACTTCCTCGTCATGGACGGGCCGGACCTGCGGCTCCGGCCCATGCTCGCGACCTCCTGGGAGCCGAACGAGGACGGCAGCGTCTGGACCTTCAAGCTGCGCGAGGGCGTCAAGTTCCACGACGGCCGGACCATGACGGCCGACGACGTCGTCGCCTCGATCGACCGTCTCGCCGACCCCGCCAACGGCTCCAACGCGCTCTCGGCGCTGAAGGGCGTCCTGTCCAAGGGCGGCACCACCAAGGTCGACGACCTGACGGTGCGCTTCACCCTCGACGCGCCGAACGGCAACTTCCCCTATTACGTCTCCACCGACAACTACAACGCCATCATCGTGCCCGCCGATTATGCCGGCGACTTCGAGAAGACCTTCAACGCGACCGGCCCCTTCAAGCTGGACAGCTACACCCCGAAGGTCGGGCTGAGTCTGGTGCGCAACCCGGACTATTGGGACGGGCCGGCGCTGATCGATCGGGTCGAGCTCTCCTTCTACGCCGAGCTGCAGCCGCAGATCCTCGCCCTCCTCGGCGGCCAGGTCGACATGATCCAGCAGGTCTCGGTCCAGGGCGGCCAGACCCTCCTCGACAACCCGGCGGTCAACATCATCCGCCTGAAGTCGAACGCCCACCGCCAGATCCACATGAAGAACAAGGGCGGCTTCGCCGACAAGCGGGTGCGCCAGGCCATGGCCATGACGCTCGACCGGCCGGCCATCGTGAAGGGCCTGTTCAAGGGCATGGCGGATCTGGGCAACGACAGCCCCTTCGCGCCCGTCTTCCCCTCCACCGATCCGAACGTGCCCCAGCGCGTCAAGGACATCGACAAGGCCAAGGCTCTCATGGCCGAGGCCGGCATGGGCTCGGGCTTCGACGTCACCTTCACGACGATGCAGATGCAGGAGCTGCCGACGCTCGCGACCTTGCTGCGCAACGCGGCGAGCGAGATCGGCATCCGCGTCAA
The DNA here is from genome assembly GCF_009765365.1 of Antarcticirhabdus aurantiaca. GTDB lineage: Bacteria > Pseudomonadota > Alphaproteobacteria > Rhizobiales > Rhizobiaceae > Antarcticirhabdus > Antarcticirhabdus aurantiaca. The sequence goes on from NZ_VTOM01000031.1 coordinate 51,599, forward strand.
CCTCAAGATCGAGGACGTCGGCGCCTATTACGGCGACGCCGTGCCGGGCAAGTCGGACTGGCTGGATTCCGAGTTCGGCATGACCGACTACGGTCATCGCGGCACGCCCAACGTCTTCCTCTCCGCGCCCCTCCTCAGCACCGGCACCTGGAACTCGGCCGAGTTCAAGAACCCGGAATACGACCGCCTCGTCGCCTCCTACATCGCCGCGCTCGACCCGGCCGACCAGAAGGCGCAGGCCGGCGCGATTCAGACGCTTCTCCTCGACGAGACGCCGGTGATCTTCCCCTATTTCTACGACTACCTCTCGGCGACCGTGCCGAACCTCCAGGGCGTCGAGACCACGGCCATGGGGCAGATCTTCCTCCACAAGGCGAGCTACACCTGACGGGCCGGGGCGACAGGTTCCCATGCCGCACGCCCTCGGCCGCTTCCTCGCCAAGCGCTTAGGCCTCAGCCTCCTCACGCTCTGGCTCCTCAGCGTCGTCGTGTTCCTCGGCACCCAGGTGCTGCCGGGGGACCCGGCCCGCGCCATTCTCGGGCCGCTGGCCGATCCCCGCGCCGTCGCAGCGCTCAACGAGCAGCTCGGCGCCGACCGGCCGCCGGTCGAGATCTATCTCTCCTGGGTCGGCGGGCTGCTGACGGGCGATATGGGCCAGTCCTACGCCTACCGCTCGCCCGTCGCGCCGTTCATCGAGGCGGCGCTGGTCAACTCCCTGAAGCTCGCGGGGATGGTCTTCCTCATCGTCGTGCCGATCGGCATCGGCGCGGGGGTGCTCGCCGCGCTCCATGCCGGCCGCCCGGTGGACCGGGCGATCAGCGTCGCGGGCCTGTCCCTGACGGTGATCCCCGAATTCGTCTCCTCGATCGCGCTCATCCTCGTCTTCGCCGTCATCCTGCGCTGGCTGCCGCTCTCGGCCACATGGCCGCCGGGCGCCGGGCCGCTGACGCAGATGCAGCACCTCCTCCTGCCTGCTCTGCCGCTCGTGATCGTCCTCTTCGGCTACATCGCGCGGATGACGCGGGCGGGCACCGTCGAGGCGTTGTCGGCGGACTACACCCGCACCGCTATCCTCAAGGGCCTGCCCTGGCGCACGGTCCTGTCGCGCCACGTGCTCCGCAACGCGCTGCTCCCCACCATCACCGTGATCGCCGCCCAGATGGGCTACGCGCTCGGCGGCCTCGTCGTCGTGGAATCCCTTTTCCGCTACCAGGGCATCGGCTCGCTGGTGCTCGGCGCCGCGCGCGCCAAGGACTTCGCGATGCTCCAGGCCGGCGTCCTCGTCATCGGCGGCTTCTTCGTCGTGACGACGCTCGCCGCGGACCTCGCCACCGCCATGCTCGATCCGCGCCTGAGAACCGGAGGCCGGCGATGAGCGACCTGTCCGTCCGCGCCCCCGCCGAGATGACGGCGCCCGCCGTAGACCGGCCCCAGCGCGGAACGCTCGCGACGCTCCTGCGCACGCCGAGCTTCCTCGTCGGCGCCGCCATCCTTCTCTTCTGGGGCGTCTGCGCGGCCTTCGCACCGAGCTTCGTGCCCTACGACCCCTATGCCGACGACCTCCTCAACACGCTCTCGCCGCCCTCCGCCGAGCACTGGTTCGGCACCGACCAGATCGGGCGCGACGTCTTCTCGCGCGTCCTCACCGGGGCGCGCGACATCCTGACCATCGCCCCGCTCGCCACCCTCGTCGGCACCGTGGCGGGCACCGCGATCGGCCTCGTCACCGGCTATTTCGGCGGCTGGATCGACGCGATCGTCGGGCGCCTCCTCGAGGTCATGCTGTCGCTGCCCCTCATCATCGTCGCCCTTCTCGTCCTCGTCGCGCTCGGCCCCTCGACGCCGACCGTGGTGGTGGTCGTCGGCCTCGTCTTCGCCCCGCTCGTCGCGCGCACCGTGCGCGCCGCGGTGCTGAGCGAGCGCCACCTCGACTACGTCGCGGCGGCGACCGTGCGCGGCGAGGGGGCCTTCACCATCATGGTGATGGAGATCCTGCCCAACATCCTGCCGCCGATCATCGTCGAGGCGACGGTGCGCCTCGGCTACGCCATCTTCACCATCGCCTCGCTCTCCTTCCTCGGCTTCGGCGTCCAGCCGCCCTCGCCGGACTGGGGCCTGTCGATCGCTGAGAACTACGGCGTCCTCGTCGGCGGCTTCTGGTGGACCGTGGTGTTCGACACGATCGCGACCGCCTCGCTCGTCGTCGCCGTCAACCTCGTCGCCGAATCCCTGCAAAGGGCGCTCGCCGAATGAACGCCCACATGAGCCCCGCCGCCTCGCCCGTTCTCCGCCTCGACGAGCTCAGCGTTTCCTATTCGGTGCGCGGCCGGGCGATGCCCGTGCTGACGAAGGTCAGCCTCGAGGTCGGTCGCGGCGAGGCCTACGGGCTCGTCGGCGAGTCCGGCTCCGGCAAGTCGACGGTCGCGCTCGCCCTCCAGCGCGTGCTGCCGCCAAGCGGCCGCATTTCCGGCGGCCGGGCGCTGATCGAGGGGCAGGACGTCACAAGCCTCGACCGCGCGGCGCTGCGCCGGATGCGCGCCAAGACTGTTGCCATGGTGTTCCAGGACCCCGGCCGGGCGCTGAACCCGTCCCTCACGATCGGGCGCCAGATGGCCGAGGTCTTCGCCATTCTGGGGTCGAGCGCCCGCGAAGCGGCCGAGCGCTCCGAGGCCATGCTCGCGCGCGTGCGCATCTCCTCGCCGGCCCGCGTCATGGGCGCTTACCCGCACCAGCTCTCGGGGGGCATGCAGCAGCGCATGGTGATCGCCATGGCGCTGGCGAAGTCCCCTTCGCTCCTCATCCTCGACGAGCCGACGACGGGCCTCGACGCCACGATCGAGGCGGAGGTGCTCGACCTCGTCGACGATCTGCGGCGCGAGTTCGGCGCCTCGATCCTGTTCATCAGCCACAATCTGGGCGCCATCGCCGGCCTCTGCGACCGCGTCGGCGTGCTCTATGCCGGCCGCCTCGTCGAGGAGGGGCCGGCGCGCGCGCTCTTCGCCGAGCCGCGCCACTCCTATACGGAAGGCCTCTTGCGCTGCCTGCCACGGGCGGGCATGCGCAAGGGCGTCGCGCCCCTCGACGCCATTCCCGGCTTTCCCCCGGCGCCGGGCTCGATCAAACAGGGCTGCGTCTTCGCGCCCCGCTGCGGCCTTTCCGACGAGCGCTGCCGCACGATCGACCCGCCCTTCGCCGTCGTCGGTGAGGGGCGCGCCAGCCGCTGCCACTATCCCGACCGGGTGGCGGACCTCCCCCGCGCGACGCCCGCTCCGGCACTCGCCGTGCCTGCGCGGGACGACGCGGCCGTTCCCGTCCTCGCCCTCGAACCTCTGTCCAAGACCTACGACACCGGCGGCGCCAAGGTCCACGCGCTGCGCGACGTGTCGCTGACGCTGATGCCCGGCGAAACGCTCGGCCTCGTCGGCGAGTCCGGCTCGGGCAAGTCCACGCTCGCCCACGCGCTGCTCGGCCTCCTCGCGCCCGATCCCGGCAGCCGCATCCTTCTCGACGGCAAGGCGCTGCCGCCCGAGGTGCGCTCGCGCTCGGCCGACGAGATCAAGGCCGTCCAGATCGTCTTCCAGAACCCGGACTCGGCGCTGAACCGCTCGCAGAGCGTGCGACGCCTCGTCGGCCGGGCGGTGAAGCGCCTCGCCGGCCTGTCGGGCGCCGCGCGCGAGGCGCAGGTGCGCCGGCTCCTCGATGCCGTGCGGCTCACCGAGCGCCAGTTGCCGGCGCGCCCGCGCCAGCTCTCCGGCGGCATGAAGCAGCGCGTCGCTGTCGCCCGGGCCTTTGCCGGCTCGCCCCGCCTCGTCGTCTGCGACGAGCCGACCTCGGCGCTCGACGTGTCGGTGCAGTCGGCGATCCTGAACCTCCTCGCCGAGCTCCAGGCCGAGCGGCAGGTCAGCTACCTCCTGATCTCCCACGATCTCGGCGTCGTCCGGTACCTGTCCGACAAGATCGCCGTCCTCTACCTCGGGCGCCTGATGGAGGTCGGCCGCGCGACGGACGTCCTCGACGGCCCGCACCATCCCTACACGGAAGCCCTGCTCTCGGCCGCGCCCTCCGTGTCCGGCGAGCGCGGCACCCGCATCCGCCTCGAAGGCCAGGTGCCGAGCGGCCTCAACCCGCCGACCGGCTGCGTCTTCCACACCCGCTGCCCCCGCCGCATCGGCCCGATCTGCGACACTGAGGAGCCGCCGCTCGCCGCCGACGATGCCGGCCACGCCATCCGCTGCCACCTGCCGCGCGAGCAGCTCGGCCGGGCACTGGCCACCGCGCCCGTGGCCGAGCCGGCGTGAAGCGTCAGGCGAGAACCGGGTAGCCCAGCTCGGCCGCTTCCGCCTCGTAGCGCAGGAGCACGGCGTAGTCCTCGACGGCCGCCGGCTCGATGCCGGCGAGGCCGAGGGCGGCGCAGGTCCCGGTGTTCGCCGGGTCGGCGATCGTTTCGGCAAGGGCGCGGCGCAGGATCGCGATCCGCTCCGGGCTCGTCCCGCCCGCGGTGATGAAGGGGAGGGTGGGGCTCTCGGGCGTTTGCGCCAGGATCCGGACACCCTCCGTCAGGTCCGGCCGGTGGCGGGCGGCGAGGCCGAAGGTGACGCAGTCGATCGCCGCTGCGTCCGCCCCGCCCGCCGCCACCGCCGCGAGGCTCGCGAGATGCGCGCCGGTCTCGACGACCGCGCCGAAGACGCGGCCGTTTCGCGCGAACGGCGCGACGGCGCGGCGCAGGAGGTTCATGCCCGTATTGCTGTCGCGCCCGTTGAGCGCGGCGCGGCTGCCGCGGAGGTCTTCGAGGCCGCGAAAGGGCGCCTTGGCGCGCACGACGACGAGGCTGCGATGGAAGCCGGCTCGGCAGCCGGGGAGCGCGTATGTCGGCCGGCCGACCACGGCGACGGTTCCGCCGAGCTCGGTGACGAGGGGGTAGCCGCAGGTCTGGCCGAGAAGGAGGCGCGCATGTCCCCAGATCGCGCGAAGGGATGGCTCGCGCTCCAGTTCGTCCGGCACGTCCGCGATCCCCGCCGCGCGCAGGCGGCGGCCGAGCGCCGCCCAGAGCGCGTCGTTGGCGCCTCGGAGCCAGGGTGGGTCGTACATGCCGAGATTGGCGAGGGCGCCGTCGCTCACGGGCTCTCCCCGTGCAGCGGCTCCGCGGCGGGCTCGGGAACAACGACGCCCCGACGGCCGCCGATGACGACGAGAACGCCCGAGCCCGCGATGAGGAGGCCGCCGAGAAGGGCGGGCGGCGCCGGCCATTCGGCGTAGAACATCGCGCCGAAGACGAGCGCCCAGGCGAGGCGCACCACGTCGAGCGGGATGACGACGGCCGCGTCCGCGCGGCGCATGGCTTCCAGGAAGAAGACTTGGCCGAGAACGTTGCAGAGCGCGAAGAAGCCGAGCCAGCCGAGGTCCGCCGCGCTCGGCCAAGCCCAGACGGGCACCGCCAGGACGCCCGCCAGCGCGCCCATGCCGAGGGCGAGGACGAGCGCGCTCACCGCGCTGCCGTCGCCGCGCGCCTGGAGCTTGGCAACGAGCATGGAGGCCGCGAAGAGCGCGGCCGATGCGAGCGCGGCGGCGATGCCGAACGCGCTGGCGGCGCCCATGTCGAGGCCGGGGCCGACGATCAGGGCGACGCCGCCAAGGCCCGCGGCGATCGCGATCCACTGCAGCGGCGAGGCCCGCTCGCCGAGCACCGGGCCGCCGGCCAGCGCGGCGAAGAGGATGGCCGAGAAGCCGAGCGCCGTCGCCTCGGCGAGCGGCAGGGCGCGCAGCGCCAGGTACCAGACGAGGATCGCCGCGCCGTTGAGGACGGCGCGCAGCGCGTGCAGCGGCAGGCGGGCGCGCGATATCCGAGGCGCCCCCGCGAGGCGCCAGAGCGGCAGGAGCAGCGCGACGCTGAACAGCTCGCGCCAGAACACGATGACGAAGGGGTGCAGCGTCTGGCTGAGGCCCCGCACCGCCGCCTCCATCGCCGCGACGACGGCGCCGGAAGCGATCATGAAGCCGGCGCCGGCGAGCGTCCCCGAGCGGCGCGTCACTGCGTCTCGCGGCCGGGCGCGCGGTCGAAGGGGTGCGTCGGCCGGTCGTGGGGCGTGACGAGGAAGCGGCGGACGACCTCGCCGTAGCTCTCGTAGAGGAGACCGTCGTTCCCTGCGAGCAGCGCCGCGCGGTTGGCGCGGTACCAGTCCGGCAGGCGGTACCAGGGCAGCGTCGGCTGCGCGTGGTGCGCGGCATGGAGGTTGTTGTTGAGGAACAGGAGGCCGAGCACCGGCGCGTTCTCCACGATGGCCGTGCGCTTCTCGACGGCGCTCTCCGCCTTGTGCTCGGCGAAGGAGCGCAGCATCGACAGCGCCGTTCCCGGATACAGGAAGAGCGCGACGTAGGCGAGCGGGTGGAGGTCGCAGACGAGGACCAGCCAGACGAGAACGGCGGCGCAGGCGAGGAGGTGGCGCGCCCAGATCCGCGCGATCACCCGGTCGCCGCCGCGGATCGCCTCGGCTTCCGACAGGAGGAAGCGCCCGATCGACCAGACCGGGCCGATCACGAGGCGCCCGAGAAGCCGCGACTGCGTCCGGACCAGCCAGCGCCCGACGCGCCCGAGCCGCGCCCAGTCGGCTTCCGTCCAGTAATAGGATTCCGGATCGTCCAGGGGATCGGTCAGCCGCTCGTCGCGGTGGTGGCTGAGATGCAGCATCCGGTAGCGCGCGAAGGGCAGCCAGAGCGAGAGCGGCACGGAGCCGAGCGCGCGGTTGAAGGCGCGCCAGCGCGTCGGATGTCCGTGGATGATCTCGTGCTGGAGCGAGCCCTGCCAGGCGATGACCCAGGCGCCGAGCGGCACGAGGAGAACGGGCGGGATCGTGGCATGGAAGAAAGTCAACAGGCCCCAGCCGGCATAGATGCCGATGGCGAGGCTCATGGTGGGCCACTCCACCGCGGCGCGATGGCGGGGGAGGGTGGCGGATGCGTTGATCGACAGGCTCAGGGACATGGATCGACGATCCCGCCGGACGCGCTCCGTTGCAACGCGGGACAGCGAAGCGCTCGTGGTTAATAATCGCCAGAGTCGCTGGATTGATGATAAAGGTCACCATCGGTGATGATTCGAAAGGATGTGCGGTGCGGCGGCAGGTGGTCCACGTCTTCCGCGAGCGGCTGCTCCAGGTGATCGAGCGCTCGCGCCTGTCGCCGGCCGCCTTCGCGCGCACGCTCGGCATCGACCGCTCGACGCTCTCGCAGCTCCTCTCGCCCGCCAACGACCGCCTGCCGCGGGCCGAAACGCTGGCGGCGGTCTCGCAGCGCTACGGCGTCTCGGTCGACTGGCTCCTCGGCCTGACCAGCCAGGAGCGGCAGGGCGCCGACGTCGTGGAGCAGGTGCGCGTCGAGGGGCAGGCCGGCTCGCCGACCGACGACCGCTTCCTCGCCTGGTACGCCGAGGCCGAGAATGCCGGCTACCGCATCCGCACCGTGCCGCGGAGCTTCCCCGACTTCCTCAAGCTCGGCGACGTGATCCGCTACGAATACGCCAACTGGCCGGAGGTCGACGTCGAGGCGAGCGTGCTCTGGGCGGGCGAGCGGCTGGACTCCATGCGCCGTTCCGACCTGTCGCAGGAAGCCTGTCTGCCGCTTCAGGGCCTCAAGGCCTTCGCGCGCGGCGAGGCGCAGTGGGAGGGCCTGCCGGCGTCGCTGCGGCGCGAGCAGCTCGAAACCATGGCGGCGACCTGCCGGGCGATCTATCCGAGCCTGCGCGTCCACCTCTTCGATCTGGCCCAGACCTACTCCGCCCCCTTCACCGTCTTCGGCCCGCAGCGGGCGAGCCTCTACACCGGCGGCCTGTTCTTCGTCTTCACCGCCAGCATGCACGTCCGCCTCCTCAACCAGCGCTTCGACGACCTCATCCGCGCGTCCGCGGTCCAGCCGACGGCGGTGGCGGACGTGATGGAGGGGCTGGCCCGAGAGGTGGGGTGAGTGGTGAGAGGCGGCTGGAGACCCTCATCCGCCTGCCGGCACCTTCTCCCGAAACGGGAGAAGGGAGCGGTGGCACTCTCTTTGCTTTTCCGAAACAGGCGCCCGCCCCTCTCCCGAACCGGGAGAGGGTGGCCGCGATGCGGAGGCATCGCGGCCGGGTGAGGGTCTCGTAGGGCGCCGTCGCTTCCGCGGATGACGGGCACCCGGCGGGTCCACTGCTAATCGCAGCCGCCGGCGCTCTACGAAGCGCTCATCCGCTCCTTCGGGTTATCCTCTCCCCACAGGGGAGAAGGTAATGGCGCCTCTTTCGGACGACTCGCCGCCTACTCTGCCGGCTGCGGCGCGGGCGGGGCGACGTGCTCCTCGAGGTCCATCTGGCCCGCCGCGAAGCGCGTCGCCTCGTCCGGCGAGCGCTCGCCGGCGATCGCCCCGGCCACCGTGTCGCCGATGAGGGGGCCGAGCTTGAAGCCGTGGCCGGAGCAGGCGCTGACGATCCAGGCGCGTGTCCCCCAGGGCTGGACGGCGAAGCGCTCGGAGGTGTCGCGCGTCACCGTGTAGAAGCAGATCTTCTTTTCCAGGACCTGGTAGCGGTCGAAGCCGCGGTAGGAGAGGCGCGCGGCGCTCTCCAGCCGCGCGACGTCGGCGGGCGTCGCGATGCGGTCGCCGTCGGCGTCACCGGCCCGCGTGAAGACGTGGTCGCCGATCTTCAGCCGCGTGCCGCGCCGCGGCGGCAGCGTGTAGGTGCCGCTGTTCACGCCGAGGTCGATGAGGACGGGGGCGTCCGCCCAGGCTTTGGCGAACTCCGGCGGCGGGGCGATGTACATCACGGCCTGACGCGAGGGGACGACGGTCCGTGACAGGACGGGCGTGAGCTTCTCCAGCCAGGCGCCGGCCGCGATCACGACGCGGTCGGCGCGGTGCTCACGCCCGTTGGCGACGACGAGGCCGGCATCCGGGTCGACGGCGGTGACGCGCGCGTCGGAATGGAAGGTGACGCCCCGATTGCCCAATGCCACGACGAGGTCGGTGAGGATGCGGATCGGGAAGAGCATGCCGCCCTCGTCGGTCTCGACGGCGCGGGTGAGGCCCGCCGTCTCGACCATGGGGAAGCGCTCGGGGATGTCGCTCAGCGGGATGTCGCGGAAGCCGGAGTTCAGGCGCGAGAGGCTGCGGGCGCTCGGCTCGTACCAGCCGGTGTCCTCGCGGATGAAGTAGATCACCTTGGAGCGGGCGAAGTGGTCGGCGCCGATGTCGCGGAACATCGCGTCGTACATCGCGAAGGCCTGCGGCATGAGGTAGGCGTAGCCCTCCGCCGTGCCGTAGGCGTGGCGGGTGATGCGGTGCTCGTCATAGGACGAGGCCCGCGGGTTCGGGATCGGCCCCTGCTCGAAGACCTCGACCGCAAAGCCCCGCTTCTCCAGCGCCCAGGCGGTGGACAGGCCCGCGATGCCGGCCCCGACGACGATGACGCGTCCGCGCGAGGCCGCCATCATGCGGCCCCTTGCGCGAGCGGCGCGATGGGCTCGGGCGGCAGCCAGTTGAGGTCGCGCCGCCAGTTGGGCGAGAGGGTCGCGAAGCGCGCGAGCGAGAGCTTGGAGATGTCGGCGAAGGAGCAGGCGCCGTCGATCACGAGGTCGCGGATCGCGTGGCCGGAGGCCGGCGACAGGCCGAAGCCGACGCTCGACATGGTGGCGATCGTGACGTTGCCCGGCGATGACAGGCGCTCGATCACCGGCCGCCCGTCCGGCGTGTTCTCGATGACGCCCGCCCAGGAGCGGATGACGCGGGCATGCGCCGCGCGCGGCAGAAGCTCGGCGACGCGCTTGGCGAGGCTGCGCAGCACGCTGCCCGAGGGGCGCGCGGGCGCGCTCTCCAGCGCGACGTCGTCGTACCATTCGTGCGGGCCGCCGCCATAGGCGAGGTTGCCGCGCAGCGTCTGGCGCCCATAGAGGCCGTGGCCGTCGACGCCGCCCATCGGCATCAGGGGCAGGGGCTCGGTCACGATCATCTCGGCGCGCGCCGCCGCCATGGGCAGGTCGACGCCGAGCATGGCTGCGAGCTTGCCGGTCTGCGGGCCGGCGGCGATCACGACGGCGTCGCAGCCGACGAGCCCTTCCGAGGTCTCGACGCCGGTGACGCGCCCGCCGGCCGTCTCGAAGCCGCGCACGGAAACGTGCTGGCGGATCTTGACGCCGAGGTCCTGGCCCGCCCAGGCATAGGCCTGGCTCGTGCGCTGCGGATTGGCGTGGCCGCCGAAGTGGCAGAGGACGCCGGACACCGCGTTGTCGCCGGCGAGCGGCACCATCTCGCGCACCTGTTTGCCGTCCAGAACCTCCCACGCGTAGCCCTGGGGGATGCGCATCGCGAGGCCCTTGTGGAAGTCGGCCTTGGCCTCGTCCACCTGAAAGATCAGGCGCTTCTGCTGATGCTCGGTCGGGTAGCCGAGAAGCTCGTCCATCTGAGGCCAGAGGCGCTGCTCCTCGTGGAAGAGCGGGCTCTGGTAGTGCGTGCAGCCGCCGCCGTTGCGGCCCGAGGCCTCGAAGCCGACGATGCCCTTTTCCAGAACCGTGACGTCGACGCCGGAGCGCGCCAGCCACCAGGCGGCGGACAGGCCCGTGACGCCCCCGCCCACCACCACGACGGATGTTCCCGCCTGTGCCATCTCAGTCTCTCCGAAATCAGTAGGGCATGCCGGCGCGGAGCTGCTCGTCCTCGCGCTCGGTGCCGATGTCGTCGTAGCCGACCCACTGGGTCGTGATGCCGAACCAGACGTTCCAGTCGCGCGCCATCGCTTCCGGCTCCTCGGCATCCGCGAGGACGGCGAGGGGAAGCGGGCGCACGGGCGCGCGGTAGCCGGCGAGCGGGATCGTCTCAGGGAGCACGTTCGCGCCGAGCGCCATGGTCAGCGCCACCTGCTCGCGGCAGCGCCGCGCCTGGCACGCGCCCATGCAGGCGCGGGTGAGGCGCTTGATCTGGTCCTGGTCGACGGGGCCGTCCTCGGCGAGCGTCTGGAGGCTCCGCCGGGCGATGGCGTTGGAGCGCCAGCCGAGATAGCGGGGCGGCTGGACGGCGAGCAGCTCGCCGCGCGTCACGTCCTCGCAGAGGCAGGCGAGCACCTCCTCGCCGCCCGTGGCGAGCAGCGCGCGAGCCCAGTCGAGCTGGTAGGCGAGGGCGTCCGGCCCAGTGACGGGGGCGACGCCCTCCGGCGCGTCCGCCTCCCGGCCGAGCGAGGCGAGCGCGGCGCGGGCGGCCGAGCGGCCGGCCGCCTCCGCCTCGCCGCCGAGCCCGGCGCAGTCGCCGGCGGCGAAGACGTGAGGCAGCGAGGTCGCGCCGTTCGCACCGAGAACGGGCACGTGGCCGCCGCGGGCCGAGTTCATCGCGCGCTTCGCGCCGAGGACGTCGAAGAGCTCGATCACCGGCACGGCACCGACAGCGAGGCAGACCGTGTCGCAGGGGATGGTGCGGCGCTCGCCGTCGCCCGAGGCGGGCGCGAGGACGAGCGCCGCGACGCCGTCCGGCCCGGCTTCCGCGGCGAGCGGCACGCGGCCGGTCAGGATCTCGATGCCCCGCGTTTTCAGTGCGGCGAGGCGGGCGGCGTCGCCTTGGGGGGCGTCGCGCGCTTCCACGAGGGCCACGACGTCAAGGCCGTGGTCGAGCGCCAGCTCGGCGGTGCGCACCGCGAGGTCGCCGGTGCCGAGGATCACGAGGCGGCGGCCGGCGAAGGCCTCGTAGCGCGTCAGAAGCGCGTGGAGCGCCTGCGCGCCCATGACGCCCGGCTGGTCGGAGCCGGCGAAGGAAAGGTTCAGGTCGCGCGCGCCGGTGGCGAGGATCAGCCGGTCGAAGCCGAGGAGCCAGCTCCGCGTCTCGTCGGCGAGGCCGACGATGCCGCCCTCGGGGTGGAGCTTGAGGCCGGGACCCGCGACCCAGGCGCCCCAGGCCGAGGTCGAGAGGCGCACGTCGACGCCCAGCTCGAAGGCTTTCGCGAGGGCGGGGTTGGATTCCAGCACCCGCTCGACCAGGCGCTCGGGCGACTGCACGGCGTTCGTCGCCCGGCCGCCGAAGTGGAAGGGCACGTCCGTGCCGATGAGGCCGGGCGAGACCGGATTCTCGTCGACGAGGACGACGCTCGCCCCCGCCTTCGCCGCCTCGATCGCGGCCGTGCAACCGGCGGGGCCGGCGCCGACCACGACGATCTCCGCCCGCTCATCGGGGCTCCGCGTCTTGCCGATGATCGAGTGGCGGTCGGGGGCGGGCAGGGTCAGGCGCAGGGTCATGGGATGGCGTCCAGGGCTCGGGACAGGTCGGCGACGAGGTCGTCGGGATGCTCGATGCCGACCGAGATGCGCAGGGTTCCGTCGTCGACGCCGACGGTTCGGCGGATCTCCGGCGGCACCAGGTAGTGGGTGGTCGTCGCGGAATGGCAGATCAGGCTTTCCGTGCCGCCGAGGCTCACCGCCATGCGGAAGACCTTCAGGGCGTCGAGCATCGCGAAGGCCTCGCGCTCGCCGCCGCGGATGCGGAAGGAGAAGGTCGAACCCGCCCCGCCGCACTGCCGGTCGTAGACGGCGCGGGCCGGCGTGCCCTCTTCCAGGAAGCCGAGATAGGTGACGCTCTCGACCTTCGGGTGGTCGCGCAGGAAGGCGGCGATGGCGCCGGCATTCGCGTTGGCGCGGGCGTTGCGCAGCGGAAAGGTTTCCAGCGAGCGCAGAAGCAGCCAGCTCGTGAAGGGATCCATGTGGGTGCCGAGGAGCGTCCGCAGCATCCGCACCGGCCCGACCCGCTCCAGGGAGCCCGTGAGGCAGCCGCCGAGAAGGTCGCTGTGGCCGGCGGCGTACTTCGTCAGCGAGGTGATGACGAGGTCGGCGCCGTGCTCCAGCGGGCGCTGGAGGAGCGAGCCGAGAAAGGTGTTGTCGACCGAGATCACCGGCCGCCGTCCCTGCCGCTCGGCGATGATGCCCGCGACGCGCGCGATCATCGCGATGTCGGCGATGCCGGCGGTCGGGTTGGCCGGCGACTCGACGTGGATCATGCCGACGGGGCCCTGGGCGAGCGCGGTCTCGGCCGCGGCGAGCACGCTTGCCTCGTCCAAGCCGTCGACGATCGGCACGGCCGTGATGCCGAGGCCCGCCAGCGGGCCGTAGGCGAGGCCGTGCGTGCCGCCGTAGAGCGGCTGGGTGTGGAGCAAGGTCTCGCCCGGCTTCAGGTGGGCGAGAAAGGTCGCGGAGATCGCCGCCATGCCCGAGGCGAAGGCGGCCGCGTCCTCCGCCCCGTCCAGCACCGCGAGGCGCTTCTGGAGGAGCTGGAGGTTCGGGTGGTCGAGGCGGGCATAGATGAAGGGCGCGTCGCGCTCGGGCGCCGGCCCGTCGAAATAGGCGCGGTGGACGTCCTTCGCCGCCGCCGCGGAGGGGTAGGCGAAGGTCGAGGACAAAACGATCGGCGGCTTGACCGAACCGTAGGCCGAGGCCGGATCGTAGCCGAAGCCGACGGCGAGCGTGTCGGGATGAAGGCCCTCCGGCCGCTCGGAGACGCTCAAGCGCGGGTCCCCGGCTGGAGGTCGGCGGCAGCCGGCACGGCCGCGAGCGGCGGCGCCTCGACCACGGCGGTCGCGCCCTCGGGCAGCGCGATCGGGCGGCGGTCGGTGCCGGTCGTCTCGGCGACGAAGTCCAGCGCCTTGTCGCAGTACCAGTCGACGAAGCGCAAGACGTAGGACTCGTCGCTCTCGCTGTAGGGGCCGGGCGTGTAGCCGACCGAGTTGACGCCGCGCTGGTTGTTCTCGACCAAGTCGCGGTCCTGCATGTTCGTCACGTTCCACAGTTCGATCAGCCGCTCGACGTCGTAGTCGACGCCCTCGATGGCGTCCTTGTGAACCAGCCACTTGCAGGTGACGATCGTCTCGCCCGTCGCCGTCGGCATGGCGCTGAAATAGACCGTCGTGTCGGCCGTCGAATGGCAGAAGCTGTGCGGCTCGATCGCCCAGCGGAGCGAGCCGACGTCCGGCTCGTCGCCGCCGATCATCAGCTTGTTGCAGGCAAGCTTGCCGTCGATGGTGAGCGAGAGCTGCCCTTCCTTCAGGGGAAAGCGCTCGACCTGCCACCAGGGTCCGACATGCGGACCCTTCGGCAGGCCCGCCGCCTCCAGCCGCGCGGCGAAGGCCTCGTGGCGCGGATCGCCCTCGGTCGCGAAATGCTCGCCGTTCGCCTCCTCGACGGGGAAGGTGAGGCAGAGCTCCGGATGCCCGGAGGCGCAGTGGTAGCATTCGCGCGCGTTCTCCATCACGAGCTTCCAGTTGCCCTTCTCGACGAGGGTGTTCCGATGCGCGAGCTTGGCCTCCTCCAGCCGGTGGGGCGCCAGCAGCGGCTCGAGGTCGGCGCGGAAGCGGTCGAAGGCCGGCGGGTTCTCGGCGAGGCACACGAAGATCGCGCCGGCCACCACCTCGACATGGACGGGCTTCAGGGCGTGCTCGGCCGGATCGAAGCTTTCCTGCATGTGGCGGGCGTGGACGAGCTTGCCGTCGAGGTCGTAGACCCACTGATGATAGGGGCAGGTGAGGCGCGCGCGGGCGCTCGGACCCTCTGCGCAGACCTGCGCGCCGCGGTGGCGGCAGGAATTGTGGAAGGCGCGCACCACCCCCTCGCGGTCGCGGGTGATGACCACCGGCGAACGGCCGATGTCGAGCGCGAGGACGCCGCGCGGGCGCGGGATCTCGCAGGTGAAGCCGGCGAGGATCCAGGACCGCCCGAAGATCGCCTGAAGGTCGAACTCGAGAACGTCCGGGTCGTTGTAGAGCGCCTGCGGCAGCGAATGGCCGGGGCGGCGGGCGGATACGAGCGCGCCGATGCGGTTCAGGTCGAGCATGGGGATCTCCTTGAGGCTCGATCTTGGCAGGAGGCCTGGAACCGTTCAAATGACCTTTTTCGATCCCCCCATCGCACGGAGGCAAGGCGTGGCGGCTCCCCGATCCGGCGCCGACGAGGACGAGCGCGAGGCCCAGGCTGCGAGCGGCGGGCGGCTCTGGCTGCCGCTGAACGCCCTGCGCGCCTTCGAGGCCGTCGGCGAGCATCTGAGCTTCACGGGCGCCGCGGCGGGCCTCCACATCTCGCAGAGCGCGCTCTCGCGCCACGTCGCGCGGCTGGAGGAGCATCTGGGCTGCCGCCTCCTGGAGCGCCGGCCACAGGGGGTGGTGCTGACGGCCGCCGGTGCGGCTCTGCTGCCCGTGGTCGCGAAATCCTTCGACCGCATCGAGGACACGCTCCGGGCGCTGCGGCGGGAGGGAGGGCGAGGCCAGCGGGTCCTGCGCGTCCACATGCCGCCGACCTTCCTGCACATCGTCGGGCTGTCGCTCCTGGCCGAGTTCCGCCGCGCCTTTCCGGGCCTGCCCATCGACGTGTCGAGCTTCAACGGCGTGGGCCTGGCACCCGGGCGCAGCGCCGACCTCGCAGTGATCTTCGACCGGCCGCAGCTCGACGACGCGATCCGCGATCCGCTCTGGCTCGTCGACCAGGTGCCGGCCTGCGCGCCGGAGGTGGCGAAGGGCGGGGCGGGGCAGAGCCTCGCCGAATTTCTCAACGCCAACGAGCTGCTTCACGTGAAAATGGAGGGCGAGCCCTTCGGCGCCTTCTGGTCGGCCTTTGCCGGGCGCCAGGGCATCGAACTCACGGCCGCGCGAGGCCTCGCCTTCGACACGGAAGCGCTCGCCGTGCAATGGGCGATGGCGAGCGGCGGCGTCACGCTGGTCGATCCCGGCATGTACGCCGCCGAGATCGCGCAAGGCCGGCTCGCGACGCCCTTTCCCGAGGCGCGTGCCCCCAGCGGCTTCGGCTACTACCTCGCCGTCCATCCCGACGACATGGCCGATCCTGCCGTCGCACTGTTCCGCTCCTGGGTGGTGCAGCATTATGCGCGAGCCGGCGCCGGCCCCGGCGCGAACCGCCCCGGCCCCTCCTCCAATTCCGGACCGCAGACATGACCGATGCCCCGACGCCGACCGACGAGAGCTGGAACCCGGAGCGCCGCGTGCGCGACCTGTCGGTCGAGATGGTCGGCTGGCGCAGCGAAACGGGCACGCAGGGCGAGGCCGAATTCACTGGCCGCCTCGAAGCGCTGATGCGCGAAATCCCCTACTTCCGCGACCATCCCGACCACATCGCCGTCTTCGACAGCCACGGCGTCCCGCCGCGCCGCAACCTCGTCGCCCTGGTCAAGGGGCGGGGGCGCCGCGCGCTGGCGCTCGCCGGCCACTTCGACACGGCGGCGATCGACAATTACCGCGAGCTGGCGCACCTCGCCTGCGAGCCGGAGGCGCTGCGCCAGGCTTTAATCGCGGACCTTTCCTCCCGCGCCCGCACCGAGCAGGAGGAGCGGGCGCTCGCCGACCTCGTCAGCGGCGACTTCCTCCCCGGCCGCGCCATGCTGGACATGAAGAGCGGCATCGCCGCCGGCATCGCCCTCCTGGAGCGCCACGCCGAGCGGGAGAGCCGCGAGGGCAGCCTTCTCCTGATCGCGACGCCCGACGAGGAGCGCAACTCGCGCGGCATGCGCGCGCTTCGCGACGCGCTCCCCGCCCTCGCCGCGCGCTGGGACGTCGCCATCGCCGGTGCGGTGAACCTCGACGCGACCAGCGACCAGGGCGACGGCTCGGAAGGGCGCGCGGCCTATGCCGGCACCATCGGCAAGCTCCTGCCCTTCGCCTTCGTGGTCGGCGAGCCGGCCCACGCCGCCTATCCCTTCGACGGCGTCTCGACGCATCTCCTGGCCTCCGCGATCCTCGCGCGCGTCGAGACCAACACCGCGCTCTGCGACCGGGGCGGAACCGAGGTCTCGCCGCCGCCGATCTGCCTGGAGGGTCGCGACCTTCGCGGCGGCTACGAGGTGACGACGCCCGAGCGCGCCTTTCTCGCCTTCAACTGGCTGTACCATTCCTGGCGCCCGGCCGAGCTGATGGAGCGCTTCCGCGCCGAGGTGGAAGCGGGCCTTCGGGCCGCCGTGTCGCGCTTCGAGGCCGAGGCGGAGCGCTATGCCGAACTCGCCGGCCGGCGCCGCCAGGGGCGGATGCGCGAGCCGCGCGTCCTCGCCTTCGCGGACCTCAGGGCCATGGCCGCCGAGGCGGGCGGGGAAGCGGCGCTCGCGCGCCTCGACGCCTTCGCGGCCGACCTCCTGTCCCTCGACAATCCGCTGGAAAAGACCCGGCGGCTCGTCGAGGCGTGCGTGGAGGAGGCGCGGCTCGGCGGGCCGGCGGCGGTGATCGGCTTCTCCAGCCTCCACTACCCCCACACCCACCTCGATCCGACCGCCGAGGCCGACCGCGCCCTTCTCGACGCCGTCGAGGCCGCGCGCGAGACGGCCGGCAGGCTCGGCGCGCCGCTGGCCGCTCGCGACACCTTTCTCGGCATCTCCGACATGAGCTTCCTCGGCCACGCGCCGGACGCGAGCGAGAGCGACCTCGTCGCGCACAACACGCCCGCGCCCGACCTCGTGGACCGCCCGGCGGGGACGCCGCTCCGCTTCCCCGTCGTCAACATCGGACCCTGGGGCCGCGACTACCACCAGCGCCTGGAGCGCGTTCACGCCCCTTACGCCTTCCGCGATCTGCCGCTCATCCTCGACGCGCTCACGCGCCGCTTCCTCGGCGCGTGAGCGGCGCCGGGGGCTCGGGCGTCAGACCGGCGCCGAGCGGGGCTTGGGCGAGGGCGAGACGCGCAGGAGCGCCGCGCCCGCCAGCGCCGACAGGAGCGAGCCGGCGAAGACGCCGATCTTCACCTCGTCCTGCAGGAGCGGGTCGGTGGGAAAGGCGAGGAGGCCGATGAAGAGGCTCATGGTGAAGCCGATGCCGCAGAGCAGCGAGATGCCGTAGAGCTGGCGCCAGGTGGCGTACATGGGCAGGTCCGCCCAGCCCGCGCGGATCACCAGGCCCGCCGTGACGAAGACGCCGACCTGCTTGCCGAGGAAGAGGCCGAGCGCGATGCCGAGCGGCACGGGATCGGCGAGCGCCGAGACCGAGACGCCGGCGAAGGACACGCCCGCGTTGGCGAAGCCGAAGATCGGCACGATCAGGAAGGTCACGAAGGGCTGGAGGCCGTGCTCCAGCCGGTGAAGGGGCGAGTGCGCGTCGTCCGGCCGGCCCGGGCTCGCGCGCAGCGGGATCGTCAGTGCCAGAACGACGCCGGCGATCGTCGCGTGCATCCCCGAGCGCAGCACCAGGAACCAGAGAAGCGCGCCGAGCAGGAGATACGGCAGGAGCCTGAGGACGCCCAGGCGGTTCATCGCGACGAGCCCGAGCACCACGAGGCCCGCCCCGGCCAGAGCGAGGACGTCGATGGAGGCGGTGTAGAAGAGCGCGATGATCAGAACGGCGCCGAGATCGTCGATGATCGCGAGCGCCGTCAGGAAGACCCGCAGCGTCAGCGGCACGCGGGGGCCGAGCAGCGACAGGACGCCGAGCGCGAAGGCGATGTCGGTGGCGGCCGGAATGGCCCAGCCGTTGGGATGGCCGCCCTCGCCGAGGTTGAAGGCGAGGTAGATCACGGCCGGCCCGATCATGCCGCCGAGTGCCGCGGACCCCGGGAGGATCCGCCGCGGCCAGGTCGAGAGCTGACCGTCGAGGACCTCGCGCTTGATCTCCAGACCCACCAGCAGGAAGAACAGCGCCATCAGGCCGTCATTGATCCAGTGAAGCACCGACAGGCCGCCGACATAGGCGTGGAGCGTCTCGGAATAGGCGTCGCGCAGCGGCGAGTTGGCCACGAGAAGCGCGAGCGCGGCGGCGAGCATGAGGACGATGCCGCCCGACGAGCCGTTCTCGACGAAGGCGCGCAGGACGGAGACGGGGCGGTTCGGGGCGGGAGGACGCTGGCTGGCGGACACGGTTTCGCGTTCCTTCTTGCGAAAGGTTGCTCTGGTCTCCGTCGGTTCTGGGAAGCCCAAGGCGCACGCAGCACACGCCCTTGAGAGCGATCATAAGGCAATCGGACAGCCGAACCAACCCGTTGGGGGACGCTCGGTGCGGTCGATCGCGGTGGTGTTCTGTTTATCATTTGTTCACGCCGTCAGGGCATGACCGGGGAGCCGAACCGGAGAGGATCCATGCTGCAACTGACCGGAGCCTTCAGCATCCTGATGATGCTCGTGAAGTCGGCGACGCTGCAGGCTCCGGCGCTGGTCGCCTGCCAGTTCGACTCGCTGCCGCTGATGCTGATGGTGTTTCGCGGCGGCGACCACGAGAGCCACAACACGCTCCAGGTGGGCGACGGCCACCCGGTTCCGCTGCGCATCGAGCGGGGCGCCATGGTCGCGCGCTATGCGGGCCACGAGCTGATCTTTCCCGCGACCACGCTGAACAGCGTGGCCGTCGCGGCGCCCGGCGGAGAGCCGCTGACCCTGGCCGGCCGCTGCGTCAGCCCGCTGCAGCCCTGAGGCCGCGGCGGGCGGGGCTCTCAGTTCGTCGCCGTGCCGTTCACCGGGGCGCCGGGAAAGTCGCCGTCGGGGATCGTGCGCACGATCGCCTCGACCTCGTCGCGGATCTCGTCGAGGAACTGCACCGCGTCGTCCGCCCCGCTGGCGCTCTGCGCGACGAGCATCGCGAGCTGGACGGTCATGATGTTGGCGACGTCGGCGACGTCCAATCCTTCGAACAGCGCCGCGATCTGCCGGGCGATGTGGTCCTTGCCGGCCTCGTCGAGCACGCGTCAGGCCGCCTTCTTGGCGCGGCCGCGGCGCGGCTTGGGGGCGGGCGCCTCCGCGACCGGCTCGGGCTCCGGCTCGACCGCATCGATCCGCTTGCGCCCGAGTCCCATGCTCTTGGCGAGAGCCGAGCGGGCGGCCGCATAGTTCGGCGCGACCATCGGATAATCGGCCGGCAGGCCCCACTTGCGGCGATAATCGTCGGGCGTCATGCCGTAGCTCGCCTGGAGGTGACGCTTCAGCGACTTGTAGGGCCGCCCGTCTTCCAGGCTGATCAGGTAGTCCGGGGTGATCGATTTCTTGACCGGCACGGCCGGCGTCAGGTCGACCGGCTCGGCCTCGGCGGCCGGCCGCCCGCCCGCCGGGGCTTCGAGCGCGGCGCGCACGCTCGCGATGAGGGCCGGCAGCTCGCTCGCCGGCACCTGGTTGTTGCTGAGATAGGATGTGATGATGTCCGTCACCGCGTCGAGGCGGGAGTCATAGGTGTCGCTCAAGGGGGTGATCCGTGTTCTCGAATTCGATTAACCAGAATAGATGATGCAGTTCGCCGTTTTTGCAAGATCTATACTCGATTGCTCGCAATCGAAGCGGCCGAAGCTTCTGCGAAGAAAGCTCCGCTGGATCGACCGGCGGCGCGGCACTTCGACAAGAACGATCCCTTGCGCCCGGTCCCGCGATCGCGCGTGCATCAATAGTTGGAACGGATCCGGCCGGTCGCCTGGCGCACGGCGTTGAGGCCGCGCGCGCCCTCGACGTTGCCCGTGCGGGCCACGGCGGAGAAGACCTGCTCGGCGTCGCCGTAGCGGCGCAGGTCGAGATAGGCGAAGCCCCGCAGGATCAGGAGGTCGATCCGCTCGGGCGCGAGGCGCGAGCGCTCGTCGAGGGCCTGCAGGGTCTCGACCGGGCGCTTGGCCTCGTAGGCGCTGGTCGCCCGGTCGGTGAGAACGGCGACGTCGAGCTCGCGCCGGCGCGCGGCCGGCTGAGGGGAGGCGGCGGCGGCCAGGGCCGCGCGGTCGACGAGGCCGAGCCGGAGGTAGGCGAGGCTCTCGCCATAGGCCGCGTCCTGGCGCACCGCGCCCGCGCCGCGCCGAACCGCGCTGTTGAAGGCGGCCGCGGCGAGAAGCGAGCGGTCGAGGTCGAGGAGGCACCAGCCGCGGGCGAGCGCGGCCTGCGCCGACAGGGTGTAGGCGTGTCCGGCTCCACCGCGATCGATGCGCTCGTCGGCGCCGACATCGTGGATCCTTCCTTCCCGCGCCACCTGGGGAGCGAGACCCGCGCCCACATCGCGGGGCCGGGCGACCTCGCCTC
>NZ_VTOM01000032.1 GCF_009765365.1 Antarcticirhabdus aurantiaca
TGGTGCTGCGAGAGAGGATTGAACTCTCGACCTCTCCCTTACCAAGGGAGTGCCTGAACGCGAAAGCCCTGCAACACAAGGGTTTCGCCACCAGAACAAGACCGAAACATCACGATCTGTTCCGACGTATCTGTCAGGAAACTGTCAGCCGTTCCGCAGGCGTTCGCTGGCTGCTGGCGCTCCCGGCTCGTTCAGGGCTGGGGAGGGCGATCCGTGGCTAAGCTCTCTTGCTTGGAGCGCCAAGCCATTGCCAAGATGGTGCAGGGCGGTTTCACGTTCTGCGGCGACAGCTTCTTCCCGTCGTTTGCGTCCGCCCGACACTGCATGGCGTCTCTCGTGCGTCGTGGTTATGCGGCCGCGAGCCCCGACGCATTCGGTGACGCCTATAAGCCAACAGATGCTGCCCGCGATTTCGTCACCTACGGCATTGAGGCTGAAGAGGCGATGCAGAGAGAGGTTGGACATGGCTGAGCACACGCCTGGCCCGTGGCTAGCCTCCTCGTTCGGCTTGCAGGTGCTGACCGGCGATAGCTGGAACACGATCTGCGTCTTGCATGAAGGTCAAGGCGAGAAGTGGAAAGACCATCGGCAGGCTGGCTGGGAGGATGGCCGCTCAGCAGGGTCTCCAAACGCTAACGCCCTTCTCATCGCCGCCGCGCCCGATCTCCTCGATGCCCTCCTGAGCGTCGTCTACGTGTTCGGCATGAACAACGCCGAGCCGTTGGAACTGCGGCGCGCCATGTCGAAGCAGATGGACAAGGCTGTGGCCGCCATCAGGAAGGCGGAAGGCAGGCCCCTCCCCGCAGAAGCCTCTGATGGGATTGCGGCAGCCCGTCCTCTCGGGATCGGGCAGAGGGAGATGGATCATGGCTGATCGTCCGATCCTCTTCAGCGGTCCCATGGTGCGGGCCATCCTCGGTGGCCGAAAGACCCAGACGCGGCGACTGTTCAAGCCGGCGCCGCCCGATTGGGTGAACCACTGCGAAGAGGTGCAGCGGTTCAACATGCGTCAGGAATGGGTGCCGGCCGGCCTCTGGTGGTGGACCGAAACCGACGCGAGCGGTCAACTCGCGTTGCGCCGCTGGCCTGTCGACGAATACGGCCAGCGGTACGCGATCAAGCCGGCCTTCGCGAAAGGAGACCGACTTTGGGTCCGTGAGACGTGGTGCTGGGCAGCGCTCGGCGGCTACGACGCTCGGGATGATGGTGGCGAGGTCTGGTATCGAGCCTCTGATGATGGCGAGTGCGACGGGGCCTGGAAGCCGAGCATCCACATGCCCCGGCGGTGCTCCCGCCTCACGCTGATCGTCACCGACGTGCGCGTCGAGCGCCTGCAGGACATCGGTGAAGCCGACGCGATCGCCGAGGGCGCCGGCCAGTATTCGAGCACGACCAAGCTGCACCGTGACCGTCCCTACGACCCGTCGCTGAATGGGCACTACCGCGAGGGCTTCTCCGAACTGTGGGAGGGGCTGAACGCGAAGCGCGGCTTCGGCTGGGACGCGAACCCGTGGGTCGTCGCCGTCACCTTCGATGCGGTGAAGGCGAACATTGATACCCTCCCCGCAGAAGCCTCTGATGGGATTGCGGCAGCCCGTCCTCTCGGGATCGGGCAGAGGGATGAAGGAGGCTGCCGCGAAGACCTCGGGATCGGGCAGAGGGAGGTCGGACATGGGTGACAACCTCGTCCACCTCAAGTTCCGCAGCCCGCACATGGCCGACGACATGATGGCCCTGATCGCTTGCGGTCACTGCCGGAACAAGACGTTCACGCTGACGGAGGATCAGCCCGGCGGGTTCCCTTTGATGCGCTGCGCCGCTTGCGGCCAGCACATGGGCCGGATGGGCTATGTGCGAGATAACGGAGGTGCAGCATGACTGCCCTCCGCATCGTCGGGTCTCGCGAGCCGCTTCCCCAGCGGGGAGAAGAGACTGGCGCCTGGATGACGACAGAGGTGAACCCGCGCGCCCGCTCCGCCGGTTTCCATGGTGGGCGAAGCAGCTGGAAGCTGCACTTCGTGGAAGGAGTGGCGCACTCCGATAGCGCCCCGGTGCGCGGCAAGCGGTCTCTCTGCGGGACGCTTCCCACCTACGGCTGGGGGGTCGATCTCTTCATCTGCGATCGATGCAGGCGGTGCGAGGCTCGGCTTGCTTCGAAGCGCGCGGCGGCAGCCTGCCCTAGCGAGGACTTCGGGGGCACGCAGGCCGAGAGCGAGCGGGATCGTGTCAGGCGAGAGCTTTACCTGAAGGCAGACCATGAGGTCGGCTGTCCTGTGGCTTCTCTTGGCCCGTCTGATCGCCTTCGGGGCATCGTTGTGTGCATGTGCGGCGCTTATGCCGCCTGCGATCAAGCGCTTGAACGGCTTGAGGTCGAGAGCGAGCGTGAAGCGGTCGTTCGAGAAACCTGCGAGCCCGGCGGCTATGGCGGAACCAACTACGAGGTCGAAGGCGATCTGGAAGCCGTCACGCAGGCCATAGCCCGCATCCACGGACAGTTCCCGACGCCTGGTTACGGCACTTGGTTCAATTGGCCGCCGGGGAAGCTGACGCCACAGGGCAGGCCGCATCCGTATCTGGCGCCGACCGATCTTGGTGATGGCCGGTGGATCGCTCGCGGCCATCGCTCCAACAGCTGCGATTGAGGGCTAGCATGATCCCCACCCTCCCCGCAGAAGGCGGTGATAGCGTCGCGGCAGCCCATTCTTCATCGGAGACCACCCATGGATAAGACGCGAGACGAGAAGATCGACGCTGGCGCCCGCTTCCTGCGCGAGACCACCCAGGCCGGCAAGAACCTGACGCCGTGGGCGGAGACACCGAAGGCGGCGAAGAAGAAGTGGCTGCGCCTTGCCGAAGGCGTCTTGGACGCGATGGAGACCACCCATGGATAAGAAGGCTGCCGCGATGCGTGAGCCCGACAACAGCGAAGACCTCCTCGCCGTCCTGGAGGCTGCATTCGGTGGGCTGGTCTACGACTGGCCGTGGCCGGCTCGATGGAAGCCGGGCCTCTTGGATCGGAAGGCGCGCCGCGACGAGGCCCGCATCAACGCGGCGCTCGCGGTCGTTCTTCTGCCGCCGATCGATGATGGCTTCCGGCGCCGCTTCTACGAAGAGGTCCGCTTCGGCCAAGCCGATGAGGATGCCGGCGGCTACCTCTGGCGCTGCTGGTGCCGGGCCATGCAGCAGCCAAACATGTTCCTGACGCGCTACGGACGCGGCTACGAGCCGGGAGAAGCAGCATGAAGCGGTTGGTTCTAGTGCCCGATGGCTGGCCTTGCCTACTCGGCGAGTGCCGACCGGGCCTCTTCGTCTTCGAGGGCGAGACGGTCTGCATCAAGACGGATTACGGCGACGACGCCTTCTTGGAGGGCGGTGATGCGTTCTGGGGCGGAGTGTCAAATCAGGACGACCGCAGCGCCCTCGTCGTCCAGCCTGTCCGCTCGGAATGGCAGGAGTACGAGGAATGAATGGCGTGGATCTCGCCGGCTTCGCAGACCTGCCGATCATCCGTGACGAAGCCATGCTGCGCCGAGCATGGGTGGGATACGACGTAGCTGGGCGCATGGTTGTCTACGCTATCGCCGGCCATGAACCTCGGCACATGAGCGAAGAGCCCATCGTCTCGATCCGCATGGGCGTCGACTTCTACGACGCCTTCGCGGAGCAGATGAAGCAAGGGCCGCCCGCCCCCGGTGACATGTACAAGCGTGCGTTCGCGAAGGCCGAGGCGCGGGTCCAGGCAATTCGGATGCTCGACCGTTTCGAGGAGATCATGAAGGAGATGCTGGCCGATCCGGCGGAGGAGATGAGCGATGAGCGCGGTTGACGAGGACCAGATCGCCGATTGGTCGCAGGAGATCATCGGCGACCTCATCGCTTGCGAAGCCTTGCGCGACGACAGGCAGAGCCACGAAGAGACGCTGAAGCTCCACGACGCCATCGCCAAGACGCTCCGGCACATCGTTGAGTGGGTGGCGGAGGAGGCGCAGGAGCGGGTGGCTGGACACGTCTCATGGAGCCCGATCATTCACCCTGACTTCGACAAGGGTTTCCTGGCAGGGCTGAGCCATGGCTACCACCTCGGCGAAGAGGGCGACGAAAGGCGGTTCTACATGTCCCGCGAAACCTATCTGGCTCGGGTGAATGACCGTCCTCGGCTTCTTGCGCTCTATGAGGCGCAGCGCTCCACCCTCCCCGCAGAAGGCTGTGACAGCGTTGCGGCAGCCCATTCTTCATCGGAGACCGATCATGTCTGAGACACGAGCCCTCGACAGGTTCGAGGTCGCCACCCTTCGCTTTCTGGCGGCTCAGGGCGGAGGCTTCACAGCCGGCACCATCGCCCGGGAATGCGGCTGGGGTAGTTCCCGGAGCCAGATGGCTCTCTTCCGCACCTGGACGATCAAGGGGCTTTACGAGACCGGCTTCATCGAGAAGATCGATGCGGAGAAGCCCGCCGTCTACGTCATCACGAACAAAGGCCGCTATGCGATCGAGCGGGGTCCTGCTCATGTCTGAGACACAGAAGGAGAAGGCTGCCGCGATGCCGACCATCGCCAAGACGACAATGGTGGAGCGGGTGGCGCGGGCGATCTATGAGGGCCGTAACGGCGCCGGGTGCATCCCGTGGGCGCGTCGAGACGGCGCCCACCGCAAACCCTATCTGTCCGACGCTCGCGCTGCCATCGCTGCCATGCGCGATCCAACGCCGGCAATTGTCGAGGCAGTCAAGCCGTGGCCTGGGCATTGTTGGGGACAGATCGAGACCGCAGGCTCTGCGAAACGTGCTGCCTATCTAGCGGATCAGGCAACCGCAACGAGCAGCTTCACGACAATGATCGACGCCGCCCTCGCCGAAGACCCTCTGCCCGAGACCAAGGGCATCGCGGCAGCCTGACCCTCCCCGCCTCTGCTCATAGCTGGAAAGGCTAGCCTCTCCAGCCCGACTCATGCCATCTGTTCTACCTTCGTTCACGGCAGCGGAGGCAGGCGATGGGACTTCGAGACATCAACCGGCAGGACAAGAAGGGCTGCCGGGTCTGGCGCATCTGGGTCGGATCGCGCGATGAGATGGTGAGCGAGCACGAGCGTCTGGTCGAAGCGCGCGAGGCCTACGAGGCTGCAAAGGCCCGCTGGCCCGAAGGCGTGTTCGAGCTTCGGACTGGGGCGCATGTCGTCCAGCGCAGCGACCAGGAGGGCGAGCGGGCCGATCTCGCGTGGTGTCGCGCCAACCTGCCCTGGATGTTTCGATGAAGGTCGAGGACATCCCGATCAGCGGCCCGATGATCGGACGCGATCTCCAGCGCTTCCTCAAGACGCTCTGGCTCACCGACCGACAGCTCGCCGCCCTCTTCGACGTTGAGCCCGCCTTCATCGAGCGCATCATCTACGGCAACAGGCGGGTACCGAGGGCGATCGAGCTTATGGTCGATGCGTGGCTGATGGGCGAGAAGCCCAGGCCGGAAGCCCCGGAGGTGCGCGGGCAGAGGCGCTTGCAGTTCAAGCGGCAGTGAGGGGCGCCTGAAACGACGAAGCCCGCCAATCGGGGAACGATAGGGCGGGCTTCGGGTGGGACGCGAAGATCGGAGCCAACCCGTCCCACATCGACAGCTTAAGAGCAGCGGCAGGGCGTGTCACGAACGAAAAAGCCCGCTCCTCGTGCGAAAGGAGCGGGCGTGTTTGCGGGCGGCGAATTCCCTCAAGGGCACCCGCAGCGATAGACTGCCGTGGCGTACTTGCCTGGACCTGAACGACGAAAAGCCCCGCCGCATCGGGGATGATGCGACGGGGCCTCTATCTCGGCGTCGGACGAAGATCGCTGTGAGACGGGGCGGGTGTAGCACGATCAGCGATCGCGCGGCCCGCCCTCCCCGCCTCTGACCAAGGTCACGCCTTGCGCTTCGGCGTTGCGCCTGAGCTCGTCGCGGACGATGCGCATGAACTCCTCCTTCTGCGCCTCCGCCTTCTCGCGCTGGACATCCTCTTCCAACAGGTCGCCGATGCGCTCGAGCATAGCGTTGTTGTGGACCAGGGTTTCTCGGATCGCGCTCAACGTCTGAACCAAGGCATCCTGCGTCAGCCTGTCGGAAGTCGGCGACATCGCCACGACGGCGGTCGCGCGCTGGGCCAGCGTCTCGGCAGAGCTTTGAGCGTCGGACGCGGTCTGCTTGCCCTTCTGCTGTCCCTTCCAAGCCGACCACCCTGCAAGGATGCCCATGGTGACGACGAAGGCCAGGGCGCCGACGAGTTGCATCCACGGCGGATGCCCTTCAGTGCCCGGTATGGGGTTCATGCCTTGTGTCCTCGGCTGCGGTCTTTCGGAGAAGGCCCCACTCGTAGGCGGTGCGGGCCATGTTGATGAGTTCTCCGACCATCAGCGCGAGGTAGATGCCTGTCCCGGTCGACGCGAAGCCGACCGCATTCCACATGCCGAAGAAGACGAAAAACCAGAGCAGCGCATAGGCTGCCGACATGCCGCATCGAGCGGACGGCGACGCCTTCCAAAGCCCGTTGATGCCGAGGATGACGAAGCGGATGATCGCGAGGATGACGATGCTCCATCCCATCGTCTCTTCGGTGCCGTGGATGTAGGCCAGGCTCGCGGCGATGACGTCGTAGGATGGCGAGAGCCCGAACGTGCTGCCCGGCTGAAGCAAGGCGTAGCCGAAGAGCGCCGCGCCCAGGCTCATCACCCACTCCAGCGCCTTGATGTTGAGGCTGTGGGCGATGTGCCGGATCGGCTCGACGATGAGGACGGCCATCATCAGACGTGGTTGCCCGCTCGAAACTTTGCGAGCTGTTCGGCGATGATCCTGCGGCCGAAGTAGATCAGCAGACCGCCTCCCACGACGACGAGCGCCGGCAGGCCGAAAGAGAACACCGCGTCCATCAGCCGGCGCCCGGCGGCAACCGTACTGACAGCGCGGTCGATGTCGTCGGCGCCGAGCTCGCCGTTGGTCAGCCGCTCGACGAGCATGCTGCCGCCGGCCAGGATCGCTCCGCCGCCCAGCTTCTCGATCGTGCCGGAGCGCTTGACGGTCGGCGCGTCGGCGATGTCGGCCTTCGTCGCATTGGCGCGGGCCGGCGCCACCTCGCGCTGAGGAGCGGCCTTGATCTGTCCCTCCAGCGCGGCCGTCATCCGCCCGTTGATCGGCAAGCCGTTCTGGCGCTGGAAGACGGTGATGGCGTCTCGGGTGGCCGGGCCGATGTCCCCGTCCGCGCGACCGACCATGACGTAGCCCTTGTCGTAGAGCATGGTCTGGATCCGGCGGATGTGCGCGGGGTTCGTGATCTCGAGATCGGCTTTGACCGCTGCGCCGACCGAAACCGGGCTCGCGGGCTTGTCAGCGCGGGCCTCGCGGATCGCCGCCTGCGTCTTCGGCCCGGCCAGGCCGTCGTCCGACAGCTTGGCGCCGCGCTGGAAGGCCATCACCGCCGCCTCGGTGCCGGGGCCGAAGATGCCGTCCGCGGCGCCAGCGTAGTGCCCGAGCGCAGCAAGGTCGCGCTGGAGCGCCTTCACCTCCTCGCCGCGCTCGCCGCGCATCAGCACGCCGTCGTCCACGACCGGAGCGGCAGCGTCCTCGGCTTCCCCGTAGTCGCCGCGGGCCATGAGGGCGGCTTCCTCCTTCCGACGCCGCACGAGCCCAGGCAGCGTCTTGCCCCGAGCCGTGGTGCCGGTGGTGCGGAGAAGGTCGGCGGCCTCCTCGTAGTCGGCGCGCTTCATGGCCTGCGCCCAGCGCCACTCCAGGGCGCCAGGGCCGAGGTTGAAGACGGCCGAGACGGCGGCGTCAAAGACGTGCTGCGGCACCGCGCGGCCGAGGAACCGGTTGACCGCCGCGCCGTACTCCTTGTTGATCACGAAGCGCAGGGCATTCTCCGCCTCGTCGCGCGTCATCGTGGCACCGGCGGCGAAGGGCTGGCCGGGGCGGTTCGCCTCCCACCATTCTTTGAAGGCGCCGCTCGCCCAGGTGAAGCCGATGCCAATGGTGGGCACGCCGATCGGGTCGCGATACCAGCGCGGGACGAAACCTTCATGCACGCGGATGAAGGCCGCGCCCTTGCTGCTGAGTTCCATGGTCGGCTCCTGTGGTCCGATGAAGAGGAGGCCGCTCGACTGCGGCCAGAGGGTCGGCATGGGCGGGATCGTCATGGCGGTGCCCATGAAAAAGCCCGGCGCGGCGGCCGGGCTCAGGGAAGCAGAAGGCGGGGAAGCATCGTCGCAGAAGCCATCCCGCCGCGATGTCGAAGGCGGAGCCGACCGACCAGCAGACGCGGAACTCGATCCGGTGTGCGAGGGTCGGCGGGGCGAGTTCGTTAAGTGGCATTAGATCGTTACCCCACGCCCCGCCATGATGGTCTTGATTTCGGAGATAACAGCCGCCCGTTCCTCGGTGCTCGGCGCCTTGGAATACATGCGGAAGACGCCAAGCTCCTCGTTGGTCGGATCCGCTGCGGCGCTGGAAGAATTGAGGCGCAGCCCGAATAGAAGATCAGCGGTTGAAGCCGGAATGACGCCGCCCGTGATGGTCAGGGTCTTATCAGACTTGCCATCCATGATGAGCGTTGCCGTCCCGTTCTTCACCATGAAGCCGGCGATGTACCAAGTCGCCAGATCAAGTTCGGAGCCTGCATCCATTGAAACCGTACCTCCCCCGATTAGAGAGAGGTCCAGACGCCCACTCGTCGCCTTGCGGAATATCCATGAGCGCTTGCCCGTCACGCCTTGATCACGGGAGGCAATCGTTCGGATGGCCGTATTGCCAGATGTCACCATGAAGGCGCCGATGAAAAAGATCTCGGAGCCTGTCTCCATCAGCGGATTGTAAGGGATCGTCACTCGGTCACCACCGGCGATCTGAAGACCTGTCGATGTCCAGAGCGCATCAGCGGTTTCGGCCCCGGTCGTCGTCCCGAGATAGCCATTAATGCCGTGCGTTGAGCTGTCGATAACGGTCTGATCTGCGCCACTGCCGACCATCCGCCAATCAGCAACGAGGTAGTCCGAATATGCCGCGTTAGCCGGAGGAGCCGGGTTGATCGACTTGACTTCGCCAGCCACGAAACGACCCGCTGAAACCGCAGTGATCGCGAGGGATAGAACAGCGGTGCTGGTAGGCGTGCGAGGCACGTTGATCGTGCCCGTGGTTCCAGCCGGCACAACAGTCGTCCCGCCGTCACTAAACGTCACGGTCACATTAACAGACGGAGCCGGGCCGAAGACCGTCAGCGGGAAGTTTGCCGGCGAGCCAACCGTGGCGCTTGCCGGGGCTTCCAAGGCGAAGACGGTCGGGCGGGTGCCCGCCAAGTCGATGTCTGGAATGGAGGCGGTCGGCTCGTTGTAGCGAGCGATAACCGGCACAACCAGTTCATACCACTTCGCAAGATTGACGTATTGCTCGCCCTTCTCCTGCGTGTCGATAGCCGTAGACGGCCCCCACCATGTCGGTGACCACGTAGGTTGTTCGGGGTTTTGAACCTCAGTCTGAACCGTGTTGCCATAACCGAATGTCTGTGACGGGAACGGGTCGACGCCGACATAGGTGTAGTAGCGACCGCACCAGTTCTGAGCGTTGGTCGGATCGAAGTTGTCCGAGACCTTGGCAGACAGAAGCCAGAGCCACGCGCCGCCATCGCCAGCGCGAAAGTGCGGCGTTGAGAAACCACCCATTGGCCGGGTCAATGTATCTGCGAGGTGCTGCCCCATCGCGCCGCGAGTGGTCATGTCGTTCCATGCCACGGTGTCAGAGCCGCCATTATCGCGGTTGAACGCGTGCCACTGGAAATAGCCGCCGATATGCCACGCATCGCCGAAGATGCCGGGGGTTCCAGCCGCAGGCCAGATGCGGGCCATCAGGTAGTTGTAGGCGTTCTTCGTGTAGAAGCTGTTGTAGTTCGGCTGCCCAATGATGCGGATGCGCTTGAAGAAGTCAGGCAGAGCGCCGAGTTCGACAGCTTCGTAGGCCGCTTGCGCGAGCGTCGTGTACCCACCCTGGATCGCGACCCAAAGCTTCTTACGCGGGTTGGTGCTGTTCGGATCGCCGTATGTCTGCGCGTTGGCGATGAGCAACTGCGCCGCAGCGTGAGCAGCCGCATAGCCGCTATTACCCGATGTCCAATAACCGGCGGCGGGAGCATCGACCTTTGAGCCCTGGACGACCATGGCGCGGAACTGCGCAGGCGTCTTGAAGCGGTCTGGATAGGGTGTCGCGGCGATAAGGGAGGGATAGTCCTTCTCATAGGCCGTGATGCAGTTCAGGTATTCGGCTGTCGTGCTGTCTGGCGCGGAAGCCGTGAGGCCAACGATGTTGAAGTGCTCCTGCGTGGCCATCCAAAGAGCCTGCGCGGAGATGTCGTCGCGCTCGCCAATGGTGTCGATGTCGGCGTCGATATGGACGGCAAGGGGAGCCAAGAGATCGTTGACCGCAGCCGCCACCGTCAGCACCCCGCTCGACGTGCGCGGGCTGTTTGTCGCGCCGGCCAGCGTCTCCACGAGGTTGACCGCGCCTGCCGTCGTGGGCGTGCCGGAGACGGTCGTGCCGGAGCGCGACAGGCCCGCGGCGCCGGGGCCGGTGAGGTCAACCGTCGAACCCGCCGTCTTTCCGATGATCTCGGCCGTGAAGGGCGAGCCGACCGTGGCGGAGGTGACGGAGAGCGTCAGGGCCTGGAGGGTCTGAGCCGCAGCCGCCACAGTGATCGCGAGGCCCGGGAGCGTCGCCGATCCGCTGTCATCCGTGACGGTGATGGCGAGGCCGCTCGTCGTGCCCGCCGTGGTCGGCGTGCCGGTGATCGCGCCGGTCGAGGACGAGAAGGACAGGCCAGCCGGCAGCGAGCCGGACAGGCTGAAGGATCGCGCACCCTGCCCGCCGGTCACGGAAGGGGTGAACGAGTAAGCCCCGCCGACGGTCGCGCTCGCAGGCGCGCCGGAGATCGCCAGCGGGGCGACGGCGGCGGCGATCACCAGGGAGCGGGTCATGGTTGCCGTCGCGCCCTTGGCGTCCGTGACGGTGAACGTCAGCGAGAGGGTCGATGGACTGCCGGTCGGCGTGCCCGTGATGGCGCCGGTGGCTGAGTTCGCCGAGAGGCCCTGCGCCAGGCCCGTCACCGCCACGCTGTAGGGCGCGGTCCCGCCTCGGATCGTCGGCACGAAGGAGTAGGCCGAGCCAAGGACGGCCGCCGACGGTGAACCGGAGATCGACAAGGCGCCGGGCGAGATGATGCCGGCGCCGATCGCCGCGGCGAGGCTGCGTCGGTTGGCGAGAAGACGGGCGGGCGACAAGGCCATCGTGGGGCTCTCCTGGTGGCGGACATGAAAAAGCCCGGCGTGATGGCCGGGCGGTGGAAAGGCTGTGTGTGAGCAGTGGAAGGCTTGTGGATCAGCGCTTCCGCTTCATCTGCGCCCTGATCCAGAAGGGCAGGCCGAAGAGGATCACGCCGGCGCCCATCAGGAGCGCCATCGGCCAGCCGGCGGCCTCGGCGACGCAGCGCACGAGGTCGACGTCGGCTTCGAGCTTGGAGACGAACTGGTCGGCATACATGCTGTCGTGGAGGAAGCAGCAGGCCCGAAGGTCTGCGCTTCCGATTACATCGGGCCAAAGCGTGCAGTGATCAGCCAACGGGTCCAGGGGCATGTTTCCAGGTCTTCCCCTTGACGATCTCGTTCACGCGTTGCGGGGTAATGTTGAAGGCTTCTGCTATTCGCCGTTGCACCACCCCGGATGCCGCAAGATGCCTGATCGCCTCAACCTCGCGAACGGTGAGGAAGGTGTTGTGGATGGCCTCACCATGCAGCTGCGTGCCGTGCTCAACTTTGTCGGCATTGTTCTCTAGCGGCGTTGCCCATCGGAGATGGCGAGGGTTGACGCAAGCCGCGTTGCCACACGAATGAGCGGCTTCGTAAGTCTCATCTGCGGGCTGGCCATGGGCCGAACTGCACATGAGGCGGTGAGCGGGGATGAACCTACCCTCATGCACTAGGTGCCCATAACCCCCGCCCATGCGGGCGAAGGGCCAAAGCAGGCATTCGTCGCCATCGTGCTGGACGTTCGCTTCGATCCATCGGCGGGGCTCTCCACGAGCTGTCCCTCCGCCTTCAGGGTGCCCATGCCGGCGGAAGCGCCTGTAATGCCGTTCGCAATAGCCTCGGCCGATGACCGGGTTGCAGCACCCTTCGACGCTGCATATGCGTATGCTAGCCACTCGAACCTCCTACGTTCGGGCTTGGTTAGAGGCCGGGCGGTGTTGCAAGCACCTGCTCGGCCTCGCCTTTTCTAGCATGTCGCGAACATAGATAGAACAGCCGCTGCGTCAGCAGTTCGACCAGGTGCCCTCCCACCAGCCGGTGCAGTGATCGATGGGGTTCACGCCACCGGCTCGCCGACGTAGATGAACACGTTGGCGCCGATCGCGAGCGGCTCGACCTTCACCGGAGCGGGGCTCGCTTTGCCGGCTTTGCCGGTGCGCTTGGCCACATCCGATGTAGTGAGGCCGGACAGGACCGCCAGGAGGCTCGTGAGCACCGACGCCTTCCCCGCCGTCGCCGAAGCCGTCGAGTCCGTGTAGCCGTGATCGTGCTCCGGCAGGTTGTCGACCGTCAGAGTGATCGTGTTCGCCCCGCCCCGCTCCAGCACCTTCAGCCGACCACCGGCGCCGAGCATGAGGCAGTCCTTGGCGTCGGGCAGCGTCAGGCTGGCGTCCGCGATGCCGAGCGCCTGGAAGATGCGGGGATAGGCCGTCTTCTTGATCGTGCGGCCGTCGCAGAGGATCCAGCCGTCGTGATCGGACGCGCGGGCGGAATGCTTGAAGTCGCCGATCCTGCGCAGCGACGAGTAGCCGGCGGGATTGTGCATCGTCAGAGCCCCTGTGCGAAGCGCCAGAAGTCGTCGATCTGCGCGGCGTTCATGCCCTGGCTGGCGCCGAAGACCGACACGAGATCGTTGTCGCGGACGAACTCAGTACCGCCCGCGATGAGCATGGTGGCGGCGAACTGGCGATCAGCCGGAAGCTGGTCGATCACCGCCTGCATCACCTGCGGGATCTCGCCCGTCTTCACGGCGTCGAGGGCTTCCTGCGGGGTGATGATGCTGTAGGGAGCGAGCGCGAGCGCCTGGAAGAACTGGCGGTCGGAGATCGGGCCGAGAGGCGCGGTGGGCGCGGGCGGCGCATTCTGCCGCTCCTGGTACTCCGCCCATTCGGCATCGGTCAGAGGGACAACCGCGCCATCAACCAGATTGTTCGGGCGGGCCATCACGACTTCCTCAGACCGTAGAGCTTGAAGGTGCCGGAGGCGATAGTTCCGGACGACATGAAGAAGCGGATTGCATCGACCTTGGCCGCGACGCATCTGACGCTCTTTAAAATGGCTCCACTGACGGCGCCGAGATTGTTTTGCGGCACGTGCTGTAGCTCCGCATTCATGTGAGTATACTCGGATGTTGACGATGGACGGATCAACCTCAGACGCCCCGAAACTCCGCCATACAAAGCGACGTTACTCAATCCAATGCCGGTTGCTATGTAAAACGCCTCCGCTACAAAGCGGTTGGCGGAAACACTACCTTCTAGGTTCGTTTGCTGGTTGAAGTAGTCGCCAGCCGCTTGATCGTAGCCCGCCCCCCCGTTGGACGATGTTTGCGCTCTAAAGAAGGTAACGTCGGTTGTCGGAACGACATTCTGAAATTCGATCAAATACTCATCATAGGCGTTGGTTATGCCAACGAAAGAAACGCTCGCCACAGCCGACGAAACCGTCTGCTGCGAGATGAAGACGAGGCCGGCGGCAGGCACCGGCGCGTCCACCAGGACCGTGATGAACGCCGTCCCCGTACAGATGACCTGACGCGTTTCGCCAGGGCCGACCGCCAACGTCGTTGCGCCGTCGATCTGCTCCGACCCATTCGGGTCGAGCGTGATGGTGCCGGTATTGCTATGGATCGTCGCCTGCCAGCCGGCGCCCAGCGTCGCAGCGGCAACGAAGGTCTGCGTGAAGGTGCCGGTGCAGTCGAGAAATTTGGCATTGTCGACAACCGTCAGGGCCGTGTTCGACGTGCGAGCCTCGGGGATGATGCGGTTCGTGCCCTGCGGCCCCTGATCACCCTGTGCGCCACGTGCGCCCGCAACGCGGATGTCCCAGTCCGTCCCGGCCGACGTGGTGGTGCCGATCGCCTCGACGGCGACCGTCAGGCTCGTGCCGGAATAGGCGGTGACGCGGCCGAACATCCAGCGGTTCAGCGTGCCCCGCGACTGGATCATGACAAACGAGCCGACCTCGAAGGCCTTGTCCGCCTGCGTCGTGAAGGTCTTGCTGGCGACGGTCGAGGTGTTCGACGTGGTGGAGGTGCCGGCGAGGCGCTGGGCTTGGGCGGCGGCAAGGGCGACCTGATCGGCAGCGGCTTGAACGCTTCCTGCAGCTGCGCCAGCGCTCGTGCTCGCTGCCCCCGCGCTCCCCGCCGCAGCCGTGGCGCTGCCCGCCGCCGCGCCTGCGCTGCCAGCGGCCTCTTCCGCCAGATCCGCCGTCCACTCGCCGATGTCGGCGACAGCGTTGAGGTCCGGCACGAAGTTCGGGCGATGCCCGCCCTGTGCAAGGCCGCCGGGGTTGGTGGTGGCGTTGTAGGCGTTGCCGTTCGACGCACGGACGCGGTCGACCGACGCTTGAGGCTTCGTCGCCATCAGCGGAGTTCCTTGATCTCGAATGCGATGGAATGAGCCGAGCCGCCGTTCATCCAGCCGACCTGCTCAAGAGCGCCGGGCTGGCGCATGCGGCCGAGGAAGTTGCGGCGGATGCCGTTGAAGGCGTCGAGCGGTTCGGGGACGATGAAGACCTCGCCGTGGACGCCGTAGCGCCGCACAAGCTCCAGGAAGATGCCGAAGCCCTCGTCGTCCGTCAGGTGCTGCAGGGCAAAGCGGAAGATCCGCACGGGCTCGCGCACGTCGAAGAACTCGTTGCCCCCGAGGGACTGCTCGACAGCGGTCGCGATCTCGTAGCCGAGCGTTCCGCCCCAGGCGTAGTTGATCGTAGGGCTGACGGCCGGACCGGCGAACACGCGGCCGACCTCGACAAAGTCGTCGTCGTTCAGCTCATCCAGGATCGTGACGCGCAGGTAGCGACCGGTTATCTCGGCGGGCATGATGTGCGACGAGGTAGGCGTAAAGCCCTCCAGGTCTTCCTGGTCGTAGGTGCCGAGCCAGAAGTTATCGTTCTCCCACTCCAGCGCGTTGATGTCCCAAGGCGCGGTCGGGAAACCGCCCCAGACGTCCACGGTGACGTCATAGAGGCGGGTCGAGAAGTTCGACGCCTCGGAGACTTCGTAGCGGACCTTGGCCGTCAGGCTGCAGTTGTGAGCGATCAGCGCCAGGATGCGCAGTTCGCGCGGCTTACCGAAGTCCAGCGTGAAGGTGGCAGCTGCCGGTGTCGTGTCGGTCGAGCGCGCGCGGCGCGAGAACTCGCGCGTCTTCAGGTTCGAGAGCGGCATGCCCGCCGCCCACGATCCGCCAGAAAGCGCCGCCCCATCCAACCGGTTGGGTGCGCCGATGAGAATGCGGTGATCCATCAGGAGCTATCCGAAGAGGTCGAGGATGACGGTGCCGGCTTCCGTGCCGTCGCCCGAGCGGTGCGGCAGCGTGACGTCGAGGCCGATCACCAACATCGGCTTGCCGGCGTCGAGCCCGAAGCGCGGCAGCTTCAACGTGACGATCTGGCCGAGCCGGATGCCCTGCGCCTGAGAGGCGTGGAGCGGCACCTGATAGCGCTCGCGCCGCACGCCGTAGATGCCGAGCCGGCGGCTCGCCTCGGCCAAGGCGTCGGCTTCCGTGGCCATCAGCGAGCCGAAGGTCAGCTCCGCCGCGCGCAGGTGGACGGTCTTCAGCGCCTCGTTCTTCGCGACGGCGCTCCGGTATTCCTCCGACGCGAAGGCGCGCAGCTCGGGCGTGGTGTTCGCCTGGGCGAGCGCGTCGGCATCCTGGACGAGCCATGCCGGCGCGTACTGGATCGTCACCTGCCAGGCCGGGACGCCGTTGCGATCGTCGCCGGTGGCGAGGCGCTGCAGCTTCTGCGAGCCCGTCAGGATCACCGTCTCGTCGAGCACGATGCCCGAGGGTGTTCCTGACAGGTCGATGCGCCCGAAGCGGAGCATCCCCAGCGGATCGGGCGCCATGTAGGCCCCGATGCTGTCGAGGATCAGCGTCACCGCCGGCAGCACGTCGCGCTGTTCGGCGCCGATCCAGATGCCCACCTCGGCCGCCTGGAGACCGTGCAGCGCGTCGAGGTCTGCCGCGGCGAAGTCGGTGCCGGCGACGAAGCCCGCGCTTTCCAGGATGCGCCTGGCGACGCGTGGCGCTGATCTCTGACCGGCTGCGCCCTCGACGATATCTGCCGTGATCTCGCCCGCTGGCGGCGAGCCGAGCTTGATCTGCCCCGTCGCTCTGCAGGTGGCATACTGGCCGGCCGTCACGGTGGCGCCGACAAGCGCCGCCGTGGTCGCGTAATCTGTTCCGGCGGTGAGGAGCACGCCACGGTCGCGCACCGCATTGAAGGCGAAGACGCCGTTCGCCGCGAAGTCGAGGACGTTCCGGTAGCGATTGGAGAGCACGCCCGGCACGTTCCGGTTCACGCCCCACGCGACCGGCTTCGGCTTGCCCTTGAGGTCGTCCTTCTGCCCCTCGGCCTCGATCTTCGTGCCGTCGGTCGTTGTGCCCGCGTAGAGCGTCGGCTGGATCGGCTTGGCGAGGTCTTCCAGCCGGTCCCGGATGCGGATCGTCGCCTTGGTCCAGTCGACCTCGATCTGCTCCATCGTGCCGCGGAAGACCACCGTCCGGCTCGACCAGGGCGATGACACGCTGTCGAGGGCATAGATCGTGATGACCCGACCATCCACCGCGTGGCTCGCCAGCCGATCAGCCGTGTTGCCTACGCCGTCGTCGCCGATCGCGATCTCGACGAAGCCGTAGCCGGCGCGCGCCTCGCCCGACGTCGTGCCGTCGTCGAAAACGCTCTGCTTGTAGGCGCCCGGATTGATCACCCGGGCCTCCCAATGCGTGTTGGCGGGCGTGTCGCTCGGGCGGGTGTTGTAGCCGTCCGTGGCGAAGCGCTCCGTCACGACCGAGGTGCCGTCGTGCGCCTGGAACTCGACGAGGTAGATCACCGCGACGCCGCCTTCTTCTGCTCGACGGCCGCGGCCTGTTGAGCCGCCACGCCCGCCCGCGTCGCCGCGACGTTGGCGAGTTCGCCCTCGGCCACGGTCGCCCGCAGCGAGCGCACCTCGGCCCGCAGGCCGCGCAGCTCCGCGAGCATCTCGGCATTGTCGTTGCCGGCCATCCGGCCCGAGCGCATCCCCTCCAGCATCGGCAGGGTCTGCGGCGTCACCGCGCGCGCCGGCATGACGAACTCGCCCGCGGACAGGCGCGCCATGATGCTGTCGGAGGTGCCGGTGCCCGGCCCCGACACGAGCCCGCCGAAGGCATAGCCGCGTGCCTTCGCCTCGGGGCTGTTCTTGATGTAGGCGATCAGCTGATCGGCCGTGGCACCCTGGTCGCGCAGGGCCTGATAGTAGGCCACGCCCGCGGCGTCCGGCGCACGCCCGAGGATCGCGCCGTACTGAACACCGAGGAAGTGCTCCAGGTCGTTCGTCGGGGTGAACGAGGAGCCGTTCCCGCCGCCCGCCGTGCCGCCGCCCGTGGCCGCGTTGGTCGCGGCGGCGGAGGCGGCGAGCGCGGTGGCGAGCGCTGCGGCCAGCGTGGCGACGCTGTCCTTCACGCCGGTCATCGCGTCGAGCTGCGCTTTGGCGACGTCCAGCTGGCTCTGTGCGATGGCAAGCTCCTGGCTCGCGAGCGTCTCGGCCGTCTCCAGAACGCCCTGCACCTCCCGGAACGCGGCGTAGTAGTCCTCCGACGAGGCGTAGTAGGCCTTGGCCTCCTCCAAATAGGACTGGCTGATGCCGGCGAGCTTTGCCTGCGCATCCTCGTCGCCCGCGGCCGCCTTGGCGGAGATGTCACGGAACTGCTTCTGGGCCTCGAGGAACTGATCCTGCTGCGAGAGCGGCGACAAGGTGTCGTCGAGCTTCAGGCTGTCGCGCAGATCCTTCCACTCGTCGCGCAGGCCCTCCAGCCGGTTGATCGTGTCCTCGATCTCGCTGACCTCGTCCTGGCGGGCCTGGATGAGCAGCCCCTGGATGGTCGCGACCTTCTCGGCAGCGAGAGCGGCGTCGAGGGCGAGCATGCCCTCCCCGCCGGCAAGGCCTTCCGCATAGCGCTCGCGCGCGGCCCGGCGGTTGAAGGCGGACATCGCGCCCGAGAGCGTCGAGGTGTCCTCCGTCGCCGAGAAGCGCCGCTCGTCGTAGCCCTCAAGGCGGTCCTTCAGCGCCTCCAGGTCGACGCTGACGCGGCGAACCACACCCGACAGCTCGGGGAACAGCTTGATCAGCTCGTCGAAGGCTGTGGCCGACAGGTCGGCTCCGTCCACGAGCGCCTGCGCCTGCTTCTGGAAGAACGTCGATACCAGCGACGTGTCGACGTTGATCAGCGAGGCGTCCTTCAGGAGCGTGTCGCGCTGCTCGATCAGGTCGCGGAAGCCGGCGAGGTAGCCCTTGCCGTCCAGCTCGTCGATCTGATCCTGCAGCCCGCGTGTGAAGGTCTCGGCGAGGAGCGCGATGCGCTTGTCGAGCGCGCCCTGGATCGCCGTCGCCGCTTCCTCGGCGCTCATGCCGAGATCCTTCAGCGCGACGTCCAGGCCGGCCGCGGCGCCGCGCGCCTCGGCAAGCGCCGCCTCGATGTCGGACTGCTCCACGACGTCGCCGGAGACGATGCGCAGCAGGCCTTCGCGCGCCGCCGTGACGGCCTTGCCCACCGCCTCGTCGTAGCGCGCCTGGACGTCGGCGTTCGCCGCTTCCCAAGCCGCCACAGCCTTGTCGCGCTCGATCTCGGCCGCGACGAGGTTCTCGCCGAAGGCCTTCATCTTGGCGGGCAGGCTTGACGCCGGGTCGTTGATCCCGCCGTCGCCGTTGACCGTGAGGTCGCCCACCCGCGCCATGTTTTGGGCAAGGCGGCGCTGCTTCTCGATCGAGGCGACTTGGTCCTTGTAGTCGCCGATGATCGCGTCGCGGCCCGAGAAATCCGGCTGGAACGAGAGCTTCACGTCCTCGATCAGCCCGCGATAGGCTTCCGCCTCGGCCTGGACGCTGTCGCGCGCCTTGGTGAAGGCGGTGTCGAGCCCGCGTCCGGCCGAGAGGTCTTCCAGGACCGTCGGCAGGGTGTCGCGGAACATCGACTTCAGCAGCTCGGAATAGCGGCCCAGCTGGTCGCGGATGTCCTCGATGTGGCGCTTGTTGCCGCCGTCCTTCGTGGCGTCGGCGAGCTTGGCGAACTGGTCGAGGGTGCGCTCGAGCTCCGTCAGCTGGCCAGACAGGGCGCCCTTCGGGGTCCGATAGACGACGTCCTTGTACTCCAGGAGGGAGTTGTAGTTGTCGCTCCAGGCCTGATCAGCGGCCATCTTGCGCTGGCGGGCTTCCTCCTTCTTCTTCGAGCGCGAGCCGAACAGGCCGCCGAGGAGGCCGATGCCGGCGCCGAGCAGCATGCCGGCCGGGCCACCGATGCCGAGCAGAGAGCCGAGCTCCATGCCGCCGAGGCCGCCGGAGAGCGCGCCGCCGAGCGGGTCGCCCGACTGGAAGGCCTGGGCTCCGATGCCGATAGCCCCCATGGCGCCGCCGAGAAGGTTCGTGCCGCCACCCGCGCCCCCCGCGGAAGCCGAACCACCTGCGATCGACGGAACAGCCGAAGCCCGCATTCCCGCCCAAGGATCGACGCCGGCGACACCGCCCGAGGCAACCTTGCGGGTCGCGTTGATGGAGCCGATCTCGACGGCGCGGGCGAGCGCGAGCGGCTCGCCGCCAGCGCCCATGCCGACCGACTGGATGCCCGGGTAGAGCGAGCGCTGCCCGGCCGTCAGGCCGCCAGCCCACGACCCGCCGCCCATCCCAGCGCCGCCGAGGTCGAAGTGCATGGAGTCGAGCGCGCCGTACTTGCCCTTCGGGCCCGAGAAGT
This sequence comes from Antarcticirhabdus aurantiaca, assembly GCF_009765365.1. Taxonomy (GTDB): domain Bacteria; phylum Pseudomonadota; class Alphaproteobacteria; order Rhizobiales; family Rhizobiaceae; genus Antarcticirhabdus; species Antarcticirhabdus aurantiaca. The sequence goes on from NZ_VTOM01000032.1 coordinate 20,026, forward strand.
AGCCGCCCCAGCGGAACAGCTTCTCCAGCTCCGGATAGAGTTCGGTCTGCACCTGCTTGGCGACCTGGGCGAAGCGCTCGTAGGCGCGGAAGTCGCGGGCGTTCTGGTAGTTGTCGAGCGCGCGGCCGCTGTTGTCGTAGATCTGGACGTCGGTGGCGAGGCCGCGGCCGTGGAAGCGCTTGTCGCCCGGGCGCAGGCCCGAAATCGCCTCGACGCGCATGTCGAAGCGCGAGGATGCCTCGTTCAGGATGCGGAGCAGCCGGCCATCGACGTTCGAGTTGAACCGCCCGGCATATTCCATGACCTGGCCGGAGGCCGACGCGAAATCGCTGGCCGATATCTTCGCCTGGAGCGGCGTTGACGGCATGGAGAAGCCGAAGGTGCCGCCACCGGAAAACGAGCTCGTGCGGCCAGCGGCAGCGCCCGCGGCCTGGCCGATTGTACCAATCGCGCCACCGATGCCGCCCGCGCTGATGGCAGCGCCGGACGAGGATCCGAACAGACCATCTGTCAACCGCTTCAGGCCGGCCGACGCAAGTTGCGAGCCGAAGCGGGCGAACGTGCCCATGAGCGCGTCCATGGCGCTCTCGCCGGACGCGATCGCCTCGATCATGTCGCCGAAGGCTTCCTTGCCGGCGTCGCGCATCTCCCAGAGGAGATCGTTCGACTCGTGCAGGCGATTGTTCAGCCGGATCTGCGCGGCGTCGGCACGGCCCTGCGCCGACTCGTACTCGACGCCCATCGAGCGCAGCTGGTCGGCGATATCCTGCTCTTCTGGCGAGCGCGTCGCCTGCTGGCGCTCGAAGAGGATGTCGCGCTCGAAGTTCAGGCGCTGCGTCGCCTGCGTCAGGCGGCCGATCTCGGCAGCCTGCGTGCGCATGGCGTCGGTGAGCGCCACCTCGGACGCGTCGAACCCGGCGGCTGTTGCGGCTTGGCGCGCGGCCGTGAGCATCTCGAACTCGGCGCGGAGACGCGCGGTCTCGCCGGCAGACTTGCCGACGAGGTCAAGCTCGAGTTGCGCCTGCTCGATCTGGCGAGCGGAGGACTCGGCCTGCTGGCGAGCGCTTTCGGTCAGCTGCTGACGCGCCTGCGCAAGCGAGAGAGTGCGCGCCTCTTCAGCCCGCGCCGCAGCCTCGTTGGCGGAATATCCGTCGGCGATAAGGCCGATGCGAACACGTTCGGCTTCAATGGCGGCCTGCTCGGCGGCGGTGCGGGCCTCAACGGCACGCAGGTCGAGGTCGTAGCCAGCCCGACGCGCTTCTTCCGCGCGAGTGATCTCCTGCGTCGCCGCCGCGACGGCGGCATCGCGCTCGCGCTGCTTGGCGTCGATCGCTTCCTTGGCTCCGTTGACGCGCTGTAGCTCGGCGATCTGGGCATCGTAGCCCTGGCGAAGCTCGGCCAGCGAGCGCTGGTCGGGGGAAAGCGACAGGTTGTTGAGACGATCCTGCGCCTCCCTCGCCTGATCGATCGCCTCACGCGACAATTCGGCGAGCGCCTTGTTCCGGTTCTCCCCGGCGGCGCGCATGCGGGATTGGACGTCGCGATCGTCGCCGCCGAGGTTCCGGATGGCTGCGAGCTCGCGCTGGTAGAGGCGCTCGATCTTCTCGGCCGTCGTCGTAGCCTCGGGCAGGAAGCCGGCCATCTCGCCGCGGACGTCGGCCAGCGCCTTTGTCCATGTGGCGAAGTTAGCCTCAACGACGGCCTGCTGGAGTCCTTCGATGGCGTTCTCCGCCTTCACCGCCGCATCCACAGCCGCCAGCAGAGCCGATCGCCAGTTGTAGGTCTCCTCCTCAAGCTTCGGATCAATCTGAAGCGCAGAGAGGCGCTGTTCGAACTCGGCCAGCGGCAGGCCGGCGGAGATCACGGCATCGACAGCGGCCTCAATCTCCTTGCGGATCGGATCGAACTCGTTGCCGCTCAGAATGCCGCCGAGCTCGGACGCGAGGTTCTGGGCGTAATCATCGGGCGCAGCACCAGGCACGTCTCGCAACGCCTTGATCGCGGCCTCACGGGCATCTTTCTGAGCCTTCACAGCGCCCGCAAGGCGCTGCTGCGCAACGATGGGGCTGACGAACGATTCCCGCTCCATCACCCGCTCCGCCGCGCCGGCGAGATCGCCGTAGGCAGACTTCGTATCGCGTAGAGCGCGGTTGAACGCCTGCTGTGCAGCCTCAGCCTTCTTGGCAGCATCCACCCCACGATTCATGAAGTACGCCGCAGCGCCGCCCACGGCGAGCAGCCCGGTGGTGACGCCAGCCGCGATGAGGTTGGTGCGGCCAAGGCTCGCAAGAAACCCAGCCACGCCGTCCTTAGCCGCTCGGAGGGAGCCGGTCAGGCCTTCGGGGCCAGAGGCAAGAGCGTCGACGACCTGCGCCGCTTGCGAGCTAAAGATTTGCAGCGGGCTCGCACCCATGGCGAACATCGTCGCCGCATCACCAGCTTGCCGGCCGAGGTTGAGCATCTGGTCGGCCGTCAATTTGATGTTCTGATTGGCCGCCTTCATCGACTTCGAGGTGTCGTCGTAGCGATCGCTCGCGAGCGCGAGCAGCTGGGCGTGACGATCCCAGGTGATCGCTCCACCTTCCACCGCCCGGTTCAGCTGGACTTGCACCTCCGCCAGCTTCGCCATAGAGCGATAAGCTGGGTCGAGAGACCTTTGCAGGGACTCCGCGAGGCGCTGAGCGTTCGCCATGCCCTTCGCGGTCTGGTCATGCTGGCGGGCGATCTCGCGCGCGACGTCGCCCGACGGCGTCATCGCTTTCTGGGCTGCGGCCACCGCTGCGGCCGTACGCTGCTGGTCGCGAGCGAACGCGTCAGTGGCCTTCGAAGCTTCGCCAACCGCACCCTTCAAGCCGTTGAGCTGAGCCGTGGTCTGCTCAACGCCGTAGGCTTCAGCGACGAACTTCGCAGTTGTGACGACGGTCTGGCCGGACATGGCTCATCCACGCAAAAAGCGGGCCAGCTCCAGCTTGGCGCCAGCAGGAATTGGGAGCGTGCCCTCGCAACCGGAGGACACAGCATGGGACTGACTAAAGAGGACGAGGATCTAGACTGCTGCATCGCGGCCTTGCACGCCGCGAAGCTTGCCCGCTCATACTATGGAGCTAGTGAGGGCAGCGTACGTGCAATCGCCGAGGTCGTAACGATGCTCGGTGGGCTGAAGGACGAGGGGCATCAAAGCCCGCCCATCCGCCTCGCCATCGCACGGGCACTGCACCACAGCTACGTTGGGCCGCTGCCTACGACACCAGAAGCCTGACTTGGCCGGCCGGGCGGCGGAGCACGCGGATCGTGCCTGCTTCCCGGTCGATCTCGTAGCCGGACGCCTCCAACACGATGTCACGATCCAGAACGGCTACGACATCGTGGTCGTCCAGGTAGTAGACGATCTGCCGGGCGTCTTTGACCTCGGCGTCGATCAGGCGCCGCGGTGTCTTAGCTTCCTGCGTCATGCTGCCTCCATGAAAAAAGGCGCTCCGAGAGGAGCGCCTTCCCTGTTCCGTGAAATTGTCTTCACTTCGATTTCGGCTTCTGCGCCTGCCGTTGATAGAGGAAGGCGCCGACCACCGAGCCTATCGTTCCGGTGCCTACGACGGCAGCCACCCATGGCTGATTGTAGAAGACTGCGAGCCCGGCCAAAGCCAGCGCTCCGAGTGCGAACGCGATGGCGAAGGTCTGGCCGCGGCTGTCGCGTCTGAGGGCGCCCTTCAGCGCCACCATCTCATATTCGCGCCGATGCCGAGATTCCTCTTCCCACTGCGCGATGATGCGCTCAGGGGCGTCAGGAACGACGGCTCTGAATTGCTCGAGTGTCTCCGGATGGGGAAGCGGCCCATGCCAGAGTTCCTCTGTTTTCGTGAGGACGATCCCCGACGGCGGCGCCGCTGGAGCCGGCGTCGTGCGACTAGGCTGATTCCGATTGCGCTTCGAGTCTCGCATGCTCGCGTTCTATCACGCGGCGCATGTCGTCGCCCACCTTCACAACGTCGGTGCGAAGGGCCTCCATCTCGGAGGAATGCGGGTACCTGTGAGGAGCCGTCGCTGGCCAGATCGACGCGAGAGTTCCGAGGCTGGCGACGAAGCTGGACATCATCCTGTTCATCGTTCGGTTCGGTGCTTTCGGTTCCAGTTGGCTTTAGGCTCGCCCATATAGGCGGGCTGCATCCTAATGTCGAACGTTCGCGAACATTCCCGGACGTTCACGGACATTCCGCTCCATTCTGGTGTTTTCGTCAACTCCCCCGATTTCAGCGTGCAGCTCGCCTGTGGCATGTTGCGCGCCATCCGAGTGGGAGGCGCCTATGATTCTTCGAGTTCTGGTCGCCATCGCCGCGGGCGCGATCATCGCGGGCGTGGGCGCCTACCTTTGGGATCGACAGGTAGCGAGGGTCGAAGCGGAAGCGGCAAAGAACGACGCGTACTGCCAAGAGCGCCTAGCTGAGTGGCGCGAGATCCGAGGCGGTCGCGCCGAGGCAGGTAGTCGCGCACCCAATGTTGCGCTGAACCTCGCTGAGATCTGCGGCTACGAACCCACAGCGGAAGACCGCGCCTTCGTAGAGGCAAACTAGGGCCGGCAGTTGCCTCCAAACCGAGCCGCAGACAAGGCAACCCATGAACTCCGTTCCCCTTCTTGGCTGGGCCCTCCTCATCGCCGTGCCTGTGTCGGCGTTCTGGATGCTGTCGCAGCCCCGATCGAAGAGGCGCAGGCGCGGCAGCGACTCCGGTGGATCCGGTGACGACGGATCTGCGGGCGGCTTCTCCCACCACTGCGACAGCGGGTCCGATGGCGGAGGCGACGGCGGAGGCGGTGGCGACTGAGCCCCTCATCTGTTCACCGTGAACAGATAGCCCCTACTGCAGCCGCCTCGGCTTGACCGCCGCGGCCACGAGCTCGCGACGCTCCTCTTCCTCATCGTCCGTCCAGTCGTCCGGCAGGATGCCGTCGAAGGAGGCCACCTCCTTCAGCGCCTCGGCGAGGGATGGATCGGCATCGGGGCGGAGATCTTCGGTGAAGGCGATGCGGACGATCTTCATGGCTTGGAACCTAGCTGAGCGCGAGCGTCAGGATGAATGCCGCGCCCCCAACACCGAGCGCGCCGAAGGCGATCCAGATAGCAGTCCACAGCCGCTTTGCGTTGGCCTCCATCCGCTTGTGATTCGCGTCGATTGAGTCCGCAAAGTGCGCGCACATCTCGGCCAGGGACTCGTTGAGCGGCTTACGGGCTTCGATGTCCCTCACCCAATCAGCAGGCGAACTGCCAGCGAAATCAAACCCCGCTGGAGCTGCGGCACGCACGGCGAACCATATGGCGCCCAGCAATGCGGCAGCGACCAGGATGCAGATGACCGACAGGGCGACATTGGGCTTGTCCCCGATCGCGTAGCCTGAGGCGCCGCCGATCAGAACGACCGCGGCCGCGGCGAAAAAACCCGTGATCGTCATGGCTCGCTGATCAGCCGCGAGCGCGACTGTCTGTTGACTCGCCAGATGCACCTCGGCTTCTCTCAGCATCTCCCGCAGGGTCGGTTCATCGGCTGCGGCCAAGCGCTTCGATAGGGGCAACTCGCTCATGGACTCTTCCAGTTTCGAGATGCAGCCGGACAAGCGGCCGACCGGAACGAAGGGGGATGGAGGTCGCTCGGGCGTGACGAACAATGACAGGGGCGGGGCTTTCATCAATAGGGATGATCGTCGGCCGCCTCCCCCTCCTCCGAAACCCCCGAAAGGGGACGGGAAGAAGTAGCGCTAGGCTGCCCTCGCCCGCATCAGCGCCACCGTTCCGCGGATCTGCGCGTTGAAGGCGTCGTCGTCGAGCTCTTCCGTGTCGATCGGCTCGGGCACCTTGTAGCCGGCGAGGCGGTATCGCTCCCGGCTCTCGGCCTCGATCCGCTTGCGCGCGGTGTCGAGCGCGACATGCAGGCGGACGAGATCACACCCCATGATGTCGCCGTCCGACCAACCGGGCAGCATGTGAACCGCTGCCCGGTAGACATCGACGAGCGCCTCTTCCGGCGTCAGAGCTCGACGCCGTTTCCCTCGTCGCGCTCCTCGGCGCCGTCTCCATCTTCGAGATCGGGGTCGCGCCCGCCATTGGAGAGGCGCACGACGTACTTCATGACGTCGCCGATGATATTGCGCGTTCCGGCCTCGTAAACGGCCTCGTTCAGGTCGTCCGTCGAGATCTGCTTCAGAGGAACGCCCTGACGCACGATGTAGGTGACCGCGGAGAGGTCGTTGCCGGCAACTGCGGCGATGGCGTTCTGGAAGCCGTTGAAGCGGTTCGAGACGTTCTGCGCAGCCTTCAGGCTCGGCTTCAGGTCGTACTCGTCGCCGCCCAGCTTGATCGTGACGGGATTGGAAAGGGTCATCGGGTTGTCCTCAGGTCGGGTTTTCGGGTGATAAGGGCGGGCGACGGCGCACCCGAACAGCGCCGCCGCCCCTCTCGGCCGAGAGTTTCGGGGATCAGGCTGCCGGGACTTCGATCGGCGCTTCCTGCGGCTGGCAGGAATAAGTCCGGGTCTGCGTGTCGTTCGGGCCGCCGAGGCCGACGTTCGCCGAGTTCACCAGCACCGAGAAGTAGACGACGTCGAAGGTGCCATCCTCGTTCGGGATCTCCATCTTGAGATTGAACGAGAGGTAAGAAGCAGCCGCCGCGTTCATGGCGATCTGGCCGGGGTCGGTGTCCTGGCGCGAGCAGACGATGTCCATCGACGTCGCGTTCGCCGTGCCCTTGCCGTGCCGGGTGCGACCGTCAGCAACTTCCTCGACAGTGATGTCCTGGAAGGTGTCACCGAAGCCAGGCACCGAGCGCACGCGACCGATCAGGACGTAGGTGTCAGCGGCAAGCGCCGTCTGCGTGTAGGTGCCGGTAGCGCCGCCGATCGAGATCTTGGTGCGGGCGACCGGCAAGGGGGTGTTTGCCATGGCCGAAACTCCTTGAGGCTAGGCGTGAAAAAGCCCGCAAGAAGCGGGCCATGGGTCTCGCGGGATTGCGAGAGACGAGCGCGCGCGTGGCGCTATTCGGTGGAGGGCTCTTGAATGGTCACGGTGCCGAAGAGGTCTTCCTCGGCGATCTCATCCATGCCCGGAATGCAATAGATCTGACCGTCCTCGTTGGTCTTGTTCCGCAGGACGTAGCCTGCGTCCGTGTCGACCGTGACGACGTGATCGATGGCGGCACCGTCCAGGAAGATCTTCGCGTGTCGCCAGCGCTCCCGGTCAGCCTCCCAAGCCGCGAAGCCTGGATCGCCTTTCTTGGCCGACACTCGCATAGTCAGCCCTCGCCGTTTCCGACCTTGGCTGCAGCGACAGGAGCGGCTTCGGGCGAACTGGCGCGGGCAAGCTTCTTGGCCTGCGCCTCAGAACCGCCGACGCGGATCAGGCGGGCGTTCTCGCGGGCGACGACGACCGGGTGGTCGCGGGCGACATCGACGTTCTGAGCGTCGCCCGGCGCGATTTCGACGACCTCACCGGCCTTGTCGCGGAAGATGAGCGCGCGGGTGGAGAGATTGGCGATCTGCATGTCAGTGCTCCTGTTGCTCCGACTTCTCGACGATTGCCGCCGCACGGAGGAAGTTGGCGGCCACGAAGGAGTAGCCCTCGGCTTCAGCCGTCCGGGCGTAGCTGCGTAGGGTCACGGAGAGCTTGAACCCCTCGGGGAACGGGATGTGTTCAGCCATCAGCTCGGACAAGCTTGGGCGACAATCCTGGCTCATCTCAGCCCTCAACGATGAACTGGTAGGGGACCGTCAGCTCGAGGCGGAAGTAATTGGCCTCGTCGCTACGATCGTCGGTAACGGGCGACTGCGGGGCGTAGCACTGCACCCGGTCGAAGGCTTGCCCTCGGAACAGCGCCGCGATCTCTTCGAGCCACTCGCGGCCCTGGTGTGCGCCTACGCCCGGCTCGACGTGAAGGCGAACGCGAAAGCCGCCCTCCTCAAGGAACTCGTTGGCCGTGATCCACTCGGACCGACACCACGGAAAGTCGACTAGGATCCAGGGTCCGCCGCCGTCTGGCGTGGAGGTGTTGGCGTTCTCGACCAGGACCGTGCAGCGGGTGAAGTTCGCCTGGATCCTGGCTTCGACGGCTCGGACGACATCGGGATGAGCCATCAGAAGGGCCTCACGCGGATCGCAGGATGCGAGTAGCCGGTGTCGTCGTCGTAGTAGGTCCGCAGGAACTCGACCTTGGCGATGTTCCCGAACCGAGTGGCAGCGACGGCCGACACGGCCGAATAGACGCCATCGGGCGCCTGAGGCGATTGCCCATCGCCGGTGCGCGTCGTCTTGGTCCAACGCCGCCGAGTGCCGATCGGCCCTGAACGGTCACGGCGGCTGACGGTGTAGCTGCGTGGCTCGATCTTCATGGAGTATGCCTGCCGGTTCACGAACAGGAACTTGCTGGCCGTGAGCGGCGCCTCCAGCGGATCCTCGTACTCGACGTTGTCGGCGATCATGACGTGGCTGCGGGCATACTTACCGCTCAGCACCGGCGAGGCCTTCACAAGCTCCTCGCCGATCCACTCCAGCACTTCGCGCATAAGGCTGAACTCGGCGACGATGACGCCGTCCGGTCTGACGCTAGCTAGCGGAGCGCCAACCCGACCGTCGACCGCGACGCGCGGCGGCGTGTCAGAACCGGTGACTGCCTTGTTGGTGGCGCGGATGTCTGCGATGCCGTCACGCGCGACCTGCGCGAGCCGCGCCGAGCGCGCCTCGGGCGACTTGAGGTCGGCCAGGAACACCTGCACCTGGCGGGAAAAGTTCTCAATCTTCATCAGGCGCCCGCCGCGATGCCTTCGTAGGCGAGGAGCACGTCCCCATCCCGCCGGGTCTGGTCGTCGGGGCGGCTGGTGAAGCGCCACGTCAGACCGTCGACGATGATCTTGTCGCCTTGTTTGAGCGGGCGAAGAGCTGGCGGCACGTCTTCGGCCAGGACGAGCACGCGACGCTGGCCAGCGTTGACGCCGCCCGCGACCTCGTCCTCGGCAAAATCATGGATGCGCGCTCTGACGTACGCCGCCGTGATCGGCGCGGCATTCGGCACCGGACGCTCGATCGTCACCCGTCGGCCCTTCAGCGTGAAGGCGCGCCGATAGCTTGCCGCGTAGCTCATACGAACACCGGACGCCGGTACTGGCTGAGGATCGCCTCGGCCTCGGGGTGAGGCAGGGCCGCCGCAGCGCCCTGCACGTACCACGACTGCGAGAGCACGCCGTCGACGTTCTCGCTCTTCAGCATCATGTCGCGCCCGACCGCGGACAGGGAGGCGCCCACGAGCTGGATCACGGCGTGCTCGATGTCCGCCGGCAGATCGGGCGCCGTCGAGGCGCCGCGGTCTTCGTCGGGCAACAGCCAGCCCGCCTCATATTCGATCAGCACCGATCGGCCGCGCCAGCAGCGGCGCTCGCCGTCGGATAGGAAATGGACGAAGCGCTCGTCCGCCTCATAGGAGCCGGGCAGCAGGGCGACGCCGTCCAGGGACAGGGTCGCGATTGCGCCCACAGGCTCGCAGGAGAGCAGCAACCCTCCGTCCGGGGATGTCGCCGCACCATGAAGCCCGATGCGCTCGCGCACCGTCTCGCGTCCGAACCGGCGCCTACAGAACGAGGCGGCACGCGCCGAGGCCTGGTCAATGAAGCGCTCGATCACGGCGGAAGGCGGATCATCGCTCTTGAGCCCGAGGTCGCTGCGCACGTTCTCGACCGTCGTCAGGCGCTTGGCCTCAGCGGATGTGATGACGATGACGCTCACGGCTGCCCTCGGAATGGAAGCGGGCGGGCACGAAGCCCGCCGCGCAGTGCCTCAGATCAGCCTTCGGCCTCGCCGGGCGTCTTCGTCTGGACGCCCTGCTCGTTGAGCGCCTTCGCCACCGCTTCGGCGCCCGAGATGGTCGGGTCGTTGAAGTCGATCCGGTTCTGGTCGACCGTCGTGTGTGCCCGCGGGTTGTCGTCGACCGCCGGGTGCGAGGGGTCGACGTCGGGCACGATCTGGTGCGGCGCGCCGGACGCTTCGAACTCGGTGGCGGCAGGAATGTCCGCGGGCTTGTCACCCTCGTTCTCAGCCGCTTCCGAGGACGTCTGGGTGGCGGGCGCGGTGTCAGCGCCGCCGGACTCCTTCACGACGGTCTCGCCTTCGGTCGGAACGGCTCCGCTCTGCTTCTTCTCGGCCATGGCGGCCTCCTATGAAAAAGGCCCGCCGAAGCGAGCCCGTTGGGTTCAGGGAAGTGCCGTTGCCGGCCCGTATCGAGCCAGTATCTCTCTGGCCCATTGCACAAGGTCTTCCGGACGCTGCCCCGATGGCTGCGACGTGACCCAAAGCTCTAAATTCTCAGGGCGGTTGTCCGCCCGATCACCGTTGATGTGGTGGACATTCTCGCCCGGCAGAAGATCGCGACCGAGTTTCGCTGCCATGACGGCGCGGTGCTCTAGAACACTTCCCTGCGAGTTGGCCTGCGGGTGGCCGCGCTCGGTGAAACGAACATAGCCGTACTTGTCGATGAACTTCTCGCCATGCCTCCGCGGCTTGATGGCGATACGTAGGTCTTGGCCCTGACGATGGCGCTCGTAGTGCGTCGAGCAGAAACCCTTAGCAGCATGCGGCTTGTCGCAGCCAGGCACTGTGCAAGTCACAGACCGCACCTTGCCGGCGAACGGCTTACCGGTTCGGCCGCCGTTTGGGTCACCCCATTTGTATTGTCGTTGATAGTGCATGGCACACAGGCGCTTCGCCCGAACGTGCTTGTCACAGCCAACGATATCGCACATCTTGTGCGCAGCCATTTGCGCTGCTCCATCAGCGGTTGGTCAGAAGAGGCGGCGGTGTTACCAGCACCCCGCCTCTTCGTTTATTATAGCGCTTAAGCCGCGACCTGCAAAGCGCGCATCGGTTCAGGGTTGTAAACCCCTCCACCCACACGTTTTACTGTATAGAAGTGGACATAAGGCTTGTTCGTAAACGGGTCGCGGAGGACCGTGACGCCGACGCGGTCGACCACGAGGTAGGTGGCCTCCATGTCGCCGTAGAGCGCCGCGATGTTCCCGGCCGCCACCACCGGCATGTCCGGCACCTCGACGATCGGCGCGCCGTTCAGCGTCTGCGGCTCGCCGGCCTGGTAGGACGGCTGCCAGATGTAGTTGCCGCCGGCGTCCTTGAACTTGCGGGCCTGGCCGACCGACAGCCGGTTCATGAACAGCTTGGCGTTCTGCGCGAACTCGGACGGCAGGTCGTACATCATGTCGATGAAGCCGTCGGAGGTCATCGCCGAAGCGTTGCCCGAGTTCTTGACGGCGATCGCGCCCCACGGGTGCCGGGCAGCGTTTGCCGCGCCGGTCACGTAGGTCAGGATGCCGTACGGCTTGTTGGTTCCGTTGCCCGACAGAAAGGCGATACCCTCCTGGCGGGAGAACTCGGTGTCGACCTCGGCGGCCAGCCATTCCTCGAGGTTCAGCGCCGCGTCGTCGAGGAGCTGCTGAGAGATGGCGGGGTTGGCGTAGAGCTCGCCCGGCGTGAAGTCGAGCGAGCCGATCGCCGGCGTGGTGGTGCCCGGACGGGAGGCCGTTTCACCGACCCAGCCCGAGCCGACGTTGCGGTCGGAGAACAGCTTCTTGAAGCCGGCCACGGAGATGGACTGCACCCGCGCGTTGGCGCGGATCGGCGAGATGCGCTTGAGTTTCGAGGTGATGGTGCGGTCCCACTCCACCGGGGCGAGATAGCCGCCGTTCGCGTCGGAGCCCTTGTCCATCGCCGCCGAAACCGAGCCCTTGCGCATGTGAGCCTTGAAGGCCGCCACGTACTCGGGATCGGTCGGGGGCATGTCGCCGACCTGCTCGCCCGGGCGAACGAGCGCGGCGGCGAGCTTCTTCTGCATGTCGTCGAAGGCGGTCTGGATGTCGCCGACGGCCGCGCTGATACGCTCGACCTTTTCGTCGGTGACGACGTCGGCCTTGCCCTTCAGGCGCTCGTCGTTCGAAACCTTGAAGTCTTCGAAGCTCTTCACGAGCTCGGCTAGCATCTTCTTCGGGTCGGACGCGTCGGCGCGGACGCCGAGGGCGCTGATGGCCCGCGGCCGAGCGGCGGCGAGCGGGGTCGCGAGCGCAAAGGCGCCCGGTGCAATGTGCTTCATCTGAAGCTCCTACTTAAAACGGAAAGCGATGTGGGCGGCCGGGAGCCCCGACCATGCGTCGTCAGCAGAGTCGCTCATGCCGACTTCAGAGGCAGAGTCGCTCATGCCTCGGATCTTGTTGATGCGCTCGCGCGCGTCGACGCGCGTCAGGCCGGCGCTAATGAGCTGCCGTTCCATCGCGCGTAGGTCGTTGACGCTCTTGTCCTTGGCCGCGGTGCCTTCATCCACGACGAGCTTGTCGGCGGCGAGAAGAGCATCGGCGAAGCCGCGCTCGATCGCCTGGCTGCCGGACATGAACGTCTCGGCGTCGAGCCACTTGGCGACGTCCTCCGGCTTCTGCCCGGTGCGCGCAGCATAGAGGTCGACCATCGCCTGGTCGAAGGGGGCGAGCCAGTCCGCCGTCTCGGCCATGGCGTGGCGGTTGCCGACGGCGACGACCCAGCAGTTGTGAATCATCAGGAAGGAGGCCGCGCCGATCTCGACGCGATCGCCGGCCATGGCGATGATCGAGGCGGCGGAAGCCGCCATCCCCATGACCTTGACCGTGATCTCCTGCGGGTGCTCGCGCAGAACGTTGTAGACCGCGATCCCCTCGAACATGTCGCCGCCGGGCGAGTTGATCTGGACCTCGACGGGTCGATCGCCGATCGCGCGCAGCTGCGAGGCCACCTTCTTCGCCGTGACGCCGCCGCCGGTCCAAAAGTCCTCGCCAATGACGTCGAACATTGTGATGACGGCGTCGCCTCGCTCAAGAGCACGCACGCCGGCGGCGTCTTGCCCCCAGCGGTCGAAGACGCCCGGGGGCGTCAGGGCGTGGACGTCCTGGCGCACCGGCAGCGGCATCGCGCCAGGGCGCGCCATCGCCATCACGCGCGGCATGGTGCGTCGCATGGGGTCACTCCTCATCTGCTGGCGCGCTTCCGCCGCCCAGCATGGGGTTGCCGAGTTGATCGCCGTCGGGATCCGAAGGCATGTCGAGCGTCTCGCGGACCTCGTTCGGCGTCATCCAGGCCTGGGTGCCGCCGGCGCCGAGCGCCTTGGCGAAGAAGTCGGCCTGATCTTTCATCGAGCCGCGCAGAAGCGCGCCCGCGTTGAACTTCACCTCGAGCGTTTCCGCCTCCTCGTCGGTGAGGAGCGAGCGCTCGGCCGCCTGCTGCCACGCCTCGAACCAAGGGTTCAGGCCGTAGCGGACGAAGAACTGGCCGAGCGCATCGATGCCCGAGCCCCAGCTCGTCTCGTCGATCATGAGGAGCGGCCTCGGCACGCCGAAGATGCGCGCGATCTCCTCGAGCTGCCGGCCGCGAGTCTCGTGGCTCTGCGCGTCCTTCGCGGTCGGGCCAAGAGCCTTGTATTCGAGGCCCTCTTCGAAGATTGGAGTGCGCCCGGCGTTGTCGGCACCGGAAAACCAGCCGGAGAAGTAGGCGCGCAGCCGCTCGATCGCGGACTCGCTCAGGCTTTTGGGATGGGTCAGGTAGCCGTTGATGAAGCTGCCCTGCCGGTAGAGCCGGCCAAGCGCGACGTCGGCTGCAATGGCCAGCCCGATCGCGTCGGCCGCCTGGCGAACAAGCGACATGCCGCGAATGCCGTCACGCGACATGCTGCGCAGATGCAGGATGTCGCGCTGTGGGAAGATTACCCTGGAGCCCTTCGTGGGCTCGTAGCGGTAGGACAGGCTCCAATCGGCGTTCTGGATGGGCGTCGTGCGTGCCGGATCGAGCGGCACGAGGCCGACAATGACGTCGCGCTGCGCCCGAAAGTCGCGCGACCGGATGATCCGTGCGTACCCGTCGCCGTCAACCAGCGCCCGCATCTGCATGAGCGTCCGAAAGTCGTAGGCCGTCTGCCACTCGTTAGGGCGCCGGTGCAGCACCTTGAACAGCGGGTTCGAGCGGTCCTTCTCCTTGGTCTGGCGGTTCACCAGATGCAGCGGCAACATGCCGATCGACTGCGAGATGAGGCTCACCGATCGGAAGACCGCCGGGTTGCGCATCGCGCGGTCGACGCTGACCTCGACGCCCGACGCCGAGGGATGTCCGCCGCGCAGGTAGTCGATCAGCGCCGGGTCATCGAGGCCGTAGAAGGCCGCCCCGCCGGCATCGGCCATAACGACTCCACGCGACTCAGCTTCCGGCGCGGGCGGGGCGTCGGGCCGGCCGCGGAATATGCTCAGGATGCCCATTCGACCTCACAGCAAAACGAGGCCGCGGTCCTCGTATACAGACTTGGTGGAGGCGGGCTCCGGGTTCTTGCTCATCACGACAACCGCGTCGAAGAGCGCCATGACAGGGTCGATCTTGGCATCGCCAGCCGACTGCTTAGTCGCCCGGATGGCCGTCGCGGTCGGCTCGATCTTCAGATTGCCGACGCACCAGTCCATCAAGGTGCTCGGGGCATGCCGGAAGGTGCCGTCGGCGAGCTTGCGCTCCGTCGTCTTGATCGCGTTCATCAGGCCGTAGCCCTGCGGGGCGCCGACGAGGATGCCGCTGTCTGCCGTGACGCCGATCTCGGCGAGCGCGTCGGCCAAGGCGCCGAGGCCGGCCGGATCGACCGCCACCGCGGCGAGCAGCCCCGCATCCTGGACCGCCTCGACCCGCGCGACGATCTCGGACAGGTCCTCCAGCGCGTCGTCGACGATCGTCAGCTCGCCGTCCGCCTCAAAGCCGCGAAGCGTCGAGGCGATAGCCTTTCGCCGCTCCAGGACGCTCTCGTGCGCCCAAGCGTGGCTCCAAGAGAGCCAACGACGGCTGACCTTCTCCCGCCCGATGACCGAGAAGCCGAAGAGGTCGTCCAGTCCGCCGCCATCGATCCCGATCACCACCGCTTCGCAGCGGTCGAGGAGCGTCTCGAAGGTGATCGTCGCATCGATCTGGCGCTGCCAGTAGTCGGCGCCGGGCCAGCGATTCGACCGCATGCCCATGCCGATCTCGACGTTGAGGTGCTTGGCGAGGAAGGTATTGCGGGTTTCCGGGCCCTTCTGTAGCTCCCGGCGAAGTTCGTCCTCTAGCCACTCCGCGCTGACCGAACGCCCGATGTTCGGGTTGGTCACGTAGAAGTTGGCCGGTTCGAGATAGGCCTGGCTGGCGACCATCTTCGGCGGGAACTCGTAGATGACCGGGAGGAACTTCCGGTCCGCCACCTTCCCGTCGCGAACGTCGCGCGCGTAGTCGAGCTTATCCTTGAACACGCCTGCCGGCGGTGCATCCGCCTGCGTCGTGATGGAGATCACGAAGCCCTCGGGCCTCGACACCAAGCCACCGGTCGCCTCGCGCAGCATCGCGTCGGCGTTCGGCTTCTTGCCGAACTCCCAGAGCTCGTCGATCAGGACGAAGGCGGCCTTCTTACCGACCACCGTTGCGCTGTCGGCCGCGACGACCTTGAGGGTTGCCTTGGTCGCGAGGTGCGTGATGGTGCGGATGTGGTCCTGGATGTGCAGGAACCCGCCCTCGGCCGCATTCAGCTCGGGATCGGCGCGGATCATGTCCGCCGCCGGCTTGAAGCTGTTCTGCGCCGCCTCGATCGTCGGGGCGAGGATCAGCAGCTCGTTCGACATCCGCCAGTTGCGGATCAGCGCCGTCAGCATGATGCCGGCCGCGAGCGTCGACTTCCCGTTCTTCTTCGAGATGCACAGGAAGAACTCGCGGATCAGCCGCCGGCCGTCGGGCCCGCCGGCGCCGAAGATCGCCGCGACGAAGTCGAAGATCCACTGTTCACCGACATCCCCGAACGTCGGACTGCCTGCGACGTCCACGACGCGCAACGCCTTGAAGGCATCCAGCGCGGCCGCGGCCTCGTCGGCGAAGATCGGCGGCGACACGATCAGGGAGCGGCGCCCGAGGATCCGCTCCTGCCAATCCGGACAGGCTGTCGTCCACTCCATCGCTTACTGCAGCGCCCGCGGCACCTGAGGCACCGCGAAGCGCCCGGCGCTCGAGGACTTTTCGGCCGTCTCCTGGCGAAGCGCCTTCTTGCCTTTCGGCGCGGCGGTCGCCGTCTCCGCAAGCGTCTTCACGGCCGTGGCGAGAGCCTTCAGCGTGGCGGCACGCGAGGGCAGCGAGACCGCTTTCATCATCGCCTCGTTGCGGCGCGGGCTCTCGTCGGCATCGGTGGCCTCGTCGATCAGCATGCCAAGCTCCCCGACGCGCGATGTCGTCGCGTCGAGCTCGTCCAGCATGCGCAGGACGAGATTCTGGCCTCGGCCGATGATCGCCTCCGGATCGGTCGTCTCGACCGTCACCGGCGTCATGGGCACCGAGTAGGTGACGCTGATCTCCCGCTTCTTCACGGGCGCTTTCGGGGCCTCGGCAAGGCGTGTCCACCCGCCGGCCTTAGCCCGTTTGCGAACAGCGGCCTCGGAAACTCGGTGCCAGCGCGCCAGATCGCGGATCGACATGTCGCCGTCGCGGAAATCCGTCTCGATAGCCGCCCAGTCGATGTCCAACTTCTTCGAAGTGCGCATGTCCTTCATGCGCACCAGTGCGCACCCTGCAATCATCCAGCCTGGGATTTATTCTCCGGATGAGGCCCCTGCGGGTCGCCACCCCCAGCCCTCCCCAACTTCCGATACCCCCACCCCTTCAGGCGAGGCCGAGCCGTCTGGCCCGCTCCCTCACGGTCTTCTTCGTGTGGCAGGAAGCGCAGCGACACCGCCCGTTGCGTGGGTCGTAGAGCGCGCCACCATCCTTCCGCTCGACGATGTGGTCGGCGTAGAGCTTCACACCGCCTCGACCGCCCTGCTTCCCGCAGTCCTCACACTTCCATCCGGCCTTGTTCAGGACGGCTAGGCGCCAGGCCTTGTGCTCGGGGCCGCGGTCGAGATCCGTTTCCTTGGGCGGCACTCTGGCGATGCGGGTGTCGAGCATCGGGATGGATGGGCGGAGCGTTGCGAGCTTCGCCATCAGCCCGCCAGCCTCTGCGCCACCTTCACCAGATCGACGCCTGCCAACCGGGCGTACCGCTGCAGCCCGAGGACAGCCGCCTCTTCTGCTTGCCAGTGCGGCCAGTAGGCTCCCTCGGCGACACCGCGCAGCGTCGGGCTGTGGCGGAGGCCGAGGACGTGAGCGAGTACCGCGTGCCCGACCTCATGCTCGACGCACATGCGCAGGGTGTCAGTGCCGTAGCCGAGAGCCTCGGCGCGGGCACGGTAGGTGGCGTCGTCGTTCGGAGCGGCCGGGACCGACAGGCCGTCAGCGAAGAGCGTCGTCACACCCCAGCGGGCGATCTCGATCTCGGAGCCGGCGAGGCGAAGGATCCCTGTCACGCGTCCTCGGACGTCAGGACGTTCGGCGGCAGGGCATGGCTGGCGATAAAGCCGGCGTCCTCCTCCCGCAGGTTGATGACGAAGCCGAGCCGCTTATCCTTCGGATCGAAGCCGATTGCGCTGAAGCACTCGAAGACGTCGCTCCACTGGACGATGTAGGCGTTCCCATCGGCGTCGAAGCCGACGAACTGCCCAGAGGCGCCGTTGGCCGGAAGGCCAAGAACGACGGTCTGTTCGATCATGGCTTGCGCCTTTCTACAGGATGGCCCCGGCGCCCGGGTTCGAACCCGGGACCTGCGGCTTTGGAGACCGCCGCTCTGCCAGCTGAGCTACACCGATGTGGATGGTTGAGGCGGGCGAGATCACTCTCGCTCTCGGCATCTGCACGTTGCCCGCGAAGCCTTGCGGATGCGGGATCGTTCCGAGACCTGGCTGTGCCCGTCTGTCCGGGCCGCCGCCTCTCAGTCCAGCGTTCTCCGGATCACTCGAAGATCCCCGGCGCTAGCTGGCGTCGTCCGGAGCGGTGCCCCACTCCTCAATCTCGTCCATCGTCATCTGAAGGATCTCGACCGAGCCGGGTCCGCTGTGTCGTGCAGCGATCTCCAGAGCCCGATCCATGCCGGAGCAGACGGCGAAGGGCTTCGTGTAGCCCCAGCCTTCCATGTTCACAACCACGACGTAGAGCGTCTGTGGGGCTTGCTCGGCTACCATCCTCGCTCCGCGTAGCAATCTCGGCAGATGCTACCAGGATCGCGCAGGTCGAGCGAGAACGATGAAGCCGGTCGCCATCGATGAAGACCGAGCCAACACAGCAGCCGTCGCATCATCTCTGTGCCCCAGATGCAGAAAGGGCCCGCCTGCGCGAGCCCATAAACCTTCATCCCCTGCGGAGTGGCGAGACCTCCGCGTGAAGCCGGGGTTTCCCCTGTCGCCTCGCATTCGCCTAGAGCACTTGCGGTAGCAAAATACCGCAGGTGCGTCAAACGTCTAGGCTGCCAGCGCGACATCCGCGACGGTGATGGTGCCGGCGATGTCGAGCTTATCCACAATCTTGCGCAAGCTAGGATCTTCCTTCGCCGCCTTGCGGAGCTGCTGACGAGCTTCGCGCGACTGCTTATCGAACTCGGCCTCGGCCTTCGCCTCCGCGGCGCGCACCATCATGATGTCGGCCAACGGGATCGGCAGCGGTCGACGTCCAGCATCGCTGACGATGCCGGCTACACCCGGCACTTGGCGAAGCTGCTCTTCGATGCCCTCCAACCCGTCCGGCGCGTGGACGAAGACATAGCCGACCATGAGCGCGAAGCGGCGATGCTTCCAAAGGTACGGACGAAGCCGATCACGGATCAGGCGCTTCTCGGCCGGCATGTAGAAGGCGAAGCCGGCATCGTCCAAGGCGCGCTCCACCGCCGAGCGGTTCTGATCCAGGCTCGGCACGATGCGGTAGCCCTTCCGACTGCGCGTGCGCTCGGTAACGTATTGGCGCCGCGGCATCTGAGCGCCGGGCGCGGTGCGGATGGCGATCCAGGTCATGCTGCTACTCCACTCGTCTGCAACTCGTTCACGCTCACACCCGCCGCCAGTCCCGACAGGCAAGCGTCCACATCGCCTCGCTGTCGTGCTCGTAGGGCCTCCCCTTGTGAGCGACCATCACGCCAAGGATCTTGTCGCGGCCGACAGCGGTGATCTCGATGATCGTTGGTCCAAAGCCCTCGTCGCCGACGAGGCGAGTGCCCGGCTGCCAACCATTGATGCGACAGACTTCCGCGTCGCTGAGAATCTGCGTCTCTCCGGTGGATACCTTGCTCATGCCGCCACCCCGCTCGTCTGCATCGTCCCACGCCGGATCAGGTCCGCGAGATGCCGCTGCACCGCAAAGATCCCATCCGCGCAAATCATCAGAGCCACGTCCATGCGCGCCCCTGCGCTATTCCCCCGATGGTGCCGACTGCCACCCCGTAACGGGCAGAGAGCTCCTTCTGGGAGAGCCGCTCTTCGTTCTTGCGAATGGCGAGAACGTCGGCCTCGGTCAGCTTGGCGGCAACGCATTTGGACCCTCTCGCCGAGGTGCCGTGAGCCACACGGTCCATCTGATTCTCGCTCGGGGTGGCCCATCGAAGGTGTCGAGGATTGACGCAGCCGAGGTGTCCTTTGCCGCACGAGTGCGCCGCCACGCTGTCGGCATTCGGGGCCGGCCCGTGCGCGAGTTCGCAGATAAAGCGGTGGGCCTTTATCTGACGCCCATCGACATGCATGTTCCCGTAGCCACGCGACGCCTTGGAGAATGGCCATGCGAGGCATTCGTCGCTTTGGCACTTGAGAGCCGTTCCTTCGACCCACGCCATCGCAGAGCCGGGCGATGACCGACCGGCAGTCGCGCTTCCGTGCTTCATGAGGCGGTAGTAGTGGTTTCGGCAGACGCCATGAGCGATCACCGAACGCTCGCATCCTTCGACAGAGCAGCAACTACGCAGCATGGCTCTCCCCCACCGGTGCCGATCTGATGAGCGCCGTTAGGGAGCGCTGGACGGCAAAGATGCCCTGATCGAGCAATACGTCGTTGAAGTCGTCGCCGAGCCTCTCGGGCATGACGTAGGGCTGGCCCGCCTGGCGCGCGCAGTGCTCGCCGGTGCCGAGGCCGTCGAACTGCTCCATCGGCTTGTCGTGGTCGGCGGCGATGAAGCAGCGGCCGCGGATGGTGCGCGCGAGGACCGGCAGATTGTAGGCCGAGAAGCCAATGATGACGGTGTCGCTGCGGCCGAGCCCGCGGAGAGCCGCGCGCAGGGACATGCCCGTCGCCAGCCCCTCGCAGAGCCAGGTGTCCGTGCCCTTGGACAGGCGATGGCAGGCGCCGCCCATTTCCCCGCCGGCAAGGAAGCGCTTCTCCCCGCCTTCCCAGATGAGCTGCGCGCTGGTGATGCGCTCGCCGATGCGCGCTGGCACGACCAGGGCCGATCGCGCACCATCGGGCACGATGTAGCGGCCGGCGATTTCGCGCACCGCGTCGGCGGCGATGACGAACCCGCGCTCGCTCGCGAACCCCTTGGCGGCGAGGTAGCCGTGCGGGGCGAGTCGGGCGCGGCGCACGAGCTCCTGCGCGATACCGGCGGCCTCGGCGGTCCGCCGCTGCCGATCACGGGCATCCCGAACTCTCCGCTCGACAAAGCGGCGCTTCACCTCCGGGTCTAGCGCACCCAGGCGAACGGTCGCGTTCTCCCCGGTCTGCATGTTTCTCGCCGTAACCCGATCGCCGTCGATCATCACACGGCCATCGTTCTTGCCGTTGCGGCCAGTGAGAGTATCGGCATAAAGCCACCGACCTTCCCGATTGTCTCGAGGGACAGTGATCCCTACGACAGCGCAGGCTTCGGAGACGGCTTCCTGGATGTCCATCACAGCCACCCCCAGCTGCGGTTGCGGATGATGTCACTGACCGCTGCTTGGCTGACACCATAGCGTTCGCTGATTTCTCGCTGAGACTGGCCGCCCGATGCGGCAGCCTTTCGGATCTCAAGAACGTCGGCTTCAGTCAGCTTGGCCTGGAGGTGTCGCTCTCCTCGATTATCGGTGCCGTGAATCAGCTTATCGGCAAAGTTGCCGGCCCTCGTCTTCCATGAAAGATGGCCGGGATTGACGCAGCCGAGGTGCCCTTTGCCGCAGGAATGAGCCGCGTCCATCCCGTCGCTCGGAGCCGATCCATGCGCCATCTCGCAAACGACGCGGTGAGCGTACTTGGATTTACCGTCGATGAAGACGCGCCCATAGCCGTTTCCAGCATCGGCGAAAGGCCAGCTCAGGCAGGCCTCATGCTTGCAAGTCAGGGCAGTCTCAATCAGCCAGCGCAACGGCACGCCCGGTGAAGCGTGACCAGCAAGCGCGTCACCATGGCGCTTCATGCGCTTATAGTGCGCGTCGCATAGCTGACGTGCCTTGACCTTTCGACTGCAGCCCGAAACCGAACAGCCTTGGCTGCCGCCTTCCTGGTAGCTGGGCGGCGGCACGATGCCGACCTCGGCGCAGGCCCTGTCGATCGCATCGTGCGGGGTCATCGGCCGGCCTCCGCAGCGAAGCGCTTCTCCATGTCCTGCAAGGCGCCGGTGAGGAAGGCAGCGACGCCGGGGTTGCTCGGCTCGCCGTCGACGAAGCTGTCGCGCAGCATCTCCAGGCGGCGGTGCGCCGTGTCGAAGTCGGACGATCGGCGGATGCTGCGGGGCACGTCGGGACTGTTCGGCGCGGCGCTCATGCGGCCCTCCTGGATCCATGTTTGCGGAAGCGTTTGACCTCGCGGTCGATCAGGGCCCACTCGTCGGCGCGCACGCCCGACGGATCGCAGGGCGCCTCGTAGAGGCCGCGAGGAAGCTTGTTGTTCGGGTAGATGTCCGACCAGATGCCCATCGCCCATTTGCGCGCGTGCTCGGCGCCGCGGCGGGTCTTGGTCGAGGTGAAGGCCAGGGCCGCAGTCCACATGCGCTGCGGATCGGCGAGGCAGTCGGCGCGCAGGCCGGCGCGCGGCGCGAATCCATGCCGGGTGGTGACGTCGAGGTCGATCAGCTCGCCCTGGACGATCTGGATCTCGCCGCGGCGGGGCTTCTCCCAACCGCAGGCCGGGCAGGCCTCGGCCTTCGCCTCCATCTGCATGCCGCACTCGCGGCAGAAGAGTGTCGTCTTCGGCCGCTCCTTCGGCTCGCGAACCACGCTGTCCTGCTTGGAGGCCTTGGACAGGCTGTCGACGCCGTACTCAAACAGCCAGGCGGTGTCCTCTTCGAAGGTCAGGCAGTTGCCGGAGTGGTCGAGCCACAGCGCGAACTCCTTGCCCGTCTCCTTCGAGGTGCGCATCGCGCGGCCCATCTCCTGGATGTGCGAGGAGAAGGACTTGCGGTAGGGCCGGCAGGAGATCCCGCAGAGGATGTCGGGGACGTCGAACCCCTTCGTCAGGACGGCGCAGCTAATCAGCCCGTGGATCGCGCTGTCGGCCTTCCGGAACTCGGCGATCTTCCGGTTTCGGTCCTCGTCGTCGCCGTCGAGGTAGCTGATCTGCTGGAAGTTGAAGCCGGCGGCGGCGAACTGGCGGCGGAGCTCGTCGCCGTGCTTCACCGATGGCGAAAACACGATCGTCTTCACCGGGCCGCCGAAAGCGATGCGCGTCTGCTCGATCCACGTCTCGACGACGTTGCCGATGATGGTGATGCCGCGGGCGCCGGCGTCCTCCTCGGCATACTCGCCCTTTCGGATCCGAGCGTCCTTCATGTCGGGCGTGACGCACGCCTTGATGCGGAGCGGCGCGAGGAAGCCTTCGGCCAAGAGCTTGTTGACGGTGGTCGAGTTGACCAGGCCATCCCACTGCGAATCCATGCCGGCGGTGAAAGGCGTCGCGGACAAGCCGATCACCCGGGCGCCGGCGGCTTTCGCGATCAGGTCGAGCGCGCCCTTGTAGACAGCGTGGCACTCGTCCCAGACGATCAGGTCCGGCAAGAGGTGCGCGCCGATGCCCTTCAGCCGGTTGCCGAGCGTCTGCACGCTGACGATTTGGACGAGCTTCTTTGGATCGGTGAGCGGGTGGTTGGCTTGAATGACGCCGTGCTCGATGCCGTGGCTGTCGAAGCGCCGGCTGGTCTGATCAACGAGCGTCACCCGATCGACGATGAACCAGACGCGCTTGCCCTTGCGCAGACACTCCTGCACCAGGACCATCGCCATTTCTGTCTTGCCGCTGCCCGTCGGGGAGGCCAGAAGCTGGCGTCGGAGTCTCTTCGAAGCGCCTTCTCGCAGGCTGCCGATGGCCTCCTTCTGGTAGGGGCGCAGGATGTCGAAGATGGAAGCGGGCGCCGCGTCGCTCATGCGGCCCCCGCCTGCGGCGCTTCGTCGATGATCTGGCCGCACCGGGTGATGAACCAGGACCAGTCCAGATCAGACACGCCGCGCAGGCGGTGGCGAATCAGGATGTCGGCGAATTGCTCCGCCCACTCCCTTGGCGCCTTGCCGTCGAACTGGATGATGCCGGCGCGCTCGTCGAACTCGGCGTTCTCGTCCTCCAGGAAGCGAACGATCGCCTCGTGGTGCTTGGCGATGAAGTCGGCGCCCCCCGCCGGGAGCTTCCGGCTGTTGACGATGCGCAGGTTGCCGTTCTCCAGAACGACGTTGGCGCCGCGCTCTCGCACGCGGGCGACGAGATCGGCGACCGAGGCCATCAGGCAGCCGCCCCGTTGATGATGGAGCCAGTCTTGGCGTCGATCACGACGTCGCCGCCGGTCCAGCCGCGCTTGCGCAGCTCGCCCATGGCCCAATCGAGGCTGCGCTTGTAGCTGACCTTGTCGGCGCTCTCCTTCTCGACCTGGATGCGCAGGACGCGGATCTGCTCGTCCTTACCCTCGATCACCTTGTCGACGCCGCCCTGCTCGAACTGGACGCGCATGGGTTCAAGGCGCGCAAGTCTGGCGTCCCGCTCGGCGACATCGGCCTCGAAGGCGGCCGCCGCCTCGCGCAGTTCGGCCACCTCGGCTTCAAGCTCGGCGATGCGATCCTCCGGCGCCGGTGCGACGGCAGGGGCAGGCTTGCGCCCCTCAATCGCGGCCTTCCGGTAAGACTCGGCTTCCTGGATCGACGCCGGCAGCTTGGCGGCTACCTCGTCGCGCTCGCGATCGTGCTCGGCCTGCTGCGCGGCGCGCGCCTCGCGCTTGGCCGCCTTGTCTTCGGCCGGCACGCCGATCTTGGCTGTGTCCTGCTGGTAGGTCGTGCCGCCGCGTGTGACGGTGCGCTTGGCGTCTATCTGTCCTCCGATGACAGATGGGCGAAGCGAGCTGACAAGGTTGTGGCCCACGCCGGCACGGCGCGCGATCTCGCGGTCAGACCACGCCGACCACTCCGGATCCTTCAGCAGGATCAGGACTGCCTTGCGCTTGTCGTCGTTCGTCCGGCGCAGGCCATGTGACGCGTTAGCGCCGACACTGAACAGGATGGCGTCGCGGGTCGTACCCTGCCGGACGTCGGCCTCGATTTCGACCGCACCGGCATGGCGATAGGCGTGGAAGCGGTGGAAGCCGTCGGCGAGCCGGTAGACCGTGCCGTCGAAGAACAGGACCACAGGCGGGAAGTCGGCGCCGTCGCGGATCGCAGCCGCATATTCGGCGACCACCTGCTCATCGAGGCCGACGCGGGACTGCGTGCCGCCGTCGATGCTGATGTCGGAGAGAGCGACGGTCGTCATGCTGCCTGCCTCGTGGGGATCTGCCAGGCCGCGAGTGCGGCCATCACGTCGTCGATCGTTCGGCAAAGGGCCCAGGGGACGCCATTGGCGTCACACCAGTCGCGAAGATCGATCTGCTCCGGCGACAGGGCGCCGCCGACGAGGCGCTTGACCTCAATGAAGAAGAGCCGCCCGGTCGGTCCGACGATCTCGATGTCCGGCCAGCCAGGCTGCGTGCCCTGACGCTTGAGCTTGGCGCCCTCCTTCTCCGAGCGCTTGCCGCCATTGGGACTGTGGTGGACGCGATAGGAGGACGGCAGGACAAGGACGAGAAAGTCGTAGATCGCCAGATGGGAGACGATCTCGCGGGCCTCGCGAGCGGCCTGGATGAGGCGCTTGCCGGCTGCGGTCATGCGGCGCCCCCGAACAGCCCGAACGCTTCCTCCTGCGGTTTCATCGCAGCGCGGCGACGACGGCGCTCATCCGGTCCGGCCATTGCCAGTTCCATCCGGCGGCGGATGTCGGCGGCGTATTCCTCCTCGCGCTCGATCAGGAGGGCGCGGCGGCCCTCGCGCCAGGCAGCCTCGCCCGTAGTGCCGGTGCCGCCGAATGGGTCGAGCACCAGCCCGCCCTTCGGCGTCACGAGGCGAACGAGATACTGCATGAGATCAACCGGCTTTACGGTCGGGTGCTTGGAGCCGATCCGGTCGTCGGCGTCGGCCTTGGCCGTGTAGAAGAACCGTGCGGCCGATCCGCCGGAGTCGCGTGGCAACACGGTGGGCCGCGGGCCGTAGTCGCCATAGACGGCAGTTCCGACCTTGGGGTCGAAGCTGTCGTTCACCTCACGCTGCTGCCCCGGTGCCTCCGGGAAGGCCGCGAGCACCTCGTCGCTGCCGTCGTGGATGAGGTTCGCGGGCCAGCGGCCGGCCGGATCACCACCACGCACGCCGGGCTTCATCGCGAAGTTGGTGCCGCCCTCGTCTTGGTACCGACGATCGGCGCTCGCTTCGCCCTCGCGATAGTGCGACCAGAGTTTCGAAGCGCCTGCGCGCAAATCGTCGTCAGTGGTGACGCGGCATCCATCGATCTCTACTGCACCGGTGCCCCACCGCAGGATGTTGGCCGTGCCGGTCGGCTCGCTGAACGGCTTCTGCCCCATGTAGATGGGCTCGACCGCTGGCTTAAGCGCCTGGCCGCCGTAGCGCTGCCCTTCGTAACCCTCGGCCTGGATGCGCGTCGCCTTCGGAAATCCTGAACCGAACACCCAGGCGATAAGCGGATGCGTGATGAAGCCGGCATCCTCGATCGCCACCGACATGCGGCCGAAGCCACGTGTGGAGGCGAATGCGAGAATGTAACCGCCTGGCTTGAGGACGCGCAGGACCTCGGCCCAGGTCTCCGGGCGGAAGGCGATGTCGCCGCCATCCCAGACCTTCCCCATGAAGCCGCGGGCAGTGCGATTGTGCGGGCCGCTCTTTGACGCGGTGGATTCCGTCCGCCCCGTCTTTGCGAAACGCTTGGTGATGGAGTGAAGGTGGTAGGGCGGATCGGTGACGACGGCGTCGATGGTGTTCTCGGGCAGCGAGCGGAGCACGTCGAGGCAGTCGCCGACGTGGAGCATTACGCGCCCGCCGAGAAGGCTCTCCGACATCACGCCGCCACCGCCAGGACGCGCGGCGCCTCTTCGATGTGCGAGCGATAGGCGCGCAGGGTCGCCGCCAGGATCGCGGCCGCCTCATCGTGGCCTGTGGCGTCGTACCATCGATGCCGGCCCCGAACGGCCGCAGCGAAGCGATTGCCCTCTCGGCGCACCCAACGGTCGGCGCCGGGGCAGAGGTGCTCGCGCAACTGCGCCGCGGCGGCCGGGTGGCCAACCAGCCCGTAGGCATGCTGGCGCCAGCGCTCAGCCTCTTCCTCGGCGACGATGTGCAGGTGCAGCGGCAGATCCGGATCGGGATCGTGGTCGGCAAAGCCGGGCTGCCCGGCGAGCCACTCGAGGATCAGCGTGTCGAGGCCGAGGTTCGGGCCGGCCGCGCAGTTGACGAGGCGATGGATGAGGAACTCGATCACGCGGCCGCCTCCGCCTGATGAGCAAGGCGACGAGCCACGGCAGAGATCGACGGGCGCGGACCAGCTTGTGGAGCCTGCGCGTAGTAGGCCAGCGCGGCCGCGGCGGATCCGACGTCGATCACGGCGTGGCCGACGCCGTATTCCGTGTCGATGACGAGGCCGAAGTCGGCGATCCGATTGCGCAGCCGGTGCATGACGACGCTGAGCTGAGAATAGTCCCGCTCGTGGGCGTAGACCGCCGTCTCGTTGGGGCCGGCCTCGCGGGACATGGCAGCGATGAGGTCGGCGCGCAGCACGCGGTTAGGACGCGCATCCAGCAAGGCTCGGAGGACGCGGGCCTCCTGCGGTCGGATGCCGATCCGCTTCTCGCCGCGCGACAGGGTGCGCCCGGCTTCATCGATCATGACCTTGCTGGCCGAAACGCGATGGCCACAGGTCGGGCAGCAGGCCGTCATGCCTTGCCTCCACGATAGCGATTGGGGGAGTTGAAGCCGTGGACTGCGCCGGCTTCGGACGCTTCACGCGTAGGTCTGGGGGATGAGGTGCGGGCCTGCTTGCCCTCGACGGCGCGGCGCGCGCGGCGGTCTATCAGCTCTTCAACGAGCTTCGGGCAGGCCATGCCGATCGGATGCAGGCCGGTGTCGTTGTCGGGGAAGCGCTTCACGACCGCCTCTCCGCGATGACATCGACGCAGAGGTCGACGCACTCGTTGCAGATGAAGGCCTTTGGGCCTGCGATCAGATGAGGAACCTCATGCTGGCTTTTGCCGCAGAAGCTGCAGTAGAGCGTCTCGACGGCTGGCTTGCCCCAGAGCACGCGCTCGATCTTCTCCAGCCGGGAGAAGATGCCTTGCAGCTCGGCCTTGGGATCAGCCGAAGTGGCGATCGACACCATGGGAGGGATGTGGGCGGGGTAGCTCACTGGCGCTCGCCCCCGGTCATGCGGACGATCTGACCGCTGGCCCCACCTTCGGCGTTGATGCGCGCCTGGATCCTCCGAAGCTGCGCGATTTCCTCTTCGATTTTCGCGTTGGCCCGGCTCGCCTCCTCCGCATCAAAGCGGCCGTCGGAGAGCGCCTCGCCCATCACGCCGTAGAGCTCGCCGCGAACCTGCCCGAGCCGGCAGAGCTTCGTTTCCCAAGGAACCGAGGAGACATCGGCCGAGAGCATCGGCACGAGCTCGTAGTTCTGCGCCCTCGCCATGGCGGTGGTGATGACCGGCGCGCCTGCCTCCAGGTCGAGATCAAGCGCCACGTCGATCGGACAATGCGTCTTCTGCTGCTCAATGTTCGCCGAGCCGTAGCGAGACAGAGAAGTGGCATCGACGCGTGTGGCGTGCTGCACGCTATCGCCGCCACCGGCCAACGTGATGGAGCGGCGAACGGAAGCCTTCAGGGCCAACCTGTCGTCGCCGGTGCTTTTGCGGAGGTCGCTCATCGGAAGCCTGTGCAAGACGAGAGGGGGACGATTTCAGTGACAAGGCCGTGATCGCGCGCCATCTTCGGCGCATGGATCAGGCGGCAGGATCAGGTGCGGGCAGGACGACGATGGGCGGAAGCGCCCTGCCCGCTTGCACTCGCCACAAGGGTCGGACGAGCGCAGGGTCCGCGCCGCGTGGGAGGACACGCGACGCGAATGGTCATTGCTTCCAGGCGAGCGAGGCCATGGTCGCGAGGGTCTTGCCGAGGCCCTCGGCTTGAAACGGATTGAGGTCGACCGTGATGTCGCCGAGGCGCAGGCGGACGAGCTTCTGCCGGCCGACCGTCACAGGCGCCACCATCAGGCAGGTGTCATCGAGCGGGATAGACGGGTCGAGGCGGATCATGCGGCTCTATCCCCGCTACTAAGCTTATCGAGAAGCTCGCAAACGAGCCTGTTGCTGTCGGCCAAGCAGCCAATCTGATGTCGGATGAAAGACTTAAGATCACTGCGACTGTATTCTGGCAGAGCATTCCAATGATCTACTGCGACCGACGCCATGCTCGACGCAGTAGATAATTCATGATGCAAGCAGGTTGTGCATTGAAGCCACTTGCTTCCCGCCTGCCGGACAAACATCGGTCGACCGCCGCAGCGTGGGCAATCGATCGCCTGGGACAAGAGGCGCGCACTCATGCCGCTACCCCCGCCGTCTCGACAAAATCGGACACGGAAACTGCACCGTCAGTCACCGCTGCGATCTTCGCGATCGTCTCGAGGCGAGGAGTGCGCTGGCCATTGAGAATGCGACTGATCGTCGAGGCAGGCACGCCTACCCGCACAGCGAACGCCGCTGGCGATAGTTCGTGCTGCGCGAGGTAAGTGGAGAGCTTCATGCCCTCAGTTATTTGCCATATGGCAAGTTAAGTCAAGGGCGATTTGCCAAATGGCTATGGAGATAACCACGCTCGCCGTCGATCATTGCCACATGGCGATTTTGATGGTGCGCGACTTCCGGGAGCAGGCAGGCCTCACATTGGAGGACTTGGCTGGAGACATCGAGATTTCGGTGTCCCAGCTCTCGCGTATCGAGACTGGCAAGAGGGAGGCTCGGTTAGTGGAACTCCAGCGAATAGCGGACAGGCTGCACACGAAGGTTGGAGCGCTGATCGGCGAGCCGACGCCAATCGAGGTTCCGATCGTGTCATGGGTCAGTGCAGGCCTCATGCACTCTCAGGACCCCATTCGGAACGTCGATGTTCAGCGCAAGGTGCAGATCAGCGATTTGCCGCCGGGCGACTGGATGGGGCTGGAGGTCCAGGGCGACTCGATGGACCGGATCGCCCCTCCGGGATCGATCATTGTCATCGACCGCAAGGACATCCGCCCCCGCGATGAGCGCTTCTACGTGTTCGGTTATGACGATGACGGCGGCGGCACGACCTTCAAGCGATTCAGAAGCGGCAACCCTCCTCGCTTGCAGCCGTTCTCGACCAATCCTGACCACGAGACAATCTACCCGCGAAATGGCTTGCGCGTAATCGGCCGCGTGCGTCGCGTCATAACTGATCTCTGAGGATGGCCAGCATGCGCATGCCCCGTCTTACCGCATGCGCGTCGATCCTGTCGCTCGCCGGCTGCGTTGCGCCGTCGACGGGCTTGCCTCCACCGACGCCTCCGATTGATCCCGACTTGGCTGGGATATCCCTCACCCTCTCATCTGCCGAGATCCAGGTCGTCGAGGAAGGCGTTCGGCGCTCGATGAAGGACCCGATGAGCGCAATGTTCGATGGCATTCGCGGCGCCATCAACGATCGCGACTCGGCGAGCGCATGCGGCTTGGTGAACGGTCGCAACAGCTTCGGCGGCTACACCGGCGACAAAATCTTCGTTGGCGTCTTCAACCAACAGAGGACGGTGTTCGCCCCATCGGCGATCGCCGTGACGCCGAACGACGCCGTGGCAATCTACACGCTCTGCCGGCACATCGGCGCGGTGCCATGAAGATCGCCGAGGATCCGCCAGCCAACGATGAGCCGACGGCTTGGTATCGGCTGACGCTACTGGGGCGGCAGGTGCGGGACGAGGGAGCGGCGTAATGCCTGCGGAGACGTTCGAAGAGACGCGAAGACGCATCGAAGAACGACGCCAGCTCTTTGAGCGCGTGGATGCGATCCCGGCGGATCAGATCGTCAATTTCGAGATATCCAAGGGCGATTTGGCGCTGCTAATCCGCTCACAGTCGGAGTTCTTCGAAGCCGTCGAAGAGCTGAGTGACGTGCTGCGGCGGGAGCTTGGATCAAGGAGCCGCGTCGGCATGTCCGCCATGCACATCAGCCGCGCACGCTTCGACTTCGAACGGGCGACCGACGGCATCCTTCGCAAGCTAGTGGAGTCGCTTGATGGCGAGGAGTGACAGCGACAGCCTCGTCTCGCTGCTCGAGGAGCGGCAGCGTCGGATGGGAGAGCAGCAACCCGACGCAGATCCTACCCTCTCGACAGGCGGGGGTGGCGGGGGCACATATGACCGTATGGAAGCCCGGATCACCCAGCTTGAGAAGGACGCGCAGGATGTGAAGCTGCGCCTCGCGAGCATCGACGCCAAGATGGCGACGAAGGATGACCTATCAGCGATTCGCGCCGATGTCGGTGAGATCAAGGGCATGCTGAAGGCTATGCCGACGACCCTACAGCTTCTCGGGTTCGTGGTAGCGATCTTCATCGCGGCCGGCGTCACGCGCATCTTCCTGCCTTAGCAGGAGCCTGCATCATCCTGCATGATCGCGATCGGGCACATGCTCGGCCGTTTTCGTGCGGGCGCAGCGTCAGAGAGGCGCCGATTCCACACGGCAGCCGGCCACCCTTAAGGCCATATCGTGTAGGGCTTTGAGGCCGCGATTCCGTCCGCAGCCCGCCACCCCTCACCGCCTCTACCTGACACGTAGAACGAAAGTCCGGAAGGGTGGAGAGAAGCCCTCCTTCAGGCGGTTCAGACCTTAGGAAACGATGCAGAAATCCCTGGGCTGACCGGGCATCTGCCGGCCGCCAGGGTACTGCGCTTCCTTCAGCTCGGACGAGCCTTGAGGTTTCCACGCATCCCCGGCACGGCATATGGCGCCGCGTTCCCTGCCCGGTTCATGCTGCGTTTCTATCGGCTCAGGAAGCCTCACGAGCGGGGTGCGCAGTCCCCTTGCCGTTGCTCGTCCCTCGGGTTGGTTGTTGGCCGCTGACCCGCCAGCGATAGACGATCCCGTTCCTTCGGCATTCTCATGGGGCGGAACCCCTTCGTCACCCTACTGCACCTGGTCCAGAGCCCGCATCTGTCATCCGAGGACAGATAGCTGAGCCCTCGACCCGTGAGGCCATCCCTTTCGGGGTAGGCGGTCCATGAGGAGCGACTGAGTCGTTCTGACCAGTCGCACGACATATGTGCGCGCGCTCGCTGGTTCCGGTCAAGATTTTTCTTGCCATTTGGCAAAAACCATTTGACGGCTCTTTTGCCAAATGGCAACATCCATCCATACCCGCCACGAACTGGCCAGATGGAGGCCTCCGATGCAGCACGCACTGACAATGCCGTTTGGCCGTTCGGCCGCGGCAAGCATCGACGACTTGGACGCGCAGCTCGACCGAGAGCTCGACGTGGTGTTCCGCCGCAACGAAGGCCTCGACCTTGAGGAGCCGGCGCCGGTCGGCGTCACCGATCCCCTCGGCTTCTGGGGCGTGCTCGGCCTCGTTCTTCTGGCGCTGATCGTCGGCGCTCTGGCTGGCGGCCTCGGTGCCTTCGTCGCTGCGGCGCCTTCCTCGTGCGAGGTGCTGTGATGTCGGCGCACTCTCACGACGCGGCCGTTCTGGCGCTCGACGCCCTGATCGAAGCCGCTGACAAGCTCCGCAGCCAGATCGTCGGCCTCCCGCGCAACCAGGACCGTCACACGATCCTCGCCAACCAGTGCGCCATCGCTCCCCGCGTTCGCGCTCTGCCGGAGGTCGTCACCAACACCTTCGCCGCCGTCGGCGAGGTCGGCATGCCCGGCGACGTGGAAGTGTCCGACCGGATCGGCATGCGCAACGCGATCGACGACGCCAAGGCCGACATGTTCGGCGCCGGCTGGTCGACCTTCAAGGCCGGCATCGAGCCCCGCGCGCCGCAGCAGACCTGCCCCGACTTCATCCGCGACCGTTCTCTCGAGGTGACGCTGTGATCCGCGACACGCCCGCCCGCCGCCGCGCCAACGGCAATTCCTTGGCCGTCCTCGCCATCACCATCGGCGCCATCTTCGTCGTCGCCATGGGCAACGTCGGCGCCCAGCGTCAGGCCGAATGGCTCGTCGTCGAGCAGGAGAGCGTCCACCAGGGCGCCGGGCTGTTCCGGTGATGCGCTTCGGACCGCTCGCCTCCTGCCAGTCGCGAATCCTCGACTGGCTTCCCGCAATCAACGCCTGGATCAGGCTCTACCGTACCGAAGGGCCCGCCGCATGAGCGCCGTCCAGACCTACAATGGCGCGCAGCCGCCGGCGCCCGTCGAGACCCGCGGCGCCACCATCCTGCAGATCATCGAGCGCGTGGCCTCCATGCCCGAGCTCGACGCCGACAAGATCGACCGCCTTCTGCAGATGCAGGAGCGCATCATGGACCGGGAGGCGGAGACGGCCTTCCTCGGCGCGATGCAAGCCGCCCAGGCGCAGATGCCGCGGGTGACGCGCGACGCCTCCAACAGCCACACCCGCTCGCGCTACGCTCGTCTTGAGACGATCAACGCCGCCATCGGCCCGATCGTCACCGGAAACGGGTTCAGCCTCTCGTTCGGCACGGACACGTCGCCGATCACGGACCACTATCGCATCACCTGCGCCGTATCGCATGTCGGCGGCTTCACCCGGCATTACCACGCCGACATCCCGGCCGATGCTGGCGGCGCCAAGGGCGCGCAGAACAAGTCGGCGACCCACGCCTTCGGCTCCACCATGAGCTACGGCCGCCGCTATCTCACGATGCTGATTTTCAACGTCGCCCTCACCGACGAGGACGACGAGCGATTTCATCGGAGCCCGAGACATGCTCCGCGCCAAGGGGAGGAAGTCGTGAGCCAGATCGTTCAGGGCACTCCCGAGTGGTTCGCCGTCCGCTGTGGCAAGGTCACGGCCTCGCGCGTCGCCGACATCATCGCCAAGACGCAGAGGGGCCCGGCCGTTTCGCGTGCCACCTACCTCGGCGAGCTCGTCGCCGAGCGGCTGACCGGCGTCCCGGCGGAGAGCTTCTCCAGCCCGGCGATGCGCTGGGGCACAGAGACCGAGCCGCAGGCGCGCGCCGCCTACTGCTTCTACCGTGACGCCGACGTCGCCGAGATCGGCTTCGTGCCGCATCCGGCCATCCCCTCGACCGGCGCAAGCCCCGACGGGCTGGTGGGCGACGACGGGCTCATCGAGATCAAGTGCCCGACCACGGCCACGCACGTCGAGACGCTCCTGTCCGGCACGATCGCCGGCAAGTACGTCACGCAGATGCAGTGGCAGATGGCTTGCACGGGCCGCGCTTGGTGCGACTTCGTCTCGTTCGATCCGCGCATGCCCGGGGAGATGCAGATCTTCATCCAGCGCGTCGAGCGGGATGAGGCGGTGATCGCCGAATTAGAAGAGGCTGTCGTCGCTTTCCTCGGCGAGCTCGAGGCGAAGCTTGCGGCCCTGGCCGAGCGCTTCCGGATGCAGGAGGCGGCATGAGCACGCCCCTCGCCTACGTTTGGGAAGGTGACGCTTTCCGGCCGGCCAATCCCTTCATGGCCAAGCTCGCCGACCAGCAGTTCGTCATCGGCGAGCGCTACATGCTGGAGCGCCATGAGGCGCGCAGCACCAAGAGCCACAATCACGAGTTCGCCTGGCTGGAAGAGGCTTGGCAGAGCCTGCCGGAGCACCTCGCGCCGGTCTACCCCACGGCAGAGCACCTGCGGAAGCGTGCGCTGATCGAAGCAGGTTTCTACGACGAGCAGGCTGTCGATGCCGGCAGCCATGCCGCCGCGGTGCGCCTCGCTCGCTTCATCGGCAAACGCGAGGAGTTCTCGCTAGCTCTCGTGCGCGGATCCATCGTCATCGTCCGGACTGCCAAGTCGCAGTCGCGGCGCTGGATGAACAAGGCCGAGTTCCAGGAGTCGAAGGACGGCGTGCTGCGCGTCGTGGCCGGCATCCTCGGCATCGCTCCCGAAGAGCTTGGGAGGGCCGCCTGATGCCGCGCACCGTCAAGGAGTGGATCGGCAAGACGGACGATTCGATGCCGGGCGAGACCGTCCGCCTGCGCATCGCCGCCCGCCAGGGTGACGCCTGCGCCGAGTGCCGGCGGGAGCTCTCCAAAGTGAAGTCCACCGCCTGCGACCACATCACGCCGCTCGCCGACGGCGGGCCTAACGCCGAGAGCAACCTGCAGATCCTCTGCGGCGACTGCCACGGCTTCAAGACCGGCCTGGAGAACAGCCGCCGGGCCGTCGAGCGCGGCCAGAAGGCCAAGCACCTGAAGCTCGCCGGCAAGAAGCGCACCACCTTCCGCCGCCCTCCCAAGGGCACCCGCTACGAACAAGGCCCGCACGGGCTGCGAGCCGTGAGGCCCTCCGCATGACCGCCCTTCTCATCACAGGGGCGCTCGTCGCCCTCCTCATCGAACGAGCACAAGCCCGCATCGACCAGATCGAGGAGATCGGTCAATGACCTCCGCCGCCTTCTACCTCACCCTCTACCTCGCCGCCGGCCTCGTCATCGCTCTTATCGAGCATCGTGGATGCCGAGGCTTCATCACCACCAGCCGCAAGCGTGCCCTGGCGAACATCGCCGTCATGACGGTTGGATGGCTTCCGTTCGGTGCTTTCCTGGCGATCGTGATCGCGGTGGCTGCGTTCGTCGACTTCTCGGAAGAGGAGGTGGGACTGTGAGCCACCATCCCATCCGAGACCTCGAAATCTGGCATTACACGGGCGAGCACGGCGCTCTCGCCTTCTTCGGCGACGGCAGGGCCTTCCCCACCTACTTCCGCGGCCAGGACGCTGAGGAGGCCATTTCGAAGGCCGAGGCATTCCGCGCCGAAACCATCGCAAGGCACGAACAGAGCTTCATCGCTCGATCTGAGGCGTCCGAGAAGGCGAAGGCGTCCGCGGCCCGCAAGAAGGCTGAGGAGGGCGCGCGATGAAGACGAACGAGAGCTTCGCGTCTGCCTCCTCCTCTCGATCCGACATGCTCAGGGATGTACGGGGCTTCATAGAGCGCGGCTGGACGCAGGGTGCCACGGCACGAGATGCTGAAGGCTTCCGGTGCGTGCCGCGTGACCCGCGGGCGGAGTGCTGGTGCCTACTTGGCGCCGCGGTGGCCGTGGCCGTGGCCAAAGGCATTACTGACCCGCTCGCACGTTCGCTCGGCTTCGAAACCGGCGTCGCCATGGTCATCTGGAACGACACGAAGGGCCGCACGAAAGCCGAAGTGCTCGCCCGCATCGACCAGGCCCTGGAGCGGGCGGGTGGTGGCGAATGAGCGGCTTCAAGTGCGACTGCCTCGACGTGATGGGCGCCAAGCTCGCCGAGCACAACACGAAGATTTGCGTGACGATGGCGTTCCCGCGCGACGGATCGCCCGGCTACGTCCTGCCGAAGATCGACACGGAGAAGATCGAGAAGCGCAACCGCAAGGGGCCCGCTCTCGCGATCCCGACTTTCTGCCCGTTCTGCGGGATCAAGGCTGGCGCTGAGCCGCCGGCCGTCGCCGCTCCCTCCTTCGATACAGGTGCAGCATGACCTCCGCCCCGAACGGCGCTGAGGCGCTGTCATCCTCCCCCGTATCCATGCAAGACAATGCTGAGGGGGTGAAGCTCCTTCCATGCCCTTTCTGCGGGACGACACCGGACATCAACAGCCCGGCGACCTTCCAATCTAGCCAGGGCACCAAGTGGGGCGCCGTGGTGTGTTGCTGCACGGGGCCTGAAGTCCGCACCGGCTACGGCCCGGTTGAGGAGTGGCGGGACGACGCCATTGAAGCCTGGAACACCCGTGTCTCCTCCTCCGTCCCGTCTGTCGATGTCGGGGGAGATGGGAATAGGCTGCCGCGAGGCGTGGCAAGTGCGGCAGCGTACGATGTGCTGGCCGAACGCCGCCGGCAGGTCGAGGCGGAAGGCTGGACGCCCGAGCATGACGACCAGCACGAGGGCGGAGAGATTGCCCTTGCCGCGGCCTGTTACCTGACAGGCCGGGCAGACCTGTGGCCGTGGTCGGGCTCTCCGAAATTCAAAGACCTTCGCACCGATCTCGTACGAGGCGTGGCGCTTGGTCAAGCTGAGATCGAGCGCCTGGACCGCGCCGCGCTGGAGGGCAAGGCCAATGGCTGACGCAAACACCAGCGCCCGCGAGACGCTGCTTCTTGCCCTCCGCCTCCGCGCCCAAAGCGTCGCTCTCGGGGAGCCCGGTGATAGCGGCGCTGATCTACCGCGAAGGTCTGCATCGGCGGCGGAGGGTAAGCCAGTAGCGTGGCGCTGGACCAGCTCGTCATGGCAGAACGGGAGTTGGGTTCTGACACACGTCGAGCCCGATGCCGGTCCGTTCCGTACGATCGAACCTCTCTATGCCGCATCCGCCCTCACCGCCAGCCCTGCGGGCGATGATCCCAAGGCCCTCGTTGCGGCAGCCCGATCTTCATCCACCGAAGCCGTAGAGCAGGAGGTGGAGAGACTGCGGGAGTTGATCAGTTTCGCTCGCGATGTCGCGGTCGTGTCGATCGCCTATTGCGGTCGCGATTGGGGCACCCCGCGCGAGGGCGCCACCATGGACAACCTGTCGTCCCTGTGGCGCGATCTCGATGCGAAGCTCGCCGCTCTCGCCCTCTCCTTCCCCAAGGTCGAGAGCGAGCGGGAGGGTGGACGATGACCACCTCCCCCGATGAAGGCGTGCGGCGTGCGGCGCAATTGCGACGCGTCCGCTGCGACATGAGCGCGGCCCGAGCCTACTACAACGAGATCGATCCGGACGCCGCTGCGGTCCTGCGCGAACTCATAACCGACGACGTGATCGCTCCGGGCGATGTCGACACCCGCTCCATTCAGGATGTTCGAGCCGATGACCTGCGCCCTTACACGCAGTGCCATTTTTTCGCCGGCGGAGGTCTCTGGTCAGTCGCAGCTCGACTTGCTGGATGGCCTGACAACCGCCCCCTGTGGACCGGCTCCTGTCCTTGCCAGCCCCTCTCGCCGGCAGGCCGCAAACGCGGCGCCGACGATCCTCGGCACCTGTGGCCCGACCTCTTTCGCCTCATCCGTTCCCGAAGGCCCCCTGCATTCGTGGGAGAGCAAGTTGCGGGACCGCTTGGCGACGTGTGGTTCGACGGAGTGCACGCTGATTTGGCGTCGGCGGGTTACGCCTCAAGGGCTGTCGATATCCCGGCTTGCGCGCTCAACGCGCCGCAAGAGAGGGAGCGACGCTGGATTGCTGCCTGCCCCGACAGCGTCGGACGGCGGGCCAGAGTGGTCGAAGGCGAAGTCCCCCGCCACAACGGGGCTCAAGCTCGCGACCGTTCTCGGTGGCCGTCCCCATCCAGCGTTCCTCGCCTGGATGATGGGGTTCCCGGCAGCGTGGCTCTGCGCCGCATCGCGGGCAATGCGATCTACGTCCCGCTGGCGGCCGAAGTCATAGCGGCGCTGATGGATGCTCTCCCCGAAGTCCCCTACGCATTGGAGGCAGCATGAGGATCATCTGCTGGATCAAGGGGCACGTCTGGCGCCCGCTGGAGCCTGCCGAGGCCTATCCCGCCAAGGAGGGGCGTAGCTGCCTCAGGTGCGGCCTGACGGAATGGAACTGGTATGGCCAGTTTTGGGCTCGGCGGCACATTAGGACCGGAGGGCCCCATGGCTAACCCCTCCCCCGATGAAGGCGTGCGGGCGGCGCTGGCCAAGCTCTGCACTGAGTATTGGCGGGCTGGATACGACTGCGCTTGCGGCAGTAGCGATGACGGATCGCTTGAGCGCATGACGGCAGAATTTCTCGCCGCCCTCTCCACCCCCGTTCCCGAAGAAGGGCTGCCGCGAGGATCTGCATCGGCGGCAGAGGGGGAGCCGGTGGCGTGGCGGTGGCGCACTCGCCTTGGGCACTTCGTGGCTCAGGCGGGCGTCGACTACCCTTATGTGCACGAGGATCTGCGCGACACCATGGAGCCCCTCTACAGCGCCGCAACTCTCGCGGCAGAACGAGCGAAGGCAGAGGAGGCGCTGCGCGCCCGTATCGTCGCCAAAATCCGCGATGTTGCGACGCGCTTCGAACGGCGCTCGGCCAGCCAGAACAATCATCGTGCTTTGGCCGACGCCCTGGAGAGCGGTCACCTGTTCGGCGAGCGTTACCCTTCGACAGAAGCCGGTGATGGCGTTGCGTCAGCCCTCCCTTCACCCCTTCCTTCGCAAGGGGAGCCGGTGGGCTATGCCTATGCCGACTCCCTGTCGCGGCTCGCGAGCGGCCGGGTGGACTCGTGCGCGATCTTCCGCCTGGACGATCGCTCTCCGCTCGATGTCCCCCTCTACAACGCCGAAGCCCTCGCCGCAGAGCGAGCCCGCGCGGACAGGGCGATCCAGGACGAGAAAGAAGCTCGTGCCGAACTGGCCACATGCTGGGAAGCGCTACAGGCTCAAACGGCCCGCGCGGACAGGGCGGAAGAGGACGTGCTGGACCGGCTCTACGACAAGGCGAGCGAAGAGGGACGCGCGTGCTCATCAGTCACCCTGCGGGAGGACGCCCGTCGCGCCGCCGGTTGGCTTTTCGGAGAAGGCGCTCGGTCGGCCGAAGTTCGCACCGCTCTCCGCGCCCGCAACATCCTCAAGGAGACGCCCGATGAAGCGCGATGAAATCGGGCTGCCGCAATCCCCTGCGCAGGCGGCAGAGGGTGACGTGCTGAAGGCCGCTCTGGAACGCATCGTCAACCCCATCGGCTTCATGCAGAAGCAGGCCGAGGCCACGGGCTTCAAGCTCGACGGCCACATGGCGATGACGCTGTCGAACGATGCCAACTACCTCAAGGGCATCGCGCAGAAAGCACTGGACGCCCTATCCGCAGAGGGATCTGGAACCCTCGCGGCAGCCTCCATCTCCCAATCTGAAGGAGACCGCCGCGCTAAGGATATGCGGGAACGCATCCTCCAAGCGATCCGCGAAACGCCCGTCATGGCAGACTTAACCGACCGGCCCGACACTTTCGCGGAAGGCGTGGATGCCGCCGAGATGGCGTTCATCAAGACGATCCGCTCTCTCCCTCTCCATCCAGAGAAGGCACAGGAGCGATGAGCCCTCATCTGGACGACGTGCCCCTGACGCTGGCCGAAGCCTGCGCCGAAATCTTCCGAGGCACCATCACCCCCGCTACGCTCCGCGCCGAGGCACGACGCGGACGCCTGACCATCGAACGCATCGGACGACGCGACTTCGTGACCCGAGCCGCCTTGAAGGAGATGAGGGAACAATGCCGCGTCAATCCAAGGGAGCCCGTCTCTGGTCCGACAAGGCCAGCGGCTTCTGGTTCATCCGAGACGGAGCGATCAAACGCAGCACTGGCTGCCGCTCTGACAACCGCGCGGGCGCTGAGGACGCCCTCCGCGCTTACCTCGACACGAAATACGTCCGGCCAAGCGACAGTCGTGCCTCTCGCCTCTTCGTCACGGACATCCTGATCTACTACGGCCGGGAGATCGCGCCCGGCCAGAAATCCAAGGCGACGAGCTACGCCATCGAGCCGCTTGCGACGTGGTGGGCGACGAAGAAGCTCTCCGACGTGAAGCGTTCGACGTGCCTCGCCTACGTGGAACACCGCAGGAAGCAGCCGATCCGCCAGGCGAAGACGGACGAGGCCCGGAAGAAGAAGGTTTCGGAGGAGACCGCCCGCCGCGAGCTGACGGTCCTACGCGCCGCCATCAATGCCTATCACGAGGAGACGCCCTTGGACGCCCTGCCGATCGTGACGCTGCCGCCGGCCTCCCCGCCCCGCACGCGCTGGCTGACGCGCGACGAGGCGGCGCGGCTGCTCAAGGCGGCTCGCCGGTTGGAGGACAAGGACAGCTCGCGCGCTCTGGTGCGGTTTATCCTGCTCGGGCTCTACACCGGCACGCGCTCGGGCGCGCTGCGGGATCTCGGCTGGATGCCGAACTCTCTCGGCGGATGGGTGGATCTGGAACACGGCGTCATCCACCGTCGCGGCGAGGACGAGGCCGAGACCAAGAAGCGCAAGCCGCCGATCCGCATCCCCGACCGCCTCGTCGGCTCACTCGCGCGCTGGCACGCGGCCGACATGACGGAGACGGAGAAGCGCAAGCCGATCCCCTTCGTCATCCACTATCGCGGCAAGCCGGTGGACAAGCAGCGCAAGTCGTGGGCGGCGGCGCTGGAGAAGGCCGGGCTGCCGAAGGACATCACGCCGCACATCCTCCGCCACACGGCGACAACGTGGCTTCTTCATGCCGGCGTGAAGCCGTTTGAGGTTGCGAGCTACGTCGGAATGTCGGTGCAGATGGTCGACGACGTGTACGGCCACCACTCGCCGGAGCACCAAAAAGAGATCGCCGCGAACATCGGTCGGAAGCCCGCCGGAAAGGCGAAACTGTCATCGAAACTGTCACCTGTCAGATCGGCCTGAGCCGGACCTACCGCTAACAGCATGAAAGGATTGAGGAAAATGGTGCTGCGAGAGAGGATTGAACTCTCGACCTCTCCCTTACCAAGGGAGTGC
>NZ_VTOM01000033.1 GCF_009765365.1 Antarcticirhabdus aurantiaca
CATCGCTCTGTCCCTCGACCATCGCAAAAAGCAGCAGTAGAGCGCCGTATCTCTGCGCCCAACCGTGCGATCAGCCCCGAAACCTCAAACAACAACCAAGCTCGACGTTTTGACACGGCCTGGACCCCTTTCAGACCTCCCTGCGCGGATCGAGCGATCCCAAGAGCGGACATTCGCCGCGTCGAGCGTGCTCGTTTGGTCTCCTGCCGAATGACCCGCAAACGATTGGTCGTTTGCTCCCGAGGGCCAATCCATCAAGGGCTCCATCGTGGATCAGGCGGCGTGCATCGTTGGAACGCCGTCCTTCATGCCGTTTCGAACGACTTGGATGAAGGTCCGAACATCCTCGCTCGTGTTGAACAGTGCCAGCGAGACGCGGATGCCGTCGCGCTCGGGCGAGACGCGCACGCGGGCGCGCTCGAAACAGGGAAGCCAAGTGGCGGCCGGCAGGCGGGGCACCACGATGTGGGCTGCGCGGTGACGGCGGTCCCGGGGGCCGGCGATGCCGATCCCCAGGGCGTCGAGCCCGGCGATCAACTCCTCGCTGAGGGCGAAGAGATGGGCCTCGATACGCTCGCGGCCGACATCCTGGATCAGATCGAGCGCTGCGCCGAGCGCGTGGATCGCCGGGATGTTGAAGTTGCCGATCTCGAAACGGCGGGCATCCGGCGCCACGACGAGGCGCTCGGGGCGCGCGACGAGGTCAGCCGGCAGTTCGGCGAGGCTGGCCGCCGCCAAATGCGCCGGCTCGCAGCGCGCGTCCTCGCCGTTCCAATAAAGGAAGCCGAGCCCCTGGGGAACGAGGAGGCCCTTGTGCGTCCCGGACGCGACGAAGGTGGCGTTCATCGCCTGGACGTCCACCGGCATGACGCCGACCGACTGCATCACGTCCACCACGAAGAAGAGGCCGCGCGACCGGCAGAGGCGCCCGACGTCCTCGACGTCGAAGCGATGGCCGGCGTGGAAGGTGACGTGCGACATGGAGATGGCACGCGTGCGCGCATCGATCGCACCCGCGAAGCTCTCGCCGTTCACGATCTCGGTCATCGGAAGGAAGCGCACCTCCACGCCCTTTCGGCGCAGGTTCAGGAAGGCATAGGCGTTGTTGGGATGATCGCCGTGGATCATCAGCACGTTGTCGCCCGCCTTCAGCGGCAGCGCGTTGGCAGCGATGTTCAGCGCTTCGGACGTGTTCTTCGTGAAGGCGATTTCGCCGGCCCTCGCGTTGATGAATCGGGCGAGCTTCGCCCGCACCGTCTCGACGCGCTCCAGCCAGACGGACTTCGGTCCGGCTGCCTCGGAAGCTTCGTCGAGAAGGCTTTCGATGGCGGCGCGAACGGGCGCCGCCAAAGGTGCCTGGAAGCCGGAGTCGAGATAGGTCATGCGGGACGCGGCCGGGAACTGCGCGCGGACTGCTGCGAGGGCGATTGATGTCATCGGGCTTCTCGTTGTCGGACGGGATGAGGGGGATTCAAGCGAGCGGCGCGATACCGGGAGCCGCTTCGTCGTCTTCGTCCCCGAGAGTTTGGGAAAGAGCGGCGGCGGCCCGGGTCAGCGGCTCGATCAGGTGGTCCAACTCGTCGAACGAGTGCCGCGCTCGCGGCACGGACACGCCGAGGCAGGCGACGAGCCCACCGCGCGCGTCGAGGATCGGCACGGCGCACCCGACGACGCCCTTCACGAACTCCTCGTCGCTCTTCGCCCAGCCGCGAGTGCGCACCTCCTCGAGTCTGCGCAGCAAGGTGTCGGGATCGGTGATCGTGCCCGCCGTATAGGGGTGAAGCGGCAGGGCACGCACGAGATCCTCGCGTGCCTTGCGCTTCAGGCGGCTCAGGAAGATCTTGCCCGTCGAGACGCAGTGGATCGGCGCCGTCGCACCAGGGTCGAACCGCAGACCGTGGGCGGGTGCGACATTGACCGCGTCGACATAGACGACGTCCGTTCCGCGCACGACGCCGATCTCGCATTGCTCGCCGATCTCGGCGGAGACGTCCTGCAGGATCGCGTGGCGCCGCGCCGTGCGGAACGCGCTGCCCATCGTGCGGGTCGCCAGATCGATGAGGGCACTTCCCGCGACGAGGCGCTTCGAGCCGAGGGCTCGCTTCAGGAGACCACGCTCCTCGAGGGCCGCCACGAGGCGATGGGTCGACGGCAGAGGCACTCCGGTCGCCTGGGCGATCTCCGCGACGGCGACGGAGCGCTTGGCGCCCGCCACGAAGGCGAGGATACCGAAGGCGCGGTCCAGCGGAGCGTTTGCGGTGTCGGAGGAAGCGCCGGCCAAGAGGGATCTCGCATTGCGCGGCGGGCATGGGGGGCCGCCTCGGCTTTCAACCTCGACTCAGACGACGCCGATCGCAACGAGTATTCTCGAAGATCCGACAATCTTCTTTCGATTTTCGAGAATTAGAACGTTCCCGGGGCTTCGGAAAGCGAACGTCTCGGCCCTCATGTCCGGTGTCAGACGAAGATTCGGCCTGCCATCTGGAGCGCTTCGACCGTTCTCGCCACCAGCGGATGGTCGCCGCTGCCGCGCGGATAGGCGCAGAAGACGCGCCTGAGAAGCAGGGGGCGGAGCGGGATGATGCGGAAGTCGGGGTCGTTCTCGATGCCGGTCGCGCCGAGTGCCGGCAGGATCGTGACGTAGCGTCCCGTCCGCACGAATTCGAGCGTCGCGGCGATGTTGAGGCAGTTGCAGCTCGCCTTCGGCGTGAAGCCTTCCGCGACGCAGGCGCTGATCACGTATTGCGAGAAGGTCACCGCGGACTGGTTCAGCGCCCAGTCCTCCTCCGCGAGTTCCTTGAGGTGGATGGACTTGCGGCTGCCGATCGCCAGCCGGTGATCGGCAGACAGGATGGCCTTGAACTGGTCGGCGACGAGGGGCTGCTGCTCCAGCCCGATCACCGGCGCGCTCGTGTGAAGGAGATCGTGCGCGACGACGACGTCCATCTGCTTGGCGGCCGCCGCCCGAAGCGCGGCGACGGGCTCCATCTCCGTGAAGTGGATGCGCAGCTTCGGGTTGCCTTCCGCGAGGCGCGCGAGCGCGGGCGGCACGAGGCTGGAGGCCGCCGTGCCGAAGGCGGCGATCCGCAGCTCGCCCGCGATCTCCTGCGTGTCGCTGGCAAGGTCCGCCTCGATCGCGTTCACCGTCACCAACAGCTCCGACACGCGCCGGACCATGCGCTCACCCGCAGCCGTCAGCCGCACGCCCTTGGTGGAGCGCTCGAACAGCGTCTGCCCGGTTTCGCGCTCCAACAGCGCGAGCTGCTGGGAGACGGCCGGACGCGTGATGTTGAGCGAGGCGGCAACGGCGGAGATGCTGCCGAGGATGGAGAGTTCGTAGAGCATCCGCAGACGCGACAGGTTCAGCATTCGGACGCCCTCGACATGGGTGACCGTAAGAAGAAGTTACGCCCGCCGTCAAGCTTGCCTGCCTTCAAAACCGGCACGATCCGTTGATGATCACAACGAGAGCAGGGAACGGCGAAGCGCCGGCGGGATCGCCGCACCATCCGTCCCGGCCCGACGCGGCTCAGCGGCCGCGAGGTGTCATCAGGGAATCCAGGTCATGGCGAAGGTCGCATTCATCGGTGTCGGACGCATGGGCTCGCGCATGGCGTTCCGCCTGCTCGACGCCGGCCACGAGGTCCGCGTCTTCGATCCGAGCCCGGAAGCCGTCGCGGCCGTGGTCGAGAAGGGGGGCGTCGCCGCCTCCAGCCCCGCGGACGCGAGCATGGACTGCACCTTCGTCCTGTCGAGCCTGCCGACGCCCGACAGCCTGCGCACGGCGATCGGCGGCGAGAACGGTGCCCTCTCGTCCCTGAAGGCCGGCGCGACGGTGATCGACTTCTCGACGGTCGACCCGACGACGACGCGGGACGTGGCCGCCGCCTGCTCGGCGGCCGGCGTCGCCTTCATGGACGCGCCGGTGAGCGGCGGCGTGGCGGGGGCGGCGAGCGGCAACCTCATCATCATGGCCGGCTGCGACGAGGCGACCCTGGACGGCGCGCGCCCGATCCTCTCCT
The DNA here is from genome assembly GCF_009765365.1 of Antarcticirhabdus aurantiaca. Classification (GTDB taxonomy): domain Bacteria; phylum Pseudomonadota; class Alphaproteobacteria; order Rhizobiales; family Rhizobiaceae; genus Antarcticirhabdus; species Antarcticirhabdus aurantiaca. The sequence goes on from NZ_VTOM01000033.1 coordinate 4,023, forward strand.
CGCTCGCGGCCCGCATCGTCCATTGCGGCCCGATCGGCTCGGGTCAGCTCACCAAGCTCGCGCACAACCTCCTGACGGCGATCAACACCGTGGCGCTCGGCGAGGTGCTCGCCGCCAGCGTGAAGGCGGGCGCCAGCCTGCCGGTCCTGACGGAGGTCCTGTCCGGCGGGCTCGCCGGCTCCAAGATGCTCGACTACCTGCCGAAGACGCTGTTCACGCAGGAGCGTCCGGCGAACTTCGCGCTCGACCTCATGCACAAGGACATCAGCCTGTGCCTGTCGGAGTTCTCCGACTATCCGATGCCGCTCGGGCAGGCCGTCCGCCAGATCTACAACACCGCCCGCGCCGAAGGCCTCGGCAAGAAGGACTCGACCAGCGTCGCGGAGGTGTTCGAGCGCCTCCTGAAGGTCGACCTGCGCCTGTCCGCCGCCGCCAGCTGAGCCGGGGCCGAGGAGAACCGACATGTCGAACGCCGCCATCAAGACCGCTCCCGCCGACGCGCTCGCCCTGCCCATGGAGGGCCTGAAGGGACAACTGATCGACGGGACCTGGACGCCAGCCAGGGACGGCACGACCCTCGACGTCGTGAACCCGTGCCATCGCTCGGTGATCGCGGCGGTGGGCGCCGGAAAGAAGCCGGACGCCGATGCCGCCGTCGCAGCCGCGAAGGCGGCCTTCCCGAGCTGGCGCCGCATGGCCGCCCGCTCGCGCGGCGCGCTGCTGACGGAACTCGCCAACCGCGTGGCCGCGCATGCGGAGGACATCGCCCGGGTTCTCGCCGCCGAGACCGGCAACGCGCTGCGCACGCAGAGCCGGCCCGAGGTGCAGAGCACGATCGAGGTCCTGCGCTACTACGGCGGCGTCGTCTCCGAGCAGAAGGGCGAGACGCTTCCCCTCGGCCCAGGCCTCTTCTCCTTCACGACGCGAGAGCCGCTGGGCGTCGTCGCGGCCATCATTCCCTGGAACTCGCCGCTCGTCCTGGCGGCGGTGAAGATCGGCATGGCGCTCGGAACGGGCAACACGCTGGTCCTGAAGCCGGCCGAGGACGCGCCGCTCGCGGTGATCAAGGTGGCGGAACTCGCCGCCGACATCTTCCCCAAGGGCGTCTTCAACCTCGTGACGGGAACGGGCGAGGACGCGGGCGCCGCGCTCTCCGGGCATCCGGATGTCGCCAAGATCTCCTTCACCGGCTCGGTCGAGGTCGGCAAGCTCGTCGCCCATGCCGCGGCCGGCCGGATCGCCCGCGCGACGCTGGAGCTCGGCGGCAAGAGCCCGACCATCGTTTATCCCGACGCCGCGACCCCCGAGCGCCTCGACGCGCTGGCGACGAACGTCGTCAACGCCATGCGCTTCGCCCGCCAGGGCCAGTCCTGCACCGCCGGCTCGCGCCTCTACGTCCATCGCGACGTCTTCGACGCCGTGCTCGGCAAGGTCGTCGAGAAGCTCGGCGCCCTGCGCATCGGCGACGCGCTGGACGAGGCGACCGACATCGGTGCCATCATCAACGAGGAGCGCTACGCCGCCGTCCGCGACTTCGTGCGCGAGGCGGTGGAGGCCGGCGGCGAGATCGTGACGGGCGAGGTGCCGCCCGAACTCTCGGCCTCCGACGGCTTCTTTCCCCGGCCGGTGATCTTCAAGAACCTCGGCAACGACTGGCGCGTCGTGCGCGAGGAGGTGTTCGGCCCGGTTCTGGTCGCTATCCCCTGGGACAGCGAGGACGAGGTGATCGGCTGGGCCAACGACACCCATTACGGCCTTGCCGCCTACATCTTCACCCATGACGTGACCGCGGCCCTCAAGGCGGCCGAGCGCATCGACGCCGGCTGGCTGCAGGTCAACCGTGCGGGCGGCCAGATCCCCGGCATGTCCTACGGGGGCATCAAGCAGAGCGGCATCGGCTCGGAATACTCGATCGAAGGCGCGCTCGAAGCCTACACCGCCCGCAAGAGCGTCACGATCAACGTGTGATGGCGATGCGAACGCGGCGCCCCCCCTCCGAAACGCCCAGGGACCTCGCGGCGACGCCGGGACTCTCGGCGACCGCCGACCGGCTGGACCGGCTGATGACGCTGGAAATCCGCCCGCTCGCGGGCGGCCTTCCGCCGGGCATCGTCGTGCCGACCTACGTGGCGGCCCGCCAGGTGCAGGACGGCGCGCTTTCGGCCCTCGCCGCGCGGCGGCTCGGCGAAGCGCTGGCGGAGGGCGGCACCGTCCTCGTCGCCACCGGCGCGGGCGTCGCGCCCAAGCTTCCCGGCGGCGAGACGGACGGCCCTCCGGGCGCGGCCGTCCTCGGCCTCGCCCTGGCCGACGGCTTCGGCGCCCGCTGCGTCCTTCTGGCGCAAGGCGAGCATCTGCCGGCCGTGCGCGCGAGCGCGGCGGTCTTCGCCGACCGCCTCGGCGCGCAGCCGATGGAGGTCGCCGAGTTTCCGAAAGGCGAGGCGGAGGGCAGAGAGGCCGCACGGGAGCTCGTCGAGCGGCATCGGCCCGTCGCGATCGTCTTCGTCGAGCGCGACGGGCCGAACGAGGCCGGTCATTATCACGGCGTGCGCGGGGATCGGCGCCCCGCCGGAACCGTCGCCCATGTCCATCTCCTGGCGGAAGAGGCGCGGACCCGCGGCGTTCCGACGATCGGCATCGGCGACGGCGGCAACGAGATCGGCTTCGGCCTGATCCGGGACGCGGTCTCGGCGCTGCTGCCGAACGGGGGCCGCTCGCAGCCCGACGAGACGGGCGTCGTCACCGTGACGGCGACGGACGTCCTTCTCAGCGCCTCCGTGTCGAACTGGGGCTGCTACGCGGTCGCGGGCGCCCTGTCCGTGATCGCCGGCCGCAACCTCCTGCACGCCGCGCACGACGAGCACGCGCTGATCGAGGCCTGCGTCGGTGCCGGCGCGCGCGACGGGGCGACCGGGGAGGCTCGGCTCGCCGTCGACGGAATCGACGCCGACGGGCATGGAGCCTTCGTCACCCTGATGCGCTCGGTCGTGGATGCGGCCCTCCGCTTCCCGGCGGCCGAGCGGCAGGACAGCGAGGCCGCCGATCGCGGCCTCATCGAGGAAATCTACAGAGCCACGGCTCAAGGAGGCGTTTGATGGCGAATCCGTCGCAAGCCCTGTCCGCCCCGCCGCCGAACGAGAAGCGCGACGGCTTCGGCAACGTCGTCGATCCCGTGGTCAGCTTCGCGCGCGGACGCATCATCGGCTCCAGCGTCGACGAGGTGCGGCGGCTCCGGCACGGGCAAGCCGTCGCGGCCGAGCGCGTGCGCCGGCTGGGACCCCAGTCCATCGGCGTCTTCACCGGCAACCAGCGCGATTTCCCGATCCGGCCGGAGGATATCGCGACGAGCTGCGAGGAATGGGTCGGCCCCGGTCTCGTCGCCGAGGAGCTGCGCCGCCTCGCGGTCGAGCATCTCGGCGGCCTGCCGGACGACGGCTGCGCCGTCTTCAACCGGACCAGCGCCGGCATCGTCGCGACGATCGCCGCCCATGCGGGCGGCAGGCCCGTCCTGTCGATCGTGCCGCTCGGCGGGCGCTCCCACGCCTCGGTCGTGCGCGGCTGCGGACTGGCGCGCGTCGAGATGATCGAGGTCCAGGGCGACGGCGACTGGCGGGCGCGCATCGCGGGCTGCGCGCTCGTCGTGGTGACCACCGTCACCAGCAGCCTGGAGCGGCTCGACGACGAAATCGCCCGTGCCGCGATCGAGGCCGCGAAGGCGGCGGGCTGCGTCACCTTCCTGGACGAGGCCTATGGCGCACGGGTGCGCCCCTATCTCCACGGCGGCGCGAAGGCGCTGGAGCTCGGCGCCGATCTCGCCATCACCAACTGTGACAAGGCCGGCCTGTCCGGTCCGCGCTCCGGCGTCCTCGCCGGCCGCGCGCCGCTCGTCGTCGCGGCCTCCGCCAAGGGGTCGGAATACGGCATGGAGGCGCGCGCGCCGATCGCCGCGGCGACCTTCCGGTCGCTGGCGGCCTTCGATCCCGCGCATCTTCGCAAGGAGGCGGAATCGGGCGGGCGTCTGGCCGAGGCGCTAGCGCGGCGGCTCGGCGGCATGGTCGCGCGCAGCGACCTCGGCCCGATGATCCACGAGGACGACGTCCTGCGCGAGCTGATCCGCCGCTCGGGTCTGTCGCAGAACGACATCGCCGTGGTGCCGGCGGAATCGGGCGCCGCGCTCGGCATGGTGCTCCTGGAGGATCACGGCATCCTGACGGTCAACACGCACGGCCAGCCCGGCGCGCGCATCTCGGTGCGCCTGAAACCGACCCTCGACGCGCTGGACCGCGTCGGCGGCATCGAGGCGACGGTCGAGGCCTTCGACCGCTCCGTCGACAAGGTCGCCGCCATGCTCGGCGACGAGACCGCGCTTCGCGCCTTGATCCACGGACGGCAATGATGTCGACGCACGCCCCCTTCGACGAGCGGCTGGACCGGCTCGTGAACCTCGACCTCGGCGGCCGCGGCGTCGAGCATCTCCATGCCGCCAACCGCGAACGGCAGGGCGCCTCGCCCATCGGCGCGGCGGCCGACGCCCTCCTCGCCGTCGAGCCCGGCGCGACGGTGATCTACACGACCGGCTCGGTCTCGCGGGCCTGGATCTCGCCGACGATCGGCGAGAACGACGGTCCGGCGGGGCTCGCCGCGCTCGTGCGCACGATGAGCCTCGCGCGCCGTACGCTGAACGTCGTCCTCGCCGAGGGGACGCTGATCGAGGCGATCGGCAAGCTGATGACGGCCGCCGGCCTCACCGTCGTGCCGCTGGACAAGGCGCGGATCGCCTGCGCCGACAAGAGCCTCCTCGTCGTGACGCTCCTGCCGTTTACGACCGACGATGCGAAGGCACGCGTCGAAGCCGAAGTCCTGCTGGACGAACTGAAGCCGGCTCTCCTCTTCTCCACCGAGCGCGTCGGGCGCAATGCCGACGGCATCTACTGCTCGATGCGGGGGGTCGACTTCGGCGCCGAGCGGGCGCGCATCGACCACGTGTTCGACGTCGCGATGGAGCGCGGCCTGCCCACGGTGGCGGTCGGCGATGGCGGCAACGAAATCGGCATGGGATCGATCGCTAAGGCCGTCGCCGCTCACGTGAGGTTCGGCGACGCGCGTCCCGCCGGCGGCGCCGGGATCGGCGCCATGACGAAGGCGCGGATTCTCGTGACGGCGGCGGTCTCGAACTGGGGCTGCTACGCGATCGCTGCCGCCATGGCGCTGCGCACGAAGAACCCGGCCCTCCTGCACACGCCCGAGATGGAGGGCTTCCTGCTGCGTCGGGGCGCCGAGATCGGGCTCATCAATTCGGTCGACGGCATCGTCGACCCGAACGTCGACGGCGTGCCGCTCGGCACGCATGTCGCCATGGCGGAACTGGTGGGCGCGATCGTTCGCCCGGCCCTCCGCTGATCCACCCTTCGCAACCTCGAGAGGAGCATCGCATGTTGAACGGCATCGCAAGAAGGATCGGTACCGCTCTGGCCGGCCTCGTCCTCCTGGTGGGCGCGGGCGCGCCGGCCATGGCCCAGGACGCCTCCCGGCTCGACGAGATGGTGGCGCGGGGCAAGCTGATCGTCGGCGTTTCCAGCGAGTCGCCGCCCTTCGGGTTCGTGGACGAGAACGGCCAGCTCGCCGGCTTCGACGTCGACATCGCCAAGCTCATCGCCCGCGTGACCTTCGGCAGCGAGGACGCGGTGGAGTTCGTGCGCCAGAGCGCCGCGCAGCGCTGGCCGAACGCCCAGAACGGCACGATCGACTTCGGCGCGCAGACCACCTCGATCTACGCCGACCGGGCGCTGCAGGTCGGCTTCACGCGCTCCTACATCGACGGCGGCATCGTGATGATCGTGCGGGGCGACTCGCCCTACCAGACGCTGGAAGACCTCAACACCTCCGACGTCACCCTCGCCAACCTGACGACGCCGACGCAGGAGGAACGCGCCAAGCGGCTCTTCCCGGAGGCCCAGCGCACGACCTTCGACGGCATCGCCGCCCAGTTCAACGCCGTGAAGCTCGGCCGTGCCCAGGCCGCCCAGCTCGATGCGCCCGTCGCCGCCTGGTACGTCAAGCAGAACCCGGACATGCGGGTCATCGAAGGCACGCTGACCGGCGTCATCAACCCCGGCCTGTTCATGAAGCCCGGCGACTTCAAGCTCTGGCAGTATCTCGACACGGTCGTGGGCGAGATGACCGGCGGATATCTCTTCAACGACTACAGCGCGATCTACGAGAAGTGGTTCGGCACCAAGCCGCGCAATGCGAAATGGTACCTGAACGCTCAGAACTAAGCACTCGATAAGCGGAGGCCACCGATGGACGTCGCGCCCTTCATCTCCTTCCTGACGAGATACTGGCCCGTCTTCGTCGATGGCCTCCAGATCACCGCCTTCGTCGCCGTTCTGGCCGCGCCCGCCGCCTTCATCGCCGGCATCCTTCTCGTGTTGCCGGCGGTCTCCGGCTGGAAGGGCCTCGCCGCCGTCGTGCGCGGCTTCGTCGAGCTGATGCGCAACACGCCGCTGCTCGTGCAGATCTACCTGCTCTACTTCGGGCTGCCGCTGCTGGGCATCTTCTGGGGCGCCATCACCTGCGGCGTCATCGCCATCGCCCTCCAGCACGGCGCGTTCCTGTCCGAGATCGTGCGGGCGGGCATCCAGTCGCTGAGCGTGCGCCAATGGGAGGCGGGCCAGTCGATCGGCATGCGGCGCTTCGCGATCCTGCGCCTCGTGATCCTGCCTCAGGCGCTGATCAAGGTGACGCCGGCGCTCGGCAACCAGCTCATCGTCCTCGTGAAGGACACGTCCCTCGTCTCGGCCATCGGGGTCATGGACCTGACGCTCACCGGCAAGGTGCTGATCGAGCGCTCCGGCATGTCCTTCGAGGTCTTCATCGCCGTCGCGCTCTTCTACCTGATCCTCACCACCAGCCTCGGGATCGCGGCGCGGCTCGTCGAAACCTTCGTCGCCCGGAGATACGCCTGATGTTCCCGGTGCTGCAGTCCAACCTTCCCTATCTTCTGCAAGGGGCGGTCTACACCGTCGCGCTCTCGGCCTTCGTGGTCGTCTTCGGTGCCCTCCTCGGCATCGTCGTGGGCACGATCGCCTCGGCCGCGCCCGCCCCGGTCCGCTGGCTCATCAACGCCTACGTCTTCGTGTTCCGGGGCGTCCCCGTCCTCGTGATCATGTTCCTCGGCTTCTACAGCTTCCCCGCCGTCGGCCTGCGGCTCGACGCCTACACGGCGGTCGCCATCTCGATGGTCGTCTACATCGGCGCCTTCGTCACCGAGGCCGTGCGCGGCGCCATCGCCGCCGTGCCCAAGGGCCAGGTCGAAGCCGCGATGAGCATCGGCATGCGGCGCATCCCGATGCTGCGCGAGATCATCGTTCCGCAGGCTCTGCGCCTCGCCGTCGCCCCGGTCCTCAACATCTCGCTGATGGCGATCAAGCAGACGTCCTACGCCTCGATCGTCGGGGCCTGGGAGCTCTCCTTCGCCGCGCGCGAGGTGGTGGAGCGCACGCTCGCCGCCTTCGAGATCTTTCTCGGCGTGATGATCATCTACTTCCTGATCTGCTACCCGCTCTCGAAGGCCGCCGCCCTTGCCGAGAAGCGCTTTTCCTACGTCCATTGAGGGAGCGGAGCATGACCTCCACGGCCAGCGACCCCATCGTTTCCGTCCGCAAGCTGCACAAGTCCTTCGACAAGCTCGAAGTGCTGAAGGGCATCGATCTCGATGTGCGGCGCGGCGAGGTCGTCGTCGTCCTCGGGCCCAGCGGCTCGGGCAAGTCCACCATGCTGCGCTGCATCAACTTCCTCGAGACCTTCCAGAGCGGCACCATCACGGTGGACGGCCGGCCCGTCGGCTACGAGGCGGGCGATCACCGCAGGCCGCTCGGCGAAGCTCGGAACGCCAAGGTTCGCGAGCATGTCGGCATGGTCTTCCAGAGCTACAACCTGTTTCCCCACCGCACCGTCATCGAGAACGTCATGATGGGCCCCGTGAAGGTGAAGAAGGTGGCGCGGGCGCTGGCCCGCGAAAAGGGCATGGCGCTCCTTGCCAAGGTCGGCATGGACCACAAGGCGGACGCCTATCCCGGCCAGCTCTCCGGCGGCCAGCAGCAGCGCGTCGCCATCGCCCGCTCGCTGGCGATGGAGCCTTCGGTCATGCTCTTCGACGAGGTGACCTCGGCGCTCGACCCCGAGCTCGTCGGCGAGGTGCTGAAGGTGATGCGGGGCCTCGCGCAGGAGGGCATGACGATGATCGTCGTGACCCACGAGATGGGCTTCGCGCGCCAGGTGGCGGACCGCGTGGTCTTCATGGACGGCGGCGTCATCGTCGAGGAAGGCGCGCCCGGCGACATCATGGCCGCCCCGAAGACCGAGCGCTTCGGCAACTTCCTCTCGCGGAACCTCGACCAGTGACGGCGCCCCTGGAACGAGGCGCGGACACGATCCTCGCGCTGGAGGACATCCATCTCAGCTATGGCGAACTCCACGTCCTCAGGGGCGTCAGCCTGACGGTCCGCCGGGGCGAGGTCGTGGTCCTGATCGGACCGAGCGGCGGGGGCAAGAGTTCGCTCCTGCGCACGGTCAACGTCCTCCAGCCGATCACGCGCGGGCGCATCCTCCTCGAAGGCGAGGAGATCTCGGCGGGGGGCGTCGACGAGGACACGATCCGCCAGCGCGTCGGCATGGTGTTCCAGCAGTACCACCTCTTCCCGCACCTGACGGTCCTGAAGAACCTGACGCTCGCGCCCCGGCGCGTCTTCCGCGAGCCGGCCGCCGAGGCGGAGGTCCGCGCCCGCGAGCTTCTCGCCCGCGTCGGACTGTCGGAGAAGGCGGGTCATTATCCCGACCAGCTGTCCGGCGGCCAGCAGCAGCGCGTCGCCATCGCCCGCGCGCTGATGATGAAGCCGAGCGTGATGCTCTTCGACGAGGTGACCTCGGCGCTCGACCCCGAACTCGTCGGCGAGGTGCTGGGCGTCATGAAGGATCTGGCGAAGTCCGGCATGACCATGCTCGTCGTCACCCACGAGATGGGCTTCGCCCGGGACGTCGGCGACAAGGTCGTCCTGATGGCGGAAGGGGTCGTGGTCGAGGAGGGACCGCCCTCGCAGGTCCTCGTCGACCCCAAATCCGAGCGCACGCGCCAGTTCCTCGCCCGCACGCAGCACGCCTGAATCGATGTCTTCCCACCCGAAAGGACCGTCCGCATGATCCGCACGCTCACCGCCGTCCTGTCGACCCTTCTTCTCGCCGGCACCGCCGCCGCCCAGAGCGTCGACGTTCCCCTTCCGGCCGCCGTCAAGGCGAACGGCAAGCTCTTCGTCGGCGTCCATTGCGGCTATCCGCCCGCCGGCTATGTCGGCCTCGACGGCAAGCCCGTCGGCTACGAGATCGCCTTCGCCAGGAAGATCGCCGAATATGCCTTCGGCAGCCCGGACGCGCTGGAGACGCAATGCGTCAACGAGGGGAACCGCATCCCCTTCCTCCAGTCCGGCAAGATCGACATGATCCTCGCCTCGCTGGCCTACACGCCCGCCCGCGCCGAGCAGATCGCCTATTCGCAGCCGATCTGGGTGAGCAATCTCCAGCTCGTCGTGCCGGTGGATTCGCCGATCCAGGACTATGCCGACCTCGCCGGCAAGTCGGTCGCCACCCCGACGGGCAGCACCTACCAAACCTGGCTCGGCAAGTGCCATCCGGAGGCGACGGTCGTGCCGGCGCAGAACGCCGGCGAGCTCGGCACGCTGCTCTCGCAGGGGCGCGTCGACGCCTTCGCCTTCATCGACATCTACGACTACAACTTCGTCCGCAACCAGCCGCGCTACCGAGTCACCGGCACGCTCGCCGCCTCGGCCATGCAGGGCGTCGGCATCGCCAAGGGGAACGGCGAGCTCCTCGCCTGGGTCGACGCCGTCGTGGACGACCTTCGGAAGAAGGACTTCTTCTTCGAGGCCTTCTCCGCCGAGATCAAGGACGAGGCCTTCGTGAAGCAGTACCGGGACGTCGTGCCCGGACCGAACGTGACGCTCGACTACGCCAAGAGCGGCGCACTCGACTGCAACGACTGACCCATCCCTTTCGAACGCGCGGCCCCGGGCGAGTTGCCCGGGCCGCCGATCAGTCCGGACGCTTGCCATGGGCGAAACGCTCCTCGACGACCTTCCGGCCCTCCTGAACGGGCTCGGCAACAGCCTCCTCGTCAGCGCGATCGGGATCACCGTCTCGGTCGTTCTCGGGATCGCGCTCGGGGCAGCGCGCAACGCGGGCGTGCCCGTCCTTTCCCAGGCGATCGCGGTCTACGTGAACGTCTTCCGCTGCACGCCGCTGCTCGTCCAGATCTTCATGCTCTACTTCGCCCTGCCGGAGATCGGCATCCGGCTGTCGCCCTTCCAGACGTCCTGGATCGCGCTCGCGCTCTGGGGCGCCGCCTATCACACCGAGATCTTCCGCGCCGGCTTCAAGGCCGTGCCGCCGGCCGAGATCCTCGCCGCCCGCGCCCTCGGCATGCCGGCGCGGCGCACCTTTCTCGACGTGACGCTGCCGCTCGGCCTGCGCGCCACCATCCCGGCCGCGACCACGATGGCGATCGGCCAGTTCCGCTCGTCGTCCTTCATGGTCGTCGTCGGCTACCAGGAGCTCACCTACGTCGCCAACGGGCTCGTCTCGCAGACCTTCCGCGTCTTCGAGATCTTCGGCATGGCCGCCCTGATGTACTTCCTCACCTGCACCCTGATCGGGGCCGCCTCCCGCGGCTTCGAGACCTGGCTGCGCGTTCCCGGCACGAGGACGGCCCGATGAACGAAGCCTGGATCGGACCGGTCGTCGCCCATCTCGGGCGCGGGCTCCTCGTCACGCTGTGGATCTCCCTTCTCAGCGTCGTGGTCGCAACGGTCGTCGGCATCGCCGTCGGCTCGTTGGCGACCAGCCCGAAGCCGGCGCTGCGCGCCGTCGTGCGCGGCTACGTCACGCTGTTCAGGGGCATCCCCTCGCTCCTGATCCTCCTCTGCGTCTTCTTCGCCCTGCCGCAGATCGGGCTGGCAACCGGCCCGCTGACGGCCTCGGTGATCGGCCTCGGGCTCTGGGGCTCGGCCAACATCGCCGAAGCGGCGCGCGGCGCGCTCTTCTCCATCTCGCCGCACCAGGGCGAGGCCGCCCGCGCCCTCGGCATGAGCGCACGGGCGACGCTGCGCGACGTCCTCCTGCCCCAGGCGGCGCGCCGCTTCCTGCCGCCCTATATCGGCCAGCTCACCGTCCTCATCCACGCGAGCGCCCTAACCTCGGTCGTCGGCGTGTCCGACATCCTCGGCTCGGCCCGCCAGATGATCGAGCGCCTCGCCTATATGGGGCCGGACTCGCACGCCATCCTGATCTACGGCATGGTCCTCGCCGTCTTCTTCGCCATCTGCTACCCCCTGACGCTGCTCGCCGACTACGCCGAAAGGCGCCTGCGCGTCTGACCCGGCCGCCCCGCCTTCTTCCAGAACTCCGGCTTGCATCCGCCGAACCGCGGCCAACGCCCCAGAACAGATCCGCCGTTAGATGGAGTTTGCAGGGCGAGTGATCCGCTGCCGGTCCTTGAACCGCCGGAAGCTTGAGCTTTCCACGTCGTCACGGCGGAAAGCCGGCGGCGCCGTCGGGATTCATGAACGAGCGAGGTGCCGATCGCCGAGCCGACGATCCTCGTCGGCCTCAGCCAGTGCATCCGGCTGTTGCTGGCGATGCTGGTGCTCGCCGGGTAAGCTGGCGCGGAAGGGCTTCGGGGCCGGGTTGACGCGCGCCCCGTCCGCGTGCAGCTCGGGCGCGGCCTCCTGACGAGCCCGTCGATCGTCGCCGTCGCGCGCCTTCTCGACAGGCTGTCGCGCGCCACCTTCGATCGCGCCCTCCGCCCGACGATCCCTGAACCCGAGGACGCGCCCATGACCATCACCGCCCGCATCGGCATCGTCGGCGGCAATGGCTGGCTCGGCAGCGCCATCGCCTCGGCCGTTCTCGCCTCCGGCCGCCTCGATCCCGCGCGCCTGACCATTTCCGGCCGCTCGGACCGCCGCGGCACGGCCGAAACGCCGGGCGTCCACTGGACCCAGAGCAACCGCGAGCTCACCGAGCGCTCCGACGTCGTGGTCCTGTCGGTGCGCCCGCAGGACTTTTCGGACCTCTCGATCGACGCCCGCGGCAAGCTCGTCCTGTCCGTGATGGCCGGCATTGCTGCGGACACGATCGCCGAGCGAACGGGAGCGGCTGAGGTGGTCCGCTCGATCCCGAACGCCGCCGCCGCGATCCGCCGTTCCTTCACGCCCTGGTACGCCCTGCCCGCCGTCTCGGCCGAGAACAAGGCCCTCGTTCAGGCGCTGTTCGAGACCTGCGGCGAAGCGGCCGAGGTGCCTCGGGAAGCCCATATCGACTACTGCGTCGGCATGACCGGCTCGGGCGCGGCCTTTCCCGCCCTTCTCGCCAGCGCGCTGATCGACCATGCCCTCGCCCAAGGCCTGCCTCGGGACTTCGCCGAGCGCGCAGCGCGCAGCGTCGTCGCCGATGCGAGCCAGCTGCTTCGTGGCGAGAACGGCGATCCGTCGCGCATCGTGCAGGAGATGATCGACTATCGCGGCACCACCGCGGCGGCCCTGGCCACCATGCAGGACAAGGGCTTCGCCGACGCCGTCGCGGCCGGGCTCGACGCGGCCGGCGCCAAGGCCACGGCCCTGTCGGCCGGCTGAAACGGAGACGGCGTCGGGAGGATGTGACCACCATGACCGAACGGGACCCGCGCCTCGGCGCCTTCGTCGAGAGCCTTCGCCGGGCCTTCGACGCCGCGACCCTCGAAGCGGAACCCCGCGCCTCGATGGACCGCATCTTCGCGGCTCTGGGCGACGTGGCGCCGGCCGGCACCGGGGTGCCCGCGCGCCGCGAGGTGTGCCGCCACCTGTCCGCCGCCTTCGCCGCGCTTGCCGACGCACCCGCACCGCTCGCGCGCCTCGCCCGCGACTTCGCGGCGCTGGAGCCCCGGCTCGCCTGGAAGCCTCGGCCGGCGGGCGGCCCCTTCGCCAGCGACAACTGGGCGGAGGGTCACGCCAACGCCATGGTGATCGGCCCGGGCGGGCTGGAGGAGCGCGGCGACGTGATGATCGGCGCCTCGCTGCTCGGCCCGCACGTGCGCTATCCCGACCACGATCACGGGCCGGAGGAAACCTATCTCGTGCTCTCGCCCGGCCGCTTCCGCCACGGCGACAGCGACTGGTTCGAGCCGGGCATCGGCGGCACTCTGTTCAACGTGCCGAACATCCGCCACGCCATGGCCTCGGGCGACGCTCCGCTCCTCGCGCTCTGGTGCCTGCGCGTGTGAAGCGAGTCCAGCGAAGGCGGCGGGCGAGCTGGCGCAGCAGCCGGCGCCAGCGTGCCGTCACGCCGGACGCCCCGCCTCGCCAGCGCGCTTCTGACGCAGGATGTCGGCGACGCAGTCGCGCGCCAGGCTGTGATAGAGCGGCGCGTCCGAGATGAGGCGGGCGGTGCCGAAGCCCAGAAGGGCGGCCAGCATCACCGGCACGACGCTGGTGTGGTTGCCGGTCATCTCCAGGATGATCACGAAGGCCGTCATCGGCGACTGCACGGCGCCGGCGAAATAGCCGGCCATGCCCAGCATCGCCGCGAGGGCCGCGCTCGCGCCCGTGACCAGCCCGATGGTCGAGCCGAGGCCGGCGCCGACCGCCAGCGAAGGCGCGAAGATCCCGCCGGGTATGCCGGAAACCATGGAGGCGAGACCGGCCAGGAACTTGCCGAGGAAGAAGAGCGGCGGCAGAGTGTCCCCCTCGATGGCCGAGCGCGCAGCCTCGTAGCCGGTGCCGAAGGTCGTGCCGCCCGACAGGAACCCGACAAGCGCCACGATGGCGCCGCAGGCGGCCGCGATCCAGACGATCCGTCCCGGTTTGTCGCGCGTCCAGCGTCGAACGAGCCGGATCAGGGCGAGGGCGCCGGCGCTGAACAGGGCACCCAGCGCGCCGCCGAGCACGCCGCACAGGGGAACAAGCATCCAGTCGCTCGCCGACGAGACGCTTGCCTCGCTCACACCGAAGTAGGTGTAGTCGCCGGCGAGGGCGAGCGAGGCGAGGCCGGTCAGGATGACGGTGGAGATCACGAGGCCGTTGATGCGGGACTCGTAGGCGCGGGCCATCTCCTCGATGGCGAAGACGATGCCCGCGATCGGGGTGTTGAAGGCTGCGGCGATGCCGGCCGCCGATCCCGCCAGGATGAGCCCGCGCGCCTGCACCATGCCTCCCAGGCGTCCGGCCGCCAGCATGATGGCCGCGCCGATCTGCACGGTCGGGCCCTCGCGCCCGATCGAGGCGCCCGACAGGAAGCCGAGGAGCGTCAGGACGATCTTTCCGAAGGCGACGCGCGGCGACAGGAGACGATCGCGATCGGCATCGCTCTCGAAGCTGTCCGCGGCGATCGCCTGCTGGATGCCGCTGCCGCCGGAGTTCGGAAAGTAGCGCAGGACGAGGAAGCTCGACAGCGCGAAGCCGAGCGGCGGCACGAGAAGCGTCGCGACGGATCCAAGGGTCGGAACGGCCTGGAGGTCGGCGAAGGCACCCTGCGCCCAGTCCGCGAGCTTGGCGAAGACGACGCCGACCACCCCCACCAAGAGCGCACCCATCCAGAAGACCAGGCGTGGTCGCCAGACGTGCTTCGACATCCAAACCGCCCGCGAGCGCCGCAATACGGGCATGCGACGCAGGCGCGGCCGAGGCTGGCGTGGATGGGGCTGCTGCATGAAGGATGCCCGCTGCGATAGAAAGCCATTGATGGGCAAGGCGTGCGGGGATGTCGACCCCTCGTTCCGTTCGGTCGCGATCCTTCGGCGGCTCATCTGTGCGATCCTCCGGCTATCCCGGATGCCCGGCGCGCCGCCAGCGAGGTGCCGCCTCGCACGGATGCAGCTGCGGGCGACGTCGCTCCGCCGGATCGGCCGCTCGAAAGGCGCGCCGGCAAAGGGCAGCCGGTGGTTGCCGTGGTCGTCCGCGACGCGGCGGCGCCGATGATCGATCGCTCGGCCGATCGAGCGGGCCGCTCGCCCATGCCCCGGCGGTCGAGGCGCGGCTTGCCGAGAAGGCTTCTGCGAGCCTTTCCAGAGCTTGGGAGAACGCCACTTGCCCGGCCTGGGCAGACGAGCGGAGAGGAACCATGACGAGCGACGCGTTGGAGAAGGTCGGGTTCCTCGGCTTCGACGTCTTCGGCACCGTGGTCGACTGGCGATCGAGCGTCGCGCGTCAGGCGGAGCCGTTCCTGAAGCGCCACGGCATCGACGTCGATCCGCATCGTTTCGCCGACGAATGGCGCGCGCTCTACCAGCCCGCCATGGAAGCGGTGCGTGCGGGCAAGCGCCCGTGGGTCAAGCTCAACATCCTCAACCGCGAGAACCTCGAAGCGGTTCTCGCCCGCCACGGCGCCGACGTCCGGCAGCTCCCGGAAACCGACCTCGCGGACCTCAACCGCGCCTGGCAGCGCCTCGATCCCTGGCCGGACAGCGTGGCGGGCCTCACGCGCCTGAAGCGGCGCTTCCCGATCGGCCCCATCTCGAACGGCTCGATCGCGGGCATGATGAACCTCGCCCGCTTCGGCGGCCTGCCCTGGGACGTCATCCTCGGTGCGGAGATCGCGCGGAGCTACAAGCCGCAGCCTCAGACCTATCTGCGCTCCGCCGAGGCGGTCGGCCTTCCGCCGGAGCGCGTCGCGATGGTCGCGGCGCACAATGCCGACCTCGTCGCCGCGCGGGCGCTCGGCCTGCGCACGATCTTCGTGCGCCGTCCTCGGGAGCACGGTCCCGGCCAGACCACCGATCTGGAGCCCGCGTCGGACTGGGACGTCGTCGCCCAGTCCCTGACGGAGGTCGCCGACGCGCTCGGCTGCCCCTGACCCTCCCCCGAGGCGGCAGACGTTCGGCTCTTAGCCGGCGACGGGAAGGGCAAGGGCCCGGTCTTTACCGCGGTCCCGTCTCCGTTAAATTGGAAGCCTTCCAAACTAATAGTCGCCCGGCCGGCGGGCGCCGCAATCGAGGCCGCCATGATCGATCTTTCCATCAACGGGGAGCGCCACAGCGTCGACGTTCCCGAGGACATGCCGCTGCTCTGGGTGCTGCGCGACGTTCTCGGGCTGACCGGCACGAAGTTCGGCTGCGGCGTCACCCAGTGCGGCGCCTGCACGGTGCACGTCGACGGGCAGGCGATCCGCTCCTGCGTGACGCCCGCCTCCACGGTCGTCGGGTCCGAGGTCGTGACCATCGAGGGCGTCGGCGCGACCGATCCGGGCGGGCGCGTCCAGGCGGCCTGGCTGGAGCACCAGGTGGTCCAGTGCGGCTACTGCCAGAGCGGCCAGATCATGTCGGCCTCCGCCCTTCTCGCCGCCAATCCGGCGCCCGACGACGCGGCGATCGACGAGGCCATGTCGGGCAACATCTGCCGCTGCGGGACCTATCCGCGCATCCGCGCCGCGATCAAGACCGCGGCGAAGGCCTGAGGCAAGGAGACGGATCCCATGGGCGATTCCCTCGCATTCGCGACCCGCGCCGCGGCCGCCGCGTCACCCACGTCGGCTTCCCGGCCGGCCAATCTCCGGCTGACCCGCCGCGGCCTTCTCGGCACCGGCCTCACCATCGCCTTCGCGCTCTCGCCGCTCGGCCGCAAGGTCTGGGCGCAGGGCGGCGAGCAGCCGAGCCTTCGCGCCATCGAAGGCCAGGTCGAGGGCGGCGACACGGGCGACGCCTTCCAGGGCTTCGCGCCCGGCGGCTTCGTGCGCATCGACCCGGCCGGCAAAATCTCGCTCCTGATCCCCAACATCGAGATGGGTCAGGGCATCCACACGGCCGAGGCGATGCTGATCGCCGAGGAGCTGGAGGTCGGGCTCGATCAGGTCACGGTGCTGCCCGCGCCCCCGGACGAGGCACTCTACAAGCAGCCGCTCCTCCAGTCGCAGACGACCGGCGGGTCGACCTCGATCCGCTCGACCTGGGTGCCGCTGCGCGAGGCGGGCGCGGCCGCCCGCACCATGCTGATCCAGGCCGCCGCGCAGCGCTGGGGCCTCGATCCCGCGGAACTGCTGGCGGCGCGCGGCGTGGTCTCCACGCCCGACGGCGCGCGCTCGGCGACCTATGCCGAGCTGGTGGAGGACGCGGCCAAGCTGCCGATCCCGACCGACGTGCCCTTGAAGGACCCGGCGCGCTTCACGCTGATCGGCACCCCGGCCCCGCGCGTCGAGGGCCGCGAGAAGACGGACGGCACGGCGGTCTTCGGCATCGACGTGCGGGTCGACGGCATGCGGATCGCGACGGTCTCGGCCTGCCCGATCTTCGGAGGCAAGCTCGGCAGCGTCGACGAGGCGGCGGCGCGCGCCGTGCCGGGCGTGCGCGACGTCGTCAAGCTCGACAACGCCGTGGCCGTGACGGGCGACCATTACTGGGCGGCGCGCCAGGGCGTCGACGCCCTGAGCATCCAGTGGCAGGAGGGGCCGAATGCCGGCCTCGATACGGACGCGCTCTTCGCCGACCTCAAGGCGGCGTCCGAGACCGGCAAGCCGATCCTCGCCAAGGAGGAAGGACAGGCGCAGGCCGCTTTCGACGCCGCGCCGAAGAAGGTCGAGGCGGTCTACCAACTGCCCTTCCTCGCCCACGCGACGATGGAGCCGATCAACTGCCTGGTCCACGTGCGCGAGGGAGAGTGCGAGATCTGGTGCGGCACGCAGGTGCCGACCGCCGCGCAGGCGAGCGCCGCCAAGATCCTCAACCTCCCGCCCGAGAAGGTGATCCTCCACAACCAGCTCATCGGCGGCGGGTTCGGCCGGCGCCTCGAGGCCGACTACGTCGCGCAGGCCGTCGAGATCGCGCGGCAGGTGGACTATCCCGTCAAGGTCGTCTGGTCGCGCGAGGAGGACTTCGCGCACGACCTCTACCGCCCGGCCTATTACGACCGGATCGCCGCGGGCCTCGGCGAAGACGGCATGCCTCTCGCCTGGATCGACCACGTCACCGGCGGCTCGGTGCTGGGTTCCTACCTGCCGACGGGCCTGCCGGACGGGACGCTCGATTCGGATGCGGTCGAGGGCGCGGCCGAGCCGCCCTACGGCTTTCCCGCGCTTCTCGTCGACTGGGTGCGCAAGGACCCGCCGGTTCCCGTGTCCTGGTGGCGCGGCGTCGGGCCGACGCACAACATCTTCGTGGTTGAGAGCTTCATGGACGAGGTGGCGCTGGCCGCGGGCAAGGACCCGGTCGAGTACCGCACCGCGCTTCTCGCCCGGAACCTGCGCGCGGCCGGCGTCCTGAAGCTCGCGGCGGACAAGGCCGGCTGGGATCCGGCGGCAGCGAAGGTCGCGGGCGAGGGCCGCGGCGTCGCGCTGCACCTGTCCTTCGGCAGCTACATCGCCGTCATCCTCGACGTCGCCGTCACGCCGGAGGGCGCGGTGCAGCTCAAGCGCGCTGTCGCGGCGGTGGACTGCGGCCACGTGGTGAACCCGGACACGATCCGGGCGCAGGTCGAGGGCGGCCTTTTGTTCGGGCTTTCGGCGGCGCTCTACAACGGCATCACCGTCGAGAACGGCCGCGTGGTGCAGACGAGCTTCGACGAGTACGGCCAGCTGCGGATGAACGAGAGCATTCCCGTCGAGGTGCACATCGTGCCGAGCACGGAGGAGCCCGGCGGCATGGGCGAGACGGCGACGGTTTCGGCAGCGCCGGCGCTCGGCAACGCGATCTTCGCCGCGACGGGCAAGCGCCTGCGCAGCCTGCCCTTCGTGCCCCAGCTCAGCGCCGGCAGCTGACGACGACCGACGCGCGAGGCCGCCCGGGCGTCCAGGCCGGGCGGCCTCGCCGTCAGGTGAGACCGTAGGCCGCGAGGATCGCGCGGATCTTCTCGTCCTGCGCGGGGTCGGGCAGGAGCGCCGGCTGGCGGCTGGCCCCGACCGACGGGTCCATGAGAAACAGCGCGCGCTTGACGAGCGCCGGCGGGTAGCCGAGGGCGTAGAGATCCTTGCGGAAGGCGCCGAAGATGGCCTGCTGGCGCGCGGCCTCCGCCTCGTCGCCGGCGTTGAAGGCGGCGATGATGCCGGCCAGCACCTTCGGCATGACGTTGCCGAGGCCCGAGATGCAGCCCGCCGCCCCGTTCTGAAGCGACCAGTGGACGAGGTGATCGGGACCGGAATAGACCGCGAAGCCGGGCACCTCGCGGCCGACACCGAGATAGGCCTCCAGCGTCTCCTGCGCGCCGCCCGAATCCTTGATGCCCGCGATGTTGCCGTGGGCGGCGAGCGCCTTGGCGGTCGCCGGCTCGATGTGGTTCTGGGTGCGGGCCGGGATGTCGTAGAGGTAGACTGGGGTCTTCACCGCGTCGGCCACGGTGGAGAAGTGGCGCACCAGACCGTCCTGCGTCGCCTGGATGAAGAAGGGCGTGATCACGGCGATGCCGTCGACGCCGATCCGGTCGAATTCGCGGGCGAGCTTCAGCGTCTCGAAGGTCGCGGGCATGCCGGCATTGACGATCACGCGGGCACGGCCGGCCACCTCGTCGACGACGGCCCCCGTCAGCTTCACCTTCTCCTCGAAGGTGAGCGCCGAGAAGTCGCCGTTGGTGCCGGCGCACATGATGTTGTTGCCGGCTTCGACCTGCCGGCGGACCTGCGCGCGCGTGGCGGCGTAGTCGATCTCCTCGTTGTCCGAAAAGCAGGTGACGAGGGCGACGAAGGCCTCTTTGGCCATGGGGGCAGCTCCGCTCATCTCAATAGGCCGCTTCGTAGATCGCGCGGATCTCGTTTTCCGAGATGTCGCGCGGATTGTTGTCGAGGAGGCGGCGGATGGCATGGGCCTCGCGCGCCATGGCCGGCAGGTCGTCGCGCGGCACGCCGAGCGCCGACAGGCGCATCTCGCAGCCGAGATCGGCGCAGTAGCGGTAGGTAGCCTCGAACACGTCGGCTTCGCCGTTTGCCGAGAGGCCGAGCGCCTCCACGACGGCCCGCGTCTTCTCCGGCGCGGCGGGCGCGTTGAAGGCGAGGGTGTGCGGGAAGACGAGCGCGTTGGCGGCGCCGTGGGCGACGTGGTGGCGCGTGCCGAGGGGATAGGCGACGGCGTGGCCGGAGGTGGTGTTCACCGGCCCGAGGCAGAAGCCGCCATAAAGCGAGGCGAGGCAGAGGCCGGCGCGCGCCTCGACGTCCGAGCCGTCGCGGATCGCGCGGGCGAGGAAGCGCCCGACGAGGCGCACCCCCTCGATGGCGTAGATGTCGATCAGCGGATGGGCCTTCTTGGAGGTGAAGGCCTCGACGCAGTGCGCCATGGCGTCGACGCCGCTGGCGGCGGTGACCGCCGCGGGCAGCGTCAGCGTCAGGTCCGGGTCGACGATGGCGATGTCCGCCAGCATGTGGAAGCTCTGGACGGCGAGCTTATTCTGCGTCGCCGGGTCGGTGACGAGGGCGCGGGTGCCCGCCTCGCTGCCGGTTCCGGCCGTGGTCGGCACCTGGGCGAGAAGCGACTGCTTGGCGCGGACCTTTTCGGGGCCGACGACCTCGTGGAGGCTCTGCCCGCTGTTCGGGAGCACGGCGACGAGCTTGGCGAGGTCCATGGCCGAGCCGCCGCCGAAGCCGATCACGAGGTCGGGCCGCAGATCCTCGGCGACGCGCAGCGCCGCTTCGAGGTTCGGCACGTCCGGCTCGGGGCGGACCTCGCCGAAGACGGCGACCTCGCCCGACAGGTTCAGGGTCTCGACGCGGGCCGCGTTGAAGGCGTCGGCGACGACGAGGATGCGGCGCGCGCCCTTCGACTTGGCCCAGTCGCCGGCGGTGGCGGCGGTGCCGGAGCCGAAGCGGATGATCGGCGGACGCTGGATCTCGATGGGGCTTGCGAGATGTGCTGCGGTGAACGGGGTCATGACGGGTCCTCGCCTTCAGGCCGCGCGGGCGCCGGCGAGGCGCTCGGCATAATCGATCGCCTCGAGGAGGCTGAGCTCGTTGGCGATGCCCTTTCCCGCGATGTCGAAGGCCGTTCCGTGATCGACCGAGGTGCGCACGATCGGCAGGCCGAGCGTGATGTTGACGCCCGACAGCGCATCCCAGGTGCCGGTCTCGGGATTCACGTTGAAGCCGAGGAGCTTCACCGGGATGTGGCCCTGGTCGTGATACATCGCGATCACGGCGTCGTACTGGCCGCCGCGCAGCTTCACGAAGACCGTGTCCCCCGGCACCGGCCCGACGACGTCGAGCCCGTCGGCGCGGGCCGCGGCGATCGTCGGCACCGATACCTCGTCGTCCTCGCGCCCGAAGAGGCCGCCCTCGCCCGCATGCGGGTTCAGCGCGGCGACGGCGATGCGGCGGCGCTCGAGCCCCAGCGCCGTCAGCGCCTCGTTGGTGCGGTCGAGGACGTAGCGCAGGCGCTCGGGCGTCAGGCGCGCGGGCACGTCCTTCAGCGCGACGTGGGTGGTGAGATGGCTGACGCGCATGTTGTCGTGGGCGAGCATCATCACCGAGCCCTTGGAGCCGGTGAGCTCGGCCAGCATCTCGGTATGGCCGGCATAGTGGTAGCCGGCCTTGTTCAGCGCCTCCTTGTTGAGCGGCGCGGTGACGATGCCCTGGACGCGGCCGGCCTGCGCGAGGCGCACGCCCCGCTCGACGGCGAGATAGGCGAAGCGGCCGGCATCGGCGGACAGGACGCCGGGTCGGATCGGCTCGCCTTCGGGCCCCGCCTGGAGGCAGGCGAGGTGCGGCCACTCGGCGTCCTCGGCCGTGACCTCGGGAAAGTCGACCTCGATCCCGAGCGCGTCGCGCGCGGCCAGCAGCGCCGGGTTCGAGCCGATGACGACGAGACGCAGCTCGCCGTGGTTCAGGCGGCGCTGCAGCCGGGCGCAGGCCTTGACGATGATCTCCGGGCCGATGCCGGCCGGATCGCCCATGGTGATCGCGATGTGGGGCTTCATGGCAGTCGCTCTCCGAGGCAGGGCACGGCATGGGCCGCGAGAAGGGTGGCGAGAAGGTCGGGCGCGCCGAAGGCGCCGGACTTCGAGACGGTGACGGTGCCGCTCCAGCGGCCGCCCGAGAGGATCGAGCAGGGGATCCCCGGCATCAGCTCGCCGGTGACGCCGAGCGCGTCGGCGCCGAGCGCGTCGCAGAGCGCGCGCAGCGTTTCGCCGCCGGCGACGAGAAGCGTGCCGGGCGGATCGAGGCGGCGCACGAGAGCGTCGAAAACCTCGCCGATGCGAGCCGCGGCCGCCGCGCGGGGCGTTCCCGGCGGCAGCTCGACCGTGACGAACGCCGCCCCCTCCCCGCCGAGGCGGCCGGCGACGTGTTCGGCCTCCTCGCCATCGCGAATCGAGAGGCGAGCTCCGGAGGCGGCGGCGAGCTGGTCGAGCATCACGGGATGGTCGGTGCCGAAGAGGCCGAGGATCGGCCGGGCGAGCCGCGCCGGAGCGCTCGCTTGCTCAGCCTGCCGGCGCGCCAGGGCGCCGGCGAGGCCGCCGCTGCCGACCCAGAGGATGTCGCTCCCTGACCCAGCGGCCGCGATGGCGTCGAGGTCGGCGTCGGTCTCGGCGTCCCAGACGCTGACGCCCGCCGGCACGGGCTCGCCCGGGCGCCGGCGGGCGACGGCGTGGCCGAGAGCTTCGAGACGCGCGGCGAGGTCGAGGCCGAGCGGTTCCCATCGGCCGTTTGGCGAGACGAGGCCCTGGCGGCCGCCGCGGGTCGTGCGGCGCTGGGCGGGAAAGGCCGGCGCGACGAGCACCCGCGCGAAAGGCCGCGCCCGCAGGACCGCGTCGATCTCCTCGGCTTCCGAGCCGCGTAGGAGACTGTCGACCTTCTTGTAGGCGAGGATGTCGGTTCCGGCAAAGAGGCGCGGAGCGAGGCGGGCGACGAGCCCGGCCGCCTCGTCGGCGGGGCGCTCGCGCGTGCCCGTGTCGAAGGCCAGGCCGCCCTCGCCCGGCACGGCCTCGGCCCGCCAGACCACCGGCAGGGGCGCCGCCGGCGAGCCGAAGGTCGCCGCGCTGTCGAGCGCACCTGTCAAGTCGTCAGCAAGGAGGCGAAGGGGAAGAACCATCAGAACGCTGCCTGAGCCAGGAAGAAGCGCGTCGCCGGACCTTAGTTGCCGTCGCAACATCCTGTCAAGTTGTCATGGATATGGCGAGAATCGACCGGCGACGGCGTCCCGGCGAGCGGGCCACCGGCAGCGCCCGACTGCCCCCTCCCCCGAGCGCGGTCGCGCCTAAAGGGCCAGGTCCAACAGCCGACCCTCGAACAGCCTGTCGAGCGAGCCCTGCAGGTGCGAGCGCATGCGGGCGGAAGCTGCCTCGGGATCCTTGTCGCGGATGGCCTCGAAGATGCCGGTGTGCTCGGCAAAGACGCGCTGGAGGCCCGGGGTCGGCCCCATGAGCGTCAGGCCGTGGAGCTTCATGCCGACGGCGATGTGCTCGCGCAGCGCCTGAAGCGCCGACAGGTGGTAGTGGTTGTTGGCGGCCTTGGCGACGGCGAGGTGGAAGGCGAAGTCGGCATCCTCGCGATGGCGCTGCTGGCGCGTCGCGTCGTCGAGCATGGCGAGCGCCGCCTCGATGCGGGCCATCGCCTCGTCGTTGCGCCTTCGCGCGGCATAGGCCGCGGCCTCCGGCTCGATGGTCAGGCGGAACTCGTAGCAGCGCTGGATGTCGGCGATCGTCTCGACGGGCGCGAAGCCGAGCTGCTGCACCGGGGCGGCGGGCCGCGAGGGCCGCGCGAAGGAGCCGGCGCCGCGGCGGGAATAGATCAGCCCCTCCCCGCGCAGGCGCTCCAGGGCCTCGCGCACGATCGGCCGCGACACGTCGAACTGCGCGGCGAGGTCGTATTCGCCGGGCAGCCGCTCGTCGGCGCCGTAGACGCCGCCGGCGATGCGCTCGCGCAGCGTCTCGTAGATGCGGTCGGACAGGTGGCCCGCCTGCGACGGGCGCAGGGCGGCTTCCTCGACGCTCGACTTCATCCGGGCTTGCCCTCTTCTCAGCTAGGCATTCAAGATGACAAACTTCGCCGCGGCTGTCAGCCCGCCTGGGCGACCAGCCAGCCGGGCGCGAGGCGCACGTGCTTGATGGCGCGGCGCTTGTAGGTGAAGGCAACGTGGATCGCCCCGTCCGGCGCCTCCAGGAGCACGGGATAGGACAGCTCCTGGTTCCGGCCGTCGACGGAATCGTTGGAGAGGCAGGCGCCCGACGATTCCTCGATCACGTGGCGGAGCGGGAAGCTGCGCCCGCCGTCCTCCGACAGGCAAAGCGTCAGCGGCGCGCGCGGCACGCCCCAGACCGGCTCGCAGCCGCCCGTCGCATCCGGCCGGCCGTCGCTTTCGCCGAGTTCGTCGTAGAGCGACTGGCGCCGCGCCGCCGAGGTGGCCGCGGAGGTCGGGTTGCAGACCATGGCGACGCGCCCGTCGGCGAGGCGCACGACGCCGATCGAGGAGTTGTTGTTGGGAACGTCCGTCGGCTCGGGCGCCGACCAGGTCCGGCCACTGTCAAGGCTTTCGGAGCGCACGACATAGTCGGCCTGGCGCCGGCGAAAGAAGGCGGCGAGGCGCGAGCCGTCGAGCGGCACGATCGTCATGTGGACGCAGCCGATCGAGCCGGGCACTTCCGTCAGCGTCCATGTCGCGCCCTCGTCGAGGCTCACCGCCACGCCCGCCGTGTCGTGGCTGCCGGTCCAGCGCTGGCCGGGCGGCGCGATGCAGCGGAACACCGGCAGCATCCAGGCGCCGTCGTCGCGCAGCGTGACCGGGGCGCGCACGAAGGTGCCGAGCGGCAGGTCGAGGAGGGCCGGCTCACCCGCGGCGAGGCCGCCCGGCGAGACACGCAGCTCGCGCAAGCGAAGGAGGCATTCGTCCTGGTTTCCGGAAACCTGGGCGGTGTGGATCAGGAGGAGCCGGCCGTCCGGCGCCGCGAAGAGCACCGGGTTCTGCTCGGAGCGGGCGGGATCGTCGGACAGGCGCACCGCCTCGCTCCAGCGATCGGTGCCGGGCTCCAGGCACGACAGGTGGATCGAGATGTCCGACTTGCCCTCCAGCGAGCCGCCGAACCAGGCGCAGAGCAGCGTGCCGTCGGCCATGAGCTTCAGGAAGGCGGCGTGGTTCTGGATCATGGGCGAGGGGAGAAGCGCGTCGGCGCGCTTGTCGCCGTTCGGCGCCAGCTCTCCGGTCATCCGGTTCGCGATCTCCTCAACAGCCATGACGGTGCTCCTCCTCGGCAGGGTCTCGGCGCAAACTGATCGCCGTCACGGTCATGTGTCAAGTTGTTAGAACGAACTTGGCTGCCAATGCCGGGCAAACAGCCGCGTTTCTCGACAGGATCGCGGCGCAAGGCAGCTTTCTTCGCCTCGCATATCGATGGCATGTTGACAACTCTGCGCGCCAGCGACATCCTTCGGGCCGTCACGGGCAGATCAAACGTCCGGAGCCGGCGGCATGCGCCGCGGCTGCCAGTTCGGGCGCGCGGATCCGAGGGATCGTCGCGCCCAGGTCGATTTGGGAGGATCGCATGAAGGGCATGTCACTCGTTCTCGCCGCCTTGCTGGCGTCGACGGCCGGCGCGTTCGCGCAGGCCAACACCGACGTCACCATCGTGCTCGGCGAGGAGCTCGACCTCGTCGAGCCCTGCATGGCCACGCGCTCCAACATCGGCCGCGTCATCCTGGAGAACATCTCCGAAACGCTGACCGAGCTCGACATGAAGAACGGCGGCCAGGTCGCCGGGCGCCTCGCCGAGAGCTGGGAGGACCAGGGCAACGGCACCTGGCGCTTCAAGCTGCGTCCGAACGTCAAGTTCTCCGACGGCACCGCCTTCGACGCCGAGGACGTCAAGCACTCGCTGGAGCGCGCCACGAGCCCTGACATCTCCTGCGAATCCTCGCGCTACTTCGGCGACACCAAGCTCTCGGCCTCCGTGGTCGACCCGACCACAGTCGACATCAAGGCCGAGCCCGCCCAGCCGATCCTGCCGCTTCTCATGTCGGTCCTGACCATCGTTCCGGCCGAGACGCCGATCGAGTTCACCCGCCAGCCCGTCGGCACCGGTCCCTACGTCCTGTCGAGCTGGACGCCCGGCCAGAGCATCGTCCTCGACCGGCGCGCCGACTACTGGGGCGCGGCTCCCGCCGTCACCAAGGCGACCTACGTCTTCCGCTCGGACTCGGCCGTGCGCGCCGCGATGGTCCAGGCCGGCGAGGCCGATCTCGCCCCCTCGATCTCGGTGCTCGACGCGACCAACCCCGCGACCGACTTTTCCTATCCGAACTCCGAGACGATGTACCTGCGCATCGACACCTCGGTGCCGCCGATGAACGACAAGCGCGTGCGCCAGGCGCTGAACATGGCGATCGACCGCGCCGCCTTCATCGGCTCGCTGCTGCCCGAGGGCACGGAGCCGGCGGTCGCGATCGTTCCGCCGACGACGCTCGGCTGGAACCCGGACATCAAGGTGCCCGAGTTCGATCCCGAAGGCGCGAAGAAGCTCCTGGAAGAAGCCAAGGCCGACGGCGTGCCGGTCGACACCCCGATCGAGCTGATCGGGCGCACCGACAACTATCCGAACGCCACGGAAGTGAACGAGGCGCTCCAGGCCATGCTCCAGGACGCCGGCTTCACGGTGAACCTGCGCATGCTCGAAGTCGCCGAGCAGGAGAAGCTCTACTCCAAGCCCTATCTCGAGGGCCGTCCGCCCCAGCTCCTGTCGGTGCTGCACGACAACGCCAAGGGCGACCCGGTCTTCTCGGCCTTCTTCAAGTACCATTCGGACGGCCGCCAGTCCGGCATCTCCGACCCGAAGGTCGACGACCTGATCACGCGCGCGACCGCGGCGACCGGCGAGGAGCGCGCCAAGCTCTGGTCCGAGCTCTTCGCGACCGTCCACGACGAGGTCGTCGCCGACGTCCTCCTCTTCCACATGGTGGGCTTCGCGCGCGTCGCCGAGCGCATCAGCTTCCAGCCGACCATCGCCACGAACTCGCAGCTCCAGCTCTCCGAGATCGGCTTCAAGAACTGACGGAACGACGCGCGCCGGGCGGGACTTCGCGTTCCCGCCCGGCGCCCCATCGGCTCGCGGAGGAGGCTCCATCATGCTGCGCTTTGCTCGAAAGAGGATGCTGGCGAGCCTCGTCTCGCTGGTCGGCCTCGTGATCCTGGTCTTCTTTCTCGTCCGCCTGACGGGTGACCCGACCGACCTCTACCTCCCCATCGACGCCACCGACGCGATGCGCGAGCAGTTCCGCGCCAACAACGGGCTGAACGACCCGCTGATCGTGCAGTTCGGCCGCTACGTCTGGGACCTCCTCCACCTCGACTTCGGCGACTCGATCCGCCGGGCCCGGCCCGCCATCGACGTCGTCCTCGAAGCCTTCGTCTGGACGCTGCAGCTCGCCGTCATCACCATGTCGCTGGTGGCGGTGCTCGCCGTCGTCCTCGGCTCGCTCTGCGCCTTCTGGGCCGGGCGCCTGTTCGATCGCGCCGTCACCTTCGTCTCGCTGATCGGCGCCTCGGCCCCGGACTTCTGGATCGCGATCGTCGCGATCGTCCTTTTCTCGATCCATCTCGGCTGGCTCCCGACCTCCGGGACCGGGGGCTGGCAGTTCTGGATCCTGCCCGTGTCCGTCCTGTTCATCCGCCCCTTCGGCCTCATCGTCCAGGTCGTGCGGGGATCGATGATCGGGGCGCTGTCCTCGCCTTACGTGAAGACGGCGCGCGCCAAGGGCGTGAAGAACCGGCCGATCATCTTCGTCCACACGCTTCGCAACGCCATGCTCCCGGTCGTCACCGTGATGGGCGACCAGGCCGCCGCCCTCCTCAACGGCGCGGTGGTGGTGGAGACGATCTTCGGCTTTCCCGGCGTCGGCAAGCTGATGATCGACGCGATCCTGCAGCGCGACTTCAACGTCATCCTCGCGGCGATCATGGTGACGGCCTTCGCGATCTTCCTCATGAACCTCCTGATCGACCTCGCCTATCTCCTGCTCGATCCGCGGATCAGGGCCTGAAACCGTGGTGGCCGCTTCCATGACGCTCGCCGACGACACCCTCGCCCCACCCGCCGAGAAGCCGGCGGCCCTGCGCCTCCTCGCCATGCTCCGGCGCGACAAGGTGGCCTGCCTCGCCGCCGCCTTCCTGGTCCTCGTGATCCTCTGCGCGCTCTTCGGGCCGATGCTCCTCGGCGAGGCCGCGACGAAGCAGAACCTTCGCGGCCGCAACGCGCCGCCCTTCTCGCTCGAACAGGGCTGGCTGATGGTGCTCGGCGCCGACCAGCTCGGCCGCTCGCTTCTCGCCCGCATCGTCGTCGCGGCTCAGAACACCATGCTGGTGGCCGCGGGCGCCGTGTTCTTCTCCGCGCTCATCGGCACCGTGCTCGGCCTCTTCGCCGGCTATGGCGGCAAGAAGACGGGCGAGGCCATCGCGCGCCTCGCCGACGTCATCATGTCCTTCCCCTCGCTGCTTCTCGCGGTGATCGTCCTCTACGTCTTCAATCCGTCCGTCGCGAACCTCATCGTGGTGCTCGCGATCACCCGCATCCCGGTCTATCTCCGAACCACGCGGGCCGAGATCCTGGAGGTGCGCGAGCGCATGTTCGTCCAGGCCGCCAAGGTCATGGGCGCGAGCCACCGACGCATCATGTTCCGCCACATCCTGCCGATGGTGCTGCCCACCCTCCTCACCATCGCGACGCTCGACTTCGCCTTCGTGATGCTGGCGGAAAGCTCGCTGTCGTTCCTGGGCATCGGCATCCAGCCGCCGGAGATCACCTGGGGCCTGATGGTCGCCCAAGGTCGCCCCTACCTCAACAATGCCTGGTGGCTGGCCTTCTGGCCGGGCCTCGCGATCATCCTCACCACCATGTCGCTGAACCTCCTGTCGAGCTGGATGCGCATCGCTCTCGATCCGGTGCAGCGCTGGCGCCTGGAAGGCGGAGCCAAGAACAATGGCTGAGCACCTCCTCGAAGTCCGGGACCTCGCCGTCCGCTTCCACACCGCCAACGGTCCGGTCGACGCGGTGAAGGGCATCTCCTACCACCTGTCGCGCGGCGAGACGCTCGCCGTCCTCGGCGAGAGCGGCTCGGGCAAGTCGGTCTCGGCCGCGGCGATCATGAACCTCCTGGACATGCCGCCGGCGGAGATCCGCAGCGGGCGCATCCTGCTCGCCGGCCGCGACCTCCTCGAGATGAGCGCCGAGGAGCGGCGGCGGATCAACGGCAAGACCATCGCCATGATCTTCCAGGACCCGCTGGCGCACCTCAACCCCGTTTATCCCGTGGGCTGGCAGATCGCCGAGACCATGACCGCCCACGGCCGGCCCCGGGCGGAGGCCGATGCAAGGGCCTTGGAGCTCGTGCGCCGAGTCGGCCTGCCCGAGCCGGAAGCGGCCCTGAAGAAATACCCGCACCAGTTCTCCGGCGGCCAGCGCCAGCGGCTGATGATCGCGATGGCGCTGGCCTTGAAGCCCGACATCCTCATCGCCGACGAGCCGACGACCGCGCTCGACGTCACCGTCCAGGCCGAGATCCTGAAGCTCCTGAAGGAGCTGCAGGCCGAGACCGGCATGGGGATGCTGCTGATCACCCACGACCTCGGCGTCGTGGCGGACGTGGCAGACCGCGTCGTGGTGATGAACCGCGGCGAGATCGTCGAGGAAGGCTTCGTTTCCGAGGTCTATGCCGGCCCGAAGCACCCCTATACCCGCAAGCTCCTCGACGCCGCCCCCGGCAAGGGCGCCATGCACGAGCCGATCGCGGCCGGCGAGCCGCTCCTGAAGGTGCGCGGCGTATCCAAACTCTACGGCACCTTCACCGGCCTCCACGAGGCGAGCTTCGACCTGATGGCCGGCGAGACGCTGGCGATCGTCGGCGAGAGCGGCTCGGGCAAGTCGACGCTCGCCAAGGTGCTGATGCGCCTGGAGGAGCCGAACGGGGGCACCGCGCACTACAAGGGCCGCGATCTCCTGGCGATGAGTCCGAAGGAGTTG
This sequence comes from Antarcticirhabdus aurantiaca, assembly GCF_009765365.1. Lineage (GTDB taxonomy): Bacteria > Pseudomonadota > Alphaproteobacteria > Rhizobiales > Rhizobiaceae > Antarcticirhabdus > Antarcticirhabdus aurantiaca. The sequence goes on from NZ_VTOM01000033.1 coordinate 33,971, forward strand.
TTGGGCGTGCGCCGCGAGATCCAGATGGTGTTCCAGGACCCGACGCAGTCCCTGAACCCGCGCATGTCGGTCTTCGACCTGATCTCGGAAGGCTGGGTCATCCATCCCGAGATCCTGCCGAAGGCCAAGTGGCGCGCACGCGTCGCCGAGCTCCTCACGGAGGTCGGCCTGTCGCCCGAGCACATGCGGCGCTATCCGCACCAGTTCTCCGGCGGCCAGCGCCAGCGCATCGCCATCGCCCGGGCGCTCGCGCTGGAGCCCGACCTCATCGTCTGCGACGAGGCGGTCTCGGCGCTCGACGTGTCCGTCCAGGCGCAGGTCGTCGCCCTCCTCGACAAGCTGCGCCGCGAGCACGGCATCGCCTTCATCTTCATCGCCCACGACCTGGCATTGGTACGCGACTTCGCCGACCACGTCATGGTCATGAAGAGCGGGCGCATCGTGGAGATCGGCACGGTGCGACAAATCTTCACGTCCCCGCGCGAGCCCTATACGCGCGCCCTCCTCGCCGCGGGCCTCGAACCTTTGCCGCACGGGGAGGCTCCGTCCGCGCCCGTGCTCGCTCCGGCCGCCGAACACCAAGTCGTGAATCATTTGGCCTGATGACGATCCGGCCGACTTGAGTAGATGATGGCCGCAGCTTGGGACGGAGATGCGGCCATGAGACCTCCCCTGCCGAACGACATGACGTCCGCCCTGCGCGACGTTCACGAGCGGGCCGGCGCCGTGCCGGTCGACGAGATGGCGCGGTTCTTCGCCCTCGCCTATCGCGATCTCGACGACCTCATCGAGGTCATGCTGGCGCGGGAGGTGATCACCGCCTGCGCCCGCCAGGGCCTCGCCATGCGGCTGAACTGAGCGGCCGGTCGCGGCCGCGTCGCCTCACCAGAACCAGGACGCAACGAGCGCCGTGGTCGCCGCGAAGGTGACGAGCATCGTCGCGCCGCCGAAGAGGTTCGTCACCCAGCCGTTGGTCCGGGCGCCCATGAGCGTCCTGTTGTTGGTCATCAGCATCATCATCAAAAGGAGCGGCGGCACGGAGAAGCCCTGGACGATGCCCGACCAGACGAGCGCCTTCATCGGGTTGAAGCCGAGGAAGTTCAGTCCGACGGCGATCACCGTCACCGCGGCGATGGTGCCGTAGAAGAGCTTCGCCTCGTTCGGCCGGTCGTTGAGGCTCCCCTCGCGGCCGATCCCCTGCACGAGATCGTAGGCCGCGCCCGTCGTCATCACCGGCACGGCCAGAAAGCCGACGCCGACGACACCGAGGGCGAAGAGGTACTTGGCCGCCTCCCCCGCCAGCGGCTCCAGCGCGCTCGCCGCCTGCGCCGCCGTCTCGATCTCGGTCTGCCCGGCCGGGTGCAGCGTCACGCCGGTCGCCAGGATGATGAAGTAGAGGATGACGTTGGAGAACAGCATGCCGACGAAGACGTCGCGCCGCACCCGGCGCAATTCGCCGCGACTCGCCCCCCGCCTCTGCCACCAGTGGCGCTTTCCCCGCTCGATCTGCTCCTCCACCTCCTGGTTCGACTGCCAGGTGTAGACGTAGGCCGAGAGCGAGGTGCCGATGCAGGCGACCACCATCGACAGGAACTCGGCATCGAAGCGGATGCGCGGCGTCACGGTCGCGTAGAGAACCTCCCGGATGTCGGGCTTGGCGAGGATCGCCGCCGCGACATAGGCGAAGAGCGCGAGCGCCAGCCACTGGAAGATGGTGCGCAGGAGCGCGTAGGAGCCGAAATACTGGAAGGCGAAGATCACGACCGCGGTGCCGACCACGATGGCGGGCACGGGCAGCGGCACGAGGAGGTTCAGCGCCGCGCCGATGCCGCCGAGATTGGCCGCCGCCTCGATGACGTTGCCGATGAAGGCGCCGGCGACGAGCGGATAGAGCACCTTGCGCGGATAATGGTCGCGGATCGCGGCGAAGAGGCCCTTGCCGTAGACCTGCCCGATCTTGGCCGAGAGATAGACCACCACGATCATCATCGGCAGGAGGACCGGAGCGATCCAAAGGAAGCCGAGGCCGAAGCGGGCGCCGGCGCTCGCGTAGGTGCCGATGGCGGACGGGTCGTCGTCCGCGGCTCCCGTGATCACCCCGGTGCCGAGGGCGCGCAGGGCGCCCCGGCCGCGGCGCGTCCTCGTCTCGGCGGGGCTCCCCGCCGCCTGTCTCGCCGCCTCGTCCGCCATCGCCCCTCGCACGCCCCGTCACGCCGATCGTCCGCGTCCGGAACGGTGCGGCCGGCGGGGAGTTCGGCGGCGACGGCCTCGATGCGGCTCGAAGACCGGTCGGGGCTGCGGGTCCGGGTGTGGCGCCGGCCTCCGGTCTCAGCCTCGAGTTGCCGGACGCGGCGGCGTCAGCTGCGGGCGACCGGGCGGGGCGATTGCTGCCGGCGCTGCACCAGCCGCGAACGCTCGAAGGCGACCACCACCACCAAGGCGCAGACGAAGGGGATGATGAGGTAGAGCAGCCGGAACAGGAGCAGCGCGGCGATCACGTCCTCCGGCGCCATTTCCGGCAGGCCCACCACCATCACCAGCTCGATGACGCCGAGACCGCCCGGCGCGTGCGACAGGAGGGCGGCGGAGAACGAGACGAGAAACACGCCGAGGACGATCAGGAAGCCCGGATTTCCGGCTTCGGGCAGCGCGAAGTAGAGGATGGCCGCGGCGCTCACCAGCTCCAGCGGCCCGATCAACAGCTGGCGGGCGACGACGCCGGGACGCGGATATTCGAGCTTCAGCCGTCCGATCTCCAGCGTGCGCAGGCGCAGGAAGCTGCCGGCGGCGTAGAGAACCACCGCTCCCACCAGCACCGCTCCCAGCAGCGTCGATGCCTTCAGCGGCAGGAAGTCGCCCATCCGGTCCATCAGTTCCGGCTCGACGATCAGGACGAGCCCGGTGAGGAGCACCACGCCGAGCGCGAAGGTGAAGGAGCACAGGCCGATGAGGACGCCGATCTCCGGGCCGGTCAGCCCGCGCGACGAATAGGCCCGGTAGCGCACCACCGAGCCCGACAGGACCGAGGCACCGATGTTGTGGGACAGGGCATAGGTGGTGAAGGAGCAAAGGGTGACGAAGCGCCAGTCCACGCGGCGCCGCAGGTGCAGGAGGGCGATGTGGTCGTAGCCCGCCAGGGCCGCATAGGCGACCAGGGTCGCGAGGATGGCGAGCACCCAGTCCTTCAGGCTGATCGCCTGGATGCTGGACCAGAGGTCCGCCGCCGACATGCTGCGCAGCTCGCCGTAGAGGAGCCAGGCCGAGAAGGTGACAGCAGCGAGACCGACCACGGGCCAGACGTATTTCGACAGGCCCGACGATGGATCCGGCTTCTGATCTGGCATGCGAGAGCGCCTCTCCGCTGAACCTAGCAAGGCTCGGGCGGCCGCGTCCTGCCCCGGTGCATCGCTCCGGAGCGGGGCGCCCAGCCGAGCGACCCCGCTACCTATATCGGCTTGATTATGCAGGGCAACCGGCGAGGTGGGTCATCGACTCGCCCCGCGGGGCGCATGTCGGGCACACGCCCGCCCGCGCAGATTGCGGCCCCGTGCCGTCAGTTGACGAGGCGGACGGAATTGATCGCCCTGGCAATGGACTTGAAGGCCTCGACGAGAGCCGACGTGTCGGACGCGTCGAAGTAGTTGCCCTTGTTGCTGGCGCATCCCTCCAGAAGCGAGCGCGCGCCAGCATCCTCCACCATCAGCGCCACCGTGTAGACCTCGATCTTCTTCGACTTGGCGTAGGCGCACAAGGCTGCCGTCTCGTTATCGGTCTTGGTGAGATCCGAGGCGCTCCCGGACGTGTGCTTGCCCGTGCTCGGGCTGCGCTTGAGCGTGTTCTCGCCGTCCGTCATCAGGATCATGATCTTGCGGGGGTTTTCGTTCTCGTCCGAATAGGGTCGGGCCTTTGTCAGCGGCGCGGTCGGCGAGAGCATGTTCTGGCCCCAGATGAGCCCGGCGGGGATGTAGGTCAGCGGCTCAAACTTTTGGTTCTTATTATTCGGATTCGTTTTCGAATGCATCATTCCTGCGATTGCCGAGAGGAGGACCGACTTCTGGTCCGTTAGGTCCACGATCGGTTGCAGGCAGTTGCCGCTCCAGTCCGCCCAATCCGAATCCTTGACGACGAAGCCCGGATAGGTCTCGGTCGGATTGCCGTCGTTTAGGTTAGAGGTGGCGCCCTTCCGCGAGCCGACGCAGCCATACCAAGAATAGGTCGTCGTCGTCGGATTTCCGCCGCCCGAGCAGCTCTCATAGGGCGCGACCTCGTACTTTTCCGAGATGAGGCAGGCGCCGGCGCAGGTCTTCGGCTTCTCGACGCCGTCGACGAAGGTCGGACACGAATAATCCGGCGCTTTCGACAGGCAGCGCGTCTTCGTGGTCAGCGTCTTGCAAACGCGCGGAGCCGGCTGCGTGGTCACGCTGTAGTCGTCCGGAACGCTCAGCCACGGCTCGTTGCGGCGGTGCAGGCCGACATTGACGTTGTTGGCGTAGGGCACGAGGCCGATCATCACGGATCCGCCCTCGCCGGTCTCGGCGTCCATGAGCGCGGTGACGAGCTGCGACGCCGCGGTCTTCAGGGCCGTGAGCTTCTCGACGCCCTTGTCCTTGATCGACATCGAAAAGGTGTTGTCGAGAACCAGGGCGACCTCGATGTTGAGCACGTTCGGGCGGTCGGTCTGGGCTTCGAGGCGGAAGACGAGGCTTTCCTGCCGGACCATACGAAGAAAGGTCATGTCGACGCGGCCGCTCGCCTGCACCACGACCCGGTTCTTGTCGTCGACCGTGGCCCGCGTGACGGAAACGTCGCGGATGCTGTCGTCGTGGACGTTGGCGGCGATGTACATCGCCGCGAGGCCGTGCAGCTCGGCAGGATCCGTGATCTTGCTGGTGGCGATGGCGAGCGCCGCCGAATCCACGGCTTTCTGGAGATGGACGCGCCCCAGATAGCCCCGCCCCATGTCGACCGCACCGCCCAGCCCGACGATCAGCCCTGCCATCATCAGCGCCGCGTTGACGGCAAAACTCGCGCTCCTGTTTCTCAGGAGGCCCCGCAGCGACATGACGTTCACCCCGTCGTTCAAACCAGGGAGACACTCGCGCAGGATAGGTTAATTAAGTTGTTCTACTTACTTAACTTCAGAGCAGGTGATTTGAAGTTAGAGTTACTTTATCGCCATGGTTGACGACGCCTTGCGGTCGCGAGCCGGCAGGGCGCAGGGGCAGACGCGGTCGCCCGCCACGACGGGATCGCGGGGCGCAGGGCTCATGCGCGCTCGCCGCAAGGGGAACTCACCGCGCTTGGGCCATCTCGGTCCGGCGCGCGTAGTAGAGTATGGCGCGGTCCCTTTGGACGGCTGTCTCGCACGCGATGCGCTCGTTCGCGTCGGCTTGGCCGAGGCAGGCATTCGCCGCCTCGGCGCGCCACCGGTCGTCCTGCGCGGCGAAGGCCTCGGCCTCGCCGCGCGCGGCCTCGTCGCCGGCGGACACGCGCTCGTAAAGGGCGTCGAGGACCGCCAGGCCTGCGGCGTTGCGCAGCTCGCCCCAGGCCAGCTTGACCGAGAGCCCGCATTCGGCCGCGTTCGAGAGCGGGTAGTCGGCGGACACGCGGGCGCAGAAATCGCGCGCCTCGGCCTCGCAGGACAACGCCACCGCCTGAGCCTCCTCCGCGGCTTCGAGGTCGCGCTCGATGCAGGCGCCGATGCGGGCGGACACCTCGTCCGAGCTGATCGGATCGAACATGGAGCGGGGCTCGTTCGTGAGCGGGTTCGTGCGCAAGGGATCGGGAGCCGTCTGAGCCTGCGCGGGCACGGACACGGACAGGAGGCAGAGAGCGGCAAGAAGGAAACGCATGGGCTGGAACTCTCCGTTCCTCGCAAGATGGCGCCCGTTCCGGAGGCGGCCAGTCGAACAGCCGGCGCCATCGGCGGGCGTCGTTGTTTTCGGATCGGATGGTCGCGCCGCCAGGCGGGCGAGAGGGGTTGGCCTCCCCCGTTTCCCACTATCTTAAGGCGGCATCGAAACCGCTCCTGCCACCAGAGCTCTGAACGGAACGACGACCATGGCTCGATCCATCGCCGAACTCATCACCCGGACCCTGGCCGAAGCGGGGGTCGAGCGGATCTGGGGAGTCACCGGCGACAGCCTGAACGCGATCAATGACAGCCTTCGCCGCTCGGGCGAGATCGCCTGGATGCACGTGCGCCACGAGGAAGTCGCGGCCTTCGCCGCCGGCGCGGAAGCCGCCGCGACGGGCAAGCTCGCCGTGTGCGCCGGAAGCTGCGGGCCCGGCAACCTGCACCTCATCAACGGCCTCTTCGACTGCCAGCGCAACCACGTGCCGGTTCTGGCGATCGCGGCCCACATCCCCTCCTCCGAGATCGGCCTCAACTACTTCCAGGAAAGCCACCCGACCGAGCTCTTCCGCGAGTGCAGCCATTTCTGCGAGATGCTGCAGGTGCCCGAGCAGATGCCCGAGCTCCTGCACCGCGCGATGCGCACCGCGATCGGCGAGAAGGGCGTCGCGGTGATCGTGATCCCCGGCGACGTGGCGCTGAAGGACGCGCCCGACGATGCGCGCGCCGAGTTCCCGCCGCTCGCCGCGCCGCGGCTGCTGCCCCATCCCAGCGAGATCGAGCGACTCGCCCACATCCTCAACGCCTCCGAGGCGGTGACGCTCCTGTGCGGCTCGGGCGTCGCGGGGGCGCACGACGAGGTGGTGGCGCTCGCCCGCACGCTCCAGGCGCCGATCGTCCATGCCTATCGCGGCAAGGAATGGATCGAGTGGGACAACCCCTTCGACGTCGGCATGACCGGCCTCATCGGCTTCTCGTCCGGCTATCACGCGATGATGGAGTGCGACACGCTCCTCATGCTGGGCACCGACTTCCCTTATCGCAACTTCTACCCGCAAAAGGCGACGATCGCGCAGATCGACCGCGATCCGTCCGCGCTCGGGCGGCGGGCACAGATCCATCTCGGCATCGTCGCGGACGTCAAGGAAGCGGCCGAGCTGCTCATACCGAAGATCGCGGGCGGGCGCCCGAGCGCCTTCCTGGACAAGGCCCGGGAGCACTACGCCTCGGCGCGCAAGGGCCTCGACGATCTCGCCACGCCCCGCTCGGGCGACAAGCCGCTCCATCCCCAATACGTCGCCAAGGTGGTGGACCAGGTGGCGGCCGACGATGCGGTCTTCACCGCCGACGTCGGCACGCCCGCCGTCTGGGCGGCGCGCTATCTCAGGATGAACGGCAAGCGCCGCCTCATCGGCTCCTTCAACCACGGCTCCATGGCGAACGCCATGCCCCAGGCGCTCGGCGTGCAGGGAGCCTTCCCGAACCGTCAGGTCGTGTCCCTGTCGGGGGACGGCGGCCTTGCCATGCTGATGGGCGATCTCCTGACCGCCACGCAGATGAAGCTGCCGATCAAGGTCGTGGTGTTCAACAATGCCACCCTCGGCTTCGTGGAGCTGGAACAGAAGGCGGCGGGCTACGTCGACGCCAACGTGTCGCTCCAGAACCCCGACTTCGGCGCGGTGGCGCGCGAGATGGGCTTCTTCGGCGCGCGGGTGACGCGCTCCGACGAGCTGGAAAGCGTTCTGCGCCAGGCCTTCGCCCATGACGGGCCGTCGCTCGTCGACGTCGTCACCGAGACGCTGGAACTCGCCATGCCTCCGAAGATCAAGGCCGAGCAGGTCAAGGGCTTCTCGCTCTACTCGCTGCGCGCCATCATGAGCGGGCGCGGCGACGAGGTCCTGGAACTCGCCAAGGCCAATCTCTTCCGGTAACCGCCGCCGATCCGGCCGGTCCGTCGCGGGACCGGCCGGGTGCAATCAGCGATTGGAAGCCGGGCTCCCGGCAGTCCATTCGCCGGGCCGGCGGTCGCGATGCCGGATCTTGTGCGCGGACGCTAAGCTCGCTAACCGACGGTGCGACCCCCGGGAACGCGCACCGTCCATGAAGCTCATCATCCAGATCCCCTGCCTCAACGAGGAGGAAACGCTCGGCGAAACGCTGCGGGCGCTGCCGCGCACCGTGCCGGGCTGCGACAGCGTCGAATGGCTGGTGATCAACGACGGCAGCACCGACCGCACCGTCGAGGTCGCCCGCGAGAACGGCGTCGACCACATCGTCGACTTCGCCACCAATCGCGGTCTCGCCAAGGCCTTCATGGCCGGCATCGAGCGGGCCCTCCAGGAAGGGGCGGACATCGTCGTCAACACCGACGCCGACAACCAGTACGATGCGAGCTGCATCCCGGACCTCGTGCGCCCGATCGTCGAGAAGCGGGCGCAGGTCGTGGTCGGCAGCCGCCCGATCTCGGAGATCGAGCACTTCTCGCCCGCAAAGAAGCTCCTCCAGAAGCTCGGCAGCTGGGTCGTGCGCTTCTGCTCGAAGGCCGACGTCGAGGACGCGCCGAGCGGCTTCCGCGCTTTTTCCCGGGAAGCCGCCCTGCGCCTCAACGTCTTCGACAGCTACACCTACACGCTGGAATCGATCATCCAGGCGGGGCGCTCGGGGATCCGCATCGTGTCGGTGCCGATCAGGATCAACGGCGAAACGCGCCCGTCGCGGCTCATCCGCTCGATCCCGCGCTATGTCCTGCGCTCCAGTGTCTCGATCCTGCGCTCGCTGCTGATCTACCGGCCGGGCCGGACGTTCTTCGCCCTCGGCGCGCCGCCGGTGATGCTCGGCCTGTTTCTGCTGGCGCGCTGGCTCGTCCTCTACCTCGACGGCACCGAGCGCTCGCACGTGCCGAGCCTCGTCGCCGCGGCCATCGTCATCCTCATCGGCTCCTTGTTCTGGCTCGCCGGCCTTCTCGGCGTCCTTCTCGGCATCAACCGCCGGCTGATCGAGGACATGCAGGTGAAGCTGCGCAGCCAGAGCCTCGCGCTCCGGCTGGAGCGCGGCCGGGCGCAACTCGCCTCGAGCGGCCAGGAGCCCCTTCGTGAGCGTTGAGCCGCTGCGCCGGGGGCTGGCCGCCCATGCCCTCGCCGTCGTGCCGCGCATCCTGACGCTCCAGGACCGCACGGCGACGAGTCCGACCTTCGGCTGCTTCGACCGCAACTACTGGCACTACCGCATCATCGACTTTCCCTGCGGCATGTCGCAGGAATTCGTTCTGCCGCTCGCCCTCGCCTATGCCGCGGACGTGCCGGACAATCCCTATTTCCGCTCCGAGGCGATCCGCGAATGGGCGGTCGCGGGCATGCGCTATGCCGCGCGCTCGGCCCATCCCGACGGCTCCTGCGATGACTACTTCCCCTTCGAGCGCGCCGCCGGCGCCGCCGCCTTCTCGCTCTTCGCGATCCTGGAAAGCCTCGACGTCCTCGGGATCGGCCCGGACGCCGAGATCGACGGCCTCGTGCGCCGCCGCGCCGCCTGGCTCGCCGCCCACGAGGAGAGCGGCCGCCTGTCCAACCACGAAGCGCTGATCGCCAACGGGCTGGAGCGCGCCGCCCGGCGCCTCGCCGAGCCCGCCTTCGAGGCGGCCATGCACCGGCGCCTCGCGCGGCTGCGCTCCTGGCAGAGCGGCGAGGGCTGGTTCGACGAGTACGGCGGCGCCGATCTCGGCTACCTGTCGCTGACGATCGGCCTTCTCGCCGATCTCGACCGCCGCCGGCCGGACCTCGCCCTTCGCGAGCCGCTGGCGCGGGCGATCGGCTTCTTCCGCCACTTCGTCCATTGCGACGGCTCGGTCGGCGGCGAGTATTCCAGCCGCTCCACCCTCAACTTCTTCCCGCACGGCTTCGAGATCGCCGGCGCCTGGATGCCGGAGGCGCTGGCCGTCAACGACGCGGCCCTGCCCCGCGTCGTGGCCGGGCTCGGCCCGACCTGCGAGGACGACCACATTCTCGCCCATCACGTCTGGAGCTGGCTCCTGACGGTGCGCGAGATGGTCCCGGAGCGCCCCGCCCCCGCGCGCCCGCCGCAGGGCCGGACGAGCTTCCCCGAGGCCGGCCTTCTCGTCGAGCGGCGCGAAAGCGTCGAACTCGTGGTGTCCACCGCCAAGGGCGGCACCTTCCGCCTCTTCCGAAACGGGCGACTCGTGCGCTCCGACACCGGCGCGGCGCTCGCGACGACGGACGGCCGCGCCGCCGTCTGCCACATCGTCGGCCCCTTCGAGACGACGATCGACGGAGACGCGATCACCGTCGCCGGCGCGATGGCCTATGCCAAGAGCGCCCTCCTGACCCCGCTCAAGAACGTCGTCCTGCGCCTCGTCATGCTGAGCCTCGGGCGCTTCTTCCCAGACCTCGTCCGGCGTCTCCTGCAGAAGCTCCTCGTCACTGGGCGGCGCGACGCGCCCTTCCGCTTCCGCCGGGCCCTGACGCTCGAACCAAGCGGCGCCGTTCTCCTGCGCGACGAGATCAGCGCGGCCGAAGGCTGGGACGGCGTCGCCCTGATCGGCCGCGGCCATTCGCAGGTCTCGATCACCACGATCATGGCCCGCGTCTTCCAGCCCTCGCAGCTCGAGCCCTTCGACGACTGGACGGCGCGCCTCGCCGGCCTCGGACCGGCCGAGCCGCTCGTGGTCGAGACGCGGCTGTGAGGCGCGGTTCGTGAAGCGCCTCGTCGGGCTCGCCGTCAGCCTCGTCCTCCTCGCCGGCCTTTACTTCGTCGTCGACCTCGACGCGCTCGCCGCGGCCGTTCGCCGCTCCGACCCCGCCTGGCTCCTTCTCGGCCTGCTTCTCGTCGTGCCCCTGACCTGGGCGACCGCCTGGCGCTTCACCCTGGTCAGCCGCGGCGCCTCGGTGCGAACGGGCGAAGCGGTGCGGCTGGTGCTCGCCGCCTCGACGCTGAACCTGTTTCTCCCATCGAAGATGGGGGACCTTGCCAAGAGCGTCGTCCTCACCCGGCGCCACGGCATGGAGCCGACCCGCTCCTTCGCCGTCGTCGTCCTGGAAAAGGCCCTCGACATGGCCTCGCTCCTGCTGTGGGGCCTCGTCGGAATCCTCACGGTCGCGGCGGGCGACCCGCGCTTCGCGCTCGCGCTGCTGCCGGTCGGCGGGCTCTTCGTTCTTCTCGCCCTCCTGCTCTCGCCCCTGCCGGCCGCGGCCGGTCTCGCGCGCCTTGGCGGGCGCCTCCTGCCGGCAAAGCCGCGCGCCCTCCTCGAACGCTTCTCCGACGACTGGAGCGGCATCGTCGGCTGGTTCTGGCAGAACCCGCGGCGCGCCCTCGGCACCACGCTCCTGTCGGTCGGCATCTGGGCGCTGCACCTCGCCCAGTTCTGGCTCTTCACCCGCGCCCTCGGAGGCGCCGTGCCGCTCCTCGACAACATGGCCTTCGCCACGCTGTCGATCCTCGTCGGCCTCCTGCCCTTCACCTTCGCCGGCGTCGGCACGCGCGACGCGGCCATCGTCCTGTTCTACGCGCCCTATCTCTCGCCCGGCCAGGGCGCGGTTCTCGGCATCCTGGCGACCAGCCGCTACCTCCTGCCGGCCATGGCCGGCCTGCCCTTCGTGTCCAAATTCTACGAGAGCCGCGCCGCCCTGAAGGCCGCGGCTTCCGAACGGGCACCGCGGTGACGTCTTCGATCTTCGCGGGCCTGGAGCGTCGGTTGACGGGCACGCGCGACGAGCGCTTCTGGCGTGCCGCCGCCGTCCTCCTCGGCCTCCTCGCCGCCCTGCGCGAGCTCGACCAGGTCTTCCGGGGACCCTTTCGCTTCCCCAACGACGCGCTCCAGTTCACGGCCTGGATGGCGCGCTGGAGCGAGCCGGCGCTGCGCGGTCCCGACCTCGTGCTCGACTACTGGCAGTCTGTGAGCCCTTGGGTCTACGCGCTGCCTTACCGCGCCGCCTTCGGTCTCGGCCTCGACCCGGTGCTGACGACGAAGCTCCTGCCCGCGCTTCTTCTCGTTCTCCTGCCGCTCGCCGCCTTCCGGCTCGGCCGCAGGCTCGGCGCCGATCCGGCCGTCGCCTTCGTTCTGGCCGTCGTCGCGCTGGTCATCGCGGGCGATCCGACGGCCAGCGGCACGCCGCGGGGCTTCTGGCCGCTCCTCCTGATCCTCGTCGTCGACGGCCTCGTCCGGCAAAGCCTCTGGCAGACGGCGCTGGCGCAGGGGCTCCTGGCCGGCAGCTATCCCCAGGCCGCGCTGGTCTCGGCCGGCGCGATCGGCCTGTCGCCGCTCCTTCCCGGCGGCGGCCGCCTGATCGACCTGTCGAGGCCGCGCATCGTCCTCGTCGCCGCCTGCGCGCTCGCCACCATCGCGGGCGTCGCCCCGACGCTCCTCGCCGAGGGGAGCTTCGGCCCGGTCGCGACGCTCGCCGACGCCCGCGCCATCCCGACCTTCGCCGCGGGCGGTCGCGGCGAGGTGTTCGAGGCGGACGGCTCGGTCGACCTTCTGTGCGGCGAGCGGCTCGGCTTCTTCGGCCGGCGCTGCGAGGCGCCGACAGACCCCCGTCTCGCGCTCCTCGTCGCCGTTCTCCTGACCGGCCCGGCGGTGCTGCTTTGGCGGGCGCTGCGCCCCGGCCCCCGCCCCGGCTCATCCGTCATCGCCGCGCTCGTCCTGTCGGGCACGGCCGGCGCGGTCCTGGCGCAGGTTCTCCTGTTCCGCCTGCACCTGCCCAACCGCTACTCCGACGCGGCCTTCCTTATCGCGGCTCTGGCGACCGCGCTGGTCGCCTGCGAGGCGATCCGCGCCCGGATCCCGTCGGGCCTGTCCCGGAGCGTCGCCGGCCGGCTCGCCCTGATGCTCGCCGCCGCGGGTCTCGTCGGCGGCTCGCTCGCCGCCGCTCAGGGCGTCAGGGCGCTCGCCCGCGAACCCGAACGGCCCGGCATCGTCGAGGCCGCCGCGCGAACGCCGCCCGGAACCCGCCTCGCCGGCTTCGTGAACGAATTGGACTACGTGCCGGTCTTCGCGCGGCGCGGGGTCTACGCCACGCGCGAGCACGCCATCGCCTACCAGCTCGGCTACTTCAGGGAGCTGGAAGCGCGCATGCAGCGGCTGCTGCGGATCGTGCAGACGCCCGACCCCGCCGAGTTCCGGCAACTGCTCGCGAACCTGCCGGCCGATCGCCTCCTCGTGGAGGAGGTAACGCTGGCGAGCGGCGCGCTCCCGCCCTCGTTCCAAGGCTTCTTCGCTCCCGCACCGCCCCCCACTCGGCCGACCGCCCTGTCGCGCCTCGCACCAAGCTGCGAGGAGGCGCGGATCGCGGGCGTCGTCGTCCTCGACGTCGTCTGCCTGTCCAAAGCCGGCTGACGCGGGCGGGCCGCCCTCACGAGGGCGCGGCCATCGTCTGGATCCAGTCCCGGAAGGCGGCCAGCGGCGCGCTCGCCTCGCTGCGCGCGGGATAGATCAGCGCGTAGTCGGAGCTGCCCGGCAGGACGCGCTGCGAGATCTTGAGGAGCCGCTCGGCCCGAAGGTCCGAGACGGCGAGGACTTCCGGAACGAGCGCGGCGCCGAGCCCGGCGCGCGCGGCCCCCAGCACCATGCCGAAATGCTCGAAGCGCGGGCCGCGCAGGATCGAGATCGGGTCGAGCCCCGCGTCGCGGAACCAGTCCAGCCAGAGCTCGGGGCGCGTCGACTGCTGGAGGAGCGGCAGGCGCGCGATCGCCTCGTCCGCCAGGGGCAGCCCGCCTGCGCCCAGGAGGCTCGGCGAGGCGACCGCGATCAGGGCCTCGCTCACCAGCGGCACCACGCTTGTTCCCGGCCCGGCCAGCTCGCGGCGCTGCAGCGCCGCGTCGAAGGGCTCGCGCTCGAAGTCCACCGCCTGGAGGCGCGAGGCGATGTCGAGCGACAGGTGTGGGGCGCGGCGCCGGAACTCGGGCAGGCGCGGGATCAGCCAGGCCGTGCCGAAGGTCGGCAGCACCGCCAGGCGCAGGACGTCGCCCTGGCCGCCGAACGACATGACCGTCAGGGCGGCGGCGTTGATGTCGGCGAGCACCCGCTCGGTGTCGCGCAGCATCGCCCGACCCGCATCCGACAGGATCAGCCGCTTGCGCACCCGGTGGAAGAGCTGGACGCCGAGCCGCGCTTCCAGCGAGCCGAGGGACCGGCTGACCGCGCTCTGGGTCAGGCCGAGGCGGCGGGCGGCCTCGGTCGCCGAGCCGCTTTCGGCGCAGGCGCCGAGCGCCTGGAGCTCGGACAAGGTGGGGGTGAAGGATCGGCGCATGACGGCTCCGGGACCTATCACGCCCCTTGCGCGGGCGGGAGCACCGGCTGCGCCGGAGGGGCGGACTTCATGAAAATTCCTCCTGAACTCGCCAGCCGAACGCATTGGCCCCGCCGTCCGTCCTCGTTTATCGATGCGGGACATGCCCGGCGCGCCGTCGGGATCATCGACGCATCGGAGTTCCGCATGACCCTCAAGCCGAAGGACGCCCCCGATCTCGGCCGGTTCGACTGGGAGGACCCGCTCCGCCTCGACGCGCAGCTGTCCGACGAGGAGCGCATGCTGCGCGACGGCGCCCGCACCTACGCGCAGGACAAGCTTCAGCCGCGGGTGATCGCCGCCTTCCGCGACGAGGCGAGCGATCCCGCGATCTTCCGCGAGATGGGCGAGATGGGTCTTCTCGGCGTCACCATCCCGGAGGAGTACGGGGGCCTCGGCGCGTCCTACGTCGCCTACGGCCTGATCGCCCGGGAGATCGAGCGGGTGGATTCCGGCTATCGCTCGATGATGAGCGTCCAGTCCTCGCTCGTCATGTATCCGATCTTCGCCTACGGCTCGGAGGAGCAGCGGCGGCGCTACCTGCCGGGCCTCGCCAGCGGCGCGCTGATCGGCTGCTTCGGCCTCACCGAGCCCGACGCCGGATCCGATCCCGCCGGCATGCGCACGACGGCCCGTCGCACGGCGAACGGCTACGTCCTCGACGGCAGCAAGACCTGGATCTCCAACGCGCCCATCGCCGACGTCTTCGTGGTCTGGGCGAAGTCCGAGGCACACGGCGGCAAGATCCGCGGCTTCGTGCTCGACAAGGGAACCAAGGGGCTGTCCGCGCCCAGGATCGAGGGCAAGCTCAGCCTGCGCGCCTCCGTCACCGGCGAGATCGTGATGAACGCGGTCGAGGTCGGCGAGGATGCGCTGCTGCCGAACGTCGAGGGGCTCAAGGGCCCCTTCGGCTGCCTCAACCGCGCGCGCTACGGCATCTCGTGGGGCGTGATGGGAGCGGCGGAGTTCTGCTTCCACGCCGCGCGCCGCTACGGGCTCGACCGTCACCAGTTCGGCCGCCCGCTCGCCCAGACCCAGCTCTTCCAGCTGCGCCTCGCCGACATGCTGACCGAGATCGCGCTCGGCCTGCAGGCGA
Source organism: Antarcticirhabdus aurantiaca (assembly GCF_009765365.1). Lineage (GTDB taxonomy): Bacteria > Pseudomonadota > Alphaproteobacteria > Rhizobiales > Rhizobiaceae > Antarcticirhabdus > Antarcticirhabdus aurantiaca. The sequence continues at coordinate 49,218 of NZ_VTOM01000033.1, forward strand.
GCCTTCGCGTCGGCCGCCTCCTCGACGAGGCGAACGCGGCGCCCGAGATGATCTCGATCGTCAAGCGCAGCAATTGCGGGCGGGCGCTCGATATCGCCCGCCGCGCCCGCGACATGCACGGCGGCAACGGCATCTCGGAGGAATACCAGGTGATGCGCCACATGGTGAACCTGGAAACGGTGAACACCTACGAGGGCACGCACGACGTCCACGCCCTGATCCTCGGGCGCGCCGTCACCGGCCTCCAGGCCTTCGTTTGAGCGCGGCCCGATGATCGGGGCCGCCCCCTCCGGCGAGCCGCCGCTCGCCGGCCTCAAGGTCGTCGAGCTGGCGCGCATCCTGGCCGGTCCGTGGATCGGGCAGACGCTGGCGGACCTCGGGGCCGAGGTCGTCAAGGTCGAGGCGCCGGAGGGCGACGACACCCGCCGCTGGGGGCCGCCCTTCGTGGAGCGGCAACTGGACGACGGGACGAGCGAGCGCACCGCCGCCTATTTCCACGCGGCCAATCGCGGCAAGCGCTCGCTCGCCCTCGACTTCAACGACGCCGCCGACCTTCGGCGCGTTCTCGACCTCGTGCGCGAGGCCGACGTCGTGATCGAGAACTTCAAGGTCGGGGGCCTCGCCAAGTACGGGCTCGACTATGCGAGCCTCGCCGCGCTCAATCCGCGCCTCGTCTACTGCTCCATCACCGGCTTCGGCCAGGACGGGCCTTTCGCGCGCCTGCCGGGCTACGACTTCCTGGTCCAGGGCCTGTGCGGGATCATGGACCTCACCGGCGAGCCGGACGGGGAGCCGCAGAAGATCGGCGTCGCCTGGATCGACATCCTCACCGGCCTCTACGGCACCATCGGCATCCAGGCCGCGCTGGCCGAGCGCGCCCGCTCCGGCCGGGGCCAGCACGTCGACCTGGCGCTGCTCGACTGCGGCGTCGCCGCGCTCGCCAACCAGGCCATGAACCATCTGGCCGGCGGCGCGCCCCCGCGCCGGATGGGCAACGCCCATCCCAACATCGTGCCTTACCAGGTCTTTCCCTGCTCGGACGGCCACGCCATCGTCGCCTGCGGCAACGATCGCCAGTTCGCCGCCTTCGTCGACGCGCTCGGCATCGCCGAAGTCGCGCTCGACCCCGCCTATGCGACGAACCCCGCGCGGGTGGAGAACCGGGCGACGCTCGTGCCGATCCTCTCGGCTCGCACCCGCCTCCTGACGCGCGACGACCTCATCGCCGCGATGCAGGCGCGCGGCGTGCCGGGCGGCCCGATCAACAGCGTGGCGGACGCCATCGATCATCCCCAGGTGCGCTCGCGGGGCCTTCGCATCGAGCCGGAAGGGGTGCCGGGCCTGCGAACGCCGATTCGCTTCTCGCGCAGCCCCCTGGCTCTCGACCGCGCCTCCCCGCCCCTTCGACCCGCCCTGAACCCGAAAGGTGGCTCCTCGCCCGGGTGAGCCGGGCCTTCCCGGGCTTCCCCGTTTCGAAGGCTGGGCCGGCGCGAGCTGTTCGGCGCGACATTTCGGATCGACGAAATGCCGCCAATCGAGCCGAATAATAAACGGGCGAGCAGCCGGGCGCGATCCGCCGAGACTGCTTGAAAACGGGAGTCATGATGTGGGGAGTGCTGGTCGGAGTGGCAGGATTTGAACCTGCGACCCCCTCGTCCCGAACGAGGTGCGCTACCAGACTGCGCTACACTCCGCGACCTGCGGGCGGGTCTATAACCCGGCCCCCGTTCGCCTGCAAGCGGCTAATCCATGCTTTTTCGACGGGGTCGCTCCTCAGGCGAAAACGAAGTCGGCGAGGAGCTTCACGTTGAGGCCGGCGATGGTGACGGCGATCAGCACGGCGACGGCGACGAGCCATCGCGGCGCGACGAGTTCGCCCATCTTCGCGCGGCTGGCCGTGAACGTCACCAGCGGGAACACTGCGAAGGAGAGCTGGAGGCTCAGGACCACCTGGGTCAGGATAAGGAGCTCGGCCGTGCCGGCATCGCCGTACCAGATGGTGACGCCGGCCGCCGGAATGATCGCGATGAGGCGGGTGATGAGCCGCCGCAGCCAGGGCGCGAGGCGCAGCCGAAGAAAGCCCTCCATGACGATCTGGCCGGCCAGTGTCGCCGTGACCGTGGAGTTGAGGCCGCAGCAGAGCAGCGCGACGCCGAACAGCACCGGCGCGACGGCGAAGCCGAGAAGCGGGGCGAGGAGGTCGTGCGCCTCGCCGAGTTCGGCGATCTCCGTGCGGCCGCTCGTGTGGAAGGCCGCCGCCGCCAGGATCAGGATCGACGCGTTGACGAGAAGCGCCAACATCAGGGCGAGGGTCGAATCGAGCGTCGCGAAGCGCAGCGCCTCGCGCTTCTCGGGAAGCGTTTCGCCGTAGGCACGGGTCTGCACGATGCCGGAATGGAGGTAGAGGTTGTGCGGCATCACCGTCGCGCCGAGGATGCCGAGCGCGAGGTAGAGCATCTCCGGATTGGAAACGATCTCGCGCGTCGGGGCGAAACCGGCGATCACCGCGCTCCAGTCCGGGTCGACCATGGCGATCTGAACGGTGAAGCAGACCGCGATCACGCCGAGAAGCGCGATGATGAAGGCCTCGACCCAGCGAAAGCCGAGCTTCTGGAGGTAAAGGATCAGGAAGACGTCGAGCGCCGTGACGACGACGCCGATCTCCAGCGGCAGGCCGAAGATCAGGTTGAGGCCGATCGCCGTGCCGATCACCTCGGCGATGTCGGTGGCGATGATCGCGATCTCGGCGAGAAGCCAAAGCGTGACGGCCACGGGCCGGGGATAGGCGTCGCGGCAGGCCTGGGCGAGGTCGCGCCCGCTGGCGATGGCGAGGCGCGCGCAGAGCGACTGAAGCACGATCGCCATGATGTTGGACAAAAGCGCGACGAAGAGCAGCGTGTAGCCGAAGGCCGATCCGCCCGCGATCGAGGTCGCCCAGTTGCCCGGATCCATGTAGCCGACGGCCACGAGGTAGCCCGGCCCGAAAAAGGCGAGCGCCCGGCGCCAGGGCGCCCCGCCGCGCCGCACCGCGACCGTGCGGTGAACGTCCGCGAGCGAGCCCTCGCCGACGGAGGTGAGCCACCCCGTCTCGCCCTTCGGCCTGCCGACGCGCAGATCCATGGCACACCGTTCCCTTGCCCGCCCCAGGCTGAATCGCGGGCGGCCGGGCGCGTTCCGCCGCTCCTCCCCGAATGAAGCTGAAGCCGCAAGGTTTGTCGATGGGCAACTTTTTAGGCGGAGGGCATTGCCGGGGTACTGCCTTCGGGTCGGGAATGCCGACGGGCGGCCGATCTCAGGCCGGCACGACTCCTTTCATCGCGCGGCCTCGCCCTCGTCGAGGGCCATCTGCCAGAACGCGGCTTCCAGGTCGCAGGCCTTGGCGAAGTGCGCCGCGAGCTCGCCGCGGCGCCCCGTCGACAGATCCGCGCCGAGGCGGTCGATCTCGCCGCGCGCCGCCGCCGCTACGCCCTGATAGCTCTCGCCGGCATATTCGGCGATCCAGTCGGCCTGCGCATGCCCGGTATGGCGTCCGGCCTCGGATCGGATGGCGCGCGCGATCTCGCCGTAGCCGACGACGCAAGGCGCGAGTGCGACGCGCAGGTCCAGGAGGTCCCCCGCCATGCCGGCGTCGAGCACGAAACGGGTATAGGCGACCGTCGCCGCGAGTTCGGGCGCGGATTCGAGATCCGCGGGCGACAGGCCCCAGCGCGCCGACACGCGGACGTGGAGGTCCAACTCGACGTCGAGGATCGCGACGAGCGCGGTCTTGGCCGCGCGCATGTCGGCGAGCGTCCGGCTCTTGTAGACCGCAAGCGCCTGCGCCCGCGCGAACTGGATCAGGAAGAGGTAGTCCTGGACGAGATAGGCCCGGAAGGCTCCTTCCGGGAGACGGTTCTCGGCAAGGCGCCGCACGAAGTCGTGCTCGACATAGGCCGTCCAGTTCGGCCGGGCTCGCGCCTTCAGCTCGTCGAAGAGCCCGCTCATCGCCCCTCCTCCGTCCAAAGCGCGTGGAAGTGGTGGACGGGACCGCGTCCGCGATGGCCGAGATCGAGCTGCGCCGCCCCGGCGAGCGCGGCGGACAGGTAGCGCTTCGCCGCCTCGACGGCGTCCTCCAGCGCCAGGTCGCGGGCGAGCCCGGCCGCCACCGCGGCCGAGAGCGTGCAGCCGGTGCCGTGATCGCTCGTCGTGTCGATGCGCGGCGCGGCGAAGCGGCGGGGCGCCGCGTCCGGCCGCACCAGGATGTCGGCGCTGTCCGCCCCGCCGAGATGGCCGCCCTTGACCAGGACGGCGCGGGCGCCGAGATCGAGGATGCGCCGCCCCTGCTCCTCCATCTCCGCCTCGCTGGTCGCGACCGGCCGGGCGGTCAGGAGCGCCGCCTCCGCCAGGTTCGGCGTGACGAGGCAGGCCAGCGGCACGAGGTGCCCGATCAGCGCCTCCGCCGCGTCCGCCGCGAGCAGCCGGTCGCCGGAGGTCGCGACCATCACCGGGTCGAGCACGGCCTCGCGCCCGTGCCGCGCCAGGGTTTCGCCGATCGCCTCGATCGTGTCGCGATCGCCCGCCATGCCGATCTTGATCGCGCCGACGCGAAAATCGGCGAGCACGGCCTCGATCTGCGCGGCCACCATCTCGGCCGGAAGGATCGAAACCGCCGAGACGCCCGTCGTGTTCTGGGCCGTGACGGCGGTCAGCGCGCTGGTTCCGAAGACGTGGCACGCCGAGAAGGTCTTGAGGTCGGCCTGGATGCCGGCGCCTCCGCCGCTATCGGACCCCGCGATGGTCAGGGCGACGGCGGTCATCGTGCCGCCTCCCCTTTTGCCGCGTCCACCGCCGCGCGCAACGCCCGCGCCGCCGCCGCGGGATCGGCCGCGCGCAGCACCGCCGAGATCACGGCGACGCCGTCGGCACCGGCGGCGACGAGCTGCGCCGCGCGCTCGGCGTCGATGCCGGCGATGGCGCCGACGGGCAGATCCGGCCGCGCGTCCCGCAGGCCGTTTCGCAGGGTGCGAAAGCCCTCGATGCCGACCGGCGGCTCCGGATTTGCCTTCGACAGGGTTTCGAAGACGCCGCCGATGCAGGCATAGTCGACGGCGGGGTGCAGCGCGCCCCGCGCGTCGTCGGCGTTCTTCACGGTGACGCCGACGATCGCGCTCGCGCCCAGGATCCGCCGCGCCGTATCCGGCGCCATATCGTCGCGCCCGAGATGGACGCCCTCCGTGCCGGATGCCAGCGCGACGTCGACGCGGTCGTTGACGAGAAGCGGCACGCCCGAGCCCGCCAGCGCGGCGCGGATCGCCGAGGCGCGCGCCACCATCGCGCGGGTCGAGGCGGTCTTGTCGCGATACTGGAGGAGCGTCGCGCCGTTCTCGGCGGCCGTCCGCGCGAGATCGGGCAGGCGCTCGGGCGGCACGGCGCCGGCGTCGAGAAGGACGTAGAGGGACAGGTCGATCATCGGTTGATCCGTGCGAGGGCGAGGACGTCGTCGCGGCCGAGGCCTGCGAGCGCGTCGAGGAGGTGGACGGCGAAGGTGCCGGGACCGGCCGAGCGCCGGGCCGCGATCTCGGCCGCGACGCCGAGCGTGACGGCCGTCGCGATGCCCGCCGCGACGGCGTCCGGCTCGACCGCGAGAAAGGCCGCGGCCATGGCGCCGGACAGGCACCCCGTGCCCGTCACGTCGGCGAGCCAGGGATGGCCGTTCGCGACTGTCAGGCTGCGCGCTTCGTCCGCGATCCGGTCGAGCCGGCCGGTTTCGAGCCGCGCCCCGGCGAAGGACCCGAGCGCGGCCATCTCGTCCGCATTGGCGCGCACCAGCGCCGGCTTCCTGGCAAGGAGCGCGCGCGCGCGCGTGCGCCGCCGCTCGGCGATGTCGCATTTCACGGGGTCGAGCACGAAGGGGCGTCCGCTCGACGCGAAGAGGTCGACGGCGACGTCGATCGCCGCGCGCCGGTCGCGGTCGAGCGTGCCGAGATTGACGAGGAGCGCGCGAGCCGCGCCCGCGACCTCCGCGACCTCGTCGGGATCGGTGGTCATCGAGGGCACGGCGCCGAGCGCCGTCAGACCGTCCGCGGTGCGGGTCTGGACCACCGTGTTGGTGAGGGCGTGGACGCGCGGGCGCGCGTCGCGCAGGGCGTCGAGAATGTCGGCGACGCGCTCGGGGGTCACGGCCCCGGTCCCGATCACGGCCGCGCTCACGCGCCGAGCTCCACGGCGAGCGCTTCGACGCCGGGCGCCTCGTCGACGAGGCCGCGCGCCTCCAGGAAGGCGGACAGTTTCGCATAGCGCTCGCGGTCGAGCCGCGCGGGATCCTGCGCGAAGAGCGGCAGGGTGTCGGCGAAGGCCTGGCGGTTCAGCCGGTCGTCGAGATCGGGATGAGCCGCGAGAAACAGCCGCCATCCCTCGGCCGGATCGGCGCGCAGCCGCCGCGTCGCCTCGTCCACGGCGGCGAGGAAGCGCGGCAGGCGGGGATCGTTCGTCCTGTCGGCATGGGCGACGAAGATCAGTTCGTCATAGGCCGGGACGCCGTGCTCTTCCGGCAGGAAGGCGAGACCCTCCCGCCCCTCGATCGCCATCTGCGTCAGCTCGAAGTTGCGAAAGCCCCCGACGGTCGCGTCGACCTGGCCGGAGAGCAGCGCGGGCGTGAGCGAGAAGTTGACGTTGACGAGCTCGACGTCGCTCGCCGACAGGCCGACGCTCGCCAGCATTTGGCCGACCAGCGCGTCCTCGAAGCCCGACACGGAATAGCCGATCCGCCGGCCCTTGAGGTCCGCGAGGCTCTTCACGGGCCCGTCCTTCAGGACGATCAGCGTGTTCAGCGGCGAGGCAACGAGCGTGCCGAAGCGCTTCAAGGGCAGGCCGGCCGCGACGTCGAGAACGAGGTTCGGCTGGTAGTGGACGGCGACGTCCGCCTGGCCCGCCGCGACGAGGCGCGGCGGCGCGGAGGGGTCGGCCGGCGGCACCAGCTCGACAACGAGGCCCTGGGCCGCGAAGAGGCCGAGCGCCTCGGCGAGAACGAGCGGCGCGTGGTCGGGATTGACGAACCATTCGAGGAGGACGGTGAGCTTGTCCTCGGCGGCGGGCGCCCGGCGGCCGGCCAGGATGGCGGGCAGCGCGAGCGAGGCGGCGAGAAGGGTGCGGCGCTTCATGGGCATTCCTTGGGGGTTTCTGCGGTCAGACCGTTCGCGCCCAGGGCGCGAGGCGATGGGCGAGGGCGTCGACGAGGGCGCGAAGGGCGAGCGTCATCAGCGCGAGAAGAACGAGGGCGGCGAAGAGCACGTCGGTCTGCATGCGCGCATTGGCCTGGATCATCAGGAAGCCGAGCCCGCCGGTCGCCCCGACCCATTCGCCGACGACGGCGCCGAGCGGCGCGAGGGGCGCGGCGACCCGCAGGCCCGAGACCAGCGCCGGCATGGCGAGCGGCACGCGCAGGAGCCGCAGCGTCTGGAAGGGCGTCGCGCCCGCGAGCGCCGCCGCATCGACGACGTCGCGCTCGATCCGGCGCAGACCGTCGGCGAAGGCGGAGGCGACGGGAAAGAACAGGATCAGCGCCGCCATCGCGACCTTGGAGGCGACGCCGAAGCCGAACCACAGGACGAGGATCGGCGCGATCGCGAAGACCGGCAGCGCCTGGAGAACGAGGAGCACCGGCCAGGCGAGCGCGCCGACGCGCGGCAGGGCGACAACGAGGAGGCCGGACAGGGCGCCGGCAAGGCTCCCGATGACGAGACCGAGCCCGGCCTCGCCGAGCGTCAGGAGCGCTTCCGGCCAGAGCATGGAAAAACGCTCGACGAGCGTGCGGCCGACCGCGAGCGGCGACGGCAGGAGATAGCGCGGCGGGTCGAGGATCAGGACGGCGCCCTGCCAGAGCGCGAGCACCGAGACGCAGCCGCGCGCGACCACCAGCACGATGTCCCGGCTGCGGAGCCCGCCCGCCCGCGCCGCTTCGGCTCCGCCCGCCGCCCGCATGCTCCCCGCCCTTTCGCGCTGGGCGGCCGGAGCCGCCGGCGATCCGGGACGAAGCTGGCTGACAGGATGTGAGGCGACCGGGCACCCGACGGCGGCCCGCTTTCCCGTTCCTACGCCGGCATGACCCGGATCAGGTTCAAGGGTTCGGCCTTCGCCATCTCAGCGCCCTGCGACGCACCCCTCGGAATGCCAGCACCATGCCGCGGGGCTCGCCGCGCGTCAACGGCCGCAGGAAAGGGGGCGAAGCGACGCAGATCGTGGGCCGATCGTGCTGGAGGATGCCATCCGACTTGCGTTTCTCTTTCGCTTTCCGGGCAGCCGACCGGAGAGATCCCGGGATGCCGAACCGAGGCTCGCGCTGTCTTCGTGGCAACCTTCAACGAGCGGCCGGCCTCCCGCTCCATACGAGCGTCCAGAGATAAACCGCTCTGCCGCCATGATCGGGAACGGAACGATCATGGGCGAGCCGCAGGAGCAGCCTTGAGATCGCCACCGCTGCAGTCGCCGCGACGCAATTTCGTTTGAGGCGCGGTTATCTTTCGTATAGCCTTCACATCGGCGCGCGGATGCAATGGGTCCTGGCTGTGTCAAAACCCTGCTCATGCTATCTTCTTCAGGGTGGTCTGGAGGATGGCATGGGACGCTTCGTTGTCGGCGCCGATCGCGATCAGGCGACGCTGTTCCCGCCCTGCCTCGAGGACTGG
>NZ_VTOM01000034.1 GCF_009765365.1 Antarcticirhabdus aurantiaca
TCGCTCTGTCCCTCGACCATCGCAAAAAGCAGCAGTAGAGCGCCGTATCTCTGCGCCCAACCGTGCGATCAGCCCCGAAACCTCAAACAACAACCAAGCTCGACGTTTTGACACGGCCTGGACCCTTCATTGCCGTTCCGCGGCTTTTGGAGCGTTCCCGAAAGCGGCCATTCCGCACCTCACCCTTTCTGACGAACGGCAGAGTTCTCCAGGTAGGTCCGCGCTGTGCCCTTCTGCCTACGCTTGGCTTCATAAAGGGCAGCGTCGGCGTGGCGTAGCAGCGTGTCGCCGCCCTCAATTCCCCCTTTCGACCAAGCAATGCCGACCGAGCCGGTGACGCGAGCGATCTGTCCAGCTTCGGTCACAACGATGTCGAGGTCGCGAAGCAGATGATCGACCATCGGAGCCAATCCTGCGCGTCCGACCGCCGCAGGCACGATGACCGCGAATTCGTCGCCGCCAAGACGCGCCGTGAAGCAGCGGTCATAGGTCGGTCGGCGGAGGCGATCGGCGACGCGGCGCAGTACGTCGTCGCCGGCAGCATGGCCCAACGCATCGTTGACCGCTTTGAACCCGTCGAGATCAATCAGGAGGACCGCAAGCTCCTCGTGTGCCGCGCGTGCCTCGCGAAGCCGCTGATCGAGGACACGATGGAACTCGGCCCGGTTTGCGAGCTCCGTCAAGCCGTCGGTGCATGCTCGATGCCGAAGGCGGCTTTCCAGGGCATGGCGTTCGGAGATGTCTTGGATCACCCCGATCAGCGCAGCAGGTTTGCCCTTCGACAGCTCGATCTCGCACGAGCAGCGCACGCGGCGCCGGTTGCCCCTCGCCGTGATGAAGTCTGCCTCCAGGTCGAACGGCTCTCCAGAGTCCAGGGTGCGCATCACCCCATCCAGAAAGGCCGTTCGATCCGGCTCCGGAAAGAAGTTCAGGATCTCGCCGTTGGGCACGCCCGCGCTGATCGGCAACTCGTGGATGGCGAAGACGCCGTCCGACCATTCAGTTGAGTGGCGCTCGATGTCGTGCCGGTAGGATCCCATGGCGGCCATGCGCTCGGCCTGCTTGAGCTGACGCCGCTCGCGCTCCAAACGCTCCACCGCCAAGCGGCGCAGTTCAGCGGCTTCTGCCGCGCGCAAGGCAACAGCGCGAGCTTCAACCAGGGCCTCGGCGAGACATGCCAGCTCGGACAGAGCCTCAAGGTCGGCTGCCGTCGGCTCGCGCGGCTTGTCGTCGAGGACGCAGAGCGTCCCGATCGTCACGTGATCGCCGTTCATCTGGCGCAGGCGAACCGGCACACCCGCATAGAAGCGGATATGAGGCTCGCCCACCACGAAGGGATTGTCCGCAAAGCGCGGGTCGAGGCTGGCATCGGCGACCGTCATCGGCGCCTCGCTCTCGAAGACGACGGCGCAAAGGGCGGGACCACGCGCGGTCCAGGGTGCCAGCGGCCCGCAGCGCGCCTTGAACCATTGGCGCTCGGGATCGATCAGCGTGACGGATGACATGCTGGTGCCCAGCATTCGCTGTGCGAGCTTGGCCAGGGCGTCGAACTCGCGTTCGGGCGGCGTGTCGAGAAGGGCGATCTCCGCCAGGGCTTTCTGGCGCAGGGCTTCGCGCTGGCTGTCCGACATGGATACCCTCCGAGCCGTCAGGAATGATCGGAGCGACCAGCGCTCCTGCCACACCGCCATAGCCGACCGTTGATTAAGCCCTCGTCAGCTTCAGCCCCCTCAGCCCTCGCCGTCACGCCACTTCGGGGAGTTGGGCCGACGAAAGCAGCCATTCTCCGAGCTTTGCCGCAGTCATCGGCCTCGCCATGAGGTAGCCCTGCCCCTCGTCGCACCCCCATGAGCGGACGAGATCGTAGGTCTCCTGCGTCTCGATGCCTTCGGCCACCACGCGGTAACCGAGCTGATGGGCCATCTCGATGACGGATCGCACCAGCGTCCGGTCGCGCTCCGATGTCTCCAGTTCGCCGACGAAAGCGCGGTCTACCTTCAGGACCGAAGCCGGGAGCTTCTGGAGATAGGAGAGATTGCTGTAGCCACTCCCGAAGTCGTCGATCGCGATGGTGATCTCGGCGTCGCGGAGCGCCTCGAGCTGATGCACGACGCGGGTGCCGTTTCGTGCAACCGCGCTCTCGGTGAACTCCAGCTCCAACATCCTGGCATCCGCACCGCCAACCCGAACAAGGTCAAGGATTCGCTCGGCGAAGTCGGGCTCGTCGAGGTTCAGCGCCGAAACGTTGATCGAGACCTTCAGATCGATGCCCTGCGTGCGCCAGGCCGCCATCTGGGCAAGGGCCGTTCGCGCGACCCACTCCGTCAAAGGCTTTGCCAAGGCCGTCTGCTCGACGCCGGGTATGAAGTCGAAGGGCGGGATCGGACCGAATTGCGGATGTGTCCACCGAAGCAGCGCCTCGACGCCCCGGCAGGCGCCGTCGGCGAGGTCGATGCGAGGCTGGTAGTCGAGGCGGAGCTGCCCCGGCGTCTCCAACGCCGCCTTGAATTCGTTCAGCAGCATGAAGCTGCGGGCGTGGCGGAGGTCATGCGCCGGTGAGTAGTCGGCGCGGCCATCATCGGACAGCATGGCATCCTCGACGGCGTTCAGCATCCGCCGCAGGACATCGCGGGGCGACAACTCGCCGAGCTGGAAGAGGCACGATCCGACAGCCGGGGTCGGCGTGACCGGGATGCCATCGCATTCGACCGGGTCGCCAAGGAGATCCGCCAAGGAGGAGATCAGCACCTCGATGTCGCCGCCGAATTCCGGCGTCACCAGAACCGCGAGCCTCGTCGGACCGACGTGGTAGAGCCTCGACGAGTTACCCAGGTTCCGGCGCAGGCGCGACGCGCCGCCCCGCACGAGCGCCTCGGTAAAGTTGCTGCCGAGAACGCGCTGTCCCTGCCCGGACTGCTGCTGGGACACGAGTTCGAACATCAACGCCGTCGCGGTGTCGCCGGGATGGAGGCGAGCAAGGTCCTCGATGTCCTCGAACATCTGGTGCTGGTTCGGCAGTCCGGTGACCGCGTCGGATCGGCCGATGGTGTTGCTGAGCTCGATCTGGCTCATCACCATGCCCGCGAGATCACGAAGCACCTGGCGGCCCTCCTCGTCGAGGTCGCGCACCTTCTCGTCGACGACGCATAGGGTGCCGAGGCCGTATCCTTGCCGGGTGAAGAGCGGCGCGCCGGCATAGAACCGGATGCCGGCCTGCGCGAGGGGACTGCCGACGAACCGCGGGTCGGCTTGCAGATCGGGAACGACGAAGATCCCGTTGTCACCGATGGCGTAGCTGCACGGCGCCTGCTCGCGCGGGATCTCCGTGATGTCCACGCCCACCTTCGACTTGAACCACTGGCGATCGCGATCCGTCAGCGAGATCGTCGAGACGGGTGCGTCGAGCAGCTTGCTCGCGAGCCGGGTCAGGCGGTCGAAGCTGTCGCTCGGCGAGGTGTCCAGGAGGTTCAGGTCCCGCAGCGCGTTCAAGCGCGCTTCTTCGTTCCGGACGGTGTCCTGGATGTAGGCTTTCATGTTGCTGCGTCCCTTTTGGCGGGCCCAGCTAACCTCACGAGGCTTAAGACCAAGTCGAAGAGGGGTCAGTTCTTTGAAGGTCGTCAAAGAAGAGTTCCGGCCCGCCCCTCAATTTTTTGACTCCTTGCAAACGGCGGTTCCTTCCGCCGGTTGCTTCCTGGCCAGTGAGCACCTTGCTGCTTGCCCGGAAGGACGCGAGACCGCGTTCATCGAAGGCCGAGACGGCGCCTCGCTCGCAGGCACATAGCCGAAATCCGGTTTGCCGCTCCCCATGGGGTTGGCAGGAAATCGCCCGTGAGGTGATCAGCGCCAACAAAGTTGAATCCCGAAAGTGATCCAAGCACTAAAGGGCTTCGCGGACGACCAGCGGAGACCCTCAAGCGTCAGGACCCAGACACTCCAAGCGTATTGCGAGGGACGAAGGAGCAGTTCAGTTCTGGATCCGCGCTGCGATGTCATTGAGGGCCTTGATGATGCCCCGGGGCGGATAGGGCTTGGCGAAGAACAGCCCGTTCTCCGGCATGTCCGTTGCCTCGACCTGTATGCGCCCGGAAGTGACGATGATCGCGACCGGCGGCCATCGATCACGCACCGCCCTCGCCAGCTTAAGCCCGTCCATGGTGCCGGGCATCTCGACGTCGGTGAATAGCACGCGGATGTCGGAGTGGCGCTCGAGCAGGCGGATGGCCTGATCGGCGTTGCGCGCCTCGTAGGTCGTGAAGCCTGCCTCCTCGCAAAGGTCCACGGCCTCGGCCCGTACAAGCGCATCGTCTTCAACGATGAGGACTGCGTATCGGGCGGGATCGAAGGATTGGGCCATGGCTTGCTGTTCAGGCGTCGGTTGCTGTTCAGGCGGTCGGGCGGCTGTCGGGCTCGGCGAGCGCGCCTGTCAGGGTAAAACGGATGCCGGCGGGATCGAACTCGATGCGACCCTCGCCATCGAAGTAGGCGGCAACGATGCGCTCGATCAGCTTCGAGCCGAACCCACGCCGCTGCGGTGCCACAACCAACGGCCCTCCGGTTTCGATCCAGCGGAACACGAACGTGTCGTCCACGGCACTCCACGTCATAGCGACGTGACCCACCGCGCTCGACAGAGCGCCGTACTTTGCCGCGTTCGTCGCCAGCTCGTGGATCGCCAGACTGAGGCCGAGCGCCTGCTGCGCCGAAAGGGCGGCATGCGGACCCGCGATGGAGATGCGGTCGCTCGCCACACGATGTGGGGCGATCGCCGCGTTGACGACCTCGCATACGTCCGCTTCGGTGAAGTTGGTCTGCGTCAGGATGTCCTGGGCTCGCGCGAGGGCCGAAAGGCGGCTCGAGATGGCCTCCCGCGCCTCGTCCATCGTGTGGGCCTGCCGGAGCGTCTGCGTGGCGATCGCCTGCACCATGGACAGCGAGTTCTTCATGCGGTGCGCCATCTCCTGAGTCAGGACGCGCTGGGCATCTTCCATCCGCTGCCGCGTCAGCGCCACGCGCACGCGCTCGCTCACCTGATCGACGAACTGCCGCTCCCCGTCCGTCCAGGGGCGCGGAAGGCGCGAGTGCGCGAAGACCACCGCGTACAGGCGCCCGTCGAAGCTGATGGGCAGGTCGAGAAAGGATCGGGTCTGGATAGCGTCGAAGGCCGCCTGCCGCCCGCTTGTTCGCGGATCCATCGAGATGTCGTCCACCGCGACGACGTCGCCGCGTCTCAGGTCCGCGATGTAGGATCCATAGGAGGAGAACGCATGCCGGCCGGCAACGCTGGACACGCCCGGCTCGCACCAGTCGGCACGAACGTCGATCGTGTCCTCGCGCAGGTTGACGATGCCCGATCCGACGCGGTCGACGTCCAGGCCGTCGGCAAGGCAGCGCGCCGCGGCCGTCACGATCGTTTCCAGGTCCGATCGGCCGCGCAGTTCGTCGGCCAGCGTCAGAAGGGTCGCCTGGCGACGGTCTCGCTTGATGCGTTCGGTGACCTCGCTGAAGAAGACCGTGAAATGGTCGCCGCCGATCGGTTGCGCGGAGCCGTCGTACCAGCGCTCCAGGGTGCCGACGCGGCGGGTGAAGCGAACGGGCTCGCCCAGCTCGACCACGCGGGCGAACTCGCTGACCCACTCGTCCTCGACGCCGGGAAGAAGCTCTCGAACCGTGCGCCCGACCGCCGTGCCGCGCGGAATGCCGAGGAGGTCGTGCCAGGCGTCGTTGACCGCCTCGTAGCGCCAGTCGACGATGCGCCCGGCCGTGTCGCGCACGACCCGGCCCAGGATGAAGCCTTCCTGCAACCCCTCGAAGAGTGACCGCCACCGGCTTTCCGAGATGCGGACCGCCATCTCCTTCTCGACCGTGCGGGCGATCGAGCGCAGGCGGCGCATGTCTGCCTCGCTCCAGTCCCGCGGCTGCGTGTCGATGGCCGCGAGCGCGCCGACCACCTCGCCGTCCGGAAGAGAAAGCGGGATGCCGAGGTAGGCGACGACTCCGATATCGCCGATCGCCGCGTTGTCGCGAAGCAGCGGATCGAGGCGCGCGTCGCTTGTGACCAGCGGCGCCCGGCGGTCCACGACGTGCTGGCAGAAGGAATGCGTCATCGGCGTCTCGCCGCGACCGGCCCAGGGCTCCGGCAGGCCGCTATGTCCCGCGAACACCTGCCGGTCCTCGTCCACGAGCGTGACGATAGCGACCGGCACGTCGAGCACGTCACGCACATGATCGGCCAGGTGGCCGAACTCGTCTTCGGGCGACCGGTCGAGAAGCCCGCTGCGGCGCAGGGCGTCGAGGCGGCCGGCATGAAGATGGTGAGGGCGCATGTCCAGCATCGAAGCGATCGAGAGAAGCCAAGCCGACCCTCGGCAACCTCGCCGGGTTCAGCCCCTGTCCTTACATTGGTCGAATTGCCCCGTCACCCGACTGTAGCACGTGCGAGTGAAACGGCTGCATCCGACCCAAGTCTACCGTCGGAGGCTGGGATACGCGGCTCCACAAGCGGACACGGCTGCGCCGCTTAGTCGAAGAACAGACGCGATCTCAGGACTCCTTCGGTTTGTAGACGTTGTTCTCGTTTGGGAACCGCCTGCCCGTGACGGCCTGAGCGTAGGCCTCGATCGCGGTGTTCATGCCGCTTGCAAGATCGCCAAACCGCTTGACGAAGCGGGGAACACGATCGTTAAGGCCGAGCATGTCCTCTAAGACGAGGATCTGTCCGTCGCACCGAGCCGAGGCGCCAATACCGATCGTCGGGATGTCGATCCGCTGCGTGATCTCATCCGCAAGCGGCTCGACCATGCCTTCGAGAACCACGCAGAATGCACCGGCCTGCGCGACGCTGCGGGCATCCTCGTGAAGGCGTTCCCAGTCGCTCCGGTCTCGCCCCTGCGTTCGAAAACCGCCCGACGTCATCATCGCCTGTGGCATCAAGCCGATATGCGCCATCACCGGCACACCGCGGGCGGCCAGGAACGCGATCGTGTCCGCCATGGCCTGTCCGCCTTCGAGCTTCACCGCCGAGCATCCGGTTTCGGCCAGGAGGCGAGACGCGTTGCGGAATGCGTCCTTGGGACTGGCTTCGAACGATCCGAACGGCATGTCGACGACGACCAGAGCACGGCTGGTCGCCCGCACGACAGCCTGCCCATGCAGGATCATCATCTCCATCGTCGCGCCAAGGGTAGATGGCAGGCCGTGCTCGACCATGGCCACGCTGTCCCCGACAAGGATCACGTCGGCATGGCGATCGACGAACCGAGCAGTCAGGGCGTTGTAGGCTGTGAGGGCGACGATCGGACGCTCACCTTTTCGTGCGCGAATGCCTGGAACGGTGATGGCCTTGCGTGCAACCTCGACGCTCATGCGGCGGATCCTTCTCTGATGGCGTCCGGGTGCAACTCGACCTGGTCGATGAGAACGACGGATCCAAGCCGTGCGGTGACGAGCAGCACGGCTGGTCTGTTCATGACGCGGTCCAGTGGGTCGAGCGTTGCGCTATCGCGCAGATCGCAAGACAGGAGGGCGATCGAAGGCTCCCGTGCCAATCGTGAGCGGACCGCGTTCAGAAGCAGCACGGTATCGCGCTCTCCCCTCGCAGACAGCCGTACGGCTGCCTGCATCCCCTCGTAGATCGCTGGCGCCGCTTTTCTTTCGTCGGGGGTCAGGCGAACGTTGCGGGACGAGGCCGCAAGACCATCGGCCTCGCGAACCGTCGGGACGCCGACGATCGACGTGCGCATCGACAGGTCCAGCGCCACTCGCCGGACGACGGCCAACTGCTGGAAGTCCTTTTCCCCGAAATAGGCCCGATCGGGCTCCACAAGGTTGAGCAGCTTGGTCACAACCGTCGCGACACCCCGGAAGTGACCGGGCCGCTGTTCCCCGATCAGGATCGTCGATAGGTCGGCGACCTCAACGACTGTTAGGAGGGGTTCGGGATACATCTCCTCTACGCCGGGATGGAATACGGCATCGACACCATGGGCACGGCACAGAGCGAGATCGCGCTCCAAGTCGCGGGGGTAGGCGTCGAAATCCTCGCTCGGACCGAACTGGGTCGGGTTTACAAAGACGCTGACGATGGTCACATCGTTGTCGGCTCGGCACCGGTCGACCAATGCCATGTGCCCGTGATGCAGCGCACCCATGGTTGGCACAAAGCCGATAGGTCGTTCTGCCTGCCGGTGACGCGAGACGAACTGCCGGAGGTCCAACGTCGTCGTAATGCTCTGCACGATGGAAGCGGCCTTTCGATTTTTGGCCGCTTTTGTCAGGTTCCCGAAGCTTTGTCAGCACTTTCAGCCTCGACGACCGAGGGGATCTGCGAAGGCGCGAGGCTGGGGCTAATGACAGCTTCGAGCCCTCCTACGCTCATGAGCAGACCGACAGCTTACCACCCGAGCGAGCCGGTCGACACCGCGGAAGCGGACGCTCGAAAGCGGCCCATCCGCTCTCGACCCCTTCCTGTCCTGCCGCATTCACTTTACCAATCCCGGAAGCGGACATTGTCAGTCCGGAGAAAACCTCATGGGCTCGGCGGCCAATCAAGGCCGCTGCACGGAACATGTGCCTCCATGGTGCGCCCGCAGAAGAGATAGCTAGACCGCCACTGGCAGATCCTTCGCCTTATGCCGGGTCAGCGGCGATGGGCATGCGGGACCGCGAGAAGCGCAGCACCGCGGCGCCGACGATGCCCGAGATGACCGACCCTAGGAGAACGCCGAGCTTCACCTCGTCCTGGAGGAGCTGGTTCGTCGGGAAGGCGAGGAGGCCGATGAAGAGGCTCATGGTGAAGCCGATGCCGCACAGGAGCGACACGCCGTAGACCTGTGTCCAGGTGGCTCGCTCCGGCAGGCTCGCCCAGCGCGCCTTCACCGCCAGCGTCACGAGCCCGAAGACGCCGATCTGCTTGCCGATGAAGAGGCCGGCGGCGATGCCGAGGGGCACGGGATCGAGCAGCGCCGCCGGGCTGAAGCCCGCGAACGAGACGCCCGCATTGGCGAAGCCGAAGATCGGCACGATCGCGAAGGCGACCCACGGCTGGATAGCGTGCTCGAGCTTGAGGAGCGGCGGCTCCTCGGTCTGGAGGCCGGGCATCTCGACGACGAGCGGGATGGTGAGCGCCAGGATCACGCCGGCGAGCGTCGCATGGATGCCGGACAGGAGCACGAAGAGCCAGAGCGCCGCGCCGAGCACGAGGTAGAAGCGAAGGCTCGTGATGCCGATCCGGTTCATCGCGACGAGGATCGCGGTGACGAAGCCCGCGCCGAGCAGCGCCTCGACGTTGAGGTCGGCGGTGTAGAAGAAGGCGATGATGAGAACGGCGCCGAGGTCGTCGATGATGGCGAGTGCCGTCAGGAAGACCTTCAGCGACACGGGCACTCGCTTGCCCAGAAGCGACAGGACGCCGAGCGCGAAGGCGATGTCGGTGGCGGCGGGGATCGCCCAGCCCCCGACGCTCTCGGGCGAGGCGGCGTTGAACGCGAGGTAGATGAGCGCGGGCGCCGCCATGCCGCCCAGCGCCGCGAGCCCGGGCAGGATACGCGCCTGCGATGTCGAGAGCTGCCCGCCCACGACCTCGCGCTTGATCTCCAGCCCGACGAGCAGGAAGAACACGGCCATGAGGGCGTCGTTGATCCAGTGCTGGATCGAAAGGCCGCCGACATAGACGTGCAGGGCCTCGAAGTAGGCCGGGGCTGCGGGCGAGTTGGCGACGACGAGCGCGAGCGCCGCGGCGGCCATCAGGACGAGGCCGCCGGACGCCTCGTTGGCCATGAAGCGGCGCAGGAAGCTCGACGGGCGCTGGGTGCGCGTCTCGGCGGCAGGCGGAGAGGACATGGCTTCGCGTTCCTTCTTGCGAAAGGTTGATCCAGTTCTCCGTCGGTTCAGGGAAGCCCTAGGCGCACGCAGCACACGCCAATGGAAGGCAAGATAGGCCACCCGGTCCGGATGGCCAAGACCGGTTGGGCGGCGGGGCGGACATCCCCCGTCAGTCGATGGCCGCGAAGCGCTCCACGGCCTCGGTCGGCCCCGACACGATGAGGAGGTCGCCGGGCCGGATCACCGTTTCGGGACGGGCGTAGTCGAAGTCGGCGTTCGGCCGCTTCACGCCGACGACCGTCACACCGTGGCGAGATCGAAGCGCGCTCTCGGCCAGCGACCTATCGTGGCTCTCCCTCGGCGCCCTGGTCTTAACGATCGCGAAGCCGTCGTCGAACTCGATGAAGTCGATCATCTTGCCCGTCGCGAGGTGGGCGACACGCTCGCCCATCGCCGCCTCCGGGTAGACGACGTGATGGGCACCGGTTCGCTCGAGAAGGCGCCCGTGCTTCGGGGTCACGGCCTTCGCCCAGATGTCCGGAACTTCGAGTTCGCTGAGTGCCAGGACGGTCATCAGGCTCGCCTCGATGTCCGTGCCGATGCCGACCACCGCGCGCTCGAACTCGCCGACACCGAGCTTCCGGAGCGTCTCGACATTGGTGGTGTCCGCCTGAACCACGTGGGTCAGCCTGTCGGACCATGACTGGACCAGCGCGCCGTCCTCGTCGATCGCCAGCACCTCGTGCCCAAGGCGAACGAGCGAGTCCGCCACCGCCCCGCCGAAGCGACCGAGGCCGATAACCACCACGCTTCCCGTCTTCCCGCCGCGCCTAGCCAATGATGGGTCTCTCCTCCGGATACTGATAGGGGCGCCGTCCCGCCGCCAGGGCCAGCCCGGTCGCGAAGGTGATCGAACCGACCCGCCCGAGGAACATCAGGACGACGAGGACGAGCTCGCCGGACGGCGGGAGCTGGGCCGTGATCCCGGCCGAAAGGCCGACCGTCGCGAAGGCGGACACGACCTCGAACATGATGAGCTCGAGCGGGAACGACGTCACCGTCTCGAGATAGAGGGTCGCCGCGGCGACGATCAGGAGGGCGGCGACCACGACGGACAGCGCCTGCCGCTGGACGTGCGACGAGAGCCGACGCCGGAAGGCCACGGTGTCCTCCTCGCCGCGGATCTCCGCCCAGACGGTCAGCAGCAGGACGAACGCCGTCGACACCTTGATGCCGCCGGCGGTCCCGGCACTGCCCCCGCCGACGAACATCAGGGCGTTGGTGACGAGGAGGGTCGCGGTGGTCATCTCCGCGACGTCGAGCGAGTTGAAGCCCGCCGTGCGCGAGACCACCGAGTGGAACAGCGCCCCGAGGATCCGCTCGTGGAGCGGCGCGTCGCCGATGGTGCCGGGGTTCGACCACTCGTAGGCGAGGACAGCGAGCGTGCCGAGGGCGAGGAGGACGGCCGAGCCGAGGAGCGTGACCTTGGTGTGGACGGACCACCGGGCGGGCTGCCGGTTGCGCCATAGGTCGGCGATGACCGGGAAGCCGATGCCGCCGACGGCCACCGCGAGCATGATCGGGCCGAGGAACAGCCAGTCCGAGGCAAAGCCCATGACGTTGTCGGTATAGGTCGAGAACCCGGCGTTGTTGAAGGCGGAGACGGAATGGAACAGGCCGTTCCAGATCGCCCCCGGCCAGGGCTCGCCGTAGGCGAGGCGCAACCGCAGCGCCAGGACGATCCAGACGAGGGCCTCCACAGCGAGTGTGGCCGCCAGGATCAGGCGAAGCGCCGGCGCGACGTCGCCGATGGACAGGATGCGGGTCTCGGCCTGCGCGACCAAGCGCGTGCGCAGGCCGAGGCGGCGGCTGACGAGCAGCCCGAGCAGCGTCGCCCCGGTCATGATGCCGAAGCCGCCCACCTGTATGAGGACGAGGATCACGCCCTGCCCGAAGGGGCTCCAGTAGGTCGGCGTGTCGACGACGATGAGACCGGTGACGCAGGCCGCCGAGGTCGCCGTGAACAGGGCGGTCACGAAGTCGGCGCCGCCCGGCCCGGCCCGCGAGACGGGCAGCATCAGGAGCGCCGTCCCGAGCGCGACGGCGATCGCGAAGGACAGCGGCACGAGACGCGCCGGGTGACGGAGTTGCTCCCTCACGACCCCGCCCGGTCCGGGCAGCGTGTCGGCGGTGGATCGGCTCGAAGTCGGGACCCGTCCCGGATGTCGCGAAAGCTCATGCGTCAAAGATGCCCCATCCGCCGCCGGCTTCAACCGGGACGCCGACCCGGCGGGCGGCGCGAAAATTCGTATGGATCCTTTATGCCGATCGGGTCCACTTGGATGGCGATCCCGAAAGGAGGGCTCGCATGTTCGATCTTCTGTACCTGGCCGCGGGGCTGGGATTCTTTGTCTTGATGGGCGCCTATGCCCGCTGGGCCGCGGAGGTCTGAGGGGTGTTCGACCTTCTCCTCGGCGGCACTGTCGCGTGTCTCCTCGCCGGCTACCTCGTCTTCGCGCTCGTCCGACCCGAGCGGTTCTGACGCCTTCCCGCGATCGTCCCGAAAGGCAGATGCCATGACCGTCGTCGGCTGGCTGCAAATCCTCGTCATCCTCGCGGCCGTGGTCGCGTTCGCCGTCCCGCTCGGCGCCTTCATGTCGAAGGTCTTCGCCAACGAGCGGACCTTCCTCACCCCCGTCCTCGGTCCGGTCGAGCGCGGCTTCTATCGCGTCTCCGGCATCGACCCGGCACGCGAGCAGGGCTGGCTCGGCTATACGCTGGGCATGCTCGCCTTCAACGCCGCGGGCTTCCTGCTCCTGTATCTCCTGCTGCGCTTCCAGGGCGTCCTGCCGCTGAACCCGCAGAGCTTCCCCGGCCTCTCGCCACACCTCGCCTTCAACACGGCGGTCTCGTTCGTCACCAACACGAACTGGCAGTCCTACGGCGGCGAGACGACGATGAGCCACCTCAGCCAGATGGCCGGACTGACGGTTCAGAACTTCCTCTCCGCCGCCACCGGCATCGCGCTCGCGGTGGCGCTGGTGCGCGCCTTCGCCCGCTCGGGCGCCAAGACCGTCGGCAACTTCTTCGCCGACATGACGCGCGCCACCCTCTACGTCCTCCTGCCGCTGACGATCCTCACGGGCCTCGCGCAGGTCGCGATGGGCACGCCCCAGACCTTTGAGGCCTCCGCGACCGTGCAGACGCTGGAGGGCGGCGAGCAGACGCTGGCGCTCGGCCCCGTCGCCTCGCAGATCGCCATCAAGCAGCTCGGCACCAACGGCGGCGGCTTCTACAACGCCAACGCCGCGCATCCCTACGAGAACCCGACGCCGCTCTCGAACGCCCTGACGATCTGGCAGATGCTGGTGGTCTCGACGGCGCTCGTCTTCGCCTTCGGCCGGCTCGTCGGCGACCGCCGGCAGGCGGTGGCGATCCTGTCGGTCATGGGGCTCCTGCTCGTGACGGGCATCGGCATCGCCTACTGGGCGGAAGCCGCGGGTACGCCCGTGCTTGCTGCCGCGGGCCTCGACCCGACCGGCGGCAACATGGAGGGCAAGGAGATCCGCTTCGGGCTCGCCGCCTCCTCGATGTTCGCGGCCGTCACCACCGGCCTGTCGGACGGCGCAGTCAACGCCATGCACGGCTCCTTCACGCCGATCGGCGGCATGGTGCCGATGGTCCTCATCATGCTCGGCGAGATCCTGCCGGGCGGCGTCGGCTCCGGCCTCTACGGCATTCTCGTGATCGCGATCATCTCGGTCTTCGTGGCGGGCCTCATGGTCGGCCGCACGCCGGAATATCTCGGCAAGAAGATCGAGGCCAAGGAGATGAAGATGGCGATCCTCGCGATCCTCATCCTGCCGACCGCGATCCTCGGCTTCTCGTCGGTCTCGGCGGTGCTGCCCGCGGCCCTGTCCGGGCTCGGCAACGCCGGCCCGCACGGCCTGTCGGAGATCTACTACGCCTACACGTCGGCGGCGGGCAACAACGGCTCGGCCTTCGGCGGCCTGTCGGCCAATTCGCCCTGGTGGAACACGACGTTGGGCCTCGCCATGCTCCTCGGCCGCTTCGCCTACATCGTACCGATGATGGCGATCGCCGGCTCGCTGGTGGCCAAGACCAAGCTGGCTCCGTCCAGCGGCACGTTCCCGACGCACGGGCCGCTCTTCGTCGGACTGCTGGCCGGCATCATCCTGATCCTCGGCGGTCTCCAGTTCTTCCCCGCCCTCGCCCTCGGCCCCATCGCCGAGCAGGTGCAGATGCTCGCGGGCAAGACCTTCTGACGACCCTGGCACCCCGCCCGCGCGGCGGGGTGCCCTCAGGGACGGCGGCTGATCCCGCGCGTCGCAGCTCCTCCATTCCCTTCGGCCGTCAGGGACGGCCGTGCCAAAGGACATTCCCCATGGCTGCCAAGGCCGCAACGTCCACCTTCCGGCCCGACCTCGTCGGCCGGGCCACGATCGACGCCTTCAAGAAACTCAATCCCGTCGCGCTCATGCGCAATCCGGTGATCTTCGTCACCGAGGTCGTCGCGGCGGTGGTGACCGTGCTCTTCGTCCGCGACCTCCTCGCCGGAAACCCGCTCCTGTTCACGGGCCAGATCATGGCCTGGCTCTGGTTCACCGTCCTCTTCGCCAACTTCGCCGAGGCCATCGCCGAGGGGCGCGGCCGGGCGCAGGCGAATTCCTTGCGAAAGGCGCGCACCGACACGATGGCCAAGCGCATGGCCTCGGCCAAGGACCGCACCGCCCTCCAGTCCGTCTCGGCGCTCGACCTCAAGGTCGGCGACCACGTCCTCGTCGAGACGGGCGACCTCGTACCCGGCGACGGCGAGATCGTCGAGGGCATCGCCTCGGTCAACGAGGCGGCCGTCACCGGCGAGTCCGCGCCCGTCATCCGCGAGGCGGGCGGCGACCGCTCGGCCGTCACCGGCGGCACGACGGTCGTGTCGGACTGGCTGGTGGTGCGCATCACGGCAGCGCCCGGCTCCTCCTTTCTCGACCGCATGATCGCCCTCGTGGAAGGGGCCGAACGCCAGAAGACGCCCAACGAGCTGGCGCTCACCATCCTCCTCGTCGGCATGACGCTGATCTTCCTCATCGCCGTCGTGACGCTGACGGGCCTGTCGTCCTATGCGGGCGCCGCGGTATCGGTGCCGATCCTCGTTGCGCTTCTCGTCACCCTCATCCCGACGACCATCGGCGGCCTCCTTTCGGCCATCGGCATCGCCGGCATGGACCGCCTGATCCGCCACAACGTCCTCGCCATGTCGGGCAAGGCCGTCGAGGCGTCGGGCGACGTCGACACGCTGCTGCTCGACAAGACCGGAACCATCACCTTCGGCAACCGCATGGCTTCCGAGTTCGTCGCCGTCCAAGGCGTGACGGAGACGGAGGCCGCCCAGATCGCCGTCCAGGCTTCACTCGCCGACGAGACCGCCGAAGGTCGCTCGATCCTCGTCCTCGCCCGGGAGAAGTACGGGATCTCCGTTCCGGACGCGCCTCAGGAGGGATCGACATTCATCCCGTTCTCCGCCGCCACCCGGTTGTCGGGTGTCGACCTCGGTTCGAAGACCATCCGCAAGGGGTCGGTGGACGCGATCCGGAAGTTCGTCCGCGAGACCGCCGGCCGCGAGGTCACCGAACCCCAGGCGTTCACGCAGGCCGTGGAACGGATCGCCAAGTCGGGCGGCACGCCGCTCGGCCTCGCCGAGAACGGCCGCTTCGTCGGCGTGATCCACCTGAAGGACGTGGTGAAGCCCGACATCAAGGAGCGCTTCGCCGAGCTTCGCCGCATGGGCATCCGGACCGTCATGGTCACCGGCGACAACCCGGTCACCGCCGCGGCGATCGCGTCCGAGGCCGGCGTCGACGACTTCATCGCGGAAGCGACGCCCCAGGACAAGCTGAACTACATCCGCAACGAGCAGCGCCAGGGGCGGCTGGTCGCCATGTGCGGCGACGGCACCAACGACGCGCCGGCGCTCGCGCAGGCCGATGTCGGCGTCGCCATGCAGACGGGCACGCAGGCCGCCCGCGAGGCCGGCAACATGGTCGACCTCGACTCGGACCCCACCAAGCTCATCGAGATCGTCGGCATCGGCAAGCAGCTCCTGATGACGCGCGGGAGCCTGACGACCTTCTCCATCGCCAACGACGTCGCCAAGTACTTCGCGATCATCCCGGCGCTGTTCGTGGCGGCGATCCCGGAGCTCGGCGTCCTCAACGTAATGGGCCTGGCGACACCGGAAAGCGCGATCCTCTCGGCGGTGATCTTCAACGCGCTCGTCATCGTCGCGCTGATCCCGCTGGCGCTGCGCGGCGTGCCCTACCGGGCGATGGATGCCGCGACGGTGCTCCGCCGCAACCTCCTCGTCTACGGCCTCGGCGGCATCCTCGTGCCCTTCGTCGGTATCAAGATGATCGACGTCGTCGTCTCCGGCCTTGGCCTCTCCTGACCCCCTTCCAAGGATCTCCTGCCATGCTCTCCCAGATCCGCGCCGCGGCGACGCTCCTCGGCATCCTCACCGTCCTTCTCGGCCTCCTCTACCCCGCCGCCATGACCGCCATCGCCGGGGCTGTCCTCCCCAACCAGGCGGGTGGCAGCCTCGTCACGCGCGACGGCCAGGCGGTCGGCTCCTCGCTCATCGGCCAAGGCTTCAGCCAGCCTGGTTACCTCCAACCGCGCCCCTCCGCTGCGGGCAACGGCTACGACGCCTCGGCGTCGTCGGGCACCAACCTCGGCCCCACCAGCGCCAAGCTCGCCGAGAGGCTGAAGGCGGACGGCGAGGCCATGAAGGCGGCCACGGGCGCGGCGACGCTTCCAGCCGACGCGATCACCACCTCGGGCAGCGGACTCGACCCGGACGTCTCCCCGGCATTTGCCGAGCTCCAGGTCGCGCGCATCGCACAGGCGCGCGGGATCCCCGCGGATGAGGTCCGCCGCCTGATCGCCGAGAACACCGCCGGGCGCACGCTCGGCCTCCTCGGCGAGCCGCGCGTCAACGTCCTCGCCGTCAACCTCGCCCTCGACGCGAACTCGCCCGCTCCGGCCGGGGGTGCCCCGGCGGGTGTTCCGACGGCCGCCGCCCAGCCGACAGGCTGACACCCCGCGCGGCGTGCGCGCGGCCCGTCATGGCCGCCCGCACCCGACATCGAGATCCGACGCGGAGGGGCGCCCGAGGGGTGTCCCTCCGTCCGCGTCACGCTTGGGGCACGATGCCGCCCCGCCGACCGGAGGAAACCAGATGACGAAGGATGACGCGCCCCGGGCCTCCCCCGACGCCCTCCTCGCCGAGGCCTCGCGCGAAGGGCGCGGCCGCCTGCGCCTGTTCCTCGGCGCCGCGCCCGGCGTCGGCAAGACCTACGCCATGCTCCAGGCGGCGCGGGCCGCCAAGGCCGCGGGCCGCGACGTCCTCGTCGGCATCGTCGAGACGCACGGTCGCGCCGACACCGAGGCCATGGTCGCCGACCTCGAGATCCTGCCGCGGGCGCGCATCCCCTACCGGGGGCGGCTGGTGTCCGAGTTCGACCTCGAGGCGGCCCTCGCACGCCGTCCGTCCCTTCTTCTCGTCGACGAGTACGCACATTCCAACGTCGAGGGCTCGCGCCACCCCAAGCGCTGGCAGGACGTCGCCGACTGCCTGCGCGCCGGCATCGACGTCTGGACCACGATGAACGTCCAGCACGTCGAGAGCCTCAACGACGTCGTCCAGAGGATCACGGGCGTTCGCGTGCGCGAGACCGTGCCGGACACGACGCTGAGGACCGCCGACGAGATCGTGCTCGTCGACCTGCCCTCGGACGAGCTGATCCGCCGCCTCGCGGAGGGCAAGGTCTACGTCGAGGACACCGCGACGCGGGCGACGCAGAACTTCTTCAAGCCCTCCAACCTGACCGCCTTGCGCGAGCTGGCCTTGCGCCAGGTGGCGAGCCGCGTCGACTCCGACCTCCTGGAGCGCATGCAGGGCGGGGCGATCGAGGGGCCCTGGGCGGCGGGCGAGCGGCTCCTCGTCTGCCTCGGCCCCGACGACGCGGCCGAGCGGCTGGTGCGCGAGGGCAAGCGCCTCGCCGACCTCCTCGGCGCCCACTGGTTCGCCGTCACCATCGAGCGGCCGGGCGTCACCCTCGACGGCCCGGCCGCGGCCAAGCTCGACGTGGCGATGCAGCTTGCCAAGAGCCTGGGCGCCGAGACGCAGAGCCTCGTCGGCTCCGACCTCCCGACCGAGATCCTGCGCTTCGCCCGCTTCGAGAACGTCACGCAGATCGTCGTCGGCCGTGCACGGGTCGGGCGCGCATGGCTGCCCTGGTCCAAGGGCAGCCTCGCCGACGCCATGGTGCGGCGCGCCAGGGGCGTGTCGGTCCTCGTCCTGACCGAGGACCGGGAGGCGGCGTGGAGGCGATGGACCCTTCCGGAAATGGGGAGCTGGACCGCCTATCCCGCCGCAGCCGCAAGCGTCGCGGCCGCGACGCTGCTGGGCACTCAGCTCGTGCGCTTCGTGCCGCTGCCGAACGTCTCGATGCTCTACCTCCTCGCCGTCCTCGTTCCGGCCATCCTCATCGGCGTGTGGCCCGCCGTCCTCGCCTCCTTCCTGTCCTTCGGGGCCTACAACTTCTTCTTCATCGACCCGGCCGGAACGTTCACCATCGCGCGGCCGCACGAGCTGCTGGCGCTCGCCGTCTTCCTGATCATCGCGGTCACCATCTCGGCCGTCGCGGGCCAGGCGCGCGAGCAGATGCGCGCCTCGGCCCGGCGCACCCGAGCCGCCCGGCGGCTCTACGAGTTCACCCGCACCCTCTCCGCGCTTCCCGACGCGAACGCGGTTCTCGAGGCGGCGGCGAGCGAGATCAACGCGGCGCTCGGCCGCGCGGCGGTGATCCTGCGGCCCGAAGGGGCCGACCTCGAGATCGCCGCCGCCTGGCCGCCGGACGACCGCCTCGACGTGCCCGCGCGCACCGCCGCGCGCTGGTCCTTCGAGCACGGCGAGGCGGCGGGCGCGGGCACGCAGACGCTTCCCTCGAGCGGCTGGTTCTTCACGCCTCTCGACGTGGCGGACCAGCGCGTCGGCGTCCTCGGTCTCGAACGCCCAGGCGACAACGCGCCCCTCGACGCGGAAGCGCGCGCCCTTCTGGCGGCGCTTGCCGAACAGACCGCCGCGGCGCTCGGCCGGGCGCTCCTCTCGACGGAGGTGCGCGCCGCGCGCACCGCCGCCGAGACCGAGCGGGTGCGCAACATCCTCCTCGCCTCGATCAGCCACGACTTCAGGACGCCGCTCGCCTCGATCCTCGGTTCGGCGACGGCCCTCATCGATTACGGCGAGCGCCTCGACGACGAGGCCCGGCGCGACCTCCTGGCGGGCGTGCGCGACGAGGCGCGCCACCTCGACCAGATGGTGAGGAACCTCCTGTCCATGACGCGCCTCGAGGCCGGGGCGCTCGAGATCAACCGCGACTGGATCGACGTCGGCGAGATCCTCAACCGCATCGTCGAGTCGGCGCGGCGGCGCGGGGCGACGCAGGGCTTCGCCGTCGACCTGCCCGAGGAGCCGATCCTCGCCCATGCCGACGGCACGCTCCTCGACCAAGCGCTCGGCAACATCGTCGGCAACGCCGTCAGGCACGCGGGACCGAACGCGCGCGTGATGCTCTCGGCGCGCCGAAGCCCGGACGGCGTCACGGTGGAGATCGACGACGACGGTCCCGGCGTGCCGGACGGGCTTCGGCCCCAGGTCTTCGAGAAGTTCACCCGCCACCGCACCTCGGGCGCCGACGGGGGCGACAGCGCCGGCCTCGGGCTTGCCATCACCAAGGGCATCGTCGAGGCACACGGGGGCACCGTCGAGCTCCTGCCGAACGATCCCGCCCGCCCGCGCGGCGCAGCCTTCCGCGTGCACCTGCCGGCCGGGGAAGGAGCACCCGCATGAGCCTGCCGACCATCCTCGTGGTCGACGACGAGATCGCCATCCACCGCTTCCTCCGGCCCGTGCTCACCGCAGAGGGCTACCGCGTCGTTCAGGCGATGACGGGAACCGACGCGCTCAAGCTCGCGGCGGGAGAGGATCCCGCCGCCATCGTCCTCGACCTCGGGCTGCCCGACTTCGACGGCAAGGAGGTGATCCAGCGCATCAGGAAGGTCTCGCAGGTGCCGATCGTGGTGCTCTCGGCGCGCGACCGTGAGGCGGAGAAGGTGCGCGCCCTGGATCTGGGCGCCGACGACTACGTGGAGAAGCCGTTCGGGGTCGGCGAGCTGATGGCGCGGCTGCGCGCCGCGATGCGCCATGCCAAGGCGACGGGCGGGGGCGTCCTCGTGTCCGGCGACGTTTCGGTCGACGTCGCGGCCCACGTGGTGCGCAAGGGCGGACGGGAGGTGCGGCTGACGCGCCGCGAGTTCGACGTGCTGCTCGCCCTGTTCCGGAACGCGGGCCGGGTGGTCACCCACACCCACCTGCTGCGCGAGGTCTGGGGGTCGGCGAACGAGGGCAACACGCAGTACCTGCGCGTCTACGTCGGGCAACTGCGCCAGAAGCTGGAGGACGATCCCGCCGCGCCCCGCCTCATTCTGACCGAGCCGGGGATCGGCTATCGCCTCGTCTGACCTCGGGAGAGTCCCAAATGCCGAAGCGTCACTTCGTCCCGGCTGCCCTCGCGGCCATCGTGGCGGGATCCGCCCTCCTGACCGCCGTCGTCGGTCTCCGGTATCTACCGCACCCTCCGTCCCCGGCCGCGTCGCTGCCGCCCGTGCATCGTTCCGCCGGGCAACCGGGCGGGACTGGCCTGGCGCACATCATCGGCGCCGGTCTCCTCGACCGAAACGGAGAGCGGGTGAGAACGGTGGCCGACGTGCTCGTGGACCGTGATGCCCGCGTGTCGGCGGTGATCGTGCGGGTGGGCTGGATCCTTGGTGTCCCGACGCGCGATGTCGCCGTTCCGGCCGGCCATGTCCGGCTCGTGCCCGGGGCGGGGCATCAAGGCGGCGAGCGTGGAGCGGAAGCGGTTCCGGAAGGGAGTGAGACAGGCTCGGGCACCGACTACGCCACCATCCTCGATGCCCTGATGACGTCGGGCGGAGCCGGGCGCGGCGGTGGGGAGGACCACGTGGAGACGGACCTCACCCGTAGCGAGTTGCTCGAGACGCCCGCGTTTTCCGGCGGCTGATCGGGCGACAGGTCCTCGTGGGGCCGCACCCCGCAAATTCGTATGGACCCTTTATGCGGTTCTGCCGAACTCTCCCGGTGTCGCAACAACGGGAGCGCTCTCCTCAGATGAGTGCCGCATTCTCCGGCGTGGTCACCTCGCTGATCACGCCCTTCGTCTCCAGGCTCGACGCCGATGTCGGCGTCGACACGGAGGTGGACACCTTCCGCGTCGCCGCGCTCACGCGCTGGCAGGCCCGCTCCGGCATCTCCGCGGTGGCGGTCGCCGGGTGGGCCGGCGAGGGCTCGACTCTCGACCGCGCCGAGCGCATCGCCCTCGTTGAGGCGGCAAGCGAGGCCAAGGACGGCATGGCCGTCCTCGCCCACGTCGGCTCGCCGAGCACGGCGAAGTCGATCGCGCTCGCCCTCGACGCGGCCGCGGCCGGCGCGGACGGGCTCGTTCTCGTCATGCCCTTCTACAACAAGCCGAGCTACGCGGGCATCCGCGGCCACGTCGAGGCGGTGGCCCGTGCGACGGCCCTGCCGCTCCTGCTCGAGTTCGACGAGGCCGCCACCAACATCCGCCTCTCGCCGGGCCAGATGGCCGAGCTGACGCGCGTCGAGAACGTCGCGGGCATCGTCGACCATTCGCCGAACCCGCTCCACGTCGAGTGCATGAGCGGGGCCCGGCACGGCACCACGTTCCTGGCCGCGCATGAGCCGACCGCGACCGCCTGCGGCCTGCTCGGCGCCGACGGCCTCTTCAGCGCCGTCGCCAACGTCGATCCGGCGGGCGTGGTCGCGCTCTGGGAGGCGATCGACAGGAACGACGCCGAGCGGGCCCGGGCGCTGCATGCCCGCTTGAAGCCGCTCGTCGACCTCGTCGAGGCCGAGGGCGTGGCGGCCATGAAGGACCTCGTCCACGACGTCGTCGGCTCCGAGACGACGGTGCGCCTCCCCCTGCACCCGCTCTGCCGCTCGGCCCGGCAGCGGTCGGCCGATGTCGGCCGCGCGCTGGCGGCCTCCCTGCTTCCCGTCAGCGCCGCCCATGTCGTTCGGTCCCTGAAGGTCGCCCTATGAGCGCGCTCTCCACCCTCGACAGCCGTCCCAACCCTCTCGGCTTCAGCCTGCGCCGCGGCGCAGCGGGCGGCTGGTTCGTGGAGGGGCCCTCGAACTGCTGCGGCGGCATCTTTGTCAGCCGCGAGGCGGCGCTCGACTTCATCAAGCGCGAGCGGCGGTCCCTGGAGGACCTGCACCACCACGTGGCCTTCCATCCGGCGCCGGAGGACAAGCCCAGCCCTGCCGCCGCAGCCATCCGCCTCGTCCATGGCTGACGGGTCGGCGAACAGGCCGGAAGGGACTCAGTCCCTCCCGGTACCAAGCGATCGGACGACTGATCGTCGGCCGACACGGCTGAGGCGGGGACACGGCGCGCAAGCTCTCGGTACCGCCGTCCCGGATGCGGGCGCTTCGACGCTGACACCTGCGCAATGCCGTGCCGCCAGGGGCCTCGTCGCGTGGAGCCAGGAACGCCTTGCCGACGAGGCTGGCGTGTCGCGCTCGACCGTGCGCGACTTCGAGAAGGGACGCGACTGCCTCAGCCGAATGCCGCCGGAACGACGAGAAGCAGCCTGGCGGCGTCGAGACGGGACATCATCGGAGACGTTCCTCGCCGACGTCACCGCTCACGCCTCGCCGGAATTTGGGATCGACAAGAGCTCGCCGCAGGCCTTGCAGTGGACGGCGTCCGGCTCGTGCCGCAGGAGCGCGCATCGGGGGCATCGAAACGAGACCTTGTAGGGACGGAACAGCGCCTGGGCGAGGCGCACGAACAGCGATATGCCGACGATCATCGTCACGATCGAGGTCAGCTTGCCCGCCGTCCCGGGAAGGGTAATGTCGCCGAAGCCCGTGGTCGTGATCGTCGCGACCGTGAAGTACAAGGCGTCGACCCAGCCCTCCATGCCCGAACCCGACCGCGCGAAGGCGGTGAAGACGAAGCCGGTGATCACGAAGAGGCAGGTGACGAGGTTGACCGCCGCCCGGCCGACGTCCTCCCATTCCTGGTAGCCGCGACGGCGAAGCGAACGCCAGAACAGGTCCTTCTGCGACAGGGACCAAAGGCGGAGAATGCGCAGGAAGCCGAGATTGGCCAGCCAGAGGGGCGCGAGCAGGGTCACGAGAACCACGAGGTCCACCCAGACGACGGGCTTGCGGAACCAGCGCCCGAGGCTGGTGGCGGCCGTTCCCCTCGCGGCGAGATCGACGGCGAGAAGCAGCGCGACGGCGTAGTCGAACCACAGGAAGCCCTTGAGGTCCTGGAGCACGGGACTGAGGACGAAGAAGGCGATGATGACGAGATCGACGCTCGCGATGGCCCACTGGAAGCGGATCGCGCGCTCGTCGGTGCCGACATAGAGCTGGCGTAGGCGCTCGCGCCAGGACGCTCGGACGCGTGTCTCGCTAAGGCCCGCCTCGTGTCGCTTCGCCGCCAAAAGCGCCGATACCGTGGGACCGTCACCGTGCGGCCATGCGACGTCCGCCTCGCTTGGTGCCTGCCGATCCACAGTCGTCGCTCCGTTCCTGGCGCGTGCGCTCAGCGCGGTCGCCCGATCCACGGAAGATAATCCGTGGGGCGTCATGTCCAGCTCCGCCTCAGGAAGTGCTGGCGATGAAGGCCCTCCTCGTCGTCGCAGGCCGGACCTTTCGTGTCGCCGCCGCCTGATCATCCGGCGATCCCGCGGTCGGATGCGAGGATCGCTGTTGGCAGGGCGCCGCTCAGCAACCGCGTGGGGACCGTACCCGAGTCTGGACCAGACTCCCGGACCGCTGTTGGTCCGCTTGCGTACCCAAGTCGGACGACAGTCGGTTGATCGGCGCTCCTCTGCCGCGTAGCCTTTCCGAAGTCCTCATCCGGTGTACGCATGCGCCGGATGACCGGTGTGGCGGCATGGGAGGCACTGCCGCCACACCCCCTCTCCGGCCGCCCGACGAGGCGGCTCTCATCGAAAGTCATGGAGCCCGAAGCGTGGAGGCTTGAGGAGGATGCACGTCGTCGATCAAGAGCGCGCATCCCTGCTGAAGGATTTCCTGCGCTTCCGTGTCTTTCACCCGGCTTCCGCCGAGGCGGAGATCGTCGGCTTGGTCATCCGGCACGGGCTCAAGGGCTTGTCGCCCGAGCAGATGGCACTCTGGCACGAGCGGGTGCTGCCCGTGGTCAGCCGCCCCTTGGTCGAGCAGATCCCCGACTGGGTGCTGGTGCAGAAAATGACGCAGACCTTCCGGCGCGGCGCTCCAGCCGTCACAGGCAGACGTCCGCGCCGGCGACAAGGACAGGATCAGTCGTAGATCGCCTCGTTGGCCGCTCGCATGATGCCGTAGCACTTGCAGCTCAGCTCGACGAGCGCGTCCCTGTTTCGGATGTCGATCCTGCCGCGGCGCAGGTCGACCAAGCCGCTCTCCCCCATCCTGTTGAGCGCGACCGTGATGCTGGCCCGCCGCGTCCCGATTAGGCGCGCGAGCGTCGAGTGTGTCAGCGGCAGGACATCGCCGTCCAGGCGGTCCTGGGCCGAGAGGAGCCAGCGCGCCAGGCGCTGCTCCACCGAGTGCCGTGTCGCGCAGGCGAGCGCCTGGCCCGTCTGGATGGCGATTGAATGGGCGTAACGCAGCATCAGCCTTTGAAGCTCGGGATGCTGCGCGAGAAGCGTCTGAAAGGACTCGGCTGGCAAGCGACGCGCCTCGCCGCCGATGCTGACCACGCGCTTGAAAGGCGAGCTGAAGCTGCCGAGAACGAGCGGCAGGCCGATGAAGCCCTCGTGGCCAACCAGCCAGATTTCGATCTCCCGGTTCCCATCGACGTCCGCGATGACGGATACGACGCCATGCTCGATGAAGTACACGTGCTCGAAGGGCAGACCACGCATGTGGAGAATCTGCCGCCTGGACAGCTTGAACGGCTCCGCTTGCGAGAACACCGCCGCCGCCATCGGTTCCGACAGGAAGCGCAGGAGGGTGTTCCGGCTCTCGGGCAAAGAGTGCATGAGGCGTTCGATCACCGTTTCCAAGGATAGTGCAAGCCGGATGGCAGGTCTGCGAGACCGACCGCCACCAGGCGTCCACGGGGAGGCGCTTGGTGGACAGGCCCGAGCGAGCACCGCAGGTGTGATGCGGCCGGCAGCATGGAAGTGCCGCGGCAGCCAAGCCGCGGCACCATCAGATCATTTGGACATGCCAATCGTGCTCAGTTGTCGACCGACTCGAAGGCCGGCGCTTGCTCGAGCTGCTCGCGCGTGAAATCGATCTGGATGTGGTCGATCCGGCCGCCGGTCCAGCCCCAGTTGCCGAGGCGCTGGGACGTCGCATTCGCGGAGGCGGTCGTCGTGTTCATCCCGTCGGGGCTGGTCGTCCCTGGGCTCATCCCCATCGTGCCGGGCTGAACGCCCACCGCGGCCGTGCCGGACGCGTCGGCGGCCGGCGCCGGTGCGGTGCCGGGCGTGACCGATGCCGTGTTAGCGGGGTCCACCATGGTCTGAGTGTTTCCGGCCGTGGTCGCCTGAGCATCCTGTGCGAGCACGAAGCGGAGGGCCTCGGACGGAATGGCGACTTCCTTGTCGCCGATGCCGAGGAAGCCGCCGACTTCGACAACGACGCCGATGACGCGGCCTTGCTGATCGAGCAGCAGGTCCTCGACCTCGCCGATGTCCTCGTTGGCGGCGCCCATAACGTTCGCATCCATCAGGTTGGAGCCGAGCATCTGATCGGCCTGCTGGATCGTGAGGAAGCCGCCCTGCATGGCGGCGTTGTTCCCGGCGGCCGCGGTCTGCATAGGCTGGCCGGAGGTCTCCTGGGCGAATGCATCCGTCGCCATGGCGAGGGTGGTTCCGAGCAGCGCGGCGGCGAAGGTCCTGATCATGGTCGCTCCTTTCGATCGGACGTGATGCTTGGCCAATCCCGGCGGCGGCGCGCCGTTCCGGCATCCGTCGGCCGAATTCAGTTCGCCTGCGTACCGTTCGCCGATCGGCACTCAAGCATTCAGGTCCGGCCCCGTGACGTCTCGTCCGCCGGCGCCATCCTGTTACGAGAGCGGGGGTTCGCATCGGTGGAGCGTGACCATGGACTGGAAGAACATGCTGTTTCAGGACTGGCAGGGCATCGTGAGAACGATTGTCGTCGGTGTCCTCGCCTATGCCACGCTCGTCCTGTTCCTGCGCATCTCGGGCAAGCGGACGCTCGCCAAGCTGAACGCCTTCGACCTCGTCGTAACGGTGGCGCTGGGCTCGACCCTTTCCGCCATTCTTCTTCAGGAGTCGATCGCGCTGGCGGAAGGAGCCGTCGCGCTCGCGCTTCTCATCGGCATGCAGTTCGCGGTGGCCTACACGTCCGTCCGCTGGCGGGCCTTCGCCCACGCCGTCAGGTCCGAGCCAGCCCTTCTGATCCGCCACGGCGAGTTCTGCGACAGCACGATGCGCTCCGAACGCGTGACCCGGGACGAAGCGATAAGCGCGATCCGTTCGAATGGCGGGCAGGACCCGGAACAGGTCGACACCATGATCCTGGAGAGCGACGGCACGATCAGCGTCGTCTTCCGAACGGATCGATAGCAATCTGTCGGAAATGGCATGGCCTGCGATGCCGTTCGATGTGTGCTCGATCGGGCAAGCATCGAGCGATTCTCGTCAGCTAGCAGTGACCCGGCGCGGCTGAGATCATGTCCTAACCTTCGTTGCCGCGGCACTCCCCGACCTTTGCGACCGCACGGGACGATAGGGGCGATCCTTGCAGGGATGTCGGTGACAGACGTGCTCCTCGGCGCCCTGACATGGTCCTCGGATAGGATCTGCTGAACGCGGCGCGCAGTCGCAATCGGTGCAACTTTCCTGACGACAGCCCGCTACTCACGGCGCGATTGTTGATGCCGGACTCCGACGCCTCCCTCGGCACCGCAATCGGGATGATCGGTGCCGCGTTCGAGGTGAAGGCCTACTTCCAGCACATGCATTCCATCGATTGAAGCTTCTGCGGCTGACCGGCCTTGCCCGCGCCCCTGCCCATTCCGCCGGATCGGCGACGAGCGGCCGACTGCAAGCCTGTTCAAGGACAGCCGACTTCATGATCTCCATCCTCGACGTCTCCGCTCTCCTCCTCGTTCTCTCCGCCCTGTTCGGCTGGCTGAACCACCGCCTCATCCACCTGCCGCATGCCACGGGGCTTCTGATCATGGGGCTGCTGTCGTCGCTCGTCCTCGTCGGCGTCGAAGCAATGTTCCCGAACGAGCTGCTCTACGACGAGCTGGCCCGAGCCCTGCGTCAGATCGACTTCACGCAGGTCGTCATGGACGGCATGCTCGCCTTCCTCCTCTTCGCCGGCGCCATCAACCTCAACGTCCGCCTCCTGCGAAGCCGCGCCTGGCAGATCGCGTTTCTCGCGCTCGTCGGCACGGTGATCTCGACCGCCATCGTCGGCTTGGGCTTCTGGTGGGCGGCAGGCGTTGCGGGACTCTCGATGCCGCTGGCCTGGGCTCTCCTGTTCGGCGCCCTGATCAGCCCCACCGACCCGGTGGCCGTCCTCAACGTCCTGAAGAACGTCTCCGTGCCGGACGAGGTCCAGATCGAGATGCAGGGAGAGGCCCTGTTCAACGACGGCGTTGGCGTCGTCCTCTTCACGCTCCTCCTCGGCTTCGCGACGGGCATGGGGGCTGAGGACTTCACGGTGGCGTCCGCCTTCGAGCACCTCGCCGTCGAGGCGGGCGGCGGCATCGCACTCGGGCTCGTCGCCGGATATGTGGCCTACCGGGCCATGCGGGCGATCGACGATTTCGCGGTCGAGGTGCTGATCACCTTGGCCCTGGTGGCGGGCACGTATGCGGTCGCGCAGAAGCTGGGCTTGAGCGGTCCGCTTGCGGTGGTCGCCGCGGGGATCGTCGTGGGCGACCTCGCCCCTCGAAAGGCGATGAGCGACCGGACGCAGGGCTACGTTTCGGCACTCTGGATGTTAATCGACGAGGTCCTGAACTCGGTCCTGTTCCTGCTCATCGGGCTCGAGGTGATCATCTTGCGCTTCGAGCCGACCGCCATGGTCCTCGCACTGACCGCTGTTCCCTTGGCGCTCGGCGCCCGGCTGGTGGCCGTCTCCCTGCCCGTCCTCCTGTTCCGCTGGACGGGCTCGCTGTCGGCCCGCAACATTCCGTTTCTGACCTGGGCGGGCGTGCGGGGCGGCATTTCCGTCGCGCTCGCCCTGTCCCTGCCGGACGATCCCGCGAAGTCGCCGATCCTGGCAGCAACCTACGCCGTGGTCCTCTTCACGATCGTGGTGCAGGGCCTCAGCCTCGGCGTGGTGGCCCGCAGGACGTGGTCGCGCCCGTCCGGACATTGAGCCGCCGGACGGACGCGCATCAGTTCGCAGCGGGGACCGACGAGCGGGCCAAGACGTTCCCCTCGACGTCGGCAAGGGTGACGACGACCCGCTTACCAGCCGGCAGCCAGTCGGGCAGCGGGATCCTCTCCCGAACCGTCCCGTCTGCGGTCGCGTTCGTCTGCCCGACCTGTTCCGACGCCGCGCCCGGGGGGCCGACGTTCACGCGAACGGCCGCATCGGCAGGCAAACCCATGGCCATGAGGTCGAGGGCGGCCTGACCGGGAACCGACTGCGCCTCGACCGTCGCGCTGCGCGCTGCCCCGCCCTCCGTGACGCCGAGCCTGGAGCCCAATCCTTCCACGCGGGAGCGAAGGTCCGGGTTCTTCTCGAGGATGTCCTGCGCCGTCGCGTTAAGGCCACTTGCGACGCCCTCCAGCGCATCACTCGTTTGACCGACCGCGTCCTTGACGTCGCCCCAGAGGCGCTCTCCCGCCCGCCGGGCGGCCGAGCGTGTCGAGAGAGTCTGGCCAATCACGAGATCCCCCGATCCCTCGAGGGCGGGATTGGAGGCCAGCAGCCGCGCTTCCGAGATGTCGCACCGCTCCGCGATGGCGCTGAGCGTGTCGCCGCGCCGGACCTCCACGCCGTCCCCGCAGGCCGGGGCGACGTCCTGCGCGCTGGCGAGGGATGCACCGGACAGGAGCATGGCGGCGATGAGGGTTGCGAGCCTGGTCATGATCGCGTCAGCCTCCGTTCTCGCGCTTCGCCCGCGTCTCGGGATCCATGTTCTCGAAGCTTTCCACGACGCCTTCAGTCTCGGTCTTCACGTCGGGAACGGCGTGGCGCTGGTTGTGGACGCTTTCCTGGTCGTTTCCCTGGAGCTGGTTGTTGCCCATGCGCTCCTGCGCGAGGTCGGTCTCCGTGATCCGGGTGTTGCTTTCTGTCGGGCGGTTCGGCTTGTCCTGATTGGCCATGGCGTGATCCTCCGATGTCGGTGCCTCTCAGGGTTAAGGCATTGGACTTTGGAATGGTTCACCGTCGCGACGTCCGACGCGCTTCGTTGGCTCAGAGAATGCACGAAGGACCATCGGGCCGGCCGCCCTGCCGTCGGCCGGAGCGGACGGACTACCGAGGCGCGCTTGGCACGGCCTGCCGCGATGGGAAGCACAGTCGCCCGCCCAGCGCACTCACGTCATGGTTGAGCCGACGTTATTCGACCGCCTGCGGATCGGGCGAGGCTGCGTAGAGGGCGGTGCTGGGCGCGCTCGTGAGCACCCGATACCGCTCGAACTGCGCGAGGACGTCGGCGATGAGGTCCTCGCGCGAGAAGCCTGCCACGTCATAGCCGCGCGACCCGTCCGAGAAGACGGTGCGGGCGGCCCACGCGTGCTCGCGCCGCGCGTCGGAACGCGAGGCGTCGGTCGCGGAGAATACCATGGTGGGGTGGCTGACGGGCGCGATGCCGTAGACGAAGTTGCGCGTTCCCTCCGCCTCCACCGTCAGCGTCACCGATCCGTCAGAGCCCGTCTCTACGCCGCAGGCAAGGCCGCCCTGCGAGAGTTCGCGCTCGACCTCGCGCAGGGCGGGCAGCGCCGTGCCCTTGATGAGCCCGGCGATGTCGCGCTCGGTCGGCTGGTGCAGGATGCCCGCGAGGCGCTTCTGCCAAGTCGCCGAGCGCACCGCGATGGCCGGCTGCGCGTAGCGGTGCTCCTCCCGCCGGGCGACGTCGGCCCGCATGCCCTTGAGGAGGCCGAACACCAGGAGGAGGAGCACGATCGTGAACGGCAGGGCGCTGATCAGGGTCATGGTCTGCAAGGCCGTCAGACCGCCGGCCAGAAGCAGAGCGGCGGCGACCGCGCCCTCGAGCCCGCACCAGTAGATACGCTGCCAGATCGGCGTGTTGGTGGAACCACCCGAGGCGATCGTGTCGACCACCATCGAGCCTGAATCGGAGGACGTCACGAAGAACACCGCGACGAGAATCACGCCGAGCGTCGAGGTCACCGCGCTTAGCGGCAGGTACTCGAAGAACTGGAACAGGGCGATGGAAAGGTCGGCACCGACGGCACGCGAGATGGCGCCCGAGGCCACGCCCATGTCGAGCGAGATCGCCGTATTGCCGAAGACCGTCATCCAGAAGAACGTGAAGGCCGAGGGCACGAACAGGACGCCGACCACGAACTCCCGGACGGTTCGCCCGCGCGAGATGCGCGCGATGAACATGCCGACGAAGGGCGACCAGGAGATCCACCAGGCCCAGTAGAAGAGGGTCCAGTTGCTGACCCAGTCGCGGGGCTCGTAGGCGTAGAGCTTGAAGGTGCGGTCGATGAAGCCATCGAGATAGGTGCCGACGTTCTGGACGAAGGCGCGGAAGATGAACTCGGTCGGGCCGACGACGAGGACGAATAGCATCAGGGCGATCGCGACGAGGAGGTTGCCCTCGGACAGGCGGCGGATGCCGACGTCCAGCCCCGACACTACAGAGACGGTGGCGAGCGCTGTCACCACCGCGATCAGCCCGACCTGGACCATCGCCGTCTGAGGCACGCCCAGGAGGTAGTTCAGGCCAGCATTGATCTGGAGGACGCCGAGGCCGAGCGACGTCGCTATGCCGAACATCGTCCCGCAGATCGCGAAGATGTCGACGGCGTCGCCGATGGGCCCCCGGATGCGGTCGCGGATCAGCGGATAGAGGCCTGCGCGAATGGTGAGGGGCAGGTTGTAGCGGAACGAGAAGTAGGCGAGCGACAGGCCGACCACGGCGTAGATCGACCAGGCATGGATGCCCCAGTGGAAGAAGACGATCGACATCGCCTGCCGGGCGGCGTCGAAGCTACCGGGCGCCGCTTCCGGGGGCACGGAGTAGTGGAGGATCGGCTCGGCGACGGCGTAGAACATGAGCCCGATGCCCATGCCCGCCGCGAACAGCATCGCGAGCCAGGACAGGTAGCGGTAGTCGGGCTCGGCATCGTCGGGACCGAGTTTCAGGTTGCCATATCGGCTGACGGCAAGGAACAGGACCGCGAAGACGAACACGCCGACGGCGAGCAGGTAGAGCCAGCCGAAGGTCTCGAGGACGAAGGCCTGCCCGGCCGAGAAGATGCGGGTGGCGTCCTGCGGCAGAAGGGCGCCGAACAGGGCAAGCCCGACGATGATCACGCTGGAGATCAGGAAGACGGGCTTGTTCAGTGTCGTGGCGGTCAAGCTCGGACTTTCGGTCGTTGATTGCAGGGGTGGTCGGGACAGACCCTGCGCTAGGTCGCCCCGACCTCGTTGGCCAAGGTTCTGAGCCGCTGCTTGTCGGCCTCGATGGCGAGCGCCGCCTCTGCGCGCTCCAGGGCTTCGCGCGAATGGCGCCGGGCATTCTCGGCGAATCCGTCCCGCCCGTAGCGCGCCAGCGTGCGGAAGGCCTTCTGAAGGCGCACGCCGATTTCCACCGTCGACGCGCCGTCGCGCGCGATGGGCGTGAACAGGTCGTCGAAGAGGTCGCCGATCATGACCGGTGGCACGAACACGCTGGGATGCTCGATCTCGCCCTCGCGCTCGGGCGGCTCGCCCCAGACGGCCAGGAGGCGCACCGCCCGCCCGATCACGTCGATGGCCGTGCCCGGATCATTGATGCCGGGCGACAGGGCGCGGCTGGCGATCTCCGTCAGGACCGAGGCCCCGAAGCGAGGGTCCTGGTCGTAGGAGCGGATGTCGCCGACCGAGAAGCAATTGCGGATGCGCTGCTCCTGGTTCTCGACGTCGAGGCCATCGGCCATCGCGATCGGCGCCGTCGGGTCGACGAGGTCGCCGGGTATGCTCCGCAGGTAGATGCGCCCCGATCCGTCGGCTGCGATCCCGGCCAGGGCGCCGACGTCCACATGCTGCACGTAGCCGACCTCGTTCGCGAACACCGGTCGTGCCGAGCGCGGGATCGAAGCGGGATCGTGGAGCGGCGCGCCGCCCATGAAGGGCGCGCGACGGCGCTCGCGCATCGCAGCCAGGGCGGCTGCCTCGACGCGCTCGGTGGTCTGCGTCACCCGCCCGAGGCTCGACAGGTGGTCGATCCAGCGCAGCAGCGTCACCACGATGGCGACGATCACCAGAAGGGTGACGGCGAAGAGGATGACGCGGCCTCGGTCGCCGTAGAGGCCCGTCGACAGGGCGATGATGCCGACGAGGCTGAACAGGAACGATCCGATGAAGGTCGACAGGACGTTGTGGGTGGTCTTGTCCTCGATCACGAGCCGCGTCGCCCGCGGCGTCACGTTCGAGGTCGCGGCCGAGTAGGCGGAGACCATCGTCGACAGCGAGAAGGTCGTCACCGTCAGCATCGAGGAGGCGATGATGCCGAGGATGTTGTCCACGGCATCCGATCCGATCTTGGTCGGCAGGTCGTACGGGATGTAGGGGCTGAGCCAGGTGGCCGCGAGCGCGGTGACGACCCCGCCGAGCGAGAACAGGGCGGCGCGCACCCAGATGCGGCGCGACAGGCGCCGAAGCAGCCAGAACCAGCGCGAGGTCACGGGCGGGCTCCGCTTCCGCCCCGACTGTCGCAAGCAGCTTCGACGTCGGATTCGTCCGCCCTGCGCCGAGACGCGAGCTGCCGCAGAGGCCTGGGCGGCTCGCGTCCCGGCTGCTTCGGCCAGCCCTCGCGCTGCTCGCCGCGGACGCCATCGGTTTCCTCGGTCTGGTCGTGGAAGAGGACGACCTGCGTCGGATAGGGCATGTCGATGCCGACGCTGTCGAGCGCGCCCTTGATCGCCTCGAGGACGGCGGCCTGCACGTGCACGACGTTTGTGCGCTTGGACTGCGTCCACCAGCGCACGCGCAGGTTCACGCTGGAGCCCGCGAGATCCCAGACCAGCACCTCCGGGGCGGGCTCAGCTTCCAGGCCCGGTACCTTCGCGATCGCCTCGAGGATCGCGCGTCGCGCCGCCTCGATGTCGTCGCCGTAGCCGATGCCGACGTCGTACTGCGAGCGCCGCGTCGGGCGAGCCGTATTCACGGTTACGGCGTTGGAATAGACGTCGGCGTTCGGGATGATCGCCCGCCGCCCGTCGTACATGGCGATGATGGTCGCCCGCGTCTCGATCCACTCCACCGTGCCCTCGTAGCCGTTGACGACGATCTGGTCGCCGACGCCGAACGGGCGCTGGATCAGGATCAGGAGCCCCGCCAGCCAGTTCTGAAGAATGTCCTTGAAGGCGAAGCCGATCGCCACCGACCCGATGCCGAGCCCTGCGATGAGGTCGCCCGGGTTCAGCGAGGGGATGACGATCGTGAGGGCGAGCAGGCCGCCCACCAGGAGGATGATCCACTTCACGAAGGAGCCGAGCACGGCTCCGAGGTTCGCTCGCTCGTGCTTGTCCGCCCAGCGCCGGAACGCGCGCTCGACCGCCCAGCCGATACCGAACACGACCGCGAACAAGACGAGCGCCACCACGATGTTCGGCAGGAGCCGCTGGAAGCCCACGACCCAGGTCTCGATCTTGGACAGCACGAAAGCCGGGTCGACGCGCACCGCCTGGTCGACGGTCTGAGGTGCGTTCGCGGCCAAAGCGTCGACGGCTGCGGGATCGGTGGCGGCTGGCGCAGGCGTCTGCGCGAAGGCTTGCGGCATGACGGGAAGCTTTCGTCTGGCGTCCGGAACGGGACCCGGGCGGAAGGTCCGTGCGCGGTTAGGTGGGGCAGCATCCTGGAACGGCACCCCTCGCGAGCGGCAAGTGCCTCGCCTTCCCCGACAGGCTGCCGGCCCTACCTGCGGAAGAGCAACCGTCCGGCAGGCAGTCCCGATGACCTACACCCGCTTTGCCGCGATGATCGCGACCTCCACGGTGGTGATGTTTGGGCTGATGTACCTGAACACCTTCGCGTTGGACCACGTGTTCTTCAGCCAGACGCGAACGTGGATGGCCGTCGTGATGGGCGCCACCATGGCGATCATCATGATCGGCTTCATGTGGGGCATGTACCCGAAGCGCGGCGCCAACGTCGGCATCGTGGTGGCGAGCGTCCTCGTCTTCGCCGGGTCGCTCTGGCTCGTGCGCAGCCAGGAGACCGTGTCGGACGTTTCATACATGAAGGCGATGATCCCGCACCATTCCATTGCCATCATGACCAGCGAGCGCGCCCATATCCGAGACCCGCGCGTGCGCGAACTCGCCGACGGCATCATCGCCGCGCAGGTCCGCGAGATCGGGGAGATGGAACGCCTGATCGCGGACCTCGAAGCCAACCCGCCCGCCGACGGGGCGCCGGACCTCGCTCCACGGATGTCGGAAGCCGAGGCGGCGGCCGGCAACTGACTTCGGAGGAACGGACATGAGCGCGACCATCTCGAGTGCCGGGCACGGAACAGTCCAGGTGGGGACGCCCAGAAAGGCCGTCATCTACCGCATGGTGATGCCCGAGCACCTGTGCCCGTTCGGCCTGAAGTCGGTCGATCTCCTGAAGCGCGAAGGATTCGAGGTCGAGGACCACTGGCTGACGACGCGCGAGGAGACGGATGCGTTCAAGGCCGAGCACGGGGTGAAGACGACCCCGCAGACCTTCATCGACGGCGAGCGAGTCGGCGGCTACGACGACCTGCGCCGACGCTTCAACAAGAGCATCGCCGACCCGAACGCCGTCACCTACGCGCCCGTGGTCGCCGTCTTCGCCATGAGCGCGCTGATGGCGCTGGCGGTGAGCTGGGCGATGTTCGGCAGCCTCCTGACGGTGCGCGCCGTCGAGTGGTTCATCGCGATCGCCATGTGCCTCCTCGCCGTCCAGAAGCTGCGCGACGTCGAGGGCTTTTCCAACATGTTCCTCGGCTACGACCTCCTGGCGCGGCGCTGGGTGCAGTACGCCTACCTCTACCCGTTCGGCGAGGCGCTGGCGGGCGTCCTGATGATCGCCGGCGCCCTGACGTGGCTGTCGGTGCCGATCGCGCTGTTCATCGGCACGGTCGGGGCAGTGTCGGTGTTCAAGGCGGTCTACGTCGACAAGCGCGAGCTGAAGTGCGCCTGCGTCGGCGGCGACTCGAACGTGCCCCTCGGCTTCGTGTCGCTGACCGAGAACCTGATGATGGTCGCCATGGGCCTTTGGATGGCCTTCCGCGCGCTGACGTGAGACGCGGCGCGAGGGCTTCCCGCCTCTGATCGTATCTGAGCCTGATCGAACCCCTCCATCCAGCTCATCCAAGCTTCAGAGTCGGCGTCGTGCGGGTTCGAGGTTCTCGCCTTGCCGGCCCGGAAGGCGGCGGCGCCATCTTCGCGTCGATCGTCGGCGGGCTCAGGCAAAGTCGTTGCCCTGTGCCCCGGTCTCGCCTTCAGCCCGTTTTTCGTCAGGCTCGCTCGTCTCGCCCGGCCGGCCTTGCGGAACCGCGGGAAGATCCTGGCCGGGGATGGTCGCGTTGTCGGGGCGGCCGATCGCGTCATCGTCGTTCTGGCCGGGCAGGACAGGGTCCGGCAAATCCTGTCTGGGTTTGCCGAAGGTGTTGGACATGACGTCCTCCTGGTTCTCGGCAAGAAAGATGCGGCTCCCAAATGCCGTTCCGCAGGGAGGCGGCCAGTTTAGCGCGCTACGACGCGATCTTCCGTGCTGTTAGCGGCGTGTGCCTCGCCTTCGATCTCGCGGGACGCCTGCGCCCAGAACTCATGCTCGCGCCCGCTCGGACACCCAGCCTTCTCCCACAGCAGGTAGGCACGTTCCCGGATGGCTTCATCGTGGTCAGGCTGGGTCAACGCAGGTCTCCCTTCATATCACTGCATCAACGACATAGGGCCGATC
This sequence comes from Antarcticirhabdus aurantiaca, assembly GCF_009765365.1. Classification (GTDB taxonomy): domain Bacteria; phylum Pseudomonadota; class Alphaproteobacteria; order Rhizobiales; family Rhizobiaceae; genus Antarcticirhabdus; species Antarcticirhabdus aurantiaca. Next base: position 36,065 of record NZ_VTOM01000034.1, read on the forward strand.
GACGTGGGCGGCGATCAGGTCACCCGGATGCCTTCGTCTTCGCCGGAGCCAACCGTGTTGCAGGCGTCGCCCGTGCCGAGAGGATGACGGAATGACGATGGCCAACTGGAACGACGTGGCCCGAACTGAGGCCGAGGGCACGCGGCTAAGCCGTGGCCGTACGGTCGTGGTCACTCAGGAGCATATCGACCGCTGTAACGAGGAGCCGGACGGTCTCTTCAAGCCCGATGAGGTTGCTGGAACGCCCGGCGCAGCAAAGCTGGGTCAGTTCTTTCCGGGCCTTTGACGAAGCACCGGACTTGCCGTCACGGCAACGTCGCTGCCGTGACCGACCTCCTTGGTTCAGATGCTCGAGGGCAACTGGCCTTCTTGCAGATCCTTCAACGGCGCCACGATCCGGCATCGCACGCCGGCCGGATGGTAGAGCAGTTCCGACTCGCCGCCGCTCGTCCCAGACAGGCCCATCTCAATGAGGCGCGTGCCGAAGCTGCGGCGCTGGGGAGGCTCGATCAGCGGACCATCCTCCTCCTGCCACTCGAAGACGAGAATGACGCCGTCGCTCCCACCGGATTCCAGAGACCACGAGATGACCACCCGGCCTTCCGGCACCGAGAGCGAGCCGTACTTGAGGGCGTTGGTCGAGAGCTCGTGACAGATGAGCGAGAGCGTCAACGAAGCCCTCGGCCCGATGGTGACTTCGGGCCCAGCGATCTCGATGCGTCCGCCGGCATCATGGATCCTCGTCGCCGACCGGACCACCTCGCCGACAGACGCGACGTCTCCTTGTCCCGCCATGAGGATGTCGTGAGCGTTTGAGAGCGTCAGGATGCGCTCAGTAAGAACCCGGCGGGCTGTGAGGAGATCAGGGGCCGTACGCAGCGTCTGCGTGACGATCGCGGACACGAGGGCCAACGAGTTCTTCAGGCGGTGGCTGATCTCACGGTTAAGGACTCCCTGGTATTCTTCGGCCCTCAGCCGATCCTCGACGTCGATGACGATGGTCACCGCCGCCAGGATGCGGCCAGCCTCGTCGCGCACCGGCGTCGAGGAAAGCTCCAGGCGCCGGACCTCGCCCGAACGGGGATTGCGGTAGCGCATCGGTTCGTTGATCAGCGTCTCGCCGCCGCGAAGCGCCCGGATGGTCGGGTACTCCTCGGGCGTGTAGGGTCGGCCATCCTCGTGGAGGGCGTGGAACGAGGCATACCGCGCGTCGCCCGACGTGCCGGCCCCGTGGCCGAGCATCTGTTCCAGCCGCGCGTTGATCTCGCCGTGGCCATCGGCCCAGGCGATCGAGATGCCAAGGGGCGCCTGTTGGATGACCGCTTGCAGGAGACCACGCTCGACGAGCAACTCGCGCTGGCTCTCGCGCAGTTCCGCCTCGGCCTTCTGGACCCGCGTGAGGTCGAGCATGGCGCCGATCATCCGCAGCGGACGCCCATGTGCGTCTCGGATGACGTGCCCGCGGTCATAGACATCGGCGTAGGTGCCGTCGACGCGAACGAAGCGGTATTCATCTGCCCAAGCCGTGCCGCCCTCGTCGATCACGGCGTGGATGGAAGCATTGATCCGCGCACGATCGTCAGGGTGGATGCACCCGATCCACCACTCGCCGGTCGGCTCGACCGCCTCTGGAGCGTGGCCGTAGGCGGTCTCCAGCGCTTCATTCCAGCGAACATGGTTGGCGATGAGATCCCAGTCCCAGATCGCGTCGTTCGTGGCCCTCGAGGCGAGACGATAGCGCTCTTCGGTGGCGCGAAGGGTTTCCTCAGCTTTGACGCGCTGGGTGACTTCGAGGAAGATTACGGTGAAGCGGTCATCGCCGATCGGCTGGCAGATGCCGTCGTACCAGCGATCGATTGCGCCGACCTGCCGCGTGAAGCGAATAGCCTCGCCCGTTTCCACCACGTCGGCGAACTCGTCGACCCAGGCATCCTCGATGCCGGGGAACAACTGGCGGATCGTGCGTCCCGCGGCCTCCTGGGACGGAATGCCCACCAGTTCGCCCCAAGCGCGGTTCACCTCCTCGTACATCCAATCCACGACGCGCCCATGCTCATCGCGAAGGACTCGTCCCAGAATGAAGCCTTCCTCCAAGCTCTCGAAGAGCCCGCGCCACTTGGCCTCGCTCGCGGCCAGCTCGTGCCGACTGTCCTCCAGCGCCTTCCCGGCCTCGTGCTGCTCGGTGCGGTCCCGCACGACCTTGATGAAGCCGAGGTGCTCGCCCGCGTCGCCGACCAGCGGCATCATGTTGCCGCTGGCGTAGAAGCGGCTGCCGTCCTTCTTCAGATGCCAGCGCTCGTCCCGCGCTTGGCCGTTGCGGAGCGACTCCTCCATCTCGAAGCGGGCGCGTCCTCCCGCTTGGTCCTCGGGCGTGAAGAAGCGCGAGGCGTCGCTGCCGCGCATCTCGTCGGCGGTCCAGCCGAAGATGCGCTCGGCGCCCGTATTCCACTCGGTGACCGCGCCCTCGCGATCCGTGACGACGATGGCGAACTCAGTGACGCTCTCGAAGGTCTGGCGGTAGCGCCTGTCGGCCTCGCGCAAGGCGCGCTGCGATCGAACCTCCGCGACGTCGCCAAAGGCCGAGGCGACGAGGCCTGCCAGCATCTGCGTCATGACCACGTCGCGGGGCGAGAAGGCGTCCGCGCGGCTCGACTGCACCTTGAGAGCGCCGATCGGCTCGCCGCGGCGTGTCACGGGCACGACGATCATGGAGCGGATGCCGAGCTCCCGAGCCTGGGCGTGATCCATCTCGTCGTCGGCACGCGTGTCGGCGCAGTAGAGCGGCCGTTCGGTCAACACGGCCTTGCCGGACAGTGTCTGCTCCATTCCCAGCCGTATGCCGCGGTGCGGAGTCGAGGTGCCGGACACCGTGTCGTAGACGAGCTCGTTCCCATCCCGCAGCTCGATCACCGCTCCGTCCGCTGCGTCGACGACGCGCAGCGCCCCTTCCACGATGGCCTGGAACACGACGCGGAGATCGGCCTCGGCGACGGCCACGGCCTGCTGGGTCGCGATCATCGCTTCAAGGCGCGCGGCCTCGGCGAGCGCGACGGCGTTGCCGGCCTCGTGGCTCCTGATGGCGGCGTCGCGCTCGCTCAAGGCGCGGCGCAGTTCGAGCTGACCCATGACCTGCCTGGCGAGCGCCTCGAGGGTGACGAGCTGCTCCGGACTCAGCCCCTCCGGTCGCGGCACGACATCAAGGACGCACAGGGTTCCGAGCATGATCCCGGTTGGGGTCGTCAGCGGGGCGCCGGCGTAGAAGCGCACGTGCGGGGGCTCGGTCACCAGCGGGTTGGCGGCCGTGCGCGGATCGGCGGCGAGGTCCGGGATGACGAGGACGCCTTCGTGCCCGATCGCGTGTCGGCAGATGGCCGAGCCGATTGGCGTCTCGCTGATCTCGGTTCCGACGTGGGCCTTGAACCATTGCCGGTCGCGGTCGAGCAGCGTCACCAAGGCAACCGGGGTCGCGCAGATCTGCTTGGCTAAGGCGGCGAGGTCGTCGAAGCCTTGCTCCGTCGACGTGTCGAGGATGTCATAGCTGCGTAGGGCCGCCAAGCGGATGTCACCGCCTTCTACCTCGCCGTTCGTCTCACGCACTGTGCTCGTCCCCGACGCATCGCTATCACCCCGCCTTGCACCTGAAGCGCAAGCTGGCACCGCCTGCAACTTCTTTTAGTTTCAAGGGGTAGGACGATCTCCGGAAGGGTGCGCGGTTTCGCGTCGCAAAAGCGTTTCTAGGACCTTCACGGCGTGAAAGGGCTTTCCCACGAAGCCGAGGGGATTGCAGTCGGCGGCGGACGCCCTCGTCCTTTGCTCGATGTGCGATGACACGAAGAGCGAGCGGATGTCGAACTCGCGGTAGAGCCGGCACGCCGTCTCGACGCCGTCCGATCCGTTCATGAGGTTGATGTCCATGGTCGCGACGTCGGGATGCTCTCGGCGTGCCAAGTCTATCGCCGTCCGCATGTCGACGGCGATGCCCACCACCTGGAAGCCCGCCTCCGCGAAGGTGTCCTCGAGATCCATGGCGATCAGCGGCTCGTCCTCGACGATGAGGATGCGTAGGACCAAGGCGAACTCCTCCCTCGGTTGCCCGAGCGGGGTTAGGGGCAACTGGCGCCCCGGATCGGAACTGCCTTCTGGTTTGCCAAACAAAGAACAACGCGTTCGGTTGCCGTGGCTCCCGCTTCGCAAGCCACTGCACGTCAACGAATTTTTTGATGCTGCCACTCTCGGTCAGGGCTTCGAACGGTTTCCGAGACCGCACCGCCATTTGCCTGAGGAATGAACGCCTTCCTCAAGCCTTCCGATTTGGCCTTTCCGAGTGGAGAAGCTGACGCGCAGCATCGCGTCGGATCGATAGCCGAGTGTCGAGCCGATGAGCGACGCGCAGCCCCGTCGAGAGGAGATCGCCAGGCTTGCCCGTTGAATGAAGGAGGGCAGAAGTAAGGCAAGCTATCGAGCTTCCCCGCCGAACCGTTGCCAGCTAGAAGGCTACCCAACTCTCGACAGGACAACGAACTTTCCGTGCTCGACACCGACACCAGCCGCCTCGCCTTCCTTCAGGTCCCCGGCGAGATGGCCCGCCTCATGCGCGAGAAGGACTGGGCGCAGACCCCCTTCGGACCCGTCGAGACCTGGTCGACGGCGCTGCGCTCGGCGGTGTCGATCTGCCTCGGCTCGCGCTTTCCCATCGTCCTCTACTGGGGTCCGACGCGGGCGTTGATCTACAACGACGCCTGGTCGCCGGTGCCCGGCCAGAAGCACCCCTGGGCGCTCGGCCGCCCGGGGCCGGAGGTCTGGTCGGAGATTTGGGACATCATCGGCCCGATGTTCGACCAGGTCATGGAGCGGGGCGAGGCGACCTGGTCGGAGGACCAGCTCCTGCCGCTCAATCGCTTCGGCTACGTCGAGGAATGCTACTTCTACTACAGCTACTCGCCCGTGCGGGGCGAGGACGGCACGGTCGAGGGCATCTTCACCGCCGTGACCGAGACGACCCAGCGCGTCCTGTCCGAACGGCGCGAGCGGCTCCTGCGCGAGGTGTCGGAAGCGACATCGCAGACCCGCACGGCTCGCGAAGCCTGCGCCGCGGCAGTGAGCACCCTCGCTCGCATGCCGGAGGAGGTGCCGTTCTGCCTCGCCTATCTGCGCGGCCAAGCCGGCGAGTACGAGCTGGTGACGGCTTGCGGAATTCAGACGAGCGACGACCTCGCGCCCGCCCGGATTGATCCGCGGGACAACCAGACGCCTTGGCCGGTCGCCGAGATGCTGCGCGCCGGGGCCACGGCGAGCGTGTCCGGCCTGGCCGGCCGCTTCGACCGCCGCCTGCCCTCGGCACCCTGGCCGGAACCCGTCGAAGAGGCGGTCGTGGTGCCGATCCAGGGGGCGCGGCCCGACGCGCCGCACGGCTTCCTCGTCGTCGGCATCAGCCCGCGCCGGCGCATCGACGCCGACTACCGCACGCTTCTCGAGCGCGCCGCCGCCCACGTCGCCACCGCCATCGTCAACGCCGAGGCCTACGAGGCGGAGCGGCTGCGCGCCGAGCAACTCGCCGAGCTGGACCGCGCCAAGACGGCCTTCTTCTCCAATGCCAGCCACGAGTTCCGCACGCCCCTGACGCTGATGCTGGGCCCGGTGGAAGACATGCTGGAGCGCATCGATGCGCCGGACGGCAGGCTCCCCGTGGCCCGCGGCGAGGTCGAGCTCGTCCAGCGCAACGGCCAGCGCCTCCTGCGCCTCGTCAACGCCCTCCTCGACTTCTCCCGGATCGAGGCGGGCCGGGTCCAGGCGAGCTTCGAGCCCGTCGACCTCGCCGCCTATACGAGCGAGCTCGCGCGCAGCTTCGAGACCGCGATGAACCGCGCCGGGCTCAGCTACCGCATCGACTGCCCGCCCCTGTCACGCCCGGTCTCGATCGACCGCGAGATGTGGGAGAAGATCGTCCTCAACCTCGTCTCCAACGCCTTCAAATACACGCTGGAGGGCGGCGTCGCGGTGCGGCTTCGCGAAACGGCCGAGGGCGCGCACCTGGAGGTCGAGGACAGCGGCGTCGGCATCCCCGAGGCCGAGCGCGCCCGCGTCTTCGAGCGCTTCCACCGCGTCGAGGGACAGGTTGGGCGCACCCACGAGGGAACGGGCATTGGCCTCGCCCTCGTCAAGGATCTAGTCGTCCTCCACGGCGGCGAGGTCGCGGTGACGGACCGGCCGGGCGGCGGCTCGGTCTTCTTGGTCACCCTTCCCTTCGGCACCGAGCGAGCGGCCGCCGCCAAGCCCGAGCGGCCCGCCGCCTCGACCGCCACGCGCGCCGAGACCTTCGTCGCCGAGGCCCTTCGTTGGCTGCCCGGCGTCGACGAGGTGGCGAACGACCCGCGGTCCGACGCGCCGGCCGCTCCCGAGTGCGGGCGCGGCGAGCATATCCTTCTCGCCGAGGACAATGCCGACATGCGCGGTTACGTCGAGCGGTTGTTGAGCCAGGCGGGCTACGTCGTCGAAGCGGTCGAGAACGGGCGCCGGGCCGTCGAGGCTGCAACGGCCGCCAAGCCGAGCCTCCTGCTCTCCGACGTGATGATGCCGCGCCTCGACGGCTTCGGCGTCATCCGCGAGCTGCGGGCCGACGCGCGCACCGCCGATCTTCCGATCATCCTCCTCTCGGCACGGGCCGGCGAGGAGGCCTCGGTCGAGGGGCTGGAGGCAGGCGCCGACGACTACCTCGTCAAGCCCTTCAGCGCCCGCGAGCTGCTCGCCCGTGTCGAGGGCGCGCTGCGCCTTTCGGCTGCACGCCGCGAAACGGCCGACCGCTTGTCGGAGGCCAACGAGGCGCTGGAGCGCAAGGTCACCGAGCGCACCCGCGAGCGCGACCGGATGTGGGCCGTCAGCCAGGATCTCATCGGCGTCGCCGACGCCGCCGGGATCTGGCTCTCGGTCAACCCGGCTTGGACGCGCGTGCTCGGCTGGGAGGCCGACGAGATCGTCGGGCGCACCTCGCAGTGGATGGAGCATCCCGACGACGTCGCCAAGACCCGCTCGGAGATCGGCGACCTCGCTGCCGGGCGGACGACCTACGACTTCGAGAACCGCTTTCGCTCCAAAGACGGCAGCTATCGCACGCTGAGCTGGACTGCCGTGCCGGAGGACGGCCTCCTCTACTGCGTCGCCCGCGACGTCACCGAGCAGCGCCACATGGAGGAGGCGCTACGCCAGAGCCAGAAGATGGAAGCCGTCGGCCAGCTCACCGGCGGCCTCGCTCACGACTTCAACAATCTCCTCGCCGGCATCTCCGGCTCGCTGGAACTGATGCAGGCGCGTATCGCGCAAGGACGAGTGGCCGACGTCGACCGCTACCTCGTCGCCGCGCAGGGAGCGTCCAAGCGCGCCGCTGCCCTGACCCACCGGCTGCTCGCCTTTTCGAGGCGCCAGACGCTGGAGCCCAAACCCACCGCGATCAACGCGCTGATCATGGGCATGGAGGAGTTGATCCGTCGGACCGTCGGTCCCTCGGTCGAGGTCGAGAGCGTGGCCGGGGGCGGCATCTGGAACGTTCTCGTCGATCCGAACCAGCTCGAGAACGCGCTTCTGAACCTGTGCATCAACGCCCGCGACGCCATGCCGGACGGCGGCCGGATCACCATCGAGACGGCGAACCGCTGGCTTGACGACCGGGCGAGCCGCGAGCGCGACCTACCGCCCGGCCAGTACGTCTCGATGTGCGTCTCTGACAACGGCGTCGGCATGTCGCGCGAGGTGGTGGAGAAGGCCTTCGATCCCTTCTTCACCACCAAACCCATTGGCGTCGGCACCGGGCTCGGCCTTTCGATGATCTACGGCTTCGCCCGCCAGTCGGGCGGGCAGGTGCGGATCTATTCGGAGGTCGGCCAGGGAACCATGGTCTGCATCTACCTGCCTCGCCATATCGGAGAAGCCGAAGTCGAGACGCAGCCGCCCGGCGGCGAGCTGGGCAAGGCCGGCGCCGGCGAGACGGTGCTGGTGATCGACGACGAGCCGCTGGTGCGCATGCTCGTCGTCGACGTCCTGGAGGAGCTCGGCTACACCGCGATCGAGGCCGGCGACGGTCCTTCCGGTATGAAGGTCCTGCGCTCGGACGCGGCGATCGACCTCCTCGTCACCGATGTCGGCCTGCCCAACGGCATGAACGGCCGGCAGGTGGCGGATGCAGCGCGCGAGCTGCGCCCTGGGCTGAAGGTGCTCTTCGTCACCGGCTACGCCGAGAATGCCGTGCTCAACCACGGCCATCTCGACCATGGCACCAACGTCGTGACCAAGCCCTTCAACCTCGACGAGCTCGGCCGCAAGATCCGCGACATGATCGGCAAGAGCTGAGCGAGGGAGCAGGCCGTCCGGCTTCCGTTTGGCACAAGCTTCGTCTCTGACGTGAGATGGGCCGTACTCACCGAACACATCGCGGTTTGAACGAAGGTGACGCACGATCAGCCGGAAGGACGGCTTTTCGAATGGCGCCGCGCTAAACCGGACAGTCCCCTTTCCACCCACTGCTGGCCTCAACGCTCCTGCCTCCATGCGCAAGGGAGGGCGCGCTTATCAGCCTCCATCAAACAGCCCGATCCACCATGAGCAGAGCGAACGGTCGCTCAAGCCTGCTCGTTCGGGGTCTTCGGACGTCCCCGCTCACGCTCGAGCGCAAGCTTCGCCCGTTCTAACTCCCATCCGGACGCAAGATCGGCGGGGACCCTCAAGCCGGGGCCGAACGACTCCGAACCACCGAGGAACATGATGCCGCGCAGTTCGAGAGCGACCTTAATCGCCTCGACAGTCCCGAGCGTCGAGTCGACGCCGCCCGCCTCGACGCGGGCGAGGCTTTTCCTAGTGATGCCGACCGCGCTCGCGAGGTCGTCCTGCGACAGACCCAGCAGGATACGCGCGGCTTTGAGCAGGTTGGGGTCAGCGGGCATCCCGGGCAGGATCCCCTCAGCACGTATTCTGTCAACAATTAGTGCCGAAGAAGCGAGGCAGAGATTTCAGATGGGTAATGGACGGGATATTGAATCCCGTTTAATACCCGATGGCATCCGCCGACGCCTCGTTACCCCGGGGCGGGCGGGGCAAGGTGATTCGCGCGCGGGCCAGGACCCGGGTGACTGGGCGGCACGGGGCGTGCCGGGAGGGTGCAGTTCCATGGCGCAAGACATGATCACGTCCCCCACGCACGGGGAAAACGACGGTGGGGGGGCAGGTGGCTCGCGCGAGCGGGTGCTGTCCGGCTACAGCCTTCCGACGACGGACCAGTTGCTGCACGGCTTCCCCTTCCTGTGCGACGACCTCGGTCGCGACATCCGGATGTTCGCCGCCACGCTCCTGCGGGAGGTGGAGGACAGGGATCCGGCGAACAGACTGAGCGACCTTCGGGCCGCCTGCAAGGCAATGATCACCGACGAGCCGCTTCCGGCAGTGCGGGCGGCGGTGGATGCCCTCAAGGCCGCAGATCTCTCGAGTTGGTCCATGGACGCGCGATCGGGCGTGTTCAGGTGCTGGATCTACGCGATGCACCTGGGCGACAGCGACCCGTTGATCCCGCTGGCGCTCGTGTCCGTCGCGAGAGCATACAGCCAGGACCACGGGTCTCAGGAAGATGGCGGCGAGATCCTTTGGCAGGCCCTGGCTTGGCTCGCCCTCTACGCGGGGGACATACCCGAGCTGTTTCCTGAGCCGGCGGCGTTCGCCAGCATCGAGCCGCCCACCGAGCGGCTTCGAACCGTCGCGGCGACCTTCCGCGATCGGGCGAGCGCCAGCCTCCGCCGGGCCGGCGTACGGGCGACGTGACCCGACAGCGTCGGTTCAGGATGTCATGCCCGGCAACCGGCGCCGCGAACGCTCGCCCATCACGAGGATCACCTGCGGAGTCGGTCGGTGAACGAGAACGCTGCGGAAGCGCTGGCTAGGGACGAAAGCGCCCGCCTTCGCAAACGGCACTTCATCCATGATCTGGCATCTCGCGGTCGCACGGGCCTGGAGAGGCACTTGAATGAAGCGCGCGAGAACCTCGGGGACGAGCGCATCCGAATGCTCGTCGACAGCGTCCTCGGCGCCATGGAGGCCGGCCAGGATCACTTGGTCGACATGCCGCTCGCGGAACTCCTCGCCAGTCCCGACGAGCCACTCAAGTGGGCGCTGCTGTTCCACCTCGCGGGCGCCGGGTACCGCCCGGCTCAGCTCGAGGTCAGCGCACGATGCGCCGCCGAGGTCGTCCTCATGGTCGCGCTTCACGATTCCTTCCGCGGGCGCACGCTCGACGACGAAGGCCGCCGCCTCGTCGCGCGGGCACTCACCGATGCCGAAACCATGGTGGGACACGCGGTCGGCTGGGGCACCCTCGCGCACGGGTTGGCGAGCGAGGGCCGCAGCGGGACGGTCAGGTCGGCCACGGACCCGAAGGCCATCGGCATTGATGCCACGGCGGCCCTCTGGGCGGGCGTGAGCACAAGCGCCCGCGAGCTCGGCTACGGCGAGGGCTACGAGGAGGGAAGCAGCCTCGCCGTGGCCGTCGCCAAGCGAAACCTTAAAGAGTCGCGAACGCCCGAAGAGCCCGACCTTCGACAGAATTCGTCCGGCCGCGTCGTCGTGCCGAGCGCGACGCTCAGCCGCGACGACCGGAAGCAGTGGGACATCGAGCAAGTCATCGGCAAGGCGCTGCCGCTCGTCCATGCAAGCGGCCTCGCCGACTCGCGCCGGGACCTTCACGCCGGCCACCTGCATGCAGCATCCGCGATCGATCGGATCCTTGCCGACCTCGCCGAGGATCGGCCCGTCTCAATCCGGCCGACCCTCCTGGTCGGACCGCCGGGAGCGGGTAAGAGCCGTCTGTGCCGCGACCTCCTCGACGCGCTCGGCATGCCCTTCGCTGCCATCGACGCGGGAACGACGTCGGACCATGGCCTGACGGGATCGCCGCGGCGCTGGTCGAGCGCATATCCTTCGGTGCCGCTCCGCCTGTTCACCCAGCACAAGCTCGCCAATCCCGGCGTCATCGTCGACGAGCTCGAGAAGGCGGGACGGTCCTCGGCCGGATCGGTGCACGACCCGCTCCTATCCCTGCTCGAGCCGCTGTCGGCGACCAAGTGGCGTGACCTCTTTCTCGACGCCGAGATCGACGCCTCGCGTATCATCTGGCTCTTCACCGCCAACTCGACGCAGGGGCTTCCCGGCCCACTCCGGAGCAGGCTGCGCGTTCTGAAGGTGCCCCTGCCCTCGGCCGAGCACGTTCCCGCACTTTCCGACCGCATCCGGCGCGACCTCCTAGCCGAACTCGATCTCGAACCCGGCATGGAACCACCCTTCGACGGAGAGGAGCTTGGGGCGCTCACCAATGCATTCGGTGCGCAGGGAAGCCTTCGCGACCTGAGGCGCTACGTCGAGGAACTTATCAAGCTCCGTTGGTTCGAAGGCCGCCAGCACTGAGGAGCGGACGATGGACGACGGCATAGGCTGGCGGACGCGCCTGAACCGAGAGTTCGAGAGTCAGTTCCCGCAAGGGACCTTCCACTTCGCGGTCGGCAACGGCTGGTCCGAGCTGCTCGGCGAGGTCTTCAGGCGGGTGGACGCTGTGGAGGATGAGGAAGAACGTGTGTTTTTCGCCTGGGCCGACATCAAAGAGAAATGGGGCCTGCTCAGGTTGACGCACAACGGCAGCGATAGGGTCGACGACATCTGCGACTGGGCCGAGGCTGCATCGGAGAGAATATGCGACGGCTGTGGTCTGAGTGGGCGCCTTCGCAAGGATGGTCTCTGGCGAGTGCGGTGCGACGCTTGCGCGGGATCTTGAAGGATCGATGCCAAGTACCGGGCGATTGCAAGCGGGGCGCCGCCGCGCATACCCCCTGCCACCCCCGTCCAGAGCGAGAATATGGGGGAGCAAGGATGCCGTCAGACTCTTCCGAAGACGCTGTGCTCTTCCGCCATGGCCTCAAGCTCTTCTCGCGTGTCCATATCAATCCTTGGCATCTGCTCGCCGGACAATCGCGCCTCACCTCTCAACATGCGATTGAACAATTCTATAGAAGCAATATCGCCGTACAAATCCACAGCCTGATTGTGCAAACTTAGGTGCTCCTGTGGTGTTTTCGCTTGAGCATAACGAATCGTCATCATCGCCGCGTAGAAGTTGTTCTCCATGTCACTCAAACGGAAAGAGATCATCTCACGGGTCGCTCTAGGAAGATCCTCGACACCGTAGATCTGGATCACGAGTTGGAGGGCATCATGCAAGCGATCTTCCCTCACCAAGCTAACAAAGGACGACTCAAACGATCCCTCAATGAGGCGATGAGCCTCATCATAACTGGGAGCAACCATGTCAATTTCGGAAAGAAACGCTTTGTACTTGGTCGGACGATAGCTTTCTCGCAGAAAAAATAGCAGTCCTTTGGGAAAGAAACGTTTGTGTGAAACAGATATTTCCTTCTTCGAAACTGTCCTCCCAATGCCGGACAAAACACGCTGTAGGTACTGAGCGAAGACGACGTGCTCGACCTCACCGCGGCTTAAGTATCCCTGATAACCGTTTCCCAGAACCTCAAGGCAGAGTTCATAGCTCCCTTTGAGATGCCAATGCTTGAGCCACCGCATCGCAACGGCGCGTGCAGTCTCAGCTCGCCCTGCATCAAGTGTCCGGGAATTCGGGGTTCTCCCAGAGCCGAACTTGAACAGATTGAGCCAATGCTTTGTATTGGCAGGATCAAGATCGAGGAGGTGCACGAGTTCGTCGGCTCGGCCTAGCGACTCCTCGATGACCGCGTCCTCGCCGCCATCGCCCGAAGCCGAACGGACCTGTCGCACCGACCATAGGACATCCAGGCCCTGATCGGGTGGTGGGTACCTTCGCTGTAAGTCCGCCAGGTCGATGTCACCCCACACAGCTTGGGAGTGTCCGTCTATCCAGAACGGCACAATAACAGGATCCCCTACACGACAGCGCGCCCGCTGAAACTCCAAGGCGCAGAAATAATCCACGTCGTATCGATCGACGTCCCCAAACAAACAGAAGCGGGTTATATTCAGATCGTCATCAGTCTCTGGAACAAACACCTCGTTGCTTCCACTGTTTTTATACAACGGGATGCCAAGAATATTTTCAGAACGGCTCAGGCGAAGCGAGCCACAAAATACCCACTCAATCATCAGCATACTTCTTGATTATCTTGTTGGTGATGTCGTAAATCTGAGCGTAATACGCATCAACCCGCAGAGGATAAGTGTCATAGTACCTCACCTCGCAGCTCATATCACGCATTGCTGCATCTAACTCTAAGGACTGTCTGTATTGCTCAGGAAGAATGATCGCGAGCAAATCACCCTGTCGGAATTCGATATCTTCAGAGTATTGCAACTCGATAGACTTAGCGCGGTCATCAAAAGCGCCTGTCAAGCGGCCCTGATGGAGAGAAATTGCAGCCTCCACCTCCATGTGCTCGACCCCAATGATGTGCTCTTCTCTAATTCTGTCAGTCGAATATGCCTTACCCTTGTAAAACGCCTCGTTGGAGCCATAAAAAACTGCTATGAAGCGACTGATAAGGCTGTTGTCGCCTGACATGTTGAAGTTCTCGATGGGGAACGCCGTGATTGACCTAGGAAGCAAGCTTCGCCGGAAAGCACCGCTATCGAATGGAAATACTCGCTTCGGCTGAGGTACTGTTGGAAATTTCGTCACAAAGGCTATCGGCAACTCCCAATAGAGCGGATCATCACTCGGGCGAACCTTGTAGGCAGGTCGCCCCAAGAACATGTAGCAAAGCTTCTCCCCTTCGAAGACATCACAATCCGTCGCAACCAATCTTCTCGCATTGATGATGTCGAAAAGGTTGTGCCCCTGGGTCGTATGCACGAGCGGCAAGAGATCCGGCGCTCCCGCGTTGGAATGTTGCAGGAATTCCGGCAGAGTCACACGCCGCAGCGCCATCTTGAGAGCCCCTCGACTTGGGTCTTGATTAGATCGGAATCGACCCACTCGGCGAGCGAGCATGCCGCCCTGGGGCTGGCTCCGGCAAGTGCGTCCCTTCCATGGTCAGTGGCAGCCCACCCGTGCAGCCTGTGTGTCAGCATCAGATTGCAATGCCATACGGGTGCCTGACCGTGCCGGACCGGCTGTTGTCGCCCATGTTGGTGGGCGCCGCTGATCGGCATCCAGCGTTCTCGACTCGGTCACAGTCCACCCGCTACACCGGAGAACGAGCGGGAGATCGTCGAGGATGCCGCTGCCACCGAAGGCACTGAGATGGATCGCTGGACAGAGTTGCAGGCGTTCGTCAGGATCGCGGAAGCGCGGAGCATGACATGCGCCGCGGCCGAGCTGAACCTGTCGGTGTCCGGCATCAGCCGCCACCTCATGAGCCTAGAGACCCAGCTCGGCGCCCGCCTCGTGCAGCGCTCGACCCGCCAGCTCAGCCTCACCAGCGAGGGCGAGACGCTGTTCGCCGAGGCCCTGGAGCTTCTCGCGAACTGGGAGGCGGCGGAGGCGAACGTGTCGGCGAAGGCCCACACGCCGACAGGGCGGTTGCGCGTCGGGGCGTCCCTGTCCTTCTCGCTGCTGCACCTCATGCCCGTCGTGGCGCAGTTCAGGCGGCTCTACCCGGCGATCTCGATCGAGATCGTCTCCTCCAATCGCTACTACGACATCATCGAGAACGGGCTCGACCTCGCGATCCGCACCAGGCGGGTCTCGAGATGGATCCGCCGTCCAGTGGTCTGGGTGGACATCGTCGTTCTGGCCACCCTGCTCGCGCCGACGTGGCTGGTGAACCTCGGTTTCCTGCGCATCCTGAGGCTCTGGACCCTTTCGCAGAAGGATCTCTTCTAGCACTTCCTGCGCCGGCGTGGTCGTCAGGAGTGGGAGGACGCCGGACGCGCGGTCGTCAACCTCGTGACATGTCTCTTCGTGCTCACCGGGTTCGTCTACATAGCGTTCGCGGGAGCCGGTTCGGGCATCGAGAACTGGGTCGACGCGCTCTACTTCACGGTCGCGGCCGTGACGACGACGGGCTTCGGTGACGTGACGTTGCCGGGCACGCCCGGGAAGCTGACGTCCATCGTGGCCATGATCGTCGGCATCTCGCTGTTCGTGCGCCTCGCGCAGGCCCTGTTCCGGCCCTACAAGGTATCCTTCCGGTGCCCGCGGTGCGCGCTGATGCGACACGAGCCCGACGCCGTCCACTGCAAGGCTTGCGGGCACCTCCTGGCGATCCCGGACGAAGGCCAGGAGTAGCCTTCCCGCACGGTCCCGAGCGACACGAGCGCCGTCCCGGGACTGCGCCCGCGGGCGCGTGCGAGGTTCCGGCGCTCGAGGCTGCAAGGACGTCCGTCATGACGGTCGCGCATTTCGGCCTGCCAAGAGGACGGCGGGCACCACCGCGAAGCCAACGCGCGCCGCGGGTGCCGTCGCGCACGGACCATCCCGGGGACTTGGAGGCGGCTCTCCGGCTCGCGAAGCAGCATCCCGACACGCGGCCCTGGCGCCGGCAAGGATTCGTGCCGCTACCGGCGCCCCGTCGTCGTCTCGCGGCGCCGTGCCGATCCCTGCTTCGACACGGCGAATCCCTGCACCACCTTCCGGCCGCCTGCCTCAACAAGTACTATTCCACAAAACCAGAGGATTCACGCCGCCAATCCATTCTACTAAAGCAAGGATTCGCACCTGGTCGAGCGATATGGAGAACATGCGTGAATTATCTGCAAGCTCATCAGCCGTATAATGCTGTTGACAACTCGGTTCATGCTGTGAAATTATTTCTCAATGCGCCGAAGCGCATCGCATCTGGGGATTTCGATTCATGCTACCTCCAACGGCGCTGAAGGTGCACTTGACGGACGGACCCGCCGGGCCGGTGGAGCAAGCCGGCCCTGCCGCCCCGCGGTCACGTCCCCGCCGGACGGCGGTGAACCATGGCGATCTCGCTGGCAGGCCTGCCACGACGGTCATGTCGTCGGCGCCCGATGGGCAAGCTGCCCAGCCACGGCGCTCGACCGGGTCGTGTCCCTTGGCGTGGTGTAGCTCGCGAAGGGCCACCACGGTTGCCGGCTTGGGCCGGGCAGATCAGACTGCGAGGGTTGGCAGGCTGACGAGGGGATCATCGCCGATCGGGGCGATGCTTT
>NZ_VTOM01000035.1 GCF_009765365.1 Antarcticirhabdus aurantiaca
CGAGCTTGGTGGACCAGGAGGACGTGCCGGATGCCAGGTCGTTCATCTCGGCGAGGCCGACCGAATAGCCGCGACCGACGGCGTCGCGCGCCACGCCGCAGCCGTTGACCCCACCACCGACGATGAAAACGTCGTATCCGCCCTGCATGCCATCCTCTTTCGCGCTGCAATATTTCAATTGCGACTGCGAACAATGTGGAGGCTATACGAAGCTTAATCGCACATCAAACGAAATATGTCCGAGGCAAAACGCGGGCTCGCGCTGCGTGAGGCGCGCGAATCGGAAGCCCGGATCGAACGCGGTTTCGTTTTCGAAGGATCGTAGAGTCCACCGCAAAACCGGAATGGCGAGCCGCCAGGCCCGTCATTCCGGCAAGGGGTCGGTTGTCGGCCGCCTTCTTTGCCGGTCCGATCGCCAGCCATGCTGAAAAGCGAAAGAAAAACGAAACTCCGTGCCGGGTGGCTTCGTGCACGTCGCCTCAGACTCGCTCTGGCCCGTCGCTGCCGGCGGCCGTTGACGCACTTCGCCGCCGCGCCTCCTCGCCGCCGGCCAGGCGGACGTCGCCGTCCACTACCAGCCGAGCCTCGTCTTCGACGTGGCGGCGGGCCTCCCGGTTATCCGTGTCGATCGGAAGCTTAAGTCCTCGGACGTCATCGATGTCCTGTCGGACCCCTTCATCCTGCGCGGCGTGCCGGGACACATCCGTTCCGACAACGGCCCGGAGTTCATCGCTAAGGCAGAGCGCGAGTGGATCACGGCAGTCGGGGCGAGAACAGCCTTCATCGAGCCGGGCTCACCTTGGGAGAACGGCTATTGCGAGAGCTTCAACTCCAAGCTCCGCGATGAACTCCTGAACGGTGAGATCTTCTACAGCCTTGCCGAGGCCCGCATCGTCATCGAAGGCTGGCGGCAGCATTACAACACGAAGCGACCGCACTCCTCGCTTGGCTACCGTCCACCGGCTCCAGCCGCTGTGCCATGGCCGGCTGCGCCACCCCAACCCGCTTCGCCGGCCACCTCAACCGTCGCCGACAAGCCCACCATGCATTAGATTTGAACCGGGCCACCTAATGGGGGCAGTCCACTCCTGCAATCCAGGTTGGCTGTTTACGTCCCTCCTCAGCGAATGCTTCACGCAAGGTCTTAAGCAGGAAGAAACATTTTGGACGCATGTTTCGGCAGCATTTTAACTTCTGAGCGCAACTAAAAGTTACTGCTGCGCTACTTCTAAGGTAAGACAGTGCGCCTCTCCATCAAAGCCAAACTTGCTGCCTCCTTTGGCGGCGTGCTCGTTCTCCTCGGAGTCTCAGGCTACTTCGGGGTGTCCAGCCTGTCCCAGACCAACGAAGTTCTAAATAGCTTCGCGGATGGTCCGTTTGAACAGGTAGAGCATGGAGCCCTGACGCAGGAGTCTGTCACCGACGCTCGGCGTGCAATGCTCCGGCTGATCCTCTCATTCGATCCGGCAGATACGGAGAAGGCGAAGGCAGACCTCGAGACTGATTGGCAGAATGTAGATGCCAATCTCAGTGAGATGATCGCTTCCATGCCTGAGGCAGACAAAGCCTCTGTCGCGGATATCAAGCCGCAGGTCGAGGCTCTTAAGGCCGCCGCCGCCGAGATGACCGCAGTTGCTGAACTAGCTAATCCCACGGCAGGCAACGCGGCCATGGATGAGACGAAAGCCGGCTCCGATGCTTTCATCTCTGCTACCGCCGAGTTGCGAGAGGCGCTCCTCGCCGATGGCGGTCCTGACGCGTTCGCTGCCCTTGGCATGTTATCGGAGCTTCAGGTCGATGTTCTGCGCGGGCGCACGACGGCGATCGCTGGCGTGGTGCGCATCGACCCGGCTCAGCTTCAGCGTATTGAGAAGGACATCAAGACGCTATTCGGCACTATCGATCAGCGCTTTGACGCGCTCGCGACGAGTTCGGCTGGGCGACGCCACAAGGATCTCGTCGATCAGAGCAGAGCGGGGTGGGATCTCCTACGCAGCGCTGCAACGAAGCACGTCGAGTACGGCCTCAACAACTATTTCGGCCGCGCTCTGCAGCTTAACCAGGAGAAGTTCGCGCCGGTCGCGGCGGCGCTGGACGAGCGGCTCAACGCGGTCAATCTGAGCGCCGCCGAGACTGCGAAGGAGTACCTCTCGCAGGCTGAGAGCAGCTACGCCTCGACCCGCAACATGCTCATCGTTCTCGCGCTCGTGGCTGTGGCACTTGGAGCTGCCGCTGCCGCCTGGTTGTCTCTGTCGATCTCGCGTGGGCTGAGCCGTGCGGTGACGCTTGCCGACGCGATCGGGGCCGGCGACGTGTCTCAGCGCGTGGAGGCGAAGGGCTCGGACGAGATCGGCGATCTTCTGCGCTCGATGAACACCATGAGCGGGAAGCTGTCCGAGATCGTCGGCGACGTCCTCGGCTCGGCCGCGCAGGTGGCGTCCGGCTCGCGGCAGTCGGCGGCAACGGCCGAGCAGCTCTCATCGGGCTCGACCGAGCAGGCTGCGGCCTCCGAGGAAACCTCGGCCGCCGTCGAGGAGATGACGGCAAACGTGCGCCAGAACGCCGAGAATGCGGCTCAGGCAGAGAAGATCGCCGCCCAGTCCGCAACCAGCGCCGAGAGGAGTCAGGCAGCCATCACCGGCTCGCTGGAAGCCATGCGCACGATCGCCGAGCGGGTGCGGATCGTTCAAGAGATCGCGCGCCAGACCGACCTCCTGGCCCTGAACGCGGCGATCGAGGCCGCGCGTGCCGGCGCCCACGGCAAGGGCTTCGCCGTCGTC
Organism: Antarcticirhabdus aurantiaca; assembly: GCF_009765365.1. Taxonomy (GTDB): domain Bacteria; phylum Pseudomonadota; class Alphaproteobacteria; order Rhizobiales; family Rhizobiaceae; genus Antarcticirhabdus; species Antarcticirhabdus aurantiaca. The sequence continues at coordinate 2,781 of NZ_VTOM01000035.1, forward strand.
GCCTCAGAAGTGAGGAAGCTTGCCGAGCGCTCGCAACAGGCGGCCGTTGAGATCGGCGAGCTCTCCACCCATACCCTGGACGCTGCCGAAGAAGCCGGTCGTCAGTTCGACAGCCTGCTTCCCGACATCCATCGCACGGCCGAGCTGATCTCGGAGATCTCGGCGGCCTGCCGCGAGCAGTCGATCGGCATCGAGCAGATCAACCAGGCCGTGGTGCAGCTCGACCAGGTGACGCAGGCGAACGCGGGCGCCGCCAACGAGATGACGGCGACGGCGGAGGCGCTGTCGGGCGAGGCCGTCTCCCTCAACGAGCGCGCCGCCTTCTTCAAGCTTGATGCGGCCGCCAGGGCTCATGGGGGCAGAGTGCAAGACGCTTATGAAGCTCCGGCAGCCTTTCTGGTCGAGGCTCAGCAAAGCGACGTGCGTGCACTCCAGAGCCGCGCGCAGGGTTTCACCGCAAGCCGTCCTGCGGCGGCGAAGCCGGCACGCAGCATGAAGAGCGCACCTTCAAGCGGCGTCAGCCTCGATCTGGATGGTGATGCCGGCTTCGAGCGCATGAGCGGCTGAGAGCCGCACACCTCGACCGCCACAGTTCAGAGCCCCGCCCGGTTCGCCGCGGCGGGGCGTTTTCGTCTGCGGCAAGCTCAAGACCTGCAACTCACAACGCATGCTCGTAGTCGCCTAGGTTCTAGATTGAACGGCGCCGCGCAAGCTTGATCTGCCACGTAGGCGCTCCATGGCGAACCGGCAAAGGGCTGGCGCCGAGTGCGGAGCAGACCTGAGGTGTCCACGGGTCAAAGCCGGAGGTGCTTTGTGGACCAAATTCTTCCCGGAAGCGAGCTGGGCTTCCTTCTCGGTGATGCGGCGCGACTTTGGCGCCAGACGATGGAGCGCGCTTTATTTCTTGCCGATATGAGCCTGACGGCCTCTGAGCTTCGAGCCCTGACCTATGTTGGACGCTTTGAAGGAGCACGGCAGAAGGATCTGGCAGACCTGATGGGCATCGCGCCCATGACCATGTCTCAGCTGATCGAAACGTTGGAGAAGCGCGAGCTCGTCGAGCGCAGGGTTGATCAGGTAGATCGACGTGCGCGCCGCATCCATTTGACGGCTCGATCTACTGCAGTGTTCGAGAGCCTCGCTCCCGCATCAAGCATGATGCAGGCGAATGCGCTCGTGGAACTATCCGCTGAGCAGCGGCAGGTCCTCAAGGACGCCCTGCGATGCATACTGCGCAGCCTTTCGCTTCACGGTAATGCCTTTGCCGCGGACCTTGCGGCTGACGAGCAGCTCAAGGGTGGCTGAGCTCGGGAAGCGCGGGTAGGGCGCCGCGGATTCCCCGCCCTGAGCTGCGGCACATGATAGCCATGCCAAGTCGCTGACACCTCGTGACACGTTCCGCCGCCTCGTCGAGTCTTCCGGTGCCGCCCACCTTCACAGCCCTTCGTTCCAACCAAGCGGCAGCTGCGGAACGACGGCAAAACAACTTCGTTCGCAGCGGCATCAGCGAGTTGTCTTGTTCATAGAATGCGCCAAGTAGCTTCGCGTCCACGGTTTGTTGCAGGATCAGGAATGTCATTCGCCTTCGAAGCCCAAAACCTTGAAGGCAAGCGCATTCTCGTCGTGGAAGACGACTACATCCAAGCCACGAGCTTAGCCGACGCCATACAGCGCAGAGGCGGACATGTAATCGGACCTGTTCCCGACGTCGCGACAGCACTCGAGCTCGTCGAGAAGGAGGGGCTGCCCGATGCCGCCGTCCTTGACATCAGCCTTGGAGACGAGGCGTCTTTCGCCGTCTCGACCTGTCTGCGCGAACATGGCGTGCCGATGCTGTTCGTCACCGGCTATGACGACTGGTTTATGCCGAACGAACTCGACGATATCGCTGTTTGCCAGAAGCCGATGGACGCGGAGAATATCTTACGGTTGCTGCTTCCGCTCCGGCGTGGCTGACCGCCGAGGCAGGATTACTATGATCAACCAGCGGTTTGGAAAGAAGTCGCGACTTGATTATTGACGAACTTCCGCTAGCTGGCCCATTATCAGCCAGCAGGAGCAATACGCTGAAGCCTAGTTTGCGGTCGCCGTTGGGGGGCGCCTGTGCGAAAGCATGACAAAGGTCCCAGCCAGGATGTGCCAGGGGGGCCTGCCAGTCTCGTGGCGGTGCTTCTGTCCCTGTCGCGCGCCTTTCGGCAACTCATGCAGTTGAAGCTGGCCGAGATCGACGTCGTTGTCGGGCAGGACTCGTTCCTGGATCTCCTGAGGCTGGAGGACACAATGACCGTCAGCCTCGTGGCGAAGACGCTCAACGTCCGACCATCCACGGTCTCGAAGATGGCTGACATAATGGTCTCTCAGAAATGGGTCGTGCGGGAGGCTGATGACGGGGACGCAAGACGGACCCGCCTGCGGCTAACGCCGCTCGGCTTGGACAGGCAGGCCAAGGTTCGTGAGATCCGGACGAAGCTGGAGGCAGAGCTGCTAGCTGGACTGAAGGGATCAAACGTGCAGGCGAATGTGCCAGCGACGCTCGATCTAGTGGCCGCGGTCCTAAACGGACGCTTGTCGCGGCTTCGCTGACGAGCTCCGAGTGTTTTCTCGCTTGCAGCGCTGCGCGCAGATGCGCAGAAGCCGGCCTTCTTCATGGGGTTGATCGACTTCATTCTGCCGCACGAACTGAAGCTTCTGGACTTCGCTGGCCGAGCGGGGCTTTGACCCCGCGGAAGTGCAGAATGCCAGGGACGCGCGCACGCCCTCAGGCAACGCCGGGGACTTCGACTGTTCGCAACCGCCTCCTCTCACCCGGCGAAAATTATCGTGCCCCGCTCGGGCCCTGCCGGCTGGGCCTTTTCGCGTTTCAGCCCTGCGCTCTCAGCCTCGCCATTTCGTCCCGGAACTCGGCCAGGGGCCGTGGGCATCCGAACGGCGGCGGCGCCACGCCCTCGACGCCCCGCAGCTTCATCCTCTCTGCCCACCGCGCCGCCCACACCTCCCTCATCTGCGTGGTCGTGAGCTTCTCCTGATCCAGGAGCCGCCCCCACATCCAGCGGTGCTCGGTGTCGATCCACTCGGCCGCGGTCTCGTAGGGATCGTCCGGCGCGGGGAAGGGATGGCCGTCGCGGAAGACGCGCTTCCTGAACGCCACCCGCGGAGGCAGGGGAAGACCGTGCCGCTGGAAGAGCGCGATCTCCGCGTCCAGCTTCAGGTGTGTACTGCAAGCTTTCGGGAGAAGGTTGTCGAAGGCATCTTCGAATGACCGGGCTCCATCCCGAGGCGTCCCGCTGGCTGATCCTGTCAGGCCGCCGCTGCCCCAAGGCAGGCGCAGGACGTGAATGCTCCATTGCCATTGCGCATCGCGGCCCGTCAGAGGCTTTTCTCCCATCTGGCCGATGCAGAGGTCGCCGTCGTACGCGTAGAAAAGCGGGCGATGGTACTCGCCCCGGCGCCAGCGATAGCGGAAGGGGCGCTCGTCGGACGCGGTTTCCATGTCGATCCTCCAACGTGAACGGAGGAGGAACGTGGAGCATGGAGGCGGAGCGATTCGCCACTCTCTTCCGCCGAAAATGCAAAGCCCCGCTCGGCGAAAGCCGGGCGGGGCCATTATGCGTTTGGACGAGCGTCCTAACGCGCTTCTAACGCGTCCGAACGTCTAACGTCTTGATCTGATCTAACCGCCTGCCGCGATTGGAAAAAGTGGCGCGCCCGAAAGGAAGCGATGCCGGGTGCGCTAAAGCATTGTTCTATATGGCCGCGAGCTGCCTCGTCTGTAGCAACAGTGTAGCAGTATCACGTAGGTGTTGCAAAGGTCCACCCGGCGAACGGACACTCACGGGATCTGGCGCACAGCTTCAGGGCGATCAAGCGCCACGAAAGGCCCGAAGGGGTCGCTGGACTGGTGGCCTGGCTCGCCGGGCCGGAGGCGGGTTTCGTCACCGGAGCAATGCATACGATCAACGGCGTCATCAGCGCATGACCTACGAATAAGCATGGATGTGGACGGATGGCCTGCGAAGAGCGGCCGGGACGACGGCGCTCGACTGCGCGCCATTGTGCTCATGTGCTCGCTAAAGGTCTCCTGCAGCATTGCGAGGAAGGCGCGCACCGCTGGGTTGGTGCGGCGGCTCGGCGGCATTCAGGGCAAGATCGTCCTCACCGTCGGGTGACAAGCTGCGGGGAAGGAGGACGATCATGCTGATCGTGAGCGGATACACCCACGTAGCGCCCTCGGACGCGGCTGCTTTCATCAACGACCTGCCGACTTCGCGCGCACGGCCCGCACCCGCGATGGCTGCCTCTTCTTCGCCGTCGCGCCCGACGACCTACGAGAAGGCCGCATGCTCGTTGCGGAGCGCTGGTGCGACCAGGCGGTGCTCACCGCCCATCCGGCCTCTGAGGACACAGCCGCTTTGGTGGCGCGCTGGCAGGGGCGCGTGACAGCGGATATCGTCAAGTTCGATGTCGGCAACGAGCGCCCGCTTCTGGCGCCATGAGGCGGACCGCATTGGTCGGCGCCAGTACCGTGTTCTTCGAACCGGGCTCGCGGAAAACCGTGGCTCACGGGGCGTCAACTCAAAGCTCTGGAACATTTTGCTGAATAGCGAGATGTTCTTTAGCCTCGCGGAAGTATGCATCGTCATCGAGAGCTAGTGCCTGGCCTGCAACTCCACGCGACCATATCCAAGCCTGGGCAACGCACGACGCCGCAGTTGCCGTAAAGCTTGGAAAGGAATGGACGCCGGCGCTCTATGTCATCACCCTAAGTCTTTGCCGGTCGCCAATCGCTGGGCCGCGTGGGCCTTCTTCCGGCTGGGGCCCGCACGTAAATGGATCGTCCCGTCAACGAAGCTATGATCGATATCGGCCATACCAAGTGATGAGCAAGCGGATAATTGACAGCCTTCGCGCTCTATGGAAGCAATTCATCTGACATCTGTTGGGAGACGGGTGCGCAGCCGAGGCAACGACCCGGCAGTGGGAGGAAGATATGCGCAGACTGCTTTTGACGACGGTGGCCGGACTGGCCATCGCGACGGCGGCGCTTGCCCAAGGGTCGGCGCCCGAAACGCCCGAAACCCCGGCGGACGCCGGGGCTCCAGCCTCTCCAGCCGCTGCAGCCGACCCGGCCGGGAACCCCGAGCCGGAACAGTCGGGAACCCAGGCGCGGAAGGGCGCCGAGCCCGCGAGCAACATGGAGCGACTCCAGGGCATGCAGTCGACGGGCACGTCGATGGACTTTGTCACGGTCCCGCAGACCGACGCCTACGCGGCGCAGATCCGCGAGAACCTCAAAGCCATCACATTGCCGGATGGCTTCAAGATCGATCTTTACGCTGTCGTTCCGGATGCACGGCATATCGCCGTCGGACCGCAAGGCGTCGTCACCTTTGTCGGCACCCGCAAGCAGAACGTCTGGGCCGTCACCGACCGAAACCGCGACCGCGTCGCCGACGAGGTGAAGGAGTTCGCGCCCTCGGTCGAGTTCACCATTCCCAACGGCGTCTGCTTCTCGCCGGACGGCTTCCTGTTCATTGCGGAGCAGAACCGCGTCCTGACCTTCCCGGCCGCCGAATTTTTCTACGAAAGCCCCGATGTAGCGCTCGGTGAGGTGATTAAGAAGGGCAACCTCGTCCCGACCTCCGAAGAGTCGTTCAACCACACGGCGCGCGTATGCCGCGTGGGAGCCGACAACATGCTCTATGTCTCGCTCGGTCAACCCTACAACGTGCCCCCGCCCGAAAAGAGCGATCTTTATGCCGAGCAGGGCATCGGCGGCATCATCCGCATGAACCGCGACGGCACTGGCCGAGAAGTCTTCGCACTGGGCGTGCGCAACTCGGTCGGCATGCAGTTCAACCCAGCGAACGGCGACCTCTGGTTCACCGACAATCAGGTCGACGGCATGGGGGACGACAAGCCGCCGGGCGAGCTCAACCGCGCGACGGAAGCGGGCCAGCACTTCGGCTTTCCCTTCTTCGGCGGCGGCAGCGTGCGCACGACGGAATACGAGAGCAAGGAGCCTCCTGCCGGCGCACGACTGCCCGAGGTCGAAATGGACGCTCATGCCGCAGATCTCGGCATGGACTTCTACACCGGCCAGAGCTTTCCCGAGGAGTATCGGGGCGGTATCTTCTCGGCGCAGCACGGCTCCTGGAACAGGACGACCCCGATAGGAGCGAGGATCATGTTCACGTCGGTCGCAGCTGACGGGTCGGCAGGCGACACGAAAGTCTTTGCCGAAGGTTGGCTGAACAACAATGGCGAGTACCTCGGGCGGCCGGTGGACGTCGCCCAGATGCGGGACGGTTCGCTGCTCGTGTCAGACGATCTCGTCGGCGCGATCTATCGCATTTCCTACTCGGAATAATCGCCGTCTATCGCCTGGTCGCAGGAGGCACCAATTGCCTTCTGCGGCCGGACACCAGCCATTTCCTCATCCCGCATGATAAGAAAGGGCCGTGCCATGTCCTTTTGGCCGAAGTTCGCGCCGCACCTCGCCCTTGCCGCCGCACTCCTTCTGGGCACACCTCTAGCAAACTTCGGCGCCGCTGCGGCGCAAGACATTCGGGCGGGCCGCGAAAAGGCCGCGAGCTGCGTGCCGTGTCACGGACTCGACGGCATCGCCAAGGCGCCCGACGCGCCGAATCTTGCGGGCGACAGTAGCTTCTATGTCGATGCGCAGCTCAAAGCCTTTCGCGGCGGCCAGCGCCAGCACCCTCAGATGACGCTGATCGCCCAAAGCCTGTCCGACGAGGACATCGCCGACCTCGCCGCCTGGTACTCCGCAATAAAGATCTCCGCCAAACTCCCGCAGGACTGATCCTTCTGGCGGAGGAGATGGGAAGAGTAGCAAGCATACATGCTGGTGCGGGCCTTTGAGTCTCGTTCGCGCATCGTCGATATGTGCGGACGTGCCATGGCTTGCGCGATCCCGGATCACATCCACCCGCGCGCCCGCGGTCGAACCGGTTGCAGCATTGTGCACTGTTTCAGCTTGTCACTATCGGTATCTTTGGCATTCCGACTTGCGCGGAGGATGATCGCCATGGCAGCTTGGCAACTGTAGAGCCGCGGAAAGCGGACGGGAGGAAAGTAGTGACTGATCAACACAACAACTCCGGATCGAGTCCGGGGAACGCTTCGTCGCGCCGCCGCTTTCTCAAGAGTGCCATCGGAACGGGCGCCGCGGCCGCCGCTGTCAGCCTCGCCATGCCCAACGTGTCGCGGGCTCAGACAACGACGCTGCGGTTTCAGAGCACGTGGCCCTCGACGGACATCTTCCACGAATTTGCCGGCGACTACGTCAACGTCGTCAACAGGCTGTCGGGTGGACGGCTGACCATGGAGCTGCTGCCGGCCGGCGCGGTCGTGGGCGCGTTGCAGCTGCAAGACGCGATCATTGCCGGCGCACTCGACGGCGGACACGGTGTCGCGGGATACTGGTACGGTAAGAACAAGGCTTTCTCCTTGTTCGCGACCCCGCCGGCCTGGGGGTGGAACGCCAACCAGATGCTCGGCTGGGTTCGGTATGGCGGCGGTCAGGCGCTCTACGACGAACTCGTGCAGCAAGTTCTCGGCCTCGACCTCGTCGGAATTCTATCGAGCCCTATGCCGAGCCAGCCGCTCGGCTGGTTCGCCAGCGAGATCAACGATCCGGCCCAGTTGAACGGACTAAAATATCGCACCAACGGCTTGGCCGCCGACATGAGCCAGGAGATGGGCATCGCGGTGACGATCCTGGGTGCCGGAGACATCGTCCCGGCGATGGATCGTGGCCTCATCGACGGCGCCGAGTTCAACAACCCGTCGTCTGACCTCCTGCTCGGCTTTCCCGACGTCGCGAAGGTCTACATGGTGCGCTCGTTTCACCAGAACAGCGAGTGCTTCGAGGTCATCTTCAACAAGACAAAATTCGATGGACTCGGCGAGGAGCTGCAGCAGGTTCTGCGTTACGCGGCCGATGCCGCCTCTGCCGACATGTCGTGGAAGGCGATGGACCGCTACTCCGCCGACCTTCAGAAGATCAAGGATGCCGGTGTAACGGTGGTGCCGACGCCCGAGAACGTCCTGAAGGCGCAGCTCGAAGCGTGGAACCGCGTCATCGAGACACTCTCCGCCGACCCCTTCTTCAAGAAGGTCGTCGACAGTCAGAAGGAGTGGGCGCGACGCGTGGTTGGTTTCGAGCAGGAATGGGAGACACCCCGGACGCTCGCCTACCAGCACTTCTTCCCGCAAGCCTGACGTCGGCAGGCTCACAAGGCGACCAAACCAAGCCTCGAGTGGACGAACTCCTGCCCACTCGAGGTGTATGACGCGCGCCGTCGCCACTTCCCGGCGACGGCGCTTTCGCCGCCTCCTGCGAGATGTCCAACATGCAGCGCTTTTTGTTCTTCATCGACGGCGTATCCACCGCCGTCGGCAAGCTTTTCGCCTGGTGCATCGTCATCCTGACAGGTGTCGTGTGCTATGAGGTGTTCGTTCGTTACGCGCTCGGCCGCCCGACGACTTGGGCGTACGACATGTCGTACATCATGTACGGCACGCTGTTCATCATGGCCGGAGCCTACGCACTGGCTCGCAACAGCCACGTTCGTGCCGACATCGTCTACCGGCTCTTGTCGGTCCGAGCCCAAGCCGGGCTCGACCTGGTCCTTTACCTGGTCTTCTTCTTCCCGGGTATCATCGCCCTCGTTTATTCGGGATACGGCTTCGCCCGACTATCCTGGATGATCAACGAGCACTCGACCTTCAGTCCGAACGGACCGCCTCTCTACCACTTCAAGACGTTGATCCCGCTCGCAGGGGCTTTCCTTTTCCTTCAGGGGCTCGCCGAAACAATCCGAGCCATCATCGCCCTGCGCACCGGCGCTTGGCCGCGCCGACCGCACGACGTCGAGGAATTGGAAGCCCAGATCCTCGCTAAGGTCCAGGAAGCGCCCGGCGCCCAAGCTGACACCGAGATGCCCGAGAAGAAGACGCTATGACCAATCCAGAAGTCGGCATCCTGATGCTGGTCGTGTTTCTGTTCACGATCCTGCTTGGCTTTCCAATCGCCTTCACCCTCATCGCCCTGTCGGTCATCTTCGGATATTATGCCATTGGTGACGCCATATTCCCGCTGCTGGTGCAGAGGGCCTACGGCGTCATGTCCAACGACGTGCTGATTTCGATCCCACTCTTCCTGTTCATGGGCTACCTGATCGAGCGAGCCAATATTCTCGACCGGCTTTTTCGAGCCCTGCAGCTCGCCGCCAAGAACGTACCAGGCTCACTCGCCGTGGCGAGCCTCCTCACCTGCGCGATGTTCGCCACGGCCACGGGCATCGTGGGCGCAGTGGTCACGCTGATGGGATTGCTCGCCCTGCCGGCCATGCTGAACGCTGGCTATGACAAGAAGCTGGCTTCGGGCGTCGTTTGCGCGGGAGGCTGTCTGGGGATCCTCATTCCCCCTTCGATCATGCTGATCCTCTACGGCGCCATGGCCGGCGTATCCGTCGTGCGCCTCTACGCTGCCGCGCTCATCCCAGGACTGATGCTGGCTGGCCTCTACATCGTTTACGTCATGGTTCGTGCCATGATGAACCCGAGTCTCGCCCCCAAGCTGCCGAAGGAGGAGACCGACGTCCCTCTCGCCACGGTCATCAAGCTCGTGGCGACCTCGTTCCTGCCCTTGTTCGCGCTGATCGCCTCTGTCCTCGGAGCGATCCTGTTCGGCCTTGCCACCCCTCACGAAGCCGCGGGCATAGGAGCGCTCGGTGCGCTCGTCCTGGCGCTCGCTTATCAGTCCCTGACGTGGCAGGGCTTCAAGGAGTCGGTCTTCCTCACCGCCCGCTCAACGGCCATGGTGTGCTGGCTCTTTGTTGGTTCCTGGATCTTCGCTTCGGCCTTCGGCCTGCTCGGCGGGCATCACGTGGTGGAGGACTGGTTCGAGGCCTTGTCGCTGACGCCGCTTCAGTTCCTGCTCCTGACACAGGTCATCATATTCGTTCTCGGCTGGCCGCTAGAGTGGACAGAGATCATCATCATCTTTGTACCGATCTTCCTGCCGCTCCTTGCGGTCTACGACATCGACCCCCTGTTCTTCGGCGTTCTTATTGCACTCAACATCCAGACCTCCTTCATGTCGCCACCCATGGCCATGTCGGCCTTCTATTTGAAGGGTGTCGCCCCAAAGGGGGTGGAGCTGACAGACATCTTCTCCGGCATGACGCCATTCCTGATGATCGTACTGTTCTCCATGTTGCTGTACTACGTTTTCCCCTCGCTTGGCTCGTTTCTCCCGAACCTGCTGTATGCGCGGTAAGGATGGCGATCAAGCTGTATTGCCGTGATGCGCCTCCAATAGAATTGTCCGCCCTGAAGTATGGCTTTTAATCTCAAACGAGGCGGACATGATAGGACGACCCAGGCCCGAAAAGGTCGTCGCGAAGCTGCGGCAGGTCGACGTTCTGGTCTCGTAGGGACGCATGGTAACAAATGCGGTAAACGCGTCGTACGCCGACCGAACGCTGTGTGGTGCCGACGGCGGACCAGCAGGTTCGGACCTGGACAGCCTCACCTCAGATGTTGCTTGGCGGCTTTTTGTCCTCAATTTCGGCATGTCGATCAGCAGCTTACCGCGCTGACAGTCCTCAAGCTACCGAGCTGCTCCGCATCGTGAGCGCACCTTGCAGTGCTTCGTCGAGAGGCATGCGGACGATCAAAGTGCTCAGCTCAGGTTCCAGCACGTGATCGGCCGCGTCGAGGATGCTGAACCAACACCGGTCCCGCTGCCCCTCCTCTTTCCAGCGCTTCAGCTCGCGCTTGACCAGGAGAGGATAGACGCGCACCTCGCTCAAGCGGAAGTCGCACCGGGTCCGCCGCCAGTAGCTGTAGGTGCCGACCGGCTGCGACAGAACGCGCCCCCGCACGCCCGCCTCTTCGTGAGCTTCGATCTTGGCCGCGCGATAATCCTTAATGCCCTTCATGGGCCAGCCCTTCGGGAGGATCCAGCGCCGGGTTTCGCGTGATGTGACCAGGAGAACCTGCATGGCGCCATTTTCGGCAAGCCGAAGCGGCACGGCGGCGATCTGGTGGCCCTTTCGGATGCTGACGTGCTTGGGCAAGGTGGAGGTGTCTCATGCTGGATCTGTTTCCGTCCTCTGCTTGGCCTCAACCCTTTGGCAGAAAGCCGGCATCTTGACCGAGGAGCTCGCGCCAGGGGTTGGCACGACGCGAGGCGCTATGACGCGCCACCACGCGCGCAGCTCAGATCCCGTGCAGGATCATGATGCACTCCATATAGGCCTCCTCGCTGCGCCAAGGCTCGTTCCCGGCCGCGTAGAAGCGCTCTTCCCGAACATAGGCGATCTGTTCGCCGGGCTCACAGGGCAGGTCTATGTGCCCCGGCTTTCGACGAGCGATGAGCTTGAAGTCGCGGTTGAAGAGGACCTGCGAGCCGTCAGCGCAGTGAAAGGCGCCGTAGGGCAGCGTCTTGCGCATGGGAAAGAACTCATGCGGGGACACCTGATCCTCCAGGATGACGAAGTCCTGCCGCGTGACGCCCAGGCCGCTGGGCGGCGTCCCGTCGGTCTGGATGATGAAGTAGGCCGGCTCCTGGCGAACGATGACGCCGATGGATCCGAAACGGTGAGGATCCCGCCTGAGCCGCACCCACGTCCCAACCTCAACCAGTTCATTCACGCGCATTCTCAAGTCAGCAGGATAGTCGATAGGCCAAGGGCCGCTCGCCTTCCTAGATGGTGCTGCCCCCGAAGGCTACGGCGGCTGCGGCCGTGCGTGCATGATGCGCGCGGGATGATGCCCCTGCCGCATCACGACGCTGGCGCCGTGTGCCTTGTGCCCGGGGAAACGCGCTGCACGAGGTGAGGCAATATGCTCGCGCCGAGCCGAAGCAGACCGGTCGAAAGGGTGATCCCGAGCGCGGCGGCGCGTCGTGTGACATCTCCGTGTCACTTGCGCGATGGGTTAACCACTGCGCCGGAGATCGCCATCAGCTGTTATCGTCGGCTGCCCTGAGCTGCCCCATGTCGGTAGCGGTGCAGGGTCCCGTCCCTTCTCCTGCACCGCAAGCCCGCTCCTGCCGATAAAGGTAGGAGCGGGCTCTTTTACTAATCAACGCACCTGTCAACTTTGGCAGCATGATGTGGCGAGTGTTGGCTCTTCGAGCCAGTAGGAGGCTTGGCCGCAGCTATCAGCCCGAGGCTGATAGCCGCCCACATCACGATCTATGCTGTTGCCTGCCTCGCCTCTGTGGGCGCTTGCGACCCGAAGCCGCGAGCACGTGAACGGCGATGCCTGCTTTGCGCGCCAAGCTCACCATGTGCAGGCAACGACTATCGCAAGAGAAGGCGAGAACCACGTCGGGCTGTGCGAGCTCGAAGATGCGCTTGTTGCGCGCCGTTCCAGCTGGCATCCACTCGCTCGGGTACTCGTCGACAGAGGCTCTGTTCGCAACAGCCCATCCGTCGGCGTAGCCGCCGACACCTCTGCCTCGCCCTTCATGGATGATGATGATGTGGGTCGCAGCGCCCAGCTGAGTCGCCTCCTCGTAGAACTGAGCAGCCAAGGCATCGAGCGCGTCGAATATGCCTTGCCAGTCCCCCAAACGGTCGCTGCCGCAGACAAGCACACGCTTGAAGATAACCAATGCGCGCTCCGCTACAGGCTTTACCGCCCCGATCCACCTGCGAGGAGAGATCACAGGTTCGAGAGGTCATCGTTGCGCGAAATGAATAAAGCTGTTCTAAAACGATACACATGTCGGTGTATGCGAGGCGCGGCGGCGCACGAGTCCGGGCGAGAAGCCGCCCAGCCAAAAAGGCAACTGCTTTTCTGGCGCCGCCCGCAACTTGATCGTTAGGTAAACAAGGCATTAATGTGGCGGCTGGATGGAGCCGAATGCCGCCTCCTCATGTTGCGAGCTTGGGGACGTCGCGAAGGCCCGCCGGATCTTGTCCGGCGGAGAGGGTTCTATGCTATCTGAAGCTGCCAGAGTTCTGGCTCATCGGCTTGAGCGCTTCGGCACCTTGGGTGCTGACGATAAGCAAGTTCTGCGAGCGCTTGTTCACCATTCCCATATCCACAGACCGAAAGGGGATGTCTTTCGCGAGGGTGACAGGCGCCGTGACCTGCACGTCGTGGTGTCGGGGCTCTTTTGCCGCTATAGGCTTCTGGCGGACGGCTCACGCCAGATCCTTGCCATCCTCCTGCCGGGCGACCTGTGCGACTCCAGTTTCTGGGCAGAACATCCCTATGACTTCAGCGTCGGGGCGCTGGCTTGCGGCAGCACGGCGACGTTCTCGCGCACAGCCTTGCAGGATCTATACCGGCGGCCGGCACTTGCCCGCGCTTTCTCGTTGGCGAGGCACGTCGATGATGCGATCTCGCGCGAATGGCTGGTGAACATGGGACGACGCGGAATGGAACAGCGTCTCGTCCGGCTCCTCAGCGAGTTGACGTGGCGCTTGGAGGCTCTCGGTCTGGTGTTAGGCAACACGATCACGCTCGCTATGAACCAGACCGACTTGGCGGACGCACTCGGCGTCACGCATATCAGTGTCTGCCGCACCCTCAAGCAGCTAGAAGCGGAAGGACTTCTCGTGCCAGAACGTGGACGCATCCTGGTGCAGGACGTCGCTGCCCTGAGGGCGGCTGCCGGCACGTACCCAGCCTATCTGGGAGCTCAGATGGATGTTGCGCAGGTCACGGGTCTTACGGAGGCGACTCGGCGTCACGCGCTGGCAGTCGCCCTTGTGAACTGATGCCTGACGAACCAAGGACTTCGCCTCTTCATAACGCCGTGGCGCGGAGCTTTGCCGAGGAGGAGATCCCCGACCGGCTTTTGAGAAAGTCGGTCGAGCTCATGCTGAGCCGGGGCGTAGCGGTGGAAGAAATCACCACCAAGCTCCTGGAGTGGGCGGTGATCGCTGCCCGCGAAGCCGACGAGCCGGAGTTCTGGAAGATCGCCTTTGCTCGTACCGGGGAGATGGTGGCAGAGTAGGTGCCGAGCGCCGCGCATCTAAGCTCGATTTTGGCCACATCTCAAAGGCTGGCTCGCCGGACGCTTACGATGCGACGCAGCTTGAGCGGATGCCGCTCTGATGCTGGTGCTCTGGTCCCGCGAACAAGATCAGCTCGGCACGCTCACTGCCATCAACATATGCGTCGTGGCCGGGCGGGATATCAAAGAAGTCTCCAGCAGCAATGCGAGTTTCAACTCCTGTCTCGGCCATTCGGACAACGAGCTTGCCTCCGATGCAATAGCCGATGTGGCGCATGGGGCATGAGTCCGGCGAGCCAAGAAGCGGCTTCTCATCGGCTTCCCAAGTCCAACCGGGCTCAAAGATCGCGTGCATCCCAGCTGTGCCGTCGGCTAGCTTGACGATGGAGATGCGACCGTGCTCCTTCATATCGAGCATCTGATCGGGGTTATCAAACCTTTTCATCTTGATGGTCGACGTCATCGCAGTCATCGCATTCGCCTCCTGCGTTCAACCAATCGTCCCCGACACCGGGAGCGTCCCGCGACGGTGAGCATCAGCATGGCACCAATTCTGACTTTTGGGGAGGTGTGTTGCGGGAGGGTAGCAGGCTGTAAGATCAACAAGCTTTGATCACTGCCGATGGGCCCTGTCGCTCATGCCGATGGAGATGATCTTCCAGGGCTGATCGACGAGTTTGTTCCAGGCGTGGCAGCAATGGGCGACGATGTCGTCGTAGTTGGCGAAGATGCGGCTAAAGAGCCAGTTGTCGCGCGGGAAATGCCAGACGTTCTCGACCGGCTTCAGATCGGGCGCTCGCGGCGGCAGGAAGAGCAGCGTGATACTGGCCGGGACGACGAGCTTGGGCGTCCTGTGCCAGCCGGCACGATCCAGGATCAGCACGGCATGAGCGCCGGGATCGGTGTCGAAGATGTAGGTCCACATCGTGTGCTAAGCCCTGCGGGGCCGAGGGCCTCGTGCCGCGGCGGGCCCGGTGGTGGGTGAGCCTGCTCTTTCGGCCTATACGGGCCTCGTTGGCCCACCAGAGCTCGATCTCGGTCTCAATGCCCTATGGGAGCTTGGCTTGGATGCCCATCAGCTCGGCGCAAGCCTTTTGAAAGCCGCCACCACGACCTCGTTCTGCGCGTGGTGGCGCAGGCCGAGACCACAAGTCCGCCCAAAGCGGAATGGACGTCGACATGGCAAATCTCCGTTTGCCGCCGTGACTCAGATCACAACGGGACTGGGAGTCCCTGACGCGTCAGAGCCGCCGCATGTTGACACCACCAGGCCAGACACGACCGATGGATCGCGACGATGTTACGGGATTGGCGAACCTGCACCCCTTGTCGTTGCGGGCGTGATTGAACATGATGACCATGCATCTGGCCCGAACCGGGTGTAACCTTCAGAGGCTGATGAGGAGCGCCGTATCTGGCAAGGTCGCGGCGCCCTTCTTTGAGAGTGGAACACGTTCTCGCCGAGCTTACGACGACGCGCTCGCTTTCCAGGCCGAAAGCCTCACCACGCGCTATACTGGATCCCTAGGGTCCGAGCTGGACTGGTTGACGCTCTTTGTCTGGATAAACGCCCATTTGGGCCGTCAGCTATCAGCCTTCTTGCCTTGGAGAGTGCGTGCGATGTACTTCTGCGTCACTTCTTCGATCAAGCGGTCGACCGCTTCCGCGGCCCGGCGCTCCTCATCGATGGCCAGTTGGAACCCGGCCGTGTGCGCTGTTTGACCAGCCCCTTTGGCAAACACGATCAGCGACCGGTAAGCGGCGACCTGCTCGTACTGGTAGGCGTAACCGGCATAGAGGTTCTTCAGCGTCTCGTCCTGCGCGAGCGCGTGAACGGCAGCTCCGATCTTGCCAACTGTGTTGGTGACGGCCTCCTTCAGGGAGGACGTGCTCTCGCCCAGGTCGATCATGGCGCTTTCCAACCGCTGAACCTGGGCTTTGGTGACCGTGATGTGCTCACGCAGCAGCCGCTCGTAGTCGGGGTAATGCTCCAGCCCCTTCACTTGGCTCTCCATCTGCCGCAAGCCTTGCGTTTCCATCGCATGAGTGTTGCGCAGCGCGACGGCATAGAGCGAGCGGGGGGTGTCAGCCATATCCGATAATCCTCAACAATGGGGCTGGCAGCGAACGTCCGGCCTGCCTCGATGTTCCATCCGAACGGCGTTGCTCGCGCGGCGGTTGTTCGCGGACAGAGCGCGGCTGGGCTATGCCTCACCCGCGCTCAACGCCGTTGTACGAGTTCGGCAGAGGTGGGCAGTGACGCACGTGAACAGCGTGGTGGCACGCTTCCTGTTCGTGCAAGAGCTGGCGAGGTAACTGCCGCTGGCTGCTGGAGGTGGGGAGGCTGAGGCGCAGCGAAGCGAGCGCGGAGCGAGGCTGTTCGCGCTGTCGTACTCGCCCCCAACATCAGGGGCGTGCCGCATCGACAACGCCGAAACTCCGGCTACCTGTTGTGTATAGGAGGCTGCATCCAGCGTCGTGAGGAGGCGACGGGCGCAGGCTGGTACGTAGCGTGAGGAGAGGAGTTGGCCATTCGCGACCACGACGAAGCTGTCAGAGAGCGAGCTTATTACCTATGGGAGAAAGCCGGCCGGCCTTTCGGCCGCGAGCATGAGTTCTGGGCGCAGGCCTCGCGCGAGATCGAGGGAGAGGAGGCCGCAGCCGAGGGGGAGCGCGACCGGATCGTGGCTCGCTGATTTCGAAGGGATAAGGGCCACCTCTGATCTGTCGGCGGCGGCCTCGGCGCGGCCATCACCTCGTATGAGGTCGCCTTTGATCAGAAGCCGGGAACGGCTCTCATCAATGGTATGTCCCATCAGTGGTGCCGCGCCTGGTCGAAGAACGGCGGCGCAGATCGATGCAGCGAAAGCCCGCTCCCGAACAATGCGGGATGCCTGGAAGCGCAGGTTGGTAGCAATCTGGCGTCGTCCGCGCTAAGCCGCTGACCTACCAAAGGAATGAGGCGGCAAGCGATGGACACAGGCCTTAGCGATCCCGAGGCCCTCAGCTTCTTGCAAGGTGGTGGCGAGATGGGCGTTCGCATGAGGGCACTCGACTGGTCGCTCTCACCGCTCGGCTGCCCAAGCACATGGCCGCAATCTCTTCGCACAGCTGTCGGGCTCATGCTGCATGCCAAGCAGGCGATGTTCGTCGCCTGGGGACCTGAGCTCGCCTTCCTCTACAACGATGACTATGCGCCGATTTTCGGTGACAAGCACCCGCGCGCGCTCGGCCGACCGTTTGCCGAGGTTTGGTCCGATATCTGGCAGCAGATCCAGCCGCTGGTTGAGCAGACCCTCGCAGGGGAAGCCTCGTTCCATGAGGATCTCCTTATTCCCATGGAGAGGCGTGGCTTCCGAGAGGAGGCTTGGTTCAGCTTCTCCTACACGCCGCTGCGCGATGAGTCCGGCGCCGTCTGTGGCATGTTCTGCGCCGCAAGCGAGACAACGCGCAAGGTTCTGGCCGAACGACGTGCCCTGAGTGAGCGTCAGCGCCTCGTGCAGATGTTCTCGCAGGCCCCGAGCCTCATGGCCATGGTGCGCGGCCCCGAGTTCGTCATCGAGTTCGTGAACCAAGCCTATATCCGCCATGTTGGCGAGCGTGAGCTCGTCGGGCGATCCGTTCGAGACGCTCTTCCTGAGCTCGAGGGACAAGGGTTTCTTGAAACGCTCGAGCGGGTTTACGAGACCGCCCAGCCTTTCGTGGGCACCTCGATGAAGGTCCGCCTGCAGCGAGAAGCGGGCAAGTCTGCTGAAGATCGCTATGTCGACTTCGTCTACCAGCCAGTGACAGATGATCAGGGTAGCGTCGAGGGCATATTCATCGAGGGAACCGACATCACCGAGCGCGTCCTTGGTGAGCAGGCACTGAGCGAATCGCAGCGCAAGCTGAACGCTGTCTTGAACAATGCCAGCGTGTCCATTTTCCTGATGGATGAATGTCAACACTGCGTCTATATGAACGCAGCGGCTGAAGCTCTAACAGGTTATTCCTTCGAGGAGACGCAAGGACGACCTCTGCACGATGTGGTCCACCACACTCATCCTGACGGCCGACACTTCCCCATCGAGGAATGCGCGATTGATCGAGCATTTCCGGAGAAAAGTCAGATGCGAGGGGAGGAGGTGTTTGTTCATAAAGACGGCAGCTTCTACCCAGTGGCCTACACCGCCAGCCCCCTTCAGAATGAGTCTGGACAAACGGTCGGCACCATCATCGAGGTGCGTGACGTCAGTTCAGAAAAGAAGGCAGAGGCTTCCCTTCGGGAAGAAAGTCGCGTTCTCGAGGTGCTGAATAGCACCGGAGCCGATATCGCCGCTGAGCTTGACTTGGACCGCCTCGTTCAGATGGTCACTGATGCGGGGGTGAAGCTCACCGGGGCTAAGTTTGGAGCGTTCTTCTACAACGTCCTCGATGAGTCCGGTGAGAGCTTCCTACTTTATACGTTGTCCGGGGCTGATCGCGCGGACTTTGAGCGATTTGGCAATCCCCGCGCGACAGCGGTGTTCGAGCCGACCTTCAAAGGCGACGGGATCGTTCGGTCGGACGACATTCTCCTCGATCCCCGCTATGGCAAGAACGATCCTCATTTCGGCATGCCAAAAGGCCACTTGCCAGTGAGGAGCTACCTCGCAGTGCCCGTGATATCCCGATCTGGCGAGGTGCTGGGCGGGTTGTTCTTCGGGCATCCTGAAGCGCGTCGGTTCACCGAACGCCATGAGCGGCTGATGGTCGGCATCGCCGGTCAAGCCGCTACAGCAATCGACAACGCGCACCTCTTCCGCTCAGCACAGCACGAGCTGTCCGAGCGCAGAAGAACGGAGAGTGCCCTTCGCGAGAGTGAGAGCCGCTTCCGCCACATGGCAGATAATGCTCCGGCGCTGATTTGGGCATCCGACGCTGAGGGCAGGATTACGTTCGCCAATCGCCGCTATGAGACTGACTTCGGACTATCGCCGGATGAGCTTCTTCAAGATGGATGGAGGCAGGTCGTTCATGAGGATGATGTTGGCGCCTTCCACGCGCGCTTCCTAGAAGCCTTATCCAAACGCGAGCGCATCCTTGTTGAGGTTCGCGTCTGGAACAAGGACGGTGAGTTACGGTGGCTCCGTTGCGAGGGCGTGCCTCGGCATGATGAGAACAGATGCTTCCTCGGCTTTATTGGATGCAACGTCGATATCACCGAAGCTCGCATCGCGGCCGATGCCATGGAGGCTGTCGTCGAGAAGAGAACGGCAGAGCTGCAGCAGACCCAAGAGGCATTGCGCCAGAGCCAGAAGATGGAGGCTGTCGGCCAGCTAACGGGCGGCCTAGCTCACGACTTTAACAATCTCCTCGCCGGCATTTCCGGCAGCCTTGAGCTGATGAGCAACCGTATTGTTCAAGGTCGTTATAACGACATCGAGCGTTATGTTTCTGCTGCTCAGGGGGCAGCCAAGCGAGCGGCGGCTCTAACGCACCGCCTCCTGGCCTTCTCGCGACGGCAGACGCTCGACCCCAAGCCTACCAACGTCAACAAGCTGGCCTCCGAGATGGAGGAACTGATCCGGCGCACGGTCGGCCCCCAGATCAAGCTTGAGACTGTTGCAGCCGGGGGCTTGTGGACCACGCTCGTTGATCCAAACCAGCTGGAGAACGCCCTGCTCAACTTGTGCATCAACGCGCGCGATGCCATGCCCGACGGCGGCAAGATTACCATCGAGACCGCCAACAAGTGGCTCGATGATCGTGCTGCGCGTGAGCGCGACCTACCACCAGGGCAATACATTTCTCTTTGCGTGTCTGACACGGGCACGGGCATGACGCCGGAGGTCATCGAGAAGGCCTTCGACCCCTTCTTCACCACGAAGCCAATCGGCATGGGCACGGGTCTTGGCTTATCGATGATCTACGGCTTCGTGCGCCAATCGGGTGGGCAGGTGCGCATCTACTCGGAGGTCGGGCAGGGCACGACGATATGCCTTTACCTGCCGCGGCACTACGGACAGGCCGAGGATGTCGACGCGCCTGACAGGCTTGCTGATGTGGCACATGACGGACAGGGACGCACCGTGCTTGTCGTCGACGACGAGCCTCTCGTGCGCATGCTGATTGCCGAGGTGCTGGAAGAGCTCGGCTACGCCGTTGTGGAAGCAGCCGATGGCCCTGCTGGCCTTAAGGTTCTTCAGTCTAACGCGCGATTGGACCTGCTGATCACCGATGTAGGCCTGCCCGGGGGTATGAACGGGCGTCAGCTGGCGGATGCGGCGCGCGCACAAAGAGCAGACCTGAAGGTCCTCTTCATCACTGGCTATGCCGAGAATGCGGTGCTGAACCACGGCCATCTTGAGCCGGGGATGCACATCATGACAAAGCCCTTCGCCATGGATGCCCTAGCGAATAAGCTGCAGGAGCTGATGCTGCACGCATAGTAATACGGCACAGCGTAAAGTCGGTCTCGATGTCCACGGTCGACATCTCACGTAGCTCCTTGGCAACGTGCCTGCTACAATGGCCCAGCCATCTTCGATGCCTGTGCTTTTATGCTTGCTGCCAAACCTCCAGCCTGAACATCCAGCCCGAGCATCAGAACTCGGCTTTGAAGGGCATCACACGAGGAAGTCATCCCAGAGGAAGTCTCCGCTCGTAAGTTGGCTGGCCTTGACGTTTTCCAGGACGAGTGACGGCAGGTCCTTCGTGCTCGTCGGAAAGAAGTCGAACACCAGATCTCCGCTGATCTCGGTCGCTCTCGCCATGATCTCCTCGAAGCTGTCATACTGACCTGGCTCGCCTGCGTAGACGGCGAGCTTGTCGACGCCTGGCCGAAAGTCGGTGATGTTAAGGCCGCCGATGTTGTCAAGGACGCCGGCCGGATTGCCGACCTGGAAGATGTCGGCGCCTGAACCGCCGGTCAGGATCGCGTCGAAAGTTGCGATAATCGTGTCGTTGCCCGAGCCGCCCTCGCTGATCGACCGCTCCAGCTCGAAGCTCTCGTCGAAGCGCCCCGTGCCGGACAGGATGACGTCGTCCCCCGCCCCGCCGCGGACGATGTCCACGCCGCCGCCGGCATCGAGGATGTCGGCGCCGCCATTGCCTTCGATGAGATCGTCGCCGGCTCCTCCGCTGATGCGGTCGTTTCCCGCCCCGCCCTTGAGGATGTCGTCGCCCCAGTCGCCGCGGATAACGTCGTCTCCTCCCTGGCCGCGGATCGTGTCGTCGCCGATCCCGCCATAGAGAACGTCGCGCCCGTCGCCGCCCGTGATCCGGTCGTCGCCCTGCTGGCCCCAGACAAAGGCTTGGCCGTCCATCACGCGGATGGTGTCCTCGCCGCGCCCGCCCCAGGCGAGCGTCAACTCGCCGGTCAGAGACATCCGGTTTTCCACCGAGGTGCCGTAGACGAGCGTCGGCTTCACCTCATCCGGCACCCACGCGCCGTAAACGTATGCGGACCTGTCGTCGTCGTTCGTCAGCAGGGCGCCGCCATGTTCGAGTTGGTCGAGCCGCAGCGTCGGGCCATCCGGCTGGTCGGAATGGAAGAGCGTCGCGCTCAGCTGATCGAGCGGCCGCTCATCCCTAGTTGAGACGAGCGTGAGCGGCGTCACGAGATCCGCCTCCGTCCAGTTGCCAGTGCTTTCCTGTGCAAAGGACAGGTCGAGCTCCGATATGTCGTTCGTGGATAGGACGCGCTCCGCTTCGGGCAGGCTCGACCAAAGAGCGGCCAGCGAGCCCGACAGCGCGAGGCTGCCGGTGATTGTCTGGCGCGCCGCATAGCCGAAGGCTTGAGGATCGATCCTGAGGAACTCGCCGTCGAAGGCGTCTTCCACGACGCCGAAGAAGGTGTAGCTCGTTGACACCGGCACGTCTTCCTCCCGCACCTGTGGGTCGTTCGACGCTGCTCTGCTCCCTTACGTGCCCTTACGTCATCCATATATGTTTATGAAGCTTGCTTGAGTCGCGCACCTTTGATCGGCGGCAAGGGAAATCAATGGCAGGAGCGATGCCGCCGGGGCAGTCAGGGTGCGGATCAGAACCACGCAATCGAATTTCACCCGTCCAGGTTCGGGCAAGCTTTTCGGTAAAGGGTTGATCTGTAAAGCGTTAGATCTCCGCAGGCCACATCATGAGCCGACGCGCAACGGAATCCTCTCCAGCTTGCTGCAGGATGAGGACAAGCGAACCTGCATCATGGGTCAGCAGGAGCGCCACCTGCAGATAAGATGCCTCGAGGAACAACGCAGCTCAACTGGCAGAAATCCGCAACGAACAGCGCAAGGCACGCTCAGAGAAGCTGAGAAGGAGGAGGATGGAGGATGATTGATCGTCCGGTCTATAGAGCCTTCATCATAGCTACCAACGGCAGCATTCTGCGTGGTCACGTACTCGACTGCTCAACCGACCAAATAGCGCTTCAGCGGGCAGAACAGCTCGCCGACGGCTGCGCCGTGGAGCTTTGGGACCGCACGCGCCGGATCGCCGTGCTTCAGAGCGCGAACTGATCGGACCGTTCTGTTTGTGCAGCTGGCTGAGCTGGCGTCAGCCGTCTTTGTTGTTCAGCTTGGCCTGCAAGGTCCAGCCTCGTGCGGACAACCGGAACCAGACTGATCGGCGCCAGCCGAGATCGACCCTTGCAAGCCGGCGGCTGACCAGCCGAAAGCACGATGCGAGCTCCTCCCGCGTGAGCATTCCAGCTTCGAGGCCCACGGCGTCTTTTGAGGTGCTGCCCTCGCCCAGCCGAAGGAGCATGCGGCCGTCGACCTCATCGGAGTCAATCAAGCGCACAGCCGCAATCCGCTCAGCATCGTGACGGGAGCGGACCGTGATCGAGGGCACCGACGTGAACGGCGACGCCATTTGCGTGGTCGAGTTGGGGTCTGACGATTTCGCGGCCCGTCTCGGTGAGGACGTAGCGAAGGGAGTGATCGGCGTTTCCAACAACGTGCATCACCCCCTTTCGCGCGAGACAGCGACAAGCGTGGAGCTGCCACTCGGGCAACTCGTCGAGTGCGAAGCCGGCGTGATCAGTGATGGAGCCAAACGCCGGATCAAGCACGACGCGGCGCTGCTCAAGAGTGAGATCGGCAAACTGAATGGTCATGAGTTCATGACGACGCAACGGCATTCCGCCGTCAATCGATAGGTTAAGATAATCTTAATTCGTATAGCTTCTCTAAAATGGGACGCACAGTATGAGGCGATATTTCCTGTCGGCGCTTCATCCTGCGGTATTCAGAAGAGACCTCAAAGAGCGACACTGAACCTTAGACCAGGACTCGTTGCCTCCGCTTCTCCGATCCTCCGTGACGCGGCTGTCCATCACCGGTCGCAGATTCTGCGGGACCCTCTATAAGGCTGGAAGGTACAGTCCGAAGCTCGGAACGAGCGGTAGGCACGCGCGCAGGCCCGCACGTTGCACTGCGGCGCGGGATCGGACGCCGGTCCTTCCACCAGTTCCCGAATGCTGGTGGGCACCGAAGGCGCTTGTTCCTCGGGCTTCCGCGGTGCCGTCGGCGCGGCGACTTCCACTCCTCCCACCGCAGGATCCGGAGTGGTCGTCGCTCGCTCCATGAACTCCCGCCAGATCGCGGCCGGCAGGGCGCCACCGGTGACCTCCTTCATCGGCGTGCCGTCGTCGTTGCCGACCCAGACGCCCACCGTCAGCGTCTCGTTGAAGCCGACGAACCACGCATCCCGCGAGTCCTGGCTCGTGCCCGTCTTGCCCGCCGCAAAGCCGTCGAGCGCCGCTTCTCGTCCGGTCCCCTTGTCGACGACGAGCTTCAAGAGGCCGATCAGCGTATCCCTGTGTGGCCGAAGGTCGAGGTCCGGGCGCTTTGCAGGCCCAATCCGAAAGGTCTGGCCGGCGCTCTCCACCTTGAACGCGGCAATACCCCAAGGCTCGATGGGAGCGACACCGGCCCGAACGGAGGCATAGGCGCCGGTCAGATCCAGCAGCGTCACCTCGGAGGTGCCGAGTGCCAAGCTCGGCGTCTCCCGCAGCTCTGCATCAATCCCAAGGTCGCGAGCGGCTGCCACGACCGCCGGCAGGCCCACATCCATGGCCAGGCGAACGCTTGCTGCGTTGAGGGAGCGGGCGAAAGCCTCCGCCAAGCTCACCCGGCCGCGGTAGCGCCCGCCATAGTTCTGCGGAGACCAGCCGTCGATCTCGAGGCGCCTGTCGGACACGCGATCACGAGGTCCCATCCCAGCCCGCAAGGCCGCATAGTAGACGAACAGCTTGAAGGTCGAGCCCGGCTGTCGGCGCGCCTGTGACGCCCGGTTGAACTGCGAGGCCGCGTAGTCGCGTCCACCAACCATCGCGGCAACCGATCCATCAGGTCGAAGCGCCACCAGCGCCGCCTCGCTGGCACCGAGGTCATCGCCTTTGCTTTGAAGAGCGCGCGCGACGATCTCCTCGGCCAAAGCCTGCAAGCGGGGATCAAGGGTGGTTCGAACCTCGATGCTGCCGCGGAAGGGACCCGCAATCTCGCGAGCCTCCGTCATGACCCAGTCGGCGAACCATGATCCGCTCCCCTCGGCCGGTGCCGGGTCGAGCCTGGTCGAGGCCAGGATTGCAGCCGCCGCTTCGGCCTCGCTGAGGTGCCCTGTCTCTCCCATGGCCGACAGGACGACCCGCGCGCGCTCCTTGGCTGCGTCGAGGTTCTCGAACGGGTTGAGCTGGGAAGGAGCGCGAATGAGGCCGGCAAGAAGGGCGCTCTCGGCAACGTTCAGCTCGCCCACCGTCTTGTTGAAGTAGACGTGCGCGGCCGCCGGCATCCCTGTCGCGCCCGCGCCGAGATAGACGTTGTTGAGGTAGCGCGTCAGGATCTCGTCCTTGGACAGTTGCCCTTCCAGCCAGTAGGCGAGGAACAGCTCCTGAGCCTTCCGCTTGAAGGTGCGCTCGCGCTCCAGATACAGGATCTTGAGGAGCTGCTGGGTGATAGTGCTGCCGCCCTCCACGACCTCGCCAGCCATGACGTTGCGCGCGAGGGCGCGTCCGATGCCGCGATAGTCGATGCCGCCATGGTCAAAGAAGCGGCGGTCTTCGATGCTGAGGACGGTTTGAACGAGGTGGTCGGGGAACTCGCTGCGCGTGGCATAGGCGCCCTGATAGGGGCCTTTCTGGATCAAGGCGGCGCCGTCGGCCGCTTGCAGAACGACGATGGGCTCGCTCGATCCGGCAAGGATGGCGTCGAAGGGAACGTCGTGGAGGATGGAGTAGGCAAAGGCGCCGACGAGCGCGACTACGGCGAGAGCGGTAGCTACGACAGTTTTGGCGATGCGCCGTCCCGTCCAAGGTCGCCGCCGGAGGCCCAAGCCCGCAGGTATCCTCGCGCGCTTCAGCGCGGCTGCGAGGCGCCCTGGCAGCCGTACGGCGGAACGACGCCGAGGCATCTTCCGCTCGCCCGCGGAAGCAGCGCTTCGGCGCAGTGTCAGACGTTCCGATACCTTGCGGGCAAGCCGCGGCACTTCTCGATAAACGACGGCCCAGCCGAGCGACGCGAGCGCGAACAGATACCGGGCAAGGCGGCGCCCGTCGACCGACAGAGCCTGCCCGAGCGCGAGCAGTGCCGCTCCGGTGCCACCCGCGGCCCCAGGATCAGGCAAAGCGACCTTCTCGGAGATCCTCCCGGTTGGAGGTTGCTCCAATCGAGTGGGCTCCGGCGTTGCCTCGCTCTCCTCCGTCTTGTCCCGCATCGATCCTCGTTCTGCCGCTGGCACGAAGCGGGCGCGGGTTCTGCGCCGGTGCTCAGGCCTTCTCCCTTAGCTGCCCTGAGCCTTCAGCCGGGGTGGGCGTCGTTCTGGCCTACTCTTGAAGGTCTCTGAACCGGCTGGAGCACAGGACACGCACCAGCCGGAAGTCTATCGGGTCTGCCGATCAGTTGGCAGGCGCGGGCGCGCCGCCGGAGGAAGCCGCAGGCGCCTCGACGTTGACGTCCGGAACGTCGATGTCAGGCGTGTCGACGGTGATGTTGGTATCACCGCCCCCAGCCGCGGATCCCCCGCCCGAACCGCCTCCGAACAGACCTCCGCCGAAGAGGTACAACGCACCGATCACAAGGGCGACGACAAGGATGCCGGCCAGGAACCATCCGGATCCGCCGCGATGGCTTCCCCCGTTGTTGACGACGACCGTCCGGTCCAGGGGACGGGTATCGCGGGCGTAGGGATCAGACATAGACAACTCTTTCACTCTGCCGAGACGGCTTCGCGTCTCTCGCGCTCGGGATGATGATCTCGTGAGATGTAGCTGTTGACGACCAGTTCCATAGCTCGCGCTCGAAGGATCAGGGGATCGCCACGATCCCCTTCGCCACCAAACAAGACGAGGGCGCCAAAGCGCCCTCTCTCGTTGCTTGGAGGCGAGCGCATTGCGGTCAGTCGATGACCTGGACGACCGTGCGGGTCTGGGGATCAACGATCACGCGGCGCTCGTTGACGACGGTGTAGGCGTAGCGGTCGTTGTCGGGAACGGTGTGGATCTCGACGGTCTCTGGCAGCGCCTCGCCGACCACCACCTGGCGCTCGACCTTCACGGACGGCACGCTCTGGCGGGTGACATAGGTGCGGACCTCCTCGGGGGCCGGGTCAAGGATAGCGCCCACCGCCGCACCCGCGACGCCGCCAACCGCGGCGCCGACAGGGCCGCCAACAACTGCGCCGGTGACGGCACCGCCGGCCGCGCCGGTGACCGCTCCGTCCTCGGCAAAGGCGGCCGAGCTGAAGGCGAGAAGGGCCGAAGCGGCCAGGATGTGCTTGATCATGATGGTTCTCCCAAATGATGTCATGCGGGTCCGGCGCCGAGGTTGGTGGAGCCTCTGGCGGCGCCGAAAGCCGCGACATCCGGATCGATCAACGATTGAAATCCAGGATATGAGCGGATGACGACTTGCGCGGTTGGGCGGTGGATTACTCCACCACCTCGATGACGGTGCGGGTCGTCGGGTTGATCACCACGCGCTTGTTGTTCACCACGGCATAGCCGTACTCAGCGTTGTCGGGGATCGGCGTGATGGTGACGGTTTCGGGCAGGGCCTCGCCCACCACGACGTCACCGTCGATGGAGACCGACGTCGCCTCCTGGCCGGTGACGTAGGTGCGAACCTCCGCCGGAACGGTGGTGGTGGTCGTCGTCTGTGTGGTGGTGGTTTCGGTGGTCGCGGTCTGCGCCATGGCGGGAGCGCCGAGGGCAACAAGGACGACCGAAGCGAAGAGGATAGCCTTCTTCATGATGGTTCACTCAACTTGGATGTCCCTTCCATGCGAGTGGATCGACAACGTGCATCAACCGAAATGGTTGCCCCTCAGGTGGTGCAGGGGCTGCTACTGAGCGCCTTCATCTCGTGGAACGGCCGGTTGGGAGCGCGCTTCGCTCAGGAGCACGTTTCTTCGTCAACATCAGGCACACGGAACCCCGGCGCCGCCTGGATCTTTGAAGGACTGAAGGGCGCACTTTTTCCATAAGAGTCTTTGATGAAACGGAGACTACTCACGGCCACGGCTCTCTCGCTTGTTCTTGGCGGAGGCATCTTTACCACGACCACCATCAGCGCTCAGGAAGGCCAGATCCTCCCGCCGTCGGGATCGTCCTCTTCGGGCGCATCATCCGAGAGTGGCGAAGGATCGTCGGGCGGCACGTCCAGCTCGTCCAGCGGCGCTGAAACATCTGGCTCCGCAGGATCTGGTAGCTCAGGCGCCTCGGGATCCAGCTCGAGCTCCGACAGCAGTGCGGGCGCCGCGGGTCAATCATCGACAAGCGGCGCCACGACCAGCGGCTCGGGTATGACCAACGGTGACGCGAGTTCAACCTCTTCGGAAGCGAGTACGTCGGGAGCGAATGCGAACAGCTCGGGATCGTTGAGCCAAGGCAACGGAACCAGCAACGGCGGCACCTCGGCAGAGGGCGCCGAGGCGGGCAATGCCTCCTCGGACACGTCCGGCGGCGCTGATGCATCATCCAACTCGTCGTCGGGTTCATCTAACGCGACCCCGGACGGCGACGCTGCGTCGAGCGGCGGAACGGATGACGCGAACGGCGCTGATGCCTCCGACAGCAATGCTTCCGACGCAACATCGAGTGAGAGCGGGGCGGCTCAGTCGCAACCGGAGTCGCAGTCCAGCGGGTCGGCCAGCGGCACCAGTGAGTCGCAGAGCGGCCAGGCGGGTGCGTCAACCGAGAGCGAGGCGAACGTCCAGGAGGGTGCCGAGACCTCGGTCGAGATCAATACCGAGCAGCAGACCACGATCCGGCAGACCATCGTTGAGCAAGACATCGAGCCCGCAGTTGACATCGACATCGAGCTCAACGTCGGCACGCGTGTTCCAGACACCGTGGTGCTCTACGACCTACCGCCTCGGGTGATCGAGATCGTGCCGCAGTATCGCGGTTACCGCTACTTCGTCTTGGAAGACGGCACGATCATTATCGTCAAGCCGCAAGTCCTTGAGATCGTCTACGTCATCCAAGCGTGAGCCACTTTGCCGAGGCCCCCAGTTAGGTGGTTGGGGGCCTCGATGAACTTCCGGCTGCAGGCGCGAAGCGCGAAGCGGCGTTGACTCCTACGAGATTATAGAGCGCAACCTGCGTGAGGTGTCCGTTGGTTTGGCAAGCTCAAGCGGCCCGCAACGTACAGTCGTTGGTCATCCCTCAATGAGGTGCCAGTGGGCAGTTCCTCATCGCCAACTATATGCACAGCGGCTACTGAACCCGGCCGCGGCTCTTCGCGAAGACGGCTTTGCTCAGGGCCCTGCGGTGCGCGAGCTTGCCCACGCGCTTGCGGATTTCAGCGCGGCGGATAGTGGGCCGGATCGAAATGGCCGCCGTACCAGCCCTCGGCCAGGAGCGCCGCAGCATCGACCGGCAAGACGAACTTGCGGCTGAAGCCTTCGTGAGTCCGCTAATGCGGCTGCTCAACCGCCGCATGCCAGATCGCGTCGTCGCGCCCATGATCCGGCAGACGCGCAGCGGCGAAGGTGCCTTGTCTGTCTTCGTTATCGACATCGACCGCTTCAAGCAGGTCAACGACCGCTACGGCCACGACGTCGGGGACGTCGTCCTGAAGCAGGTGGCGAACATCGTGCGCGCCAACATCCGCAGCCAGGACGCGGTGGCCCGCTTCGGCGGCGAGGAGCTCGTCGTCGCCATGCCGAACACGGACGCGGCCGCCGCCTCGGCCATCGTCGACCGGATCCGGGAGATCATCCCGCGCGAGACCGGCCGCAGCCTCGCCGTGACCGTCAGCATCGGCGTCGCCGGCGACCGGGGCAGTGAGGTAAGCTTCAAGAGGCTCTTCAAGGCGGCGGACGAGGCCCTCTACGTTGCCAAGCAGAACGGCCGCAACCAGATCGCCCTCGCCTCCAGCCCTTTCGCGGTGACCGCGTGATCATCGATTCCACGTCGCAATCGAGGTTGCAGCGCGGCCGTTTCAGCTCGCGCCCGACCGTCGTCACGTACAGCGAGATCTGGAACCTCTCGAATATTCATCGCGCCAGATCCTTTTGCCGCCAACGCACAATGCCTTGCACGGCTGGGATCAGGACGCTTTCCACGATCCTGACCTATGGCCGGCGCCGCTCCTCGTTCAGCTCGGAGGAAATGTCTGGCACCTTGCAATTGATCAGCCCTGCCGATCCCTGCGCGTTGATCCCCAACGAGTCAGGACCGTCGCATGTTGATGTCAGATCAACAAGCCGCTTCGTTAACCGAGATCATCGCGCGACGCGTGTAGAGGACAGGGTGGCCATGATGTCGCCAAAGGCCTTGGTCAGCTCGGCCGAACTCGACGCGCTGTAGAAGTACTTGGCCTTGGCCGAGTAGGGCTTGGTCGTGTCGCGCAGGTCTCCCATCGTGTAGGAGGCGCATTCCTTCAGAAGGGCGTCGACGCGGGTCTTGCTCGCCGCCGGGATGTCAAAGGCGATGGTGTAGATCACGATGCCGTCGCGCTTCACCGTCCCCTTCTCGTCTACGAGCGCCGAGCCATCAGGCGCTTCAAGCGTGATTTGACCGTCCTTCTTGGCATTCTCGCAGATCGCCGCCAAGCGCCCGTCCATAGCGAGCGTGTAGTTGTCGTTTGACTTCGTCGTCGAGACACCCGCCTTGTAGTCGAAGATCCGGTTCGTGGCTGTGAAGCCGTAGGCGCCAAAGGCCGAGAGGTTCGGGTTGTTGGCCGCGCTGTTGTACGAGTCTTGATAGTAGGTGTGCTCGCCATCGGTCATGACAATCATTGCCTTGATGACGCTCTCGTCACCTGACGCTTTACCGGTAGCGAATGGCTCGTTCTTGGACAGGACGTGCCAGCCCCATTCGACGCCCTGCGCGACGTTTGTCGAGCCGGTAGCCACCAGCGCGCTCACCGCCGACAAGGCTTGGCTCTTGGCTGTAGTCAGCGGCAGGAGCGGGTTGGAGTCGCACAGCCAGCTGGGACTGAAGTGGTAGTTGCTGCCCACGGCATAGTGCTGGCTGGGAGCGTAGTACTTGCGCACGTCCTTCGTGCGGGCGCTGAAGTTGGACGTTGCACTGTCGCTTAGAAAGCTGTTGGTCCAAGTGGCATTTAGCTGGTCAGATTCGTCGGGCGCGAAGTAGGGCACGAAGAGCGTGCTGGGCTTGGCGCTATCGGGCGCCACGTCGGTGATGCCGTACGGCGCGGGGCGGGATTCCACGCATCCTTTGTAGGACCAGCTCGATCTCACCGAACCGAGCTTCTTGTAGATGTGCTGGCGCGTCAGAAACGTCGTCGGGCTGGAGATCATGGTCCAGGCGCCGGGATAAAGCGTGGACTTGACCGCGTCGGCGAGCCCCGTCAGCGGGTTCCTGTAGGTCGACCAATCGAAGTTCTCGTGGTGAATGGGCGATTGCCCCTTCGGGTCCATCCACCAGGCGTCAAGATAGGACGGGCCGACGTTGACGCCGCCCGAGAAGGGCACGACGGCCATCTTCACGGGATCAACGTCGCCGGTCGAAGACGACCCGCCAAAGAGCGTCTCGACGGCATTGACCGCCACCGTCTTGAGAGTTGAGATTTTGGTGGATCCGCCGGTCGCAGGAGCGCTGTTCATGGACCCGGACGTGTCCAGAACGAGGGCGATCTCGACGGCGGTCATGCTGACGATCACGTCGCTTTCCGCTCGTGCGCACGCCGATCCGACAAGACCCGGAAAGGAGATGGGCGCGAGCTTGAGGAAGACCGGATCGTAGGTGGTGCAGGAGGAGAGGCGGACCTGGCGATCCCCCGACGCCGTCATGCCCGTGCCCTCGAAGCGCATGGACGCGGTCGTTCGCGCCAGAGCGGAGGTGTTGGCGTCGAAGTTCATCTGCGCCACGCGGGTAAGCCCGGCATCGGTCGTGTCGAGGGGATAGTGCTTGGCTGCCGCGAGAGCTGCGGCATCGAGTGCCGCCTGAACCATGAATCTGTCGCGCTGGAGCATGGCGAGGTCTACGACCCCGCCGAGCGACAGGAGGAGCGGCACCATGGCTAGCGCCGAGATGACGGCGAAGTTGCCGCGCCGATCTGTGGCCAAGCGGATGAGGTCTGAGAAGCTGCGCATGCAGGGGGCCTCGGAAGATGCCCCCTCACTCGTAGCTGATTAATCATTGCAAGTGAGTTATCCAAGTAGTTAAAGATCTAAGGAGATCTACGTAGCTTGGAGACACCGGGCCGCCCGATGACAAGCCAGCTATGGCTTGTTTGCGACTCAGACCTTCCGAGTTAATGGCCCAACATTCTGTGAATGGTTATCAACCGCTCATGCGCTCAAACCTGGCATCCTCATCTAGATCGAGGCGGACACCACCCTCGCTTGCGCTCATCACGGTGCTAATCGGCTTTGTCGCCGTGGCACTGTTTGCGGCAAAGCCCTGAGCACGGCTCTGAAGAGCACGCACGTCGCTTGGAACAGCGTTGATCGGCAACGCAGCGGGAGCTTCATGGCGAACTTGCGCTCCGCTGCCTTGGGGGACAGCAGCCACTTCCAGCTTGAAGAAGGCGGCGCGCTCGTTGAGGGACACGGCTTCGCCGGACAGCGCCTCGGCGGTCGCCGTCATCTCGGTGGCCGCACCCGCGTTCTGCTGGGTCACCTGGTCGAGCTGGGCCACGGCTTGATTGATCTGCTCGATCCCAATCGACTGCTCCCGGCACGCTGCCGAGATCTCGGATACAAGCTCGCTCGTCCGGCGGATGGCGGGGAGAAGCTCCGACATCTTCTCTCCGGCGCCCGATGCCACGTCCAGCGTGCCGGCCGACAGTTCGCCGATCTCGACAGCCGCCCCTTGCGCGCGCTCGGCGAGCTTGCGGACTTCCGAAGCCACCACCGCAAAGCCCTTGCCGTGAGACCCGGCGCGGGCGGCCTCGATAGCTGCGTTGAGTGCGAGCAAGTCCGTCTGGCGAGCGATCTCCTGAACAAGCCGCACTTTCTCGGAAACGCTGCCCATCGCCTCGACAGCTCGTGCCGTGGCGCTCGCCACGTCCTCCGCCAAGTCGCTAGCCTGCTTGGCGGTCTTCTCGGCCTGGGCAGCGTTCTCTGCGTTCTGCTTGACGTTGGCCGTCATCTCCTCGACCGCCGCGGACGTTTCCTCCGAGGCGGCCGCCTGCTCCGAAGAGCCGGACGAGAGCTGCTCGGCGGTCGCCGCCGACTGGCGCGAGCCGGACGCCACCTGAGCGGCAGAGCCGAGCACATTGCCAACAACCTCGTTGAGCTTCAACCGCGTCTGGGCGATGGCGGTCAAAAGATCCCCCATCTCGTCATTGCGGTTGTGATGGATGCGCTCGGAGATGTCGCCTTGGCGGAACTTTGCCATGTGGTGCATGGCAAAGGCGAGCGGCCGTCGAACGATGCGCTCGATGATCAATGCGAGCAAGGCAAGGGTCGAGGCGAGAATGACGAGGCCACCCATGACCATCATCCAGATTTCCCTCTGGATCGGACCAGTCGTAATTGCCTCGGGAACGTCGATCACAGCCACCCAGCGAGCGTTCAGGCCCGGCAGGTCGAAGGGGAGGAACGTGCGTTCGCTCGGCTCCGCCAAGGTGCCGAATACGCCGCTGACAGTATGCGGCTGACCGTCCTTCAGTGCTGCGGCCAAGCTTTCCGCGCCTACCTCGCTGCCATAGGTCTTGGTCAAGCGAGACGCATCGGGATGCGCAATCCAGTTTCCCTCCCCCGACAGAAGCGACACGCGCCCGCTACCAAGCGGCCGCATCTCGGCAAGAGTTTCGGAGATCTTCGACAGGCTGATGTCGATGCCGGAAACGCCGAGGAAGTTGGAGCCAGACAGAACCGGGAACACAACGCTGAACATGAGCTGCGGCTCCTGTGCGGAGGTGTCGAGGTAAGGAGGGGTCGCAGCTCCCTTCAGGGTCTTGGCGGGAAGGGTCCAGAACGCGTCCTGGTAGGTGTTGTCGTAGGCGCCGTAGACCACCGAGCCGTCGGGCGTGCGCGTCCAGATCGGGTTGAAGTAGCCATCCTTGTCGGCGCCTAGTTCCGGCACGTCGGTGATGGTCTGCCCGTCATAGGGGCGGTCTTCGGCCTCCATGAACCAGCTCCCGACCGACAAGGGATGGTCAACGAGGTTCGGGCGCAGGCTCTGACCGAGCCGCTTCCTGTCCTGGTCACCCGATGCATGGCGCTCACCGATGGAGTTGGCCATGAAGCGGGCGGCGCCGGCAAGTTCCACGACTGGCGTCGTCACGAGGCCGGCCATTGCTTCCGCCTCGGAGTGCGTGGCCGTGGCGACCATCTGCTTGGCTTGGCCGGCCGCCTGGTACGCGATGAAGCCCATGGTGGCGCCAACCGTCAACGTGATGCTGGCGGCGGCAGCAAGGAGGATCTTGGCTGTCACGGTGAGGCGCATGGAGGCTCCAAAAGAGCGGAACAAGCTTGGAAATGGGCGACGATGACCCAAGCGCCGCGATAATGCTCGTGCTTGGTTAAGCGAAGCTGTGCCCTGAGCTGGCGTCAGCCGTCTTTGTTGTTCAGCTTGGCCTGCAATGTCCAACCTCGTGCGATCAACCGGAACCAGACTGATCGGCGCCAGCCGAGATCAACCCTTGCAAGCCGGCGGCTGACCAGCCGAAAGCACGATGCGAGCTCCTCCCGCGTGAGCATTCCAGCTTCGAGGCCCACCGCGTCTCTTGAGGTGCTGCCCTTGCCCATCGCGGTCTTCGTGTCGGCAAGGTTGAAGTCCGCGCACCCCACCTTATCCGACCACCTCGATGGCCACCTTCTCCTACACCGCTTCAGCGGCACCAATTTCCACCACCAACGTGGACGCTACCTCCTCCGTCGTTCACAAACCGTCCGTAGCAGCCCGAGCTCGATGTCTGGAGGCTCGCAGGTGGCACCGGATTAGGAACGGTCACTCAGATCAGGCATTTGGCACGTGAGCAGCGCAGTTGGTGCGCGTGGCGACTGCGGGAGCGATCCAATGATGACGGGAAGCAAGGAACGTGCACCGGCGGTTCTCGTCGTGGAGGACGAGGCACTCGTTCGCATAGTCATGGTTGAAGAGCTTGAGGACGCAGGCTTCCATGTCTTGGAAGCGGAAAGCGGCGACGAGGGTTTGCGCGAGATCGAGCGCCATCCCAACCTGAAGGCAATCCTCACCGACATCGAGATGCCCGGCTCAGTTGACGGCGTGGCCCTGGCTCGCATCACCAACGAGAGATACCCTAACGCTGCGGTCATTGTCATGTCGGGGCGCAGACGTCCCGGACGCGGAGACCTTCCGAGCAACGCTCGGTTCTTTGGAAAGCCCTATCGTCACGCCGAGGTCATCCAGGCGCTTCACGAGCTCATGGGCTGCGGCTGAGAGGCTTGCGCTGGAACAACCACATCACTCCAGCTCGCTCGTTGGATCCTCATCGCGCGAAGACCATCCCGTTTCGGCTCGCACAACCGTCGAGCTAACACGCGTGAGCAGGCCTCGGGATAAATAATCCGCGGCTCGCTCATGGCGCGCCAACGGGCGAGCAGCCTCTCCTTTCTGGTCGTGCGGCCGGTACGAGGCATGGTTGCCAGGATCAACACTGGGCTGATCACGCTTCACCTGCGGCACAGGATCGCCTCCACAT
This sequence comes from Antarcticirhabdus aurantiaca, assembly GCF_009765365.1. Taxonomy (GTDB): domain Bacteria; phylum Pseudomonadota; class Alphaproteobacteria; order Rhizobiales; family Rhizobiaceae; genus Antarcticirhabdus; species Antarcticirhabdus aurantiaca. The sequence continues at coordinate 37,821 of NZ_VTOM01000035.1, forward strand.
GCGCACAAGCGGTTCGCTGACTGGCGGCCGCCAGCAACTTGAGCCTTGGCGAAGAGCATGAGGGTTGCTAGCCTGCCACTCAACTAAGATTGAGCCGGATGGGTCATCTACATGACGAGCGCTGATGCCAAGATCGTATCCCTTGAGATCGTGGGCCTCCAGTTCGTCCCGACGCTCCTGCCGCTTGGCAAGAACTTCCGCGCTCTCATGGACCTCAAGCTTCAGAGCATCGGACTCGAAGTCGGTCAGGATCAGCTTCTCCTGGCGATCACCGAGACGAACTCCAACCTGGTCAGCAAGCTGGCCGACCAGCTCAATGTTCGACCCTCGACCCTTTCCAAGATGACCGACAAGCTGGCCGAGAAGGGGCTGGTGTTGCGCGGCAAATCGCCGGCGGACGGGCGCGTGACGGTCCTTCATCTGACGGAGGAAGGATCGCGGATGCAGGCGGAGGTGCGTGAGCTCTATGGATTGCTCGAAGGAGAGCTGAGAGACGCCCTCGAGCCTGACGGCAACGAGGACATGCGAATGGGCTTGACCGCAATTGCCGTTGCACTTTCCAAACGCCTGTCGCGCCTTCGCTAGCCCCTAAGCCTTCAACGCTTCGCACGTGCCCTTAGGGGGGCAGAAAAATCGTCCGTGAAGGGCTCGTCGTGATCGGCCCGTAGGGTGCGGTCCGGGTGATGGTGGCGACCAGGCCTGTCGACTTCCGCAAGGGCGCCGAAGGTCTGGCGGCCCTGGTGCGCGAGACGATGGGCTCCGACTCCTTCTCCGGCGCGGTCTACGTGTTCCGCGCCAAGCGGGCCGACCGGATCAAGCTGGTGTTCTGGGATGGCACGGGACGATGTCGTCCTGCAGCACTTTAACGGGGACGCCGCGTCCCGCTGGATGTACATCCCTCCTCGATCATGATCGTCGCTGGCAGGATATAGACCGTGTACATCATCACCTTCATCATTGCCGTTCTCAGCGCAGCTTGGACGCTGGTGTCAGGGTGGCAGACGGTTCCCCATACCGGACGCTGGCAGCTGATCGGCGTTGATGCCAAAACCTCTGCCACGCTCGGAGAGCAGGCTTTCGATGAAGTGCTCACCAACAAGGCTGCCCTCACGCAAGGACCCGACATCGATGCCGTTCAGCGCGTGCTGGTCCGGCTCGCACCTCACGCCAAGGAACTTATGGACCAGGAGGTCGACTGGGACTTCGCCGTTCTGGAGGACCCAACCCCTAACGCATTCGCTCTGCCCAACGGCAACCTAGCGGTTCAAACTGGACTCTTGCCGATCACTGGCCTGGATGACGGGCTTGCCGCCGTGATCGGCCATGAGATGGCTCACGTCATTGCCCGCCACCCCGAAGAGCGCCTGACGCAGCAGGAGTTTGCCAGGCTCGGTCAGTTCACCGCCTCTCTTCTGGTGGGCGACATCGATCCGGCGGCCCAGGTGCTCATCCTGGAGGCGTTTGGGTTGGGAACGGAGTTCGGCCTTCTGCGGCCCTTCTCTCGCAGCCACGAGAGCGAGGCGGATCGCATCGGCATGCTGCTAATGGCAAGGGCCTGCTACGACCCGCGTGTTGCACCTGAGCTCTGGGAGAGAATGGAGGAGGCGCCCCAATCGGTGCCTGAGATCCTCTCGACCCATCCCACTCACCAGACGCGCATGGCCGATCTGTCCGCCAACCTGAACGAAGCGCTTGAAGCGCGTACCGCTGCAGGATGCCCACCTCTTTCAAACTCCGTCGGGTGAGGCAGCGAGCCGCACCGTCTGGACCGCTCCAGATGCCGAACGGCTTCTGCGACGATGGAACGAGAGTCTTGGAGGCTTGGAGCGGCCGGCCGGGGGTGGGGAGCTAAGCCGCCTCTCGGTCCTGCGCGGCGTCGACGCTCCGCCCAGCGCCGCCATGCAGGTCCAGGCAGCGCTCGAACCATGCGAAGACAGGATCATCGGCGTCCAAAAGCTCCAAAGGGGTGGTGATCCGCGCCCACTGGAACGCCGAGAAGACGATGTAGTCTGTGAACAAGGGAGCGTCGCCACTTAGGAAGGGCTGGCGCTTCAGCACCTCGCGAACGACCCCGAGCCGTGCCTGTAACGCCTCGCGCGCCTCCGCCCGCCCGTCCCGCAACGCTTCCAGTGGCCGGCCGAAGCGCTTCTCGCGGCTCTGTCGGAAATAGATCTGGTCGGCAGGATCCAGCATGTCGTGGATGTCCGGAGCCGCGCAGACGGCGATCAAAGGATGCAGCATCGTGTTCGAATAGGCTTCCACGAAGCGCGCGGACGCCCGGCCGCCTTCGCCGCCGAACAGGGTGGGACGATCCGGATAGGTGCGCTCGAGGTATTCGGCAATGGCGAAGGAGTCCGAAACGACGGCGTCCCCGTCTCGGATTACCGGGATGATCGTTGAGGCTCCGCCTTCAACAGCCGGAATGGCCGTGAAGCTGGTCGGGACCGCTTGCAACGGCAGGCCCTTGTGGAGGAGCGCCAACCGGACCTTCCAGCAGTGCGGAGAGAACGGGCGAGAGGCGTCGGATCCCACGAGATCGTAGAGTGTGACGGGCATGAGCCATCCATTGGTTTGGCAGGCGGGAACGCCCACAGCATGCAATCGTCGACCATTCTTCGGTGAGGTACCAGCGGCAAAAACCCTTCCTTCGAGCCGCATGCAAATCGGCTACTGGATGAGGCCGCGGCTTTTCGCAAATCCTGCCTTGCCGAGGACTCTGCGCCGGGCGAGCTTGTCCACGCGCTTGAGGATTTCGGCATGGCCGATATCGGCCGGATCGAAGGGGCCGCCGTACCAGCGCCGGACGTCTTCGTGCTCCTCGTGCTGCGGATCGGCCATGGCTTCCAGGAATGTTTCGAAACCAGATAGGCCGCCGACATCCTCAGGCGGCGCACGTCCTTCGCCGTCGAGGAAGCGCGGGTATTCGAGCGTGGGGTCGGCCTCCTGATCGGCTTCGACCATGATCGTGAAGCGCCAATCGTCGCCGAAGTCGTAGGTGTATGCGAGTTGCGAGATGCCGCGTTCGACGAGCGAGCCGATCCTGATGCTCTTGGCGGACACGGTCTTGGTGCCGAAGCTGTCCCACTCGGGATCGGGGATGGCGTAGCGCCTGTCGTCGGCGCGGAATTCGAAGAGGTGATATCCCTCGAACGGCATCACGGCCTGGATGAGGTCGTGTAGGGCCTTCAGTGAGGCGGTCGCTGGCACGTCGACGCGCCGCCAAATGACAGGCCGCCAGTCATCAAGCTGGATCTTCACGCGAAGGATGCGGTCGGGCGCGCTCATGACCCTGCTTGCCAGAAAGTCGAAATCAATTCCAGGTCTCAAGGCAGTGCAGCTGCCGGGCCTCAGCGGCATGAGGCTGTTCTTCAAGCAGGCTGCAACCACTCGGCGGGCGGGATCGGCAGGTCGACATGCATGCCGTCGCCCGGCAGCGCCGTGCCTTCCCGGCCCCACGACGTCAGCCTTGTGCACCAGTTCGCCCACCGTCCGTCCTAGAAGCAGTTGATCTGAACCAGGGGCTACGAAGCCCCCTCAGCTCTTTCCCACTTTGGGGTCAAGGCGCAGGCACGTGCCGGCCTGGAGGACCGCGACAATCCAAGGCGGCCAGCTCCACCAGAGGCTCGGCATGGATGAGGTGCCCATGCCGCAGGATTGGCTACCTCGGGTTGCGACGCACGCGCGAGAGGTGATGCTCCGTCCCGCCCACAGGGGCGCCACCTTCGACGCACCGTTCTTCCACCGGCTGGACGCCTCCCAATGCGAGCCGCTGGACCGGTGTTCGCCGTCGCTGGAGACCGCCAGCACCGGAGCCTCCGCCTTGACGGCACTCCCGGCTCTTCTCGACAGGCGCGATCTAGGAGCAGGATACCCGGTAGGGCCCCGGCCGCACCGAGAGCCGTTCCTAGAGGCTGCCGCACGCTGCGTCCCGGCCGGCGACCTCGGCGCAGCATCCATGTTGGAGGGCGCTTCATTCCGCGTGGCGTGGCCGCTGGCGAGAGGGCCGGCGCGATTGTTTGCGCCATAGGCTCGCGCCGCGAACGTCGACATCGTCCCGTCTGGGCCCGATTGGGCGCTCACGCGCGACGGCCGGAAGGTGGGAGCGGGAGCGAGAGGTCCCCAACCACGATGAGGCGCCCCAAGGCGATTGGAACCGCGTCCTGGTGCCGGCCCAGCGTAGACGAAGTGTCTATCGAGCCAATCCGAAGAGTGCCTTTGTATTCCGCCGGTGGTCCGTGTGGGCGCTTCGAGATTCCGCAGCGAAAAACCTGTCCGATAAAATACTAATTATAATCGCAGCAAGCGCAGGAACTTTGGAGGTGCCATTGTTGTCTGCCGCTGCCTCATCGCAAACAGATGTTCGCCATTCCATGGCGCGCATATGAAGAGGCTATGGCCAAATGAGACATCATTCAACCAAATACACCAAATCACCACTACATAGCCACAGCCATACTGCGCGTATGCACCAGGCCTGGGGAACATGGGTCACAGACCACATATTCAAGGGATGGGAGGGCTACATCATCACCTTCATGTTTGATCACATTCCAGGGCGCGCGGCCTCTCAGATCGATCAGATGGAGAAGGAGGTCGTCCGGGTCTATCGCACCCTCCTCACGCGAATTGTACGCCGGCCGCAACAGCGGTGCGAGCGCGACCGTCTCCCCCGATGGATCGTGGTCCCCGACTTCCCCGTGCCGAAGCATGCCAAAACCAGCCTCGGCGACGTCACCATCAACGGAGGACTTCACATGCACGCCATCGCCCTCCTGCCGCCGACCTCCCGCTTGACCGGGGGATTGGATCAGCATTTCGCCGCACATCAAGCACTCTATGTCAGACCGGGTTTTCCGCTTTGCCGGCTTCACGCCGAACCGATCCTCCGGACCCCCGGAACCGCCACCGAGTATGTGCTGAAATCGATCCGCCGAGGACGCGTCAGCGGCGATCAGATCCTGCTTCTACCCCAGGATCGCGCCAGCCACATCTTTGAGTGAGTGTAGCACCTCCGTGGGAGACAGCTAGGGCCCAAGCGCGCTTGATCCATTCAGGGAAAGCGGCGAGGCAGAGGACGCCGAGGATGCTGACGGCGGCTTTTCGTAGCGGGTGTCCGAGGGCATGGGCAGGGAAGGAGAGCGACCAAGCACTTCACGATCTTTTCGCTCTCCTGCAGCTGCCCTCCCAGCCGGCGCGGCCGCTTCCGGATGAGGGCGGAAGGCGATTCCGCCCTGGAACGCCGCCCCAACCCGTATGCCTCGCTCCCGAGCCAGTGGCAGCGCCGCCCAGCCGCATCAACAGCCACGGCGTAGCTGGAAGGCTTCTGAGAGGTGCTGACGGGCGAGAAGCGATGAAAGCTCGAATGGGCCCTCCCGAACGTCGAACGCGCTCCTAAAAGCCTCTATGGCCATTTTCGAGGATGTAGATCCCTATACGAGTGGCTGCATGTCGCACCCCTGACTGGGCGTGGGATCGACGGCCTCGCATTGGCTGTCGTCGCTCATGGTTGGAAGCAGCGACGGCGGCGCTTGCCTACGCCGGCGATGATCGAACTGAAAAGGCGACTCCTCAGAGCTGCCTGACCTCGAACGAGCCGTGATGCGCCACCTCGAGGTCAGGCGATTCAGTCGACCTGTCAGCCGGCGCTCGTCCTCCGTTCGGCAAGAGCCCGGAGGGCAGCCATCACGAAGACGAGATGCCGGTTCCGACCCATGCCCTTGAGCTCAACGCTGCGCGTGGACTTCCCATTGTGACCGGGCACGTAAGCGTTTCCAGAAGCCAACTCCGCCAGCATCAACTTTTTTGCCTCATCGCTGCCTGCGAGGCGTTGGAAGTGCTCGGGCCGCACGACGAGGCAAGGTCCGAGACGAGGCAGCGTGCGCCGAACCCCCCAGCAGGAGGACGCGAGGTCGGGCGATAAGACCGAGCTTTTCTCAAGGACGGGAAAGCGCCGGCCGTCATCAAGCGACCCAAGCAGCTCATCCATCGCCTTCGCGGCCTGTTCGGAGGGGGTGGTGAAGGATGCTCTCGCCCGTTTGTAAAGGGAGCGGCAGGAATGCGCCAATTGGCGTTCCGACACCGGCAGCACGCCGGCGCGGATAGCGACGCGACCGCCCGCATAGGCGAAGGCGAACTTCCGCGCGAACCGCTCTTCCCAAGCACCTCCGGCGACAGCACACTTCTTGATGAAGGTCTCAGTATCCTTCTGGAAGCGAGGCTTACTCGTGCCTCGATACCTGATGAGAAACGAGAGGAACGCCGGGAAGGCGACGCCATAGTTGTGCTCGATTGCACGCTCGACTTGCTGCGCTAAAGTCGAGGCATTCCGCGGACGACCTTTCATTTTCGTCGCCCGGTCGAAAATGCCACCCTCGCCCACCGACGGCACTGGCACGTCGACGTGGCGCGCGCGCTCTCCCGCGTCTCGCTTTCCGCTCATCAAAGCATCGAGAGACTGCTCCATATTCGTCATGCCGATGACGTGCCACTTCTTCAGCCGCAACTCGCGATCACGCTTGGCATAATTGGAGCGGTTCTGACCGCTCCCGCTCGTGACAACATGGGCGATGTTGACGAGCATCTTGCGAAGGTCAGCGGAAGCGACCGTTTTCATTTCGTTCATCGGCGCCAAGGTGCCGTTGTATCGGGATATGACATCGTTGAAGGCGGCATGAGTTTGGTTGAAGCGGATGAGATCGTCCTCCGACGCCCGGCCCAGCGCCGACTCGGCAGCCCGAAGCATGAGGGTCTTGCCCGCGTTGCTCTCGCCGAACACATGGAAAACGGCGGTCTCATCGATTTGGAGGAGGGCTACGACCGGCGCCGCGAAGGCCAGAGCCGCCGCGAAGACGAGATAGGAGGACGCCGCGAATGGTTCCTCCAACTCGCTCTTCCAAGCCTTCAGGCTTCCGCGAGCGCTCCCGCGGTGACTCGGCTCCATCAAGCTGTCCAGATCGAAGGTGAGGCTGCGATCCTGACCAATCGTGCGCCGCGGAAGAACGAAGCAGGAGAACGCGTTGCGCCAACCAGTTTCCCGCGTGACCTTTCGGCGAGCGAGCGGGATCTGGGACTCGAGGTTGGCGAGGGCATCCTTGTCGCTGCTGGAGAGGGCGGCCCCCTTATCAATCAAGCGCGGAATGAGCTTGCTCGGGCTCGCAAGCTCGCTTCGCGGTAAGCGCAGGGTCTCGTCGCGACCGTTGTAGTGGCGGAACCGAAGGACGACGTCGATGCTCGGGCTGGAGCTATATGCAGGGAAGTCGATGTCCTCGATGAACTCAATGACGCTCACCGCCGACGCCGGCGAAGCGCCGATTTGGGCTTCTGCTTCCATGTCGGTCAGCTTGTGACCGGTGCGCAGTTCATAATCCGGCAACTGCGCACCGCGCACTGCGCACTTGGTTGAGTGACGCTGGCGAACCGGCACGACCGTTGGGTCGCCTTGCTTCTGCACATGTGAACGGGCGGGCACTTTCACACTCTCTTCCATGTATATTCTCCTGATTTGATGTTGATCATGGCTCTCGAGGCTTATTAGTTTTGTCATTGTAGCTACAGTAAATTCTACCAAAAGGCACCATTAAGCTATGCAAGGCGCCTCTTGGCTATGATTTCACCCTACGTGTGGGTGATTTCGAGCGATCTAGTGTGAACAGATCAAGTTCGGCGGATCGTTCCTTTGTAGGACTTCACACCAAGCCAAAGGCGAAGGTCACGACTTTGATTGGCGTGCATCCATGTCAGGAACTCGCATTCGATTTCTGGCGGTAGCCGACACTTGCGCGTGAACAGCCGCCCATCGTCTGCGCTTCCTCGGTGCATGCGAGGCCACCAGGCTTTGTCGAGATACGCAATCACACGTGGTAGGTCCGTGATCGGTTGGGCGCGCTTACGCACGCGGACGCGATCAGCATCCCTTGGCCACTGCGCAATCACCTTCTTCAAAACGTCGTCGGGGACGTTCCAGGCGATCAGATGATGATGCAGCTGGTACGACTCCCGCCCGGCGTCCCACTCCCCATCGAGGCCCCCGATCAAGAACATCTGCGCCTTGTTGAAGCCGGCACGCTCGAGGCCACGCCGGTGGCGGGCAATCAGTTGTCGTGAGTCATAGTTTGCCAGCTGACCGGTGCGTAACTGATCCCGAGGGTCGTGTCCCTTGGCGTGGTGTAGCTCGCGAAGGGCCACCACGGTTGCCGGCTTGGGCCGGGCAGATCAGACTGCGAGGGTTGGCAGGCTGACGAGGGGATCATCGCCGATCGGGGCGATGCTTT
>NZ_VTOM01000036.1 GCF_009765365.1 Antarcticirhabdus aurantiaca
CGCTCTGTCCCTCGACCATCGCAAAAAGCAGCAGTAGAGCGCCGTATCTCTGCGCCCAACCGTGCGATCAGCCCCGAAACCTCAAACAACAACCAAGCTCGACGTTTTGACACGGCCTGGACCCTTTGCGGACATCGAAGGCATGCCGTAAACGCGATCCATGAACTGGTTGGACGTGCATGATCGCGCGTCTCTCGCTCTTTTCGTGAGGCACCTTCGTCGCGAACTCAACGATCCGATGGCCTTAGAAAAATGGGAAAACGTCGAACTCGGGGGCTTCCTCGACGCCTTGGCAGCATGGGCGGTTGATGGCGACGGACCAGCCGATGCAAACCCATGGCGGCATGTCGCCAAAGCTCTGACCGCAGCATCAGCTTACGAGTAGCCTATGACGGCTTTCCACCCTTCACCGACCGAAGCCGCCGGCGCCGCAGCCGTGGCGGCGGGGTCGGGTCAGCGGGCGGCAAGCCCCGGCCGGACGAAGGCGTCCCAGCAGCGGCTGAGGGCGATCCGGTCGTGTCCGATGAGGGCGGGGGCGTAGAGGGAGAGGAGCTTGTCGTTGGCGTCGGTGACCGGGCACTTCGGGTAAAGGACGAGGTCGGTGCCGCGGACCGCGTCCAGAACGGCCGCGTCGGGATCTGGCACGGCGCGGAAGGGGTCGGCGCCGATGGCGACGAGGCGGGTGCCGTGGCGGTCGAGGAGGTAGGGGAAGGGGTTGACGAAGTTGATGTTCATGATCGTCTCGAAGCGCACCCCGTGCTGCGCCTCGTAGGCGAGGATGGCGCCGGCCGCCTCGTCGGCGGCCATGAGCCAGGTCAGCTGGAAGTCCGGCTCGGTGTAGAGCGTGAAGGACGGCAGCATCTTCTGGGCCGAGAAGTAGCGCCAGGTCTCGGGGAAGCCGGCATAGGCGGTCATCAGCTTGCGGGCGCGCTCGACCACCTCGGGGCGCTGCGAGACCGAGCCCAGCGTCTTCAGGTGCTGGTGGGGCAGGGCGACGTAGTTCACCTGGCCGACGAGGGCGCGGGCGCCGCGCTGCGCGACCTGCATGAAGGTCGGCAGCGACGCGGCCGCGACGAGCGCGATCACCGTGACGAAGGCCGCGCCCTTGAAGCGGTTCGCCCGCACGAGGATGCGCAGGAGCACCGGCCAGACGAAGATGAAGCCCTGGCCGCCGGTGTTCTGCGTTTCGAAGAACAGGGCGGCGAAGGCCGTCGCGCCGAGCCAGACGAGGTCGCGGTCGGCGAGGTCGCGCGCCGTCGCGAGCGCGTCGGCCGGGCGCAGTCCGCCCAGGCGGCGCAGCATCGAGCGGCCGTCGAGCCAGAGAAGCGCGACAACGAGGACGGCGATGGGGCCGACGACGCGGAAGTGGATGGAGCTCGCCTGGATGAAGCGCGGCAGGAGGCTGTCCGTGTTCATCGAGACGAGGGCCGCGATGTCGGCGAGATAGGGGAGGACGACGCCGGTCGTCGCCTGGAGGAGGCCGAGGCCCAGGACAAAGGCGGCGGCGACGGCGAGCGCGCCGCGCAGATCGACGCGGCCGGCGCAGAAGGCGAGGGCGCAGAGCAGCCCGCCGGCGACGAAGCCGGTGATCTTGACCAGGAACAGCGCCAGCATGGCGCCGGCGATCACCGGCAGGAGACGGCGACGGCTTTCCACGAAGACGAGCGCCGCGGCCAGCACGTAGAGGAGCTGGCTGGTGTGGCGGTTGTAGATGCCGAAGCCGTCGATGCCGGGGTAGAAGTAATATTCCTCGACGTTCACCGGCAGGAGCGAGAAGACGAGGAACGGCACCAGAAGCGCAAAGGCAAGGGTGCGCGAGCGCTTGTCGACGTCGACGAGCACCAGCGCCATCAGCGGCGCGGTGACCGCGAGAAGGCACCACTGCGCGATCAGGAGCGGCTGGCCCTCGGGAAAGAGCGCCAGCGTGCCGGCGAACAGCCAGTAGCCGAGCGGGCCGCCGGGGGCGAAGAAGTCGGCCGCCGGCATCTGCCCGTCGAAGACGCGGTTGGCGCCGTCGAAATAGATGAAGAGGTCCCAGTAGAAGGGGCCGACCGGCAGCGTCAGCCGCAGGGACAGGAGCGTCGGCAGGACGGCGAGAACCGCGAGAAGCGCGAGGACGGGCGGCACGGACAGGCCGAGCGCCCTGCCGCCCCCGCGGCCGCGCTCCTGAAGGGTGTCGGTGACCATGCTCGCTTCTCCGCCGCAATCGGGCGAAAGAATGCGCCTGCGGAATTAAACCCCGGTTGCCGGGGCGCCGGAGAGGCACATCGCATGCTCGCGCATGTCGCAAACAGGCTGCACGCCGTCGCCGGGCTTGGTTAGACCTGAGGGCCGAAAAGCCGGAACCGCCGGCGCCGGTCCTTTCGAGGAGTTCGTGTCATGCAAGCCCGTGCCCGCGCAGTCGTGATCGGAGGCGGCGTCGTCGGCGTCTCGACGCTCTACCACCTCGCCAAGAAGGGCTGGACGGACTCCGTCCTCATCGAGCGCAAGGAGCTGACCTCCGGCTCGACCTGGCACGCGGCGGGCCTCCTGCCGCTGTTCAACCTGTCCTATTCGGTCGGCCAGCTGCACAAGTATTCGGTGCGCTTCTACAAGGAGCTGCAGGCCGAGACGGGGATGAACGTCGGCTTCTCCAACGTCACCAACATCCGCCTCGCCAAGACGCAGGACCGGCTCGACGAGTACCGCTACTATGCCGGCATCGCCGAGACGATCGGCGTGCCGGTAAAGTTCCTCACTCCCGAGGAGCTGAAGCAAGTCTGGCCGTTCTGCGAGACCGACGGGATCCTGGGCGCCCTGCAGCACCCGGAGGACGGCTACATCCAGCCGGCCGACCTGACGCAGGCGCTCGCCAAGGGTGCGCGCGACATGGGCGCGACGATCCACCGCTACACCACGGTCTCGGCGATCGAGCGGCTGGCCAGCGGCGAGTGGAAGGTGGTCACCGACAAGGGCGAGATCGTGTGCGAGCACGTGATCTCGGCGACGGGCAACTTCGCGCGGCGGACCGGCGCGATGGTCGGGCTGGAGGTGCCGGTCATCCCGGTCGAGCACCAGTACATCGTCACCGAGCCGCATCCCGCGATCCTGGAGCGCAAGCGCCAGGGCCTGCCGGAGATGGGCGTCCTGCGCGAATCGGATTCGGGCTGGTACATGCGCGAGGAGGCCGGCGGCCTCATCCTCGGCCCCTACGAGGAGGGCGCGCCGGCCTGCTACGTCGACGGGCCCGACGCGGAAAGCGAGTACGAGCTGTTCCAGGAGGACCTGGAGCGTCTCGAGCCCTACATCGAGACGGCCTTCGTGCGCGTCCCGGCCTTCGGCGAGGTCGGCATCAAGAAGGTCTACAACGGCGCCATCGCCTACACGCCGGACGGCTCGCCGATCGTCGGACCGGCGCCGGGCCTCAAGAACTTCTGGCTGAACGAGGGCCATTCCTTCGGCATCACGGCGGCCGGCGGGGCCGGCTGGCAGCTCGCCGAGTGGATCGTCGACGGCGCGCCGACGGTGGACATGGTCGGCGTCGACCCGCGCCGCTTCGGCCCCTATGCGACGGAGGGCTACCTCATCGAGAAGAACGAGGAGGCCTATTCCAACGTCTTCACCATGCACTACCCGGACGAGGAGCGCACCGCCGCGCGCCCCTTGAAGACCTCGCCCTCCTACGACCGCCAGAAGGCGCTCGGCGGCGTGTTCGGGTCCGTCTACGGCTGGGAGCGCGCCAACTGGTTCTGCCCGCCGGGCTATTCGGTGCCGGAGGCCGAGCTGGATCTGGGCGCCGACGTGCTCCTGAAGCACAACCATGCGCCGGCGACCGAGGACGGGCGCATCCGCGAGCGCTGGAGCTTCCGCCGCTCGAACTACTTCCCCTTCGTGGGCGAGGAGGTGAAGGCGGTGTCGGAGGGCGTCGGCCTCCTCGACATGAGCCCCTTCGCCAAGGCCTGGATCTCGGGACCGGGGGCGGAAGCCTGGCTCGACGGGCTTCTCGCCAACCGGCTGCCGAAGCTCGGGCGCGTCGCGCTGACGCACGTCCTGACCGAGGCGGGCGGCGTCCTGTCGGAGTTCACCGTGTTCCGGGCGGCGGCCGACCGCTTCTATCTCGTCTCGGCCGGCGGCCTGGAGGCGATCGACCACGACTTCCTCCAGAAGAACCTGCCGACCGACGGCAACGTGCGCTTCCAGCCGGCGACGACGGCGATGGGTGTCCTTGTGCTCGCCGGCCCGCGCTCGCGCGAGGTCCTGCAGAAGCTGACGCGCGCCGACCTTTCGACCAAGGCCTTCCCGTGGCTGTCGGGCAAGCGGATCTCGGTCGGCCGCGCCAACGCGCTGGCGCTGCGGGTGAACTTCGTCGGCGAGCTCGGCTGGGAGCTGCACCACCCGATCGAGATGCAGAACGCCATCTACGACGCCCTGATGGAGGCCGGCGCCGAGTTCGGCATCCGCCCCTTCGGAATCCGCGCGATGAACGCCATGGCGCTGGAGAAGAGCTATCGGCAGATGGGCCGCGAGCTGTCGATCGAGTACAACGCCTTCGCCTCCGGCCTCGACCGCTTCGTGCAGCCGAACAAGGGCGCCTTCATCGGCCGCGACGCGGTGGTGCGGGCGCGCGAGGCGGGGCTCAAGCAGCGCTTCGCGACGCTGGAGGTGCACGGAACCACGGATCGCGACGCGCGCGGCTCCGAGCCGATCTACGACGCGTCCGGCCGTCTCGTCGGCCGCGCGACGCAGGGCGGCTACGGCTGGCGCGTCGGAAAGAGCCTGGCACTCGCCATGCTTGAGCCGGCGCTCGCCGAGGAGGGCACGAGGCTGCGCGTCCGGATCCTCGGCGATCTATTCGACGCGACCGTGATCGGCGAGAGCCCGTTCGATCCGGAGAACGCGCGCCTGCGCGGCTGAACGCCGCGGAGACAGGAGCTCCGCGGGGTTTGATGACGGAACCGTGAATTGCGCGCCGCACGCCGTGCGGCGACGCTCGCCTCATGCGCCTGCGACCCCTCCTCTCCGCCGCGCTGTTCAGCGCGATCCTCGCCTCCGGACCGGCCGTGGCGCAGGCGCCGCGCGGGCTGGGTGACCTCGGAGCCGCGAGAGCCGCGGAAACGGGCGATCCCGTCGATGTCGAGCTGGTTCTCGCCGTCGACGTGTCCTGGTCGATGGACCTGTCGGAGCAGGCGATCCAGCGCGAGGGCTACGCCGCGGCCTTCCGCAGCGAGGAGGTGCAGCGGGCGATCACCGAGGGCAATCACGGCCGGGTGGCCGTGACCTACATCGAATGGGCGGGTGCCTTCTCCCAGTCGGTCGTCGTGCCCTGGACGCTGATCGACTCGAAGGAAAGCGCCGAATCCTTCGCCTACAGCCTCGGCAAGACGACGCCGATCCGCGCGCGGCGGACCTCCATCGCCTCGGCCATCGACTTCTCGGCCCCGCTCTTCGACAACAACGGCTATGCCGGCCAGCGCCGTGTGATCGACATTTCCGGCGACGGGCCGAACAATCAGGGGCCGCTCGTGACGCAGTCGCGCGACGACGCGACCAGGCGCGGCATCACCATCAACGGCCTGCCGCTGATGACGACGGACACGGCAATGGGATCGAACTGGGGCTCGATCTCGAACCTCGACGAATACTACGCCGACTGCGTCATCGGCGGTCCCGGCGCCTTTTCCATTCCCGTGACGAGCTGGGACCAGTTCCCGCTGGCCGTCCGGCGCAAGCTCGTCCTGGAACTCGCGGGCCTCTGGCCGAACATGCGCCGCGACGAGGGCGCGCGAGACGGAACGGTGATCCGCATCCAGAGCGAGGAGCCGACGGACTGCACGGTCGGCGAATCCATGTGGCAGGACCGCCAGAGGTTCTGGATGGACGGCGTTCAGTAGGCTTGACCTGCCGCCCCGAGGTTCGAGGCAGGCCGCTTCTCTCTCGCCCGTTGTGGGAGAGGGTGGACCGCGAAGCGTCGGATGAGGGGGGCGGCCGCGCGAGCGGACAGCAAACGACTTGCGTCGCAGCCGTCACGAACCACCCTCATCCGCCTGCCGGCACCTTCTCCCGCGAGCGGGAGAAGGGAGAGGCTTCGATGGGGGTGCGTCAGACCGCCATCGCGGACGCGGCCATGGCGCCGACGGCCTCGCTGTGCCGGTTGGCGCGCTCCTGGAGGGGGGAGCGGCCGTAGAGTTCGCGGTAGCATTTCGAGAAGTGCGAGGCGGAGACGAAGCCGCAGGCGACCGCGATCTCGATGATCGGCAGCTGCGACTGGAGGAGGAGGTGGCGCGCCCGGTCGAGGCGGATCTCGAGGTAGTAGCGGGCGGGCGAGCGGCCCATCTCGCGCTCGAAGAGGCGCTCCACCTGGCGCCGCGACAGGCCGACGAGCGTCGCCACCTCGACCAGCGAGAGCGGGTCGGACAGGTTCGCTTCCATGACCTCGATCGCCCGCAGCACCTTGGCGTCCTGCACGCCGAGCCGCGCCCGCAGCGGCAGGCGCTGGCGATCCTGGGGCCCGCGGACGCGATCGGTCAGCGCCTGCTCGCAGACGCGGTTGACGATGTCATCGCCCTGGTCGTCGCGGATGAGGGCGAGCATCATGTCGAGCGAGGCGGTACCGCCGGCGCAGGTGTAGATGTTGCCGTCGATCTCGAAGAGGTCGGCATAGACGTCCGCGCGCGGGAAGGCCTCGGCGAAGCCCGGCAGGTTCTCCCAATGGATGGCGCAGCGCTTGCCCGCCAGGAGGCCGGCGCGCGCGAGGAGATGCGCGCCGGTGCAGAGGCCTCCGACGGACACGCCGCGCTGATGCGCCTCGCGCAGATAGGCGAGGGCGACCTTGTCGTTGAAGTCCTCGACGCGGATGCCCGAGCAGGCGAAGACCATGGACGGCCGGTTCTCGCCGCCGAGCGCCTTGCGCTCGGCCTCGATGGAGGTGTCGACGGCGCAGAGGACGCCGTTGGAGGCGCGCACGGGCTGGCCGTCGGCGGAGGCCAGACGCCAACGGTAGGTCTCGCGGCTGGCGACGCGGTTGGCGATCCGCAACGGCTCGATGGCCGTCGCGAAGGCGATCATCGAAAAGTTCGGGACGAGGAAGAAGACGATGGTGCGGCGGGGACCAGGCGCCGGCGCGCCGCGGTCGGGCACCGTGCCGAAGGTTTCCGCCGAACCCTTGATCGCCGCAACAACCACCGCACCTGCCTCCGCATTTCGCAGGCGCGAGTGTTGGACGCAAATAGAGGCACATTCAAGAAGACTGGAGTTGTTCCAACCGTTTTGATCGCGCCGGTGTCACCGCCGTCCGGCGCGCCCGCCGCGGCGTCGCGCGGATCCGCCCTCGTCCGAACCGCCCGAGCCGGCCTCGCCGCCCGACAGGGTCGGATTGCCGGCCGCGTCGCGATTCGGAAGGGGCTGGACCTTGACCAGTTCGGGATAGCTGTCGCGCTTGTTGGGGAAGGCCATGGCGGCGACGAAGTGGCCCTGGAAGGCCGGCTCCAGCGCCGTCTCGACCTTTTCGATGCGGGTGACGACGTCCTCGATCTCGCGCCGGAACTCGCGGTTGAGGAGCGCCATGCGGGCGCCGGCGCCCGCGGCGTTGCCGACCGAGCCGCAGCGCTCCAGCGCGCAATCCGGCACGAGGCCGAGCACCATGGCGTAGCGCGGCTCGATAAAGGAGCCGAAGGCCCCGGCGAGCGCGATGCGGTCGATCGCGACCGGACGCCCTTCCTCCGCCGAGAGCCGGTCGACCAGGAGCTTGATGCCGGCATAGAGCGCGGCCTTGGCGAGCTGGATGGCGCGGACGTCGGTCTGCAGGATGCGGATCGAGCGGTCGGGGGTCTCGTGGAGGACGTAGGCGAAGGTGCGGCCTTCCTCGACGATGCGGGGGCTGCGGGCGGCGAGACGCCCGTCGATCACGCCGTCCTCGGAGATGATCCCGGCGAGGAACATCTCGGCGACGACCTCGATGATGCCCGAGCCGCAGATGCCGGTGACGCCGAAGCGCGCGGCGCCTTCCACGAAGCCCGGCTCGTTCGACCAGGGCTCGACGCCGATGACCTTGAAGCGCGGTTCCAACGTTTCGGGATCGATGCGCACGCGCTCGATGGCGCCGGGGGCGGCGCGCTGGCCGGAGGAGATCTCGGCACCCTCGAAGGCCGGGCCGGTCGGCGAGGAGGCGGCGACGAGGCGCCGCGACGAGCCGAGCACGATCTCAGCATTGGTGCCGACGTCGACGAGCAGCATCGTCTCGTCCTGGCGATGCGGCCCTTCGGACAGCGTCGCCGCCGCGGCGTCCGCGCCGACGTGGCCGGCGATGCAGGGCAGGACGTAGGCGCGCGCGTGCGGATGGAGGCCGAGGTCGAGCGCGGCCGCCGGCATCTCGATCGCGCCGGAGGCGGCGAGGGCGAAGGGCGCCTGGCCGAGCTCGGTCGGATCGATGCCGAGGAAGAGATGGTGCATGACCGGGTTGCCGACGAAGACGGCGTCGAAGACGTCGTCGGGCGACACGTTGGCCTCGGTGCAGACGCGCGTCGTCAGCTCGCGGATCGCCCCGCGCACGGCCGCGGTCATCTGCGGCCGGCCTTCCGGGTTCATCATCACGTAGGAGACGCGGCTCATCAGATCCTCGCCGAAGCGGATCTGCGGGTTGGGCGTGCCGGCCGAGGCGATCGTCGCGCCCGACAGGAGCGAGGACAGGTGGAGGGCGATGGTGGTCGAGCCGATGTCGACCGCGATGCCGTAGGCCTCGTTCTTGAGGCCGGGATAAAGCGCGACGAGGTGCGGGCGGTCGGCCTCGCGGTCGTGCGCGACGACCGCCGTGACGCCCCAGTTGCCCGCGCGCAGGATCCCTTGGACCTTGGGCAGGAGAGAGGGCTCGATCGTCGGCCGCGGCAGGCGCCAGTCGCGCTGAAGCGCCTCGAAGACGCGGTCGAGGTCGCCGAGCGGCGCGTGCATGTCGGGCTGGGATACCTCGACGTAGAGGAGGCGGATCGCCGGATCGCGCGGGATCTCGCGCGTGTCGACGGCCTTGCGCACGACGGCGCCGTTGATCGCCATGTCGGAGGGCAGGTCGACCACGAGGTCACCCTCCACGCTCGCCGAGCAGGACAGGCGCCGGCCGGGCTTCAGACCGCGCTTCTCGGCGTAGCGCTCCTCCTTGGCCGACCAGGCCGAGAGGTGATCGGCCGCCGAGGTGATGCCGTGCTTGGCGAAGACGCCCTCGGCGACCTCGACCTGGCAGCGCCCGCAGATGCCGCGCCCGCCGCAGACGCTCTCGACGTGAACGCCGAGGGAGCGGGCCGCCTCGATGAGCGGAGTACCCCTAGCGAAGCGGCCGCGCCGCCCGGAGGGCATGAAAAGGACGAGAGGATGCGTTTCGGACATGCGGCAGCCGTTCAAGGGCGGTGAGGGATCGGCGGCTGCCGCGCAGGAGGTTGCTAGCGCGAGAGCCGCTTGCGGTTGGCGCGGACCTTCTTGGAATAGACCTGGAGGCCGGCGGACAGGATCGCGTCGGCATCGTTGACGTGGCGGGCGCGGCCGCTCATGGCGGCGATGGTCGCGTCGCCGACGGCCTTCATCGTCGCCATGTTCATCGCGACGATGCTTTCGCCGACGGCCTGGATCTTCTCCGCCACCATCAGCGAGACCTCCGCCTTGTCGGCCGCCGTGGGAGACGCCGCGCTCAGCCACATCTGCGTCATGCGGGTGCCGATGACGAAGGGCGAGACCATCATCAGCGTCGTCAGTTCGGCGGTGCTCTTGGGCGCGTCGGTCCAGTTCATGCCTGCGACTCCGGGCTCGGCGTGGTCGGACGGGCCGAAACGGCTCGACATCACGCGCGACGCGAATATGGCGCCGCATGGCGTCTTTGCGAAGGGCAGCAGCTTACGTTTCGGTCAGGCCGTGCCGCGCCGCCCCTCGCGCCCGCCGCGGCGACGCCCGCCCGAAGCAGCGCCGGCGTCGACCGGCGCCGCCGGCGTGTGGCCGCCGGCCGTCGGCGCGGCGTCGCGATAGGAGCGGATCCAGGTTATGCAGGAGGGGTCGTTGCCCATCAGGACATTGGCGCCGCGCACGGCCTCCATCTCCTGTGGGCGGCAGGGATTCATGATGGCGCTGGTCATGCCGCTGGCGATGGCCATGGGCAGGAAGGCGGCGTTGATGCCGTGGCGGTGCGGCAGGCCGAAGGAGATGTTGGAGGCGCCGCAGGTCGTGTTGACGCCGAGCTCCTCGCGCAGGCGCCGCACCAGGGTGAAGACCTGCCGGCCGGCCGTGCCCATGGCGCCGATCGGCATGACCAGCGGGTCGACCACGATGTCGTGCGGCTTGATGCCGTAGTCGGCGGCGTGCTCGACGATCTTCTTGGCGACGGCGAAGCGCACGTCCGGATCCTCGGAAATGCCGGTCTCGTCGTTGGAGATCGCGACGACGGGCACGTTGTACTTCTTCACGATCGGCAGGATCGCTTCGAGCTTCTCAAGCTCGCCCGTGACCGAGTTCACCAGCGGCCGGCCCTTGGCGACCTCGAGCGCGGCGATGATCGCCGAGGTGACGGAGGAGTCGATCGAGATCGGCAGGTCGGTGAGGCTCTGGACGAGCTCGATGGTTCTCACGAGGAGCGGCGGCTCGGAGAGGTTCGGGTCGACGGCGGTGACGCCGGCATTGACGTCCAGCATGGTGGCGCCGGCCGCGACCTGCTCCAGCACGTCCTTCTCGACGGTGGAGAAGTCGCCGGCGACCATCTCGGCGGCGAGCTTCTTGCGCCCCGTCGGGTTGATGCGCTCGCCGATGACGCAGAACGGCTCGTCGAAGCCGATCACGATCTCGCGGCGGGCGGAGGCGACGACGGTGCGGGTCATGGGCTGGGTGTCTCCGAGAGTGGGAACCGGGCCGCCGGCGGTCGGGTCAGGCGCGGAGCGCGCCGCCGACCGAAGCAGACGCAGAAGGATATAAGGATGTGTTTATATCCCAGGAGCCCCGCTCGTAAAGCCATTCCGCCGACTTCTTGAGCCCGCCGAACGGAAAGATGTGGATGCCGGCGAGGCGCGTCTCGGCATCGGCGCGCCAATGCGTCTCGATCGGGCCGACCACGGCCTCGGGCGAGTGCGTCGTGGCGATGGTCGTGAGGGCGAAGGCTTGGCGCTTGAGGAAGGACACGGAGTTGCCGACGCCGCAGAGCGCGGCGTAGCGCAGGAGCGTCGTGATCTTGGCGGGTCCGGCGACGCCGAGATGGACCGGCATGTCGACGCCCGAGGCGGCCAGCGCGCGCACCCAGCCGAGAACGCTGTCGGCATCGAAGCCGAACTGCGTGACGATGCGCATGGCCGCGCCGGTCCGCTCGCCGAAGGCCTGCTTGAGGCGCAGTGCCGCCTCGGCGGTGGCGAGGGAGAAGTCGGGAGAGCCTTCCGGGTGGCCGGCGATGCCGATGCGCCGGATGCCGTAGCGGTCGAGGAGGCCGGTCTCCAGCACTTCCATGGTCGAGGAGAAGGGGCCGGCCTCGCGGGTGAGGCCGCCGCCGATCACCAGGACGTCGGTGACGCCGGCGTCCTCGGCGAGGGCCCGGATGCGGGTATCGAGGGCGGCGCGGCTCTCGATGCGGCGCGCGGGAATGTGCGCGACGGGCTCGTAGCCGAGATCGCGCAGGCGCCGGGCGGCGCCGACGAAGGTGTGCAGGGGATCGACGCCGACGTCGGTGAGATAGGTCGGCGTGCCGGCCGGAAAGAGCCCGGGCAGGTCCGTCGATTCGAGCGCGTGCTTGGGCGCGACCTCGATCGTGGCGGGGATGCGGTTGGTCTCGATCGGCCGGCGGATGCTCATGGATCTCGTCCCTCGTTGCCGACGAGCGCCTTCAGCCGGGCGCCGTCATAGCTCGCCTCGATGCGGGAGAGGGCTTCGTCGGCCGCGGCTTCGAGGTCGTCGGCCTCGATCGGCTCCGAGCCGCGACGCCATTCGGCGAGATAGGCGTCGGAGTCCTTCGCGCCGACGCGCATCGCGCACATGTCGATCGCCTCGACGAAGCGCAGGGCAAGCTCGCGCCGCGCCGCCTTGCGGTCCTGCCGTACGATCACCTGGGCGGGAATGTCCCGCCAATACACGATCTGCAGCTCGGCCATGGACCGTTTGTCTCCCGGGGACTGATGATGACGAAAGGTGAGGGCGCGCACTGCCTCGCTCACGACGAAGCCATGCGCCGTTTGCGACATGGGTCGGCGGCGCAAACCGGCGAGGGGTGGAAGGGCCGCGGCGGCCGTCAGACGAGGGTGGTCAGGGCCACAGGAAGTGGAGGAGGGCGATCAGGGCCGCGCCGTAGACGACGACGAGAAACAGCGCCGAGCCGATGCCGGTGACGATGCCGGCGATCAGCCAGGCGCCGTCGCGGGCGGTGAGCGCCACGCCGAGAAGCGCGACGGCGATGCCGGGCGCCATGTTGGTGAAGACCGCGGGGATGGCGATGATCGCGGCGAGGATGAAGGCCATCCAGCCGATCACCGGCTCGATGATCCGGTCGTGGAAGGGCCACATGCGCGGCTGCGCGTAGCGCTCGATCCGCCGCAGCGACGGGCCGATCTTGTCCATCACCTTGCGCAGCGTGTCCGGGCTGACCGGGATGCGGCTGATCTTCTCGGGCAGCCAGAGGCGGCGGCGGCCGAAGGCGAGCTGCGCGGTGACGAGGAGGAGCGGCAGCGTCGCGATCAGCGAGGCGCCGGGAACGAGGTTGATGCCGCCGAGCAGGATGAAGAAGGCGCCGAAGGCCTGGGCGCCGAAGGCGGTGTTGAGGTCGCCGAGGGTCGTGTCGGTGCGGTCCGGCGCGGTGAAGGAGCGCAGGATCGCCGAGATACGCTGCTGGCGCTTGACGCCGGGCGGACGGGCGCGCCGGCGATGGCGGGGCAGGATCGTTGGTGACACGCTCGACACTCGGTTTTCAGCCTTACGCTCTCGCAATCGTCGCCCCGGAGATCACGACCGCTCCGCCCCGACGGCGGGGCGCGACCCTTGATGCCGAAGATTGTGAGGGAACTAAGCCTGAAATCATGTAAATGCGAGCGCGATAACAAGACGTTTGCGTGAAGTTCCCGCGATTTGCCAGCCGGTGCGGCATCGCGGCGCTAGCGCGCGCGCGCCTCGGCCATGCGGCGAAGAGCCGGGGCGAGATCTCCGTAGCCGGTGAAGCGCCGCTCGTATCGCAGCTTCAAACGCTCGGCGATCGCCTCCGCCTTCGCGTCGAGCGCGCGATCCTCGGTCTGCGCGACGTAGATGCAGCGCTCGTAGTGGCCGAAGAGCATGTCCCGCATCTCGGGATGGCGGTCGAGCTTGTAGGGGCGGGCGAAGAAGGCCTCGAACTGGCGCACGAAGAAGTCGGTGAGCCAGAAGGTGCGCATGTTGTCGTCGGCCTCGGCGAGGAAGCGCTCGTTGCCCTGGAAGAACGAGAAGCAGTGCGGCCCGGCGATGCGCAGGACGCCCTGGCGCTCGCAGACCGCGTCGAGAAGGCCGCCGGTGCCGCAGTCGGCATAGGCGACGGCGATCGTCGCGTAGCCTTGCCCCCGCGCCTTCGCGATGGCCTCCTCGACGGCGGGCGCGATCTTCTGCGGATGGTTGTGGAGGAGGGCGGGAAGGCAGGCGACGTCGACGTGGGACAGGCCGTTGGCCGCGAGAACGGCGAGGATTTCGCGGGCGATCGCGCCGCAGGCGATCAGCCGCACCCGGTCGCCCGGAACTTTATCCACAGTTGCGTCACGATTTTCGATCACGGGGCCGGAACCGCCGGGCGAAGGGCGAGTTGCAGGGTCGCAGCCAAGTTGAGGAGCCTCGCCCATGATCCGCCGTGCCGCCCTTCTGTCCGTTGCTCTCGCCGGAGCGCTCGCCCTGACCGCCTGCGCCAACACGGTTCGCGGCGTCGGCCGCGACGTTGGCAACACGGTCGACGCGACCCAGGGTGCCGTCGCCGACGTCGCCCGCTGATCCAGGTCAGTTCAGGCGATCGAAAAAGCCCGCCGGCGCACCCGGCGGGCTTTTTCGTGCAGGAATCAGGCGATCAGGCGACGCCCTGGTTGTGGCGGCGCTTGATCAGCTCGCGGGCGGTGTCGACCGCGACGGCCGCGTCGCGGCAATAGGCGTCGGCGCCGACCTGCCGGGCGAAGTCCTCGTTCAGCGGCGCGCCGCCGACGAGAACGATGATGTCGTCGCGGATGCCCTTCTGGACCAGCGTGTCGATGACGACCTTCATGTAGGGCATGGTGGTCGTCAGCAGCGCCGACATGCCGAGGAAGTCCGGCTTGTGCTCCTCGATCGCCGCGAGATAGCGGTCGACGTCGGTGTTGATGCCGAGGTCGACGATCTCGAAGCCGGCGCCTTCCATCATCATCCCGACGAGGTTCTTGCCGATGTCGTGGATATCGCCCTTCACGGTGCCGATGACCATCTTGCCCTGCTTGGGCGCGCCGGTCTCGGCGAGGAGCGGGCGCAGGATCGACATGCCCGACTTCATGGCGTTGGCCGAGAGCAGCACCTCGGGCACGAACAGGATGCCGTCGCGGAAGTCCTCGCCGACGATCTGCATGCCGGCGACGAGCGCCTTGGTCAGGACGTCGTAGGGGATCCAGCCGCGATCGAGCAGGATGCGCGTGCCTTCCTCGATCTCGTCCTTGAGACCGTCGTAAAGGTCGTCCTTCATCTGCTCGACGAGATCCTCGTCGGAAAGCTCTGCGAGAACGATCTCTTCTTCGGCCGACATGGCTTCTCTCCCCGGAAACGCCGCCGTCAGGCGCGGCGCAGGATCACGCCGCGTCATACATCGCGCCGGACAGTATGACAAAGGCGGACCGAGCGCTTCGCGCATCGTTGCGACGGTTGAGAGGTCGAATGCGACCTTCCCGCGGACGGTGGTCCGCCCGCCGGCCTGTTCTTCGCGCGTCATCGCGGTTCGCAGAAGGGACGACGGCGCGCGTCGGCCGAGCTAGGATCGGCGCCGATCGGCGCGGCGCTTCGGCAGGGGCGGAACCGCGCGGCGGAGGAGAATGGTCATGGCGGACGAGATCCTGGGCGAAGGCGATGCGGCCGCGATGCCGGCGGCGGGCGGCGGCGCCCGGCGCGGCCGGGCGGCCGGCGGATCGGGCGCGCGCCGCGCGGCGCGCACGCAGACCGGCTCCGGCACCAAGCTGACCTATATCCGCCGCCAGCTCTCGCCCTACGAGGTGCTGGACGAGGAGGGGCTCGCCCTCATCGAGCGCAATGCCGACACGGTGCTGGAGGAGATCGGCATCGAGTTCCGCGGCGACGAGCAGGCGCTCCGGCAGTGGCGGGACGCGGGCGCGGACGTGCGCGGCGAGCGCGTCCACTTTCCCAAGGGGCTCTGCCGCTCGCTCCTGAAGACCGCGCCGTCCGTCTTCACGCAGCATGCCCGCAACCCGGACAACAGCGTCCAGATCGGCGGCAACGCCACCGTCTTCGCGCCGGTCTACGGGCCGCCTTTCGTGCGCGACCTCGACGGCAACCGGCGCTACGCGACGATCGAGGACTTCCGCAACTTCGTGAAGCTCGCCTATCTCGCGCCCTCGATCCACCATTCCGGCGGCACGGTCTGCGAGCCCGTCGACATCCCCGTCAACAAGCGGCACCTCGACATGGTGCTCGCCCACATGATGCTCTCCGACAAGCCCTTCATGGGTTCGGTGACCGCGCCCGAGCGCGCGGCCGACACGGTGGAGATGTGCCGCATCCTGTTCGGGCGCGACTTCGTCGACCAGAACACGGTCTGCATCAGCCTCATCAACGCCAACTCGCCGATGACCTTCGACGGCGTGATGCTCGGGGCGCTGCGCAACTACGCCGAGGCGAACCAGGCGACGATCGTCACGCCCTTCATCCTGGCCGGCGCCATGAGCCCGGTGACGGTGGCCGGCACGCTGACGCAGGTTCTGGCCGAGGTGCTTGCGGGCGCGAGCTTCGCCCAGCTCTGCCGTCCCGGCGCGCCGGTGGTGTTCGGCACCTTCGCTTCCTCGATCTCGATGCAGTCGGGCGCGCCGACCTTCGGAACGCCCGAGCCCTCGCTCGTGTCCTTCGGCGCGGCGCAGCTCGCCCGGCGCGCGGGCCTGCCCTTCCGCACCGGCGGCTCGCTCTGCGCCTCCAAGGTGCCGGACGCGCAGGCCGCCTACGAGAGCGCCAACACGCTGAACTCGACGCTTCTCGCCGGCACGAACTTCGTGCTCCACGCCGCCGGCTGGCTCGAAGGCGGGCTCGCCTCCTGCTACGAGAAGTTCATCATGGACTGCGACCAGCTCGGCATGATGCAGGCCATGATGAAGGGCGTCGACCTGTCGGAGAACGGGCAGGCCATGTCGGCCCTGCGCGAGGTCGGCCCCGGCAGCCACTTCCTCGGCTGCCAGCACACCCAGGACAACTTCCAGACCGCCTTCTACCGCTCGACCATCGCCGACAACAATTCCTACGAGCAGTGGCTCTCGGAAGGCTCCAAGCGGGCGGAAACGCGCGCCAACGAGATCTGCCGGCGCTGGCTGGATTCCTACGAGGCGCCGCCGCTCGACCCCGGCATCGCGGAGGGGCTGGCGGACTTCGTGGCCAAGCGGAAGGAATCCGAGTCCGACGCCTTCGCCTGACCGGCCGCCGGCATCATTGGCCGGACGGCTTTCCGTTCGATAGGATGCCACGGGAATCACGGCGGGGATGCCGCTGACGTCCGGGGGGACTGAGCGTGGGCGACACAACGAACCGGCGGCCGCTGAAGTCGCGCGATACCGGCTGGGCGGCGGCCGTGCTGCGGCTGCTGCTGAAGACGGGGCTCAGCGCCGACGCCGTGTCGATCCTGGGCGTCGTGATCTCCGCGGCGGGCGCCGCGGCGCTCGTCTACGCGCATGCACATCCCTGGCTCTTTCTCGTCGGCGCGCTGTGCATCCAGCTCCGCCTCCTCGCCAACATGATGGACGGGCTGGTCGCGGTGGAAGGCGGACGGGGCGGGCCGCTCGGCCCGCTGTTCAACGAGGCGCCCGACCGGATCGAGGACACGCTGTTTCTCGTCGCCTTCGGCATCGCCGCGGGCTGGCCGGGCCTCGGCTGGTTCGCGGCCGTGCTCGCCGTCTGCGCGGCCTATGTGCGGCTGCTCGGCGGCACGCTCGGCTTCCCCCAGGACTTCTCCGGCCCGATGGCCAAGCCGCACCGCATGGCGGCGCTGACGATCGGCTGCGTCCTCGCCTTCGCCGAGGCGCTGATCTCGGGCGGGCGCTGGGCTGCCCTGATCGTCGTCTGGGCGGTGGTTCTCGGCACGCTGGCGACGATCGCGCGCCGCCTGTCGCGCCAGGGCCGTCTCCTGAAGGAGCGCGCGCGATGATGGCGGCGCTGCTGCGACGCCTGCTGATCGGGGCGACGCGCTTTCTCGTCGGTGGACACGCCCGCTGGGTCGGCACGCAGCCGAGCCACGTCCAGCGCATCTACTTCGCCAATCACGGCAGCCACCTCGACACGATCCTGCTCTGGGCGGCGCTGCCCGGCGAGCTGCGCCGCACGACCCATCCCGTCGCGGCGGCCGATTACTGGGGCGCGACGCCCTCGCGCCGCTTCGTCGCCCGCGAGATCCTCAACTGCGTCCTGATCGACCGGAAGAAGGGAAGCGCCGATCCGCTGGAGCCGGTGCGCGCCGTGCTCGCGCGCGGCGAATCGATCGTGATCTTCCCCGAGGGGACGCGCGGCACCGAACCGTTGCCGGGACCGTTCAAGTCCGGGCTCTTCAACCTCGGCCGCACCTTTCCCGAAGCCGAGCTCGTGCCGGTCTACCTCGACAATCTCTCCCGCGCCTTCCCGAAGGGCGCATGGCTGCCGGCCCCGATCTCCTGCTCCGTGCGCTTCGGCGAGCCGCTGCGGATCGGACCGGAGGAGGAGCGCGAGGCCTTTCTTGAACGAGCGAGGAGCGCCGTGATCGCCCTCTCCAAACCGGTTCCGCAGGGCTGAGGCGCCGCCATGGACACCCGCATCCTCGTCCTTTTCGGCGGCCTGATCGCCATTCTCGCGACCGCCTCGGTGGTCGGCTACGCCCTATCGCGGCGGGACGCCACCGCGGAGGCGCGCGCCACCGTCGCCAACCTCAACGCGCGGGTGCGCGCCTGGTGGCTGATGGTCGCGATCTTCGCGGTCGCCTTCCTCCTCGGCAAAGGGGTGACGCTCGTCCTCTTCGCGCTGACCTCCTTCTACTGCCTGCGCGAGTTCATCACGCTGACCCCGACGCGGCCGGCCGACCACCGGGCCGTGGCGGCGGCGTTCTATCTCTTCATCCCGCTGCAATACTGGCTGATCTGGGCCGACTGGCTCTCGGTCTTCACCATCGCCATCCCCGTCTACGCCTTTCTGCTGCTGCCGGTCCTCGCAGTCTTGTCGGGCGAGACGCAGGACTTCCTCCAGCGCACGGCCAAGATCCAGTGGGGCCTGATGCTGACGGTCTACTGCATCAGCCACGCGCCGGCGCTGCTTCTCCTCGACGTGCCGGGGCACGAGGGCGACAACTTCCTCTGGCTGTTCTTCCTGATCGCCACCGTGCAGCTCTCCGACGTCCTGCAATATGTCTTCGGCAAGCTCTTCGGGCGGCGGAAGGTGGCGCCGCGCGTCAGCCCGTCCAAGACCTGGGAAGGGCTGATCGGCGGAGGGCTCTCGGCCATGGGCATCGGCGCGGCGCTGTTCTGGATCACGCCCTTCACGCCGGTCGAGGCGGCGGCGATGGCCTTCGTGATCGTGCTCGCCGGCTTCTGCGGCGGGCTGGTGCTGTCGGCCATCAAGCGCTCGCTCGGCGCCAAGGACTGGGGCACGATGATCGAGGGGCACGGCGGCGCGCTCGACCGGATGGACTCCGTCACCTTCGCGGCGCCCCTGTTCTTCCACCTGACGAACTACTTCTTCGCCACGTGAGACGCCGGCTCGTCGGCCTCGCGGCGCTCTGGGGCTTCGCCGAGGCGACGCTGTTCTTTCTGGTGCCGGACGTGCTTCTGAGCTTCGCCGCGATGCGCTTCGGCCTGCGGCCGGTGCTGGTCGCCTGCCTCGCCGCCGCGCTCGGCGCGACGCTCGGCGGCGCGACGATGATGGTTGCGGCGCAGGTCGCGCCGGAGGCGGTGCGATCCACCATTCTGGCGCTGCCGGGGATCGGGCCGCAGCTCGTGGAGGAGGCGGGGCGGCGCTTCGCGCAGGAGGGCGTCCTCGCGGCTTTTCTCGGCTCGCTGTCGGGCGTGCCCTACAAGCTCTACGCCTACGCGGCGGGAGCGGGCGGCGAGGGGGTGCTGGCGCTGCTTCTCGCGACGCCGCTGATCCGCCTGCCGCGCTTCGTCGGCGCGACGCTTCTCGCCGCCGGCGCCCGGCGGCTCCTCGTGCCGCGGCTCGGCGAGGGCGCCGCGCTGGCGCTCCTCGCGGCCTTCTGGCTCGGCTTCTACGCCTGGTACTTCAGCGTGATGGCCGCTTAAGCCTCGGCCGAGCCGCGGCGCGAGCGGCGGCCGCGGCTGCCCTGGCCGTCAGAACCGGACTCGAAGGCCTGCTTGTTGACGAGCGGTCCGACCGTCTCGACGATGGTCTCGATCGTCGGGCGCTGGCGCTTGTGATGCGTGTCGAGCGCGTGGCGCATGGCGGCGAGGTGGCCGGGCGCCGTGCCGCAGCAGCCGCCGATGATGCGCGCGCCGGCATCGATCGCGAGGCGGGTGTAGTCCGCCATCTGCTCGGCCGT
The DNA here is from genome assembly GCF_009765365.1 of Antarcticirhabdus aurantiaca. Classification (GTDB taxonomy): domain Bacteria; phylum Pseudomonadota; class Alphaproteobacteria; order Rhizobiales; family Rhizobiaceae; genus Antarcticirhabdus; species Antarcticirhabdus aurantiaca. Next base: position 19,673 of record NZ_VTOM01000036.1, read on the forward strand.
GCCGGAATAGACCGTCTGCCCGTCGACGAAGCGCGGGATGCCGCAATTGGCCTTGAGGACGATCGCGGTGTCGGGATTGCCGGTCTCCAGCTCCAGGCCCGTCGCCAACATGTCGGAGGCGCCGACGCCGCAATTGGCGCCGATGGCGATCGGGGCGGGCTGGATGCCTTCGGCCGACTTCCAGAAGTCGCGCGGGTGGATGCCCATCATCGTGCGGCCGGCGCTGTCGAAGGAGCCGGTGAAGACGTAGGGCATGTCGCAGGCGACCGCGGCCTCCACGGCCGCGCGCACCTCGTCGGCGGCCGACATGGTCTCGATCCAGGCGACGTCCGCGCCGCCCGCCTTCAGGCCCTCGATCTGCTCGCGGAAGGCCTCGACGGCCTCGGCGTAGGACAGGGCGCCGATCGGCTCCAGGATCTCGCCCGTCGGGCCGACCGAGCCGGCGACGATCACCGGCCGGCCGGCGCCGTCCGCGACCTTGCGGGCGATCTCGGCCGCGATGCGGTTGAGATCGTGGGTCCGATCCTCGGCCTGGTGCAGCTTCAAGCGGTGGCGGTTGGCGCCGAAGGAGCAGCTCAGGATGATGTCGGCGCCCGCGTCCACGAAGGACTGGTGCAGGCTCTCGATGCGCTCGGGATGGGTCTCGAGCCACATTTCCGGCGCCTCGCCCGAATGGAGCCCCATCTCGAAGAGGTTGGTGCCCGTGGCGCCGTCGGCGAGAAGCACGCCCTTTTCCGCGAGCAGTCGGCTGAGCGCGTCGGTCATCGTCGGATCCTGTGCGGGAGATGAGATAAGGGAATCCTTATATAAGCTCGCGCGCGAGATCAATCACGGGGCGGACACAGGGCCGGACCCCGTTAGGAGGGTGGTAACACCCCTTCGCTAGAACAAGCGCGTGGCCCGAGCGGCCCCGATCGACCCTCCGGATCAGGTCTCGCGTCCCGGAGGCGATCGCCCCGCTCAGTGCCCGAACGACGATCGCCGCGCCAGGACATGGCGCGGCGATCGTCGTTCGGGCGCTGCGTCGAGGCCGTCAGGCGGCCGACGGCAGGACCTGCCCGATCTGGTCCTCGCGAAACGGCTTCTGAATGCGCGGCACGCCCATGAAGGCGCCCGGGATGTTGGCCGCGAAGCTCGACACGAAGCAGAACGGCACGCCCTGCTCGAGGAGCATGCGCGCGACCGGAAGGCAGGTCTGGCGTCCTTCGCCCAGACGCACGTCGAGAAGCGCGAAGTCCACGCCGCGCGCCACTTCCTTGACCGCCTCGCGCAGGGTCGAGGCGATGACGATGTCGGCATCGAGGCGCGACGCAACGATGTCTTCCAGGTCGATCGCGATGATCGGCTCGTCTTCGAGGATGAGAATCTTCATGTCCGCCCCTTGCATCAGCCATATAATGGAGGGGCCAGGGTTTCGTTCCGGCTGATTCTCGTGATTCGATGTAAATCATCCGCATCAACTTGGCATTAACCACATTGATCGGAATAACCTGCGAGAGATCGAAGAAGATCGTCCGCTTCATGTATTGTTAAGATCGTTCTCTTTGTCGGCAAGCTTCATGGGCCGGTCGGAGAGCCAGCCACGCATGTTGGTGCAGTCGTTTCGCGCGAAAAAACTCTGCAGGAACTTGGCTGAAGCTTGATGTTCGCCGTTCGTTCGACGCGATCTCACCCGATCGCGATGCAATCTCGGCTGGACGTGATCGAGCCACGCGCTATGCGCGGGCGGCGCCCGTCTGCCAGTCCGCGTCCAGCTCTGGTCCGGCCGGGCACGCAGCCGTTTGGGGAGCGGCGAGGCGGCGGGCGGGATGCCGGCTGATCCACTCGGCGGCGGCCTCGGTCGCCGCCACCGGGCGCCCGTAGTAAAAGCCCTGGATGTAATCGGAGCCCAGGCGGCGCAGGAGCGCGACCTGCTCCTCGGTCTCGACGCCCTCCGTCGTGACCGACATGCCCATCTGGTGGGCCATGGTGATGATCGTCTCGATGATCTGCGACACGTTGGGCTCGCCCGCCGCGAAGGCCTTCATGAAGGACTGGTCGATCTTCAGCTTGTCGAAGCCGAAGCGCCAGAGGTAGCTGAGCGAGGAATAGCCCGTGCCGAAATCGTCCATCGCGATCGACACGCCGAGCTCCTTCAACTGCTCGAGCTGGCGCAGCACCGCGTCGGACCGATCGAGAACGAGCGATTCGACGATCTCGACTTCGAGCCGCTCGCCCGTGATGCCGGCGGCCTCCATGGCGCCCTTCACGACGTCCACGAGGTCGTCGCCGCGGAACTGGACGGTGGACAGGTTGACGGAGACGTAGAGGTGCTCCGGCCAGGCCGCGATCTGGCGGCAGGCCTCCTGGATCACCCAGGTGCCGATGGACTGGATGTAGCCGCGCGCTTCCGCGATGGGAACGAAGACGGCCGGCGAGATGTGGCCGCCCGAACCGTTCGGCATGCGCAGCAGGGCCTCGAATCCGCGCAGCTCGAGGTCGGGTCCGCCGACGATCGGCTGATAGAAGAGCTCGAAGCTGTTGGTCTCGCAGGCGAGGCGGACCTGCGCCTCGATCTGGCGGCGGCGCGCGACGTCCTCGTTCATGGACGGGTCGTAGAGCGAGAAGTCGCCCAGCTTGTTGGCCTTGTGGTGGAGCAGCGCCATCTCGGCGTGGCTCTGCAGCTCCGCATGGCTGCGCCCGTCCGCGGGCATGCGGGCGACGCCCATCGAGATCTGCAGCTGGATCGTCCGGTCGCCGAGCTCGACCGGCTCCGCGACGGCGCGCGCGACGCGCCGCGCGAGATCGGCGATGCCGATCGGACCCTGGACGCGACGGCGCAGGAACACGAAGTCGTCGGCGCCCATGCGGCCGAGGAGGTCGTTGCGGTCGAGGACGCTCGACAAACGCTGGGCGACGATGCGCAGCAGTTCGTCGCCGCGCGACTGGCCCACCTCGTCGTTGATTTCGGAGAACCCGTCGATGTCGAGATAGACGTAGGCCATCTGCTCGCGGGTCGCCCGCGCCGTCGCCAGCAGCCGGTCCGTTTCCGCCTGCATGCGGGCACGGTTGAAGAGCGTCGTCAGGACGTCGTGGTTGGCGAGGAAGTGGATGCGCTCGTCGGCTTCCTCCATCCGGCGCTTGCGGCGCAGGTAGAAGACGGACGGGACGCCGGCGACGATGAAGACGAGCACGAGGAGGTCGCGGATCGCGCCCGTCATCACGTGACCGAAGGCCGCGTGCTGGGCGCTCGTGTCGACGCCGACCGAGGCGTAGCCGACCGTCCGGCCTTCCAGGCGGAGCGGGGTGATCACGCTCGGCTCGCTGCCGGAGGAAAAGTCGACGACCTGCTGGTCCGCCTTGGCCTTGAGAACGTCGACGGCCAGCTTGTCGCCCGCCGTCATGCCGCCGGGCCGGTCGCGCAGCAGCCACTTGTAGCGCTCGGAACGCGAACGATAGGTCTCGTTGCCCTGATCGTCGAAGATCACGAAGGTGTCGATGTCCGAAAGGCCGGCGATGGCCCGCACCCGCTGCTCGGCGTCGGGATCGCGCGCGAGGCCGGTGAGAAAGGCGTTCAGGCGCGAGGGATCCTCGGTGAGGAAGGTGGCGAAGCGCGCGCCCTTCTGGCGCAGCGTCGTGCCGACGAGGTCCTCGACGGTCTGCGTCCCGACCGAAAACGCACCGAGGGCGATGAGGCCCGACACCACGGCGCCGCCAAGCGTGGTGATCCAGTAGCGTTTTGCGAAAGCGATGATCATCGAGACGGCAGGGTCCTTGCGCAGTCCGACCCTAGGCCGAGTGCGTAAAGAATCCTTGATTATAAACCCGCGAAAAAGTACCGAACGCGGCCGCGTCTTCGCCTTACTTGCTCCACCTGCGGTGGAACCACATCCACTGGGAGGGATGTTCGCGCACCCAGGCCTCGACGATGTCGTTGAGGCGCTGACAGCTCCCGGCGACGTCGACCGAACCATCCTCTGAGCGCGGAAGATCGACGCGCGGTTGCAATTCAAGGCGGTATCGGTTGCCGGGCAGGCGGACGGCCCGGGCGGGATAAACATCCGCGTCGAACTGCCGGGCCAGCTTCGGGAGCAGCGGGTTCGTGCGGCACGCACGACCGAAGAAGGTCGTCTGCGCGCCGCGCTTGAACTTCTGGTCGACGAGGACGCCGATCTTGCCGTTCTCCCCGAGCTTCGTCGCGAGCGCCCAGGTCGCCCCGGCCTTGGACGGCACGAGGTGGCCGCCCTTGGTGCGGCGGGCGGACAGGACGCGCTGCGCGATGTAGCGGTTGTTCGGCGGCCGGAACATGGCCGTGACTTCGAGGCCGTAGGCGGCGGCCGCCACGGGCAGGAGCTCGAAGCAGCCGAGATGGGCCGTGAACAGGATCGCGGGCCGGCCGCTCGTGCGCAGCTGCTCGAAGATCTCGGCGCCGGCGACCTCGATCCGGCCGGCGTTCGGCCGCGCGAGATCGTAGTCGAAGAGGTCGTCGAGGAAGACGTATTCCGCGGCGACGCGGCCCATCTGGCCCCAGTTGCGCTTCGCCGTCGCGGCGATCCAGGCTTCGTCCTTCTCGGGGAAGGCCTTGCGCAGGTTGTCGAGCGCGATTCGATGACGCGAGGCGGCGAGGGGGCCGAGCAGCTGACCGGCACGATCGGCGAAGCTCAGCGCGGCGTCGGCGGGAAGCCAGCGCAGGGCGCCCATGACGGCGAAGGCCGTCTTTGCCACGAGCCAGTCCCGCGCCCGCTTGGCGCGCAGCCATGCCTTCGCGGAACCCGGCTTCATGCGGCCTGGGACGCCGCCCCGCCGGCCTCGTCGAGAACGAGGACGATCTTGCCGAAGACGTCGCGGCCTTCCATGCGCTTCAGCGCGACGTCGATGTCGGAGAAGCCGATGCGGGTGTCGATGACCGGCTTGGCCAGGCCCTTGGCCATCTTGGCCATGGCGTCGCGCATGTTGTCCATGCGGCAGCCGAAGGAGCCGATGAGGCGCAGCTGCTGCTGGAACAGCATCATCAGGTTGACGTCGGTCGAGACGCCCGACGTCGATCCGCAGGTGACGAGCCGCCCGCCGCGCTTGAGGCAGAGCATGGAGCCGGCGAAGGTGTCCTTGCCGACATGCTCGAAGACGACGTCGACGCCCTTCTTCTTCGTCAGCTTGCGAACGGCCCCCTCGAAGCGGTCGGAGCGGTAGTTGATGACGTGGTCGGCGCCGAGCGCCCGGGCAGGCTCGATCTTGGCGTCCGAGCCGACGGTGGTGATGACGGTCGCGCCGTGGCGCTTGGCGAGCTGGATCGCCGCCGTGCCGATGCCGGAGCCGCCGGCATGGACGAGGATCGTCTCGCCGGGCTGGAGCTTGGCATTGTCGAACAGCATGTGCTCGACCGTGCCGAAGGTGACGGGCGCGAGCGCCGCCCCGATCGCGTCGCAGCCGGGAGGGGCGGGGACGAGGAGGCGGGCGGGCAGGTTGACGCGCTCCTGCGCGAAGCCGTCGAGGTGGAAGCCGTGGACGCCCGAGACGTGCTCGCAGAGATTGTCGCGGCTGGATCGGCAGTTCTCGCACAGCCCGCAGGTGCGCGCGCCGTAGATCGAGACGAGCTGGCCGGGCAGGAGCCCCGCCGTGCCGGGGCCGATCTCCGCGACGACGCCCGAGGCCTCGGCGCCCACGACGAGCGGCAGCTTGCGCTTGGCGAAGGCCATGCCGCGCCAGCCCCAGACGTCGATGTGGTTGAGCGCGACGGCCGAGATCGCGACCTGGACCTCGCCCGGACCGGGGGGCGGGGGCGGCGGGATGTCGGTCTCGCGAAGGTCGCGATCGCCGAGGAGTTGAAGTGCGCGCATGCGGGAGATTCGTTCCGAAGGGTTCAGGCGCGCGGGTCGCGCCCGATCACCAGGCTCACGTTCTGCCCGCCGAAGCCGAAGGAGTTCGAGAGCACCGCGTTGACCTCCGCCTTGCGGGCGGTGTTCGGCACGGTGTCGAGCGGGATGGCGGGATCGGGATTGTTGTAGTTGATCGTCGGCGGCAGGACGCCGCGCTGGATCGTCAGGACGGAGAACACCGCCTCGATCGCGCCGGCGGCCGTCAGCGTGTGGCCGATCATCGACTTGTTGGACGAGATCGGCACGCGTGCCAGCGCCTCGCCGAAGACGGCGGCGAGGCCCTGCGCCTCCATCTTGTCGTTCTCGGGCGTCGAGGTGCCGTGAGCGTTGATGTAGCCGATGTCCTGCGGCGACAGGCCGGCGTCGGCGAGGCCGGCGCGGATCGTCGCGATGATCGGCGAGCCGTCGGGCTTGGAGCGGGTGCGGTGGAAGTCGTCGGCCTTCTCGCCGACGCCCGCGACGATCGCGAGGACCGTCGCGCCGCGGGCGCGGGCCGAGGCCAGCGATTCGAGAACGAGGGCGCCGGACCCTTCCGCCATGACGAAGCCGTCGCGGTCCTTGGAGAAGGGCTTGGAGGCCTTTTCCGGCACCTCGTTCTGGGTCGACAGGGCCGAGAGCAGCGAGAAGCGGATCAGGGCCTCGGCCGTCACCGAGCCGTCGGTGCCCATCACCAGCGCGCGCTCGGCGTCGCCGCGGCGGATCGCCTCCAGTCCGAGCTGGATGGCGCTGGCGCCCGAGGCGCAGGCGGTCGAGAGCGTCACCGGCAGGCCGCGGGTGCCGAGCCGGTCGGAGAGCTTCTCGGCGATGCGCGAGAAGCGGGTGATCTCGTAGACCTCGTCCGAGCGGTTCTGGCGGGCGAGCTCGATGAGGCGGTCGTAGCCGGCCTCTTCGCGCGCGTCGCCCGGCAGCTTGTCGAGCTCGAAGCGCGACGTCCATTCCAGCTCGACCGGCGGAGCGGCGAGAAAGAGCGGGCCGGCGAAATCGTCGCGGGGCAGCCCCGCCATGCCGATCGCCTCCGTCGCCGCGGCTTCCGCCATGGCGAAGGACAGGTTCGTCGAGACGTGCGGACCGACGTCGATGAAGTCGACCGTGCCGGCGATGGTGGTGCGCAGCTCGTCCGTTGCGAAGCGGTTGATGCGGTGGATGCCCGAGCGCCCGGCGGTCAGCGCGTCCCAGTTGGCTTCGACCCCCTGGCCGAGGGAGGACACGACGCCGACGCCGGTGACGGCGACGAGCGGGCGGCCGGCGAAGTCGAGATCGGATGCCTGGCTCATCGTGCCGCCTCCCCGTTGCTCACGGCTTCGAGGGCGGCGACGCCCTCCGCGTCCGAATGGCCGACCGTCGTGACGAGCGCGCGGGCATGTCCGCCGCCCGCCAGGTCGAGGGCCGCGAGCGCCGTCGCCGCGATGAACTGCGTTTCGAAGGAATGGCCGAGACGCTCGCCCGCCGCGCGCAGCTCGGCCTTCGGCGCCTTGGCCGCGAGAACATCGCGCTCGACGCGCGTCGCGTCGGCAAGGCCGGTGGCGCCGCTGACGACGAGGTCGGCGTCGAGGCCGCCCGCCGCTTCGACGAGGCGCGACAGGCGCTTTTCCAGCGCGGCCGCGTCGCGCCGTCCGCGATCGCCTTCGACGCGGGTGAGGCGCGCATAGGCCCTGGCGCCGCGCGCCTCGGCGTGCTCGGCCGGTTCGAGAACGAGGAAGGCGCCGACGGAGCCCGTAACGAGGCCCGGCTCGCCGCCGTCCGCGATGCGCTCGAAGACCGGCGCGAAGGGGCCGGAGCGCAGCATGCCGGCGATCTCGTAATTGAGGAGGAGGTCCTTGCGCTCGGCATTGTAGGCGCTGCCGACGAGGCAGATGTCGCTCTGGCCGGCGGCGATGCGCGCCTGCGCGACGGCGAGGGCGCTGATGCCCGCGCCTTCCTCGCCCATGAAGGTGCGGGACGAGCCGGTGACCTTGTGGACGATGGAAATGTTGCCGGCGAGGAGGTTGGAGAGCTGGGCAAGGAACAGCGTCGGGCGCAGCTCGCTCGACAGCGTCGCGTTCATCCGCGCGCCGTTGTCGCCCGCCTCGCGGGCGCGGGCGAGCACCAGCGCGTCGACGGTGGTGTCGCGCTCGCCGCCGCCCGCCGCGACGATCATGTCGACGCCCGCGCGGGTCGCCTCGTCGGCGGGAACCGCGGCATCGGCGAGGGCGAGACCGGCGGCATAGACGCCGATCTTCTGCCAGGTCTCCATCTGGCGCTGATCGCCCTTCTTGGGGATCTGCGCCGACCAGTCGACCGCGACCAGCGGATGCACCGTGTAGGGAGCGAAGCTCGACCCGTCGAGGCGAGGGGCGCCGGCGGATGCCAGCGCCTCGCGATGCGCTTCGACCCCCTCGCCGAGCGAGGACAGGAGGCCGATGCCGGTCACCAGGACGTCGCGCTTGGGAGCGACCATGATCCGCATTCCCGAGTTCGTTGAAGAACAGGCGCCGGAGGGCGCCGCCTCAGACCGGCTTGCCGGCGCGCAGGTCGTCGATCTTGGCGCAGAGGTTCTTGAGGACGAAATATTCCTCGGTATCGGCCTCGCCCTCGTTGACGCGCTGCGTCCACTTCTCGAGCGGGATCTTGATGCCGAATTCCTTGTCGATGGCGAAGACGATGTCGAGGAAGTCGAGCGAATCGATGCCGAGATCGTCGATCACGTGGCTCTCGGGCGTGATCTGGCCGCGGTCGATCTCGCTCGTTTCAGCGATGATGTCGGCGACCTTGTCGAACGTGGAGGACGTGGAAGACAATGAATTTTCCCCTGCGAGTGCGGGCGGTGCGTGTCGGCGCGATGCTATAGGGGTTCCAAACGCAAATGCAAAGCAACGCCTCGTCCCGGCCGGAATGAGGCGTGCGGTGTTGCCGATGCGAACCCCTAAGCGAGCCGGCCATGCGGTGCTCGCGCGGTGATGACGCGTTCCTGCGCAGACTTCAAGGCGCCAGAAAGACCGGCGGCCACCGAGCCGCTGAGAAACGCTCCCGCACGCAACGCGCTGATGGCCGATCGAGCCGGCGACGACGCGTCCCCCGGGTAAGGAACGGAGCCATTCCGGCCGGATCGAGGATGCCCTTCACGGCAGGGCCAGGCTGAACCGCGCCTTCGATTCGCAGGAGGCGCCCTCGCGAACATAGAAGCGGCAGGCATCCTCGTTCCAGGCCGGCGTCTGCCACTCCATGCGATCGACGCCCTCAGAAGAGGCGAGCTCTCGCGCTCTTGAAAGAAGCCATCTCCCGATTCCCCTTCCGCGGTGGATCTCGGCGACGAACAGGCAATCGAGATGGGCGTAGCGCCGTGCCCTCCAGACGGACCAGTCGAAGGTGACGGCCGCGTAGCCCTGGAGCTCGCCGTCGCCCTCGGCGACGAGGAAGCGGATCGCCGTCTCGCGGAGGAGGGCTTCGAGCGCCTCGGCCGTGAGAGACGCGGTGCTCCTTTCGAACGCCGCGTGGTCCCGGATCAGGGCGTGGAGGCGAGGAACGTCGCCGGGCGTCGGCTGGCGGATCGTGGGGGTCACTCGGTTCCGTTCCTCGTCAGTTCGAAGCCCTCGTCGAGCCAACCCGTGATGCCGCCGGCCTTGATCTTCACCGGGCGGCCGAGTTCGGCGAGACGAAGGGCGCCGCGCGCCGCGCCGTTGCAGTGGGGGCCGGTGCAGTAGATCACGAAGAGCGTTTCCGCTCCCCAGCGCTCGAGCTTGGAGCGGACGATTTTGCCGTGGGGCAGGTTGATCGCGTCGGGAACATGGCCACCGGCGAACAGGGCCGGATCGCCAGCGCGGAGTTGCTGGGTCCCGGGTATGCCGTAGCCAGAAGGTAGGTAACGCAGGCGACCAGCAGTTGGCTCACGACATTGGCCACTGCGATCACCTCGGATCGTTAGAGGTTGGTGAGGGACGGAGTGAGTTAAAGGTCTCGGCGCATGACGTAGTTCAGGTAGCGCTGGTCCTCGATCTCGTAGTGCGTTTCTCCTGCGTTCTGGAAGGACTGACGCTCGTAAAAGGCAATGGCCGCTTGGTTTTCCGCGTTCACGGCGAGCCAGACGCCGGCATGTCCGCTGGACCGGGCGTGCGCCAGACCTGCTTGAAGAAGGGCGACGCCTTTGCCCCCTCCCTGGTGGCGCGGTTGAACATAGAGGGTCGCAATCTCGACGTTTGGACAACCGGCCACGGGTGCAGACGCGCCCGCGATCAGCTCGATCATGCCGTCGATCCCGACAGCGTTCTGCGAAACGAAAATGGTGCGCTGCTGGTCTTGGAGGCGACTGCGAAAGCGATCGGCCGTGAACTCGCGGAGCGCATGGTCGGCGAAGAAACCGTTGACGCCCTCACGGATGTAGGTTCCGAGCCAGACCTCGATCGACAAGGCCGCCAAGCTGGACGCGTCGGATGCCGTAGCATCCCGGATTATCGTCTTCACAGTTATGCTTCCCAAACGCTTGTATCTGACGATGACCCTGTGAGTTGATGCCTACCTATCAACCAACCGTGCGGTCATCGCAAAGGGCAGCTTTCAGGAAAGCGGAGCAAGCCGTTGAACGCGTGGAAGGGGGCGTTTGCGACCGACATCCGCCGGCCTACTTGGCGCATCCTCAGGACGAGATTCTCAGCGTCTTGATGCGGTTGGCGATGTCGTCGAAGATCGCCTGGAGCTGGGCCGCGTCGGAGACGTCGTAGTAGTGGGACCCGTCGCTGGCGCAGCCCTTCAACAGCGCCGAGCTCGTGGCCGTGTCGACCTCCAGGCGGATGGTGAAGAGCTCGACGCCCTTCTCCTTGGCCGCGTCGCAGGCGCGGCTCGTCATGCCGTCCATGGCGGCGGCGACGGTGGCGGCTTTCGGCGCGTCCTTGGGCTTGGGCACGTCGGCCGGGCGCGGCAGGCAGTTCACGGGCGTCGGGTCGGTAAGGTCCTTGTGCTTCTTGCCATGCTTGTCATGCTTGACCTTGGGCTTCTTGCCGG
>NZ_VTOM01000037.1 GCF_009765365.1 Antarcticirhabdus aurantiaca
CGACGGCGGGCGGGGCTCACCAGTTTCCCGATGCAGCCTCCTTCAGGATCAGCTTCTCGAGCGTCAGATCCGAGACCGCCTTGCGCAGCCGCTCGTTCTCCTTCTCCAGCTCCTTCAGCCGCTTCACCTGGTCAACCTTCAGCCCGCCATACTCCTTGCGCCAGCGATAGTAGGTGAAGCTCGTCACGCCGATCGTGCGCACCGCTTCGGCAACAGGTCGACCCTGCGACACGAGAACGTCCACCTGCCGCAGCTTGGCGACGATCTCTTCCGGGCTCGGCTTCTTCCTCGGCATTCTCGGCATCCTCCAAAGGCTCAAAAGCCTACTTCAGGGAGGGCCACTTTTCAGGGGGCAGACCAACTTCGGGTCGATGAAGACGTTCCCTCGCTTAGAGATATTTTCCTACAATTTTATGCAACGCATGCTTCTATGCTGTCATGTTGAGAACTTTGCGCGCGTTTAAGCGAGCACGCCTCTCCATAATTCGTCGAAATGCATTGTGCTGCCTGTGCATGTCCGCAATGACAACGAACCCCTTCAAGTACTCAAACAGGGCAAAGGGTGACTTCTTTTCGAGAGACTCCTCCAAGATCTGGCGCACCATCGGCGGGCACACACTTCGCAATTTTTCTCGTTCGGCGGGAGTGACCTCGAAATCGAGCCTATGCGCGATCGAATTGCGCAAAGTGTTCACATAGCGGATGGCGTGTATCATCGGCGATGGCAATAAACCCATCGCATGAACCAAATCCAGTTTTTGACTAAAAGCCAGTTTTCTTGGCTCGATGGCATCAGGCCTGACCAGAGCATCTATGAGCGTCGCGGTTATCACATGGTCCAGGTATAGGTGAGCCTGGATAACCACCTGCCACGGCTCACCGTCATTGATCCTGCCTGCCATCTTCTCAACCTGGAACGAGAATTCCGTCACACTCATGCGGACTTCATCCTCGGAAAGTGCGAGCAATCGCAGTTCTTCTTCAGTCAGATGATATTGAGGTTTGGCTTCGGGCACTTTCTAACCGCCATGGTCGGAGTTTTACGTCCGGTAGCGTAACCGCTGCTTCTAATGAAGCAATTGCCGAACTTGCGAGGAAACAACACACAAACGTTCGGCTGGTTCGGCCCCTTGTCGATCGCCGGGCATCCCAGCTCGGTGAACCAGATCGGCTTCATCCCCGGCACCCAGGCCGTAGGGGCGCCGACCTCCGCGCCACCGCGCCGCTCCACGTGGCGGTTGCGCCACCAGCCCGCGAGATCCTTCTGCCGGAACACCCAAGGCTTGTTCGCCGCCCCATCGCGGATCGGCGCCCGGCGGCGTGCCGCCCGGTCGGCCTCGCTCGGGTAATGCCAGTCGAAGTATTCGCCGCCCGCGATGCCCCGCCGCAGCGCATCGGCGTCATGGGGCGAGCGCGCCCCGTCCGGGCCGCCGTCGCTCCAGTCCGACTCCCGCCAGTCGGCGAGCGGGATGTAGTTGTCGATGCCGACCACGTCGATCGCCGGATGCGCCCAGAGCGGATCGAGCTGGAAGAACACGTCGCCCGAGCCGTCCTCCGGCCGGTGGCCGGCATATTCGCTCCAGTCCGCCGCATAGGTGACGAGGGCGTTCGGAAGGATCGCCCGCACCTCGGCCGCCAGCCGGACGAGCCCTTCCACGAAGGGAAAGCGCCCCGCTTCGTCGCGGATGCTGGTCAGCCCCCGCATCTCGGAGCCGATCACGAAGGCATCGGCTCCGCCGATCTTCGCGACGTGCGCCTGGTGCAGCAACATGCGCCGATAGGACCACTCCGCCGGCCCGGAATAGCGCACGCGCCCGGCCTCGATCCGGAAGTGCTGCGGCATCGCGGTCCCGAGAAAGCGCTCGATGTCCGCCCGCGCCTTCGCGGTCCGGTCCGCGCTGCGAGCCCGGCCCGGAACGACGTCGAGCGTCAGTCGTCCGCGCCAGGGATAGGCGGCCTGCCGCGCCCCACCATAAGGGTCCGGCAGGGCGTTGCCCGCCGGCACGTCCATCAGCAGGAACGGATAGAACGTGACCTTCAGCCCGCGCGCCTTCAGCGCCGCCATGGCCCGCAGGACGCCCGCCTCGCTCGGCGTTCCGCCATAGGCCGGCCCTCCCCCGGCGGTCGATACGAGATGCGCTCCCGCGCGCTCCACGTCGCCCGCCCGCCAGACCTCCGTCTCGTCGCGGTTCGCCACCTCGACGCCCGGTCGAACGCGGCAGGTCCCCGCCCGAAGATCGTCGCCGAACCAGGCCGTCACCAGCGCCGCCCGCTTCAGCCCCGGACACACGCCCGTCAGTTCCGCGACCGACGCGTCGAAGTCGCTCGCGCCGTGAAGGACGTTGCGGTTCGGCAGCCGGTCCTCGCCCGCAGCGACGCGCTCGCGCACCGGCCGCGGGTCGAGCCCGTGCTCGCTGGCGCCGGGGATGATCGTCACCGCCCGGACGCTGCGCTCCAGCCGCCCCACCGTCCGGATCACCTCGCAGGCGATCTGCGGCACGCGGTTTCCCCAGCGCTCAAGTGCCAGGCGCTCGAAGACGACATAGGCAAGCCCGCGATAGGCCGGCGCGTTGCCCCGGCCCTGCCGCGCCTCGATCAGCGGGTCCGGCGCCTGGGTCTCCGTCCCCTCGTGCAGACGAAGCGCGACGGTGGTCAGATCCAGTTCCTCGCCGTCCGCCCAGACCCGGCGGATGCCGGCGATCGGTCCCTGGCACAGGCCGATCGCGACATTGGCGAAGTAGCTGTAGCTCGTCGTCTCGACGCGGGGGGCCCCGCCCTTGCCGCCCTGCCGCTCGGTCTGCCGGCGTTCCTCGAAGCGCGTCGCCCAGATGACCTGCCCCGCCACGCGCGCCGTGCCGTAGACGCGGGCGATCCCCGAGCCCTCGTCCGCGCCGTTGACGCGGCCCTCGGCCAGGCGCGGCCCCTCGATCCGCTTCGTGCCGGACAGAAGCGCCCCGTCGATGGCCGCGCCCGCGAGGCCGCCGGCCGCCCGGCCGAGCACCGCGCCGAACGGCCCGCCGACGAGGCCGCCCGCGAGAGCCCCCGCCGCCTGGAGAACGATCGTCGCCATGCCTCACCTCGTCTCGATGTCCGGAAAGCGGAAATGCCCGGCGATCCGGCGCTTCCACGCCTGCGGTAGCGGCGAGGACACGACTGCGGCGCCCTCGTAGGCGTGGATGACGCGCCCGCCCTCGTCGAGGATGCCGCAATGCTTGGCCGGCGCCCCGTCCCGCCAGCGGAACAGGACCACGTCCCCCGGTTCCGCCGCCTCGGCCGGAAGTGCCGCGAGATGCCGCCGCGCCGCCGCGACCAGGCGGTCCTCGCCGATCCGTTCCGCCCAGTCGGCGGAGTAGGCGCCCGGTTCCTCCGCCTCGGATCCGTAGAGCTCCCGCCAGACGCCCCGCACCAGCCCGAGGCAGTCGCAGCCGACGCGCCGGCGCGAGCCCTGGTGCCGGTAGGGCGTGCCGAGGAAGCTGCGCGCGAAACGAAGCGCCCGCACCTGCACCGCCCCGCTCATGGCACCAGCGGGCTGCCGTCGTGCAGCCCGTCCCGCTTTGCGATGCGGAAGGCGGCGTCGCTGCCCGGCAGGTGCGGAAAGCCGCGAAAGTTCTCGGCATTGGCGAAGCGCGCCTTGCAGGTCGCGAAGCTCTTGTCGCAGCCGACCGTCAGTTGCAGGCGGTCTCCCGCCGCCAAATCCAAAGGCTCCAGCAGAGACAGCCGCCACGCGCCGGCGCTCTCCGACGTCACCGCGACGAGCCGCCCCTCCAGCCCCGCCGCCCCACCGCTCAGGATCGATACCGCTCCGTGCTCGAAATCCGTGCCGAGCGCGCTCGCCTCGACCACGATCCCGCCTGGCCCGGCGCTCCGGACGGTTCCCGCGACGCGGCGCCCGGCGCGGCCGAGATCGATCCCGCACCGCGCGTCGCCGAGCGCCGCGTCGCAGCGCCGCGAATAGATCCGGCCCCGCATCCGGTCGAGCCGCGCCGCCGCGCCGCGCAGTTCCGCGCGGAAGCGCTCGCCCTCGCGCGTCACCTCGCCGAGGTCGAAGACGCCGAGCAGGACGCGCTCCTCCACCGCCTGCCAGTTCACCGCGAAGACCTCGACCTCGGCGCCGTCGTAGCGCCCGGCGGCAAGGTCCGGCTCGCGGATCGCCTCGGACGAGAGCGCCCCCTCCACCTCCTCGCCGCCCGGCCCGAGCCCGAGCACCGCCTCCGCTTCGCTGCCCGTCAGTCCCGCCGCCGCCTCGAACCGCGTGCCCTCGAAAAGGAGCGCGTCGTCGTGATCGGTGAAGCCGAGCACCGCGCCGTCTCGCCGCTTCAAGCGCCAGCAGCGGCAGAGCGTCGCCGCTCGTCCGTCGAGATGCGCCTGCAAGCCCGCCGATATCGTCCTCACGGCCGCACCTCCACCAGCGGGATCGACGGGATCTCGCCCGCCTCGAAGGCCTGGACGCTCACCTGGATCGCGTCCGTGTCGAAGCGCACGGGCACGTCGAACTCGAAGCCCGCCGTCACCGCCGCGCCCGCCTTCGGCGCAAGGTCGAGCGTCACGACGCCGGTTCGCGCATCGACGGCGAAACCGCTGCCCATCAGGTCCACCCCGTCCACCGCCACCTGGACGGTTCCGGGCACCGGCTTGCCGATCGGTCGGACATAGGCGTCCGCTCCCGCGCCATAGGTCTTGGCGAGCTGGAACGTGTGCCGCGCGCCGTCCCCGACGCCGATCGGCTGGTCCGTCGGCGTCGCCAACCGCCCTTCGCCGCTCGAGCGCCAGTCCAGGGGATCGCGGAAACGGAAGGCGACGAGCCGGCCGCGCCGCGCTTCGAAGAACTCGACCACGGCGCGCAGGTCCGAAAGGCTGCGCACGCCGCTCGCCGCGTCGAAGCGGCGCCAGGAATGGCGATGCCGGCCGTTGCGCACCTCGTGTCCGCTCGACAGCCGCACGATTTCCGTGCGCCGCTCCGGCCCGCCGCTCGCGCCGAAGGCCACGGCGAGCGGAAAACGCTCGTCGCTGAAGGATGCGATCCCCATTCTTCCTCCGTCAAAGCCCGCGCCGGCCGCGCAACGTCGCGCGCGCCAGCATCGCCTCGATCTGCGCGCCGGAGCGGCGGAAGCTCGCCGCGTCCGGCGTCGAGACGTTCATCACGACCGTTCCCCCGCCGCCCCGCGCACCGCCCGGCACGCCCACGCCGAGCGTTCCGTCGGCTCCTCGCTTCAGCGGCAGCACCGCCTCCGCCCCCGCCTCGCCCATCAGCCCGATGCGTCCACCCATGGGAAAGAAGGTCGGCGTCCCGATCACCCCGCCCTTCGCGAAGGGCACGATGCCGGGGCTCGCCGCCGCTCCCGGGAGGAGGCCGCCGAGGCCCGCGAAGAGCTGCCCGATCCCTCCGGAGACCAACCCCTCCAACGGCCTCAGCGCGGCGTCGAGCGCGATGCCCGTCAGCCGCGTTCCCAGCGTCGCCAGGACCGTATCGAGCGAGCGCCCGCCGGCCACCGCGCCCTTCAGCGCGCTGCCGAGCGCAGCGCCGAAGCGGTCGGAGCGCGCGGCCAGATCGCCCAGCGCCCTGTCGAGCGCGCTCGTGTCCACGTCGAAGGCGACGCGATAGGTCTCGTCCGCTTCCATGCCGGATGCCTCGCTTCAGTTGCTCTGGTCGGGAAATCGCCGGATCAGCGCCTCCAGCACCGCCCGGCTCGGCGGCGCCGCGGCCTCTCGCGCGAAGGGCGCGAGCGCCATCGCCAGCTCGCGCGGCGTCGCGGCCCAGAAATCCGCCGGCCGCCAGCGCAGGAAGCCGAACGCGGCACCCGCCGCCTCGTCCCAGGGAAAGGCCGCGCGCCCCGCTGCCGGCGAAGCGTCGCGCGCGGCGCTCAAGGGCCCGGCGCGGCGTCCTCCGCCGCTCCGAAGGCGCTCGTCAGGAGCTCCGCCGCCACCCGGGCCGCTCCCGCCGCGCCGCCCTCGACGCGCATCGCCGCCACCTCCGCGTCGCTGACCGCCGTGCCGGCTCCCCGCAGCCCGGCCGCCAGGATGCGCAGGAGGTCGCGTGCCGAGAGCCGTCCGCCCGAGAAGCGCCGGGCGAGCGCCCCCATGTCCTCGCAGGCGAAGGCGTCCTCGAGTTCCGCCAGCGCCCCGAGCGTCAGACAGAGCCGTGCCTCCCGGCCGTCGATCACGGCGGACACCTCGCCCCGCCGCCGGTTCGCCACGCCCATCAGGCGGCGGCGAAGGCCAGCGCCCCCGCCGACTCCAGCGCCGCCTCGAACGTCACCTCGCCGTCGTGCTCGCCGCCGTAGTCGAGCGAAGTCACCTGGAACGGCCCGCTCACCGTGCCGAAGTCCGGCACCACGACCTGAAGCGGCGCGACGCGGCTCTCGAAGAACATCAACCGCAGCGCCGCGTCGGAGGCCGCGTCCTTGAAGATGCCCGCCCCCGAAACGGAAGCCCGCTGCACGCCCGCGCCGCCGAGCAGCTCGCGCCAGCGCCCGGCGCTCTCCGCCGTCGTGACGTCAACGGTCTCGGCGTTGAAGGCGATCCGCCGCGCCCGAAGGCCCGCCACGGTCTGCCAGACGCCCGGCGACGCCTCGATCTTGATCAGGAGATCCTTGCCCCGTTGAGCCGCCATGGCGTCCTCTTCTGTTCAAACAAACGGAAGCGGGCGGCCCGATGGACCGCCCGCGCGAAGGGTCGAGATTGCTGCCGGGGAAACGCCTAGCCCGAGATCGGCTCGGTGACGGCGCGGAAGCGCAGGATGCCGTGATAGGTCGTCGTGTCCGGCTCGCGCCGCGCTTCGGCGAACTGGAGGCGAAGGTTCACGAGCTTGTGCCCCTCGATCGGCAGGTGCGCGTCGTTCAGCGTGTCGGACACCTGGTTCATGATCCGGTAGGTCTCGGTCTTGCCGCCGCCCCGCGCCCAGACGTGCAGCGTCAGGATGTGCTCCGCGCCGTCCTCCGTGCCGGTGGACCAGTCGATCACGGCGGTCCGTCCGAGCGTGAGATAAGGAAAGCTCGCGCGCTCCGGGACGCTGTCGAAGATCTTCGGCCCGCCGAGCAGCGCCGTCAGCGCGGCGTTGGAGCGCAGAGTTTCGAAGATGGTCGTTTGCAGTTCGATGCTCGGATAGGCCATCGGAACTCCTTGGGATCGCGGCGACGCGTCGTCGCGGACGAAGATCGCCTGCCTGAGTCCAGATTGAACGATTTCGCCCGTTAATGGTCGTTAACTTTTCGTGAATTTTTGCGCGATTTCGCCGTCGCGCCGCTCTCCCGCTCGGCACTCGCGAGCAGCAGACGGCCGGCTCCCGAACTGCAGGGCACCGGCGCCTGTCCGCTCGCCGCGAGTGCCAGCCGCTCCGCCGCGCCGGCTCCTCGTCGCCGACGAGTCCGCACCCCGATCCTGATTCCGCTCACGCCTCCTCCCGGCAGTCGAGCCGCAGGAAGCGCCCGGACGCATCCGGATCGTGGACCGCCAGGATCAGGAGCCGCCGCTCGCCCGAGGTGAGCCGCATCCCGCGCGCGACGTCCGCGCGGTGGCGGCAGGTCACGCGATGGGTCGCGATCGCCTCGCGCGCGTCGAAGCGCTCGCCCGGCGTCACCCGCACCGGCTCCACGGCGACGGACAAGGCCGCCAACGCGCGCCACCCCCGCAGCACGCCGCCCGCCCCGTCCGGCGCATCCTCCGGCGCCTCCAGCACCGCCCGGTGGCGCAGCCGCCCCGCCGTTATAGCGCGCCTCACATCAGCCTCGCCGGCCGGAAGGGGGCGAGGAGCCGCGACGCCGATCCCGGAAACGCCGCCGGCTGGGCGTCGGGCTCGACAATCCCGCGCGCCTCGTAGGACAGGGCGACCGTCTGCAGGAGCGCCAGGAAGATGTCCGCCGGCACCGCGTCCGGCAGCCAGCCGGCGCGAAACTCGACCTCGACGCCGTTGGCCGCGGCTCGAAGCACGGCCGGCGCGAGGCGGACCGCCTGCCCGCCGGCCATGCGCGCGTCGATCCCCGTCTCCGCCCCGAACACGACCGGCGTGCCGCCCGCGTCGTAGGCCGTCACCGCGAGCACCGCGTCGAGCGGCCGGCGCGGCAGCGTCAGCCAGCCGCCCCGCGGCGCCGGGTCGAGGCAGAGCCGGAAGGCGCGGCGAACCAGCGAAAGACCCGTTTCCGCCTCGATGGCGAGGCGCGCTGCCCGTGCCAGGCGCAGGATCAGCGCATCCTCGTCGGCGCGATCGATGCGGCAGTAGCTCTTGATGTCGGCAAGGCTCGCGGGCTCCGCCGCGCTCCCCGTCCCGAGGTCGATCAGCGTCACCGGCGCTCTCCTCCCGTTCCACGAAAAAGGCCGGGCGGATGTTCCGCCCGGCCGTTCGAAGGCTCGTTTCAGGCCGCGAAGGCGAGGAACTTCGCCGCGTCGAAGTCGAGGATGCCGCCGCCCACGCGCTTGGTCGTGTAGAACAGGACGTAGGGCTTGGCGGAGTACGGGTCGCGCAGCACCCGCACGCCCTGGCGGTCCACCACCAGGTAGAAGCGGGAGAAGTCGACGAAGGCCACCGCCTTGGCGCTCGGCGCGATGTCCGGCATCGCCTCGACCTCGACGAGCGGGAAGCCCATCAGCGTCGCGCGACCGCCGGCCGCGACCGGCGGGTGCCAGAGATAGTTGCCGTCCGCGTCCTTCATCTTCCGGATCACGCCCTGCGTCTTCCGGTTCATCACGAAGGCCGAGTTCTGCCGGTAGCCGGCCTTCAGCGCGTAGACGAGGTCGATCAGGACGTCCGACGGGTTCGCCGCGGGAAAAGCGCCGTTGACGCCCGTCGACACCGTCCCGACTCTGCCCCAGCTCCAGGCGTTCTCGGCCACCGTCGTCGCGGTCATGAAGCCCTTCGGCTTGTTGACCCCGTCGCCGTTGACGAAGGCCGCGCCCTCCTGTGCGGCGAAGGCCTGCTCGACCTCCTCGCCGATCCACTGGTCGACGTCGACCGCCGCGTCGGTCCAGCATGGCGCTCGTCGCCGCCGGCATGGCGTAGAGCTCCATCGTCGGGAAGGCGATCTCGGCAAGCGTCGGCGTGCCGGTCTGCGGCCGCGCATCGGCCTCGCCGACCCACCCGGCCGCCGCACCGGCGATGGCGAAGGGCTTCTTCAGAACGCTCGCCGAAACGCTGCGCACCGCCGCGATCGCGCGGATCGGCGACAGAACGGCGAGGCGACGGCCGATCTCGGCTTCGGTTTCCGGCGGCACCACGAAGCCGCCATCGGCGCCGATCAGAGACGACAGCGCCTTCTCCTCCAGCCGCCGGAAGCCGCGCTCGTCGCCGCCGCGCACATAGGCCTCGAAGGCCGCCTTGTGCTCGTCGGCGCCCGCGCCGCGGCTTCGGCGCGCGCCGTCCTCGCCCGCCTCGCCGAGCGCCGGGCGCATCGCCTTCAGGACCAGGCGCTCGACGCGCTTCTCGCTCTCGTCGAGCGCTCGGCTCAGCCGCTCCACCTTGTCCTCGGTCAGAGGGTCGGCCCCGCCCATGCGCTTCTCGATCTCGCCCAGGCGCTCGTCGTTCGCCTCGCGAAACGCTTCGAAGGTTTCCATGAAGGCGCCGAAGGCCTTGCTCGCCTCCCCGCCCACCGCCTTCGTTTCGGCCTTGGTCTCGTTGTCCAGGGTCATGGCCTGCCTCATGCTCGCTCCGGTTGGGATCGTGTGGGGTTCAGGATGCGCCGCCGAGCCGCCTCGATGCGGCGGGCAAGGGCGGCGTCGTCGGCCGCGTCGGCCGAAACGGGAAGCGCGCGCAGCCGCGCTCGCTCCTGGCAGGGAAAGGTCACGATCGAGACCTCCCAAAGATCGATGGCGAGGAGGCGCCGTCCCTTGGCGCCCGCGCTCCGACGCGCGGCGCGGGCGCGAAAGCCGATCGACAGCCCGTCGATCGCGCCGGCCCGGATCAGCGCCAGCGCCTCGCGCCCGCGCCGCGTTTCCAGCGCCAGCCGCCCCTCGACGAAGAGGCCCGTCGCATCCTCGCGCACCGTGCTCCAGGCGCCGATCGGCTCGGCCGGGTCGTGCTGCCACAGCATGCGGACCCCGTCCGCCCCGCGCTGGCGCAGCGAGGCGGCGAAGGCGCCGCGCTCCACGACGTCTCCGGCCGTGTCCGGCACGCCGAAGAGGCTCGCATGGCCCGCCACCCGGCCATCCGCCTCGAAGCGTGCCTCCGCGCCGACCGCCGCCCTCATCGCGGCGCTCCGCCGTCGCCGCCCCGGCGGAACAGTCCGTCGGCAAAGCGCGACAGGGCGCCGAGCGCCCACCAGGCGCAAAGGCTCGCCGCCGCCGAGCCCATGACGGCGAGTTCGACCGAGGTCAGAACCGCGCCGATGCCGAGCCGCTCGGCCAGCATCAGCCCGGCCGGCGGCCCGAACACCATTCCCGTCACGATGCCGATCAGGAAGCGGGCCGCCGCCTCGCGTCGGCCCCGGGGCAGGAAATAGGCGACGGAGATCGCCGAGCCCGCCGCCGCCCCCGCGAACTTGGCGACGTAGAGCACCGCCGGAGAGATCGGGTCGCCGCTCATCGCCGCACCTCCGCCGCCGCCGCGGCCGAAATCATTTGTTTGACTTGCAATCGGGCGTGCCGCATCCTGCGATTGTCCTGTTCTCAGATGGTCCCGCGTGGACGTCGGCGGCGGATGCCTCAGCGCTCCGCCGCTTTTCTTTGTCCGCTTCAGGCGGCCTGCCGCGGGCCGTAGCCGACGGCCTCCCGCTTCTCGTCCTCGCCCAGGAAGTCCGCCGCCCCGACGCGGGTCCAGAGCGCGTCGCGCTCCGCCGCCAGCCCGTCCAGCCGGTCCTCGTCGAAGGCGAGGCGCAGCTCCGGTTCGCCGCCGCGCTCGGCCAGCCAGCCGCCGAGCGCGGCGGCGAGCCGGCGCATCAACGGCATCACCGTCTGCCGGTGAAAGGCCCGGTTCGCCTCCTGGAAGTTCGAATAGGTCGCGTCGCCCGGGATGCCGAGCAGCATGGGCGGCACGCCGAAGGCCAGCGCGATGTCGCGCGCCGCCCCGTTCTTGGCCTCCATGAAGTCCATGTCGCGGGGCGAGAGCGCCATCGCCTTCCAGTCGAGCCCGCCCTCCAGGAGCATCGGCCGTCCGGCGCGCGCCGCGCCCGAATACCCCGCCTCGAGCTCCGCCTTCAGCCGGTCGAACTGCTCGGGCGACAGGTTGCCGCCCTCCGCCGGCTTAAACACCAGCGCGCCGGACGGCCGGGCCGAGTTTTCCAGGAGCGCCGTGTTCCAGCGCGCCGCCGCGTTGTGGAGGTCGAGCGCGCCCTGCGCCGCGACGAGCGGCGAGAGCCCCGTCCCGTCGTCCAGCGGGTGGAACAGGCGCACGTGCAGAACGGGTCCGCGCCCCCCGCCCGGCTCCTCCGCCGGCAGGCGGAGCACGCGGCGCCCCGCGCGGTACTCGTAGCCCTCCGGCCAGCCGTCCGCCGCGGCGATCACCCGCACCCGGTCGGGCCTCAGGAGATGCAGCGCCTCGTCCCGCCCGTCCGGCCGCACCGCCTGCACGAAAGCGTTGCCCGACAGGAGCAGGTGCCCGCACAGCGTCTGCAGGAACCCCGCCCCGTCCTCGGTCGGGTTCGGGCGTCGCAGCAGCGCCAGGATCGGGTGCCCCGCCACCTCCTCCGCGCCGCGATAGATCAGCAGCGGCGCGCTCGACGCGGCCTCCGCGATCATCGCCACGCAGCGATGCACCACCGGATTGCGCATGAAGCCGCCCCGCGCCAGCGCCTCGTAGGAGCGCTCGCGCCAGCTTTCCTCGCCCGCTCCTCCGCCTGCCAGGAACAGCGTTCCGCCCGCCGGCGCCCAGCTCTTCGCCTCCTCGGCGCGCGCGACCGCGCGCTCCGGCGCCAGCCAGGCCGCGACCCTCTGCCCGATCCCCATGGATCACCCCTCGATGTCGGTTGTGTCAGAAGCTGCGCACGCGCGGCTCGCCTTCGACCCGGCCGAGCGCCGTCACCGCCCAGACCAGCGCGTCGAGCCGGTCGGGCGAGCGGCCGCCGGACAGACCCTCCGCTCCGAAGTCGGCCATCTCGTCTTCCAGCTCCGGGAAGAAGCCGGCATGGCGCACCCGGCCGCGCTCGTAGAGCGCGGCCACGGGTTCCGCCCGCAGCCACTTGCCCCGGCTCGCCCGCACCGAGCGCACCGGAACGTCGGGCGAGACCGTGCGGATCACCGCTTCGACCATCTCGCCGCCCTGGTTGACCTCGCAGACGATCCGGTCGGCCTCGAGCCGCTCGAAGAGCGCCACGGCCGCGCTCGCCCATTCCATGGGCTTGGCCGCGCGCCGGCTGGCATCGGCCAGCACGTAGATGATCCCGTCCTCGCCGGTTCCGGCCGCGACGATGCCGCAGGCGTCCGAACGCGCGCCGGAACTCGCCGGCGGGTCCACCGCCACGACCACGCGGCCGAGCGCCGGCGCCGCCTCCACCCGGCCGCGCTCGATCGCGGCGCGGTCGAACAGCGCGTCCTCGCGCCCATCCACCATCTCGCCGTCGAGCTCCTGGCGTCCGATCCGCGAACGGCCGTAGCGCGTCGTCATCGCGGCCAGGAATTCGGGCGCGAGATTGCCGGCGTTCTCGGCCGTTCGCATCTGGGTCACTGCCGTTCCCGGCTCGGCCATCAGCCGCTTCAGGAGCGGCACGGGGCGCGGCGTCGTCGTGAACAGGGCCCGCGGCCGTGTCCCCAGCCGGAGGCCGAGCTGCAGGTTGTCGAACACCGCCTCGGCGTTGCGCCACTTGGCCAGCTCGTCGCCCCAGGCCGCGTCGAACTGGTATCCGCGCAGCGATTCCGGGTCTTCCGAGGAGAAGATCTGAGCCACCGCTCCGCTCGCGAAGACCAGCCGCCGCCGCCCCGCCTCGAACACCGGCCGGCGCCCGACGGCGCAGGCCATCAGCCCGCTCTCGCCCTCGATCATCACTTCGCGCGCGTCGCCCAGCGTTTCCGCGACCAGCGCGATGCGTCCGTGGACGCGGCTCGCCAGCGGCGGCTCGCCCAGCGCCAGCGCCCGCACCCATTCGGCGCCGGCGCGCGTCTTGCCCGAGCCGCGCCCGCCCACGATCAGCCATTGCCGCCAGTCGCCCGGCGGCGGCAGCTGCTGGCGCCGCGCGATCGCCGGCCAGGGCACCATCGCCGCCCGCAGCCCCGTCACCGGCGTGTCGTCCACCGCGGCGCGCACCGCCCGCCAAAAGGTATCGTTGGCGCCCTCCGGCTCAGCCACGGGCCGCACCGGCATCGCCGAGGAGCCGGCCGCCCCGCGCCTCGTCGATCAGCCGCAGCCGCCGCATCAGCTCGTCCCGAAGCCGCCGCCCTTCCGCCTCCTCGCCCTCGCTCTGCGCCGTCTCCGCACCGTCGAGCCGCTTCAGCTCGATCAGCTTCTCCAGCGTGCGCGTGGCCAGCGCGATGGCGTCGATGCGCGCCTTCTCGCCGGTTTCCGCGCCGCCTTCCAGCGCCTTCACCTCCCGGCGCAGCACCGCCAGAAGCCGCTCCGTCAGGAGGGTCTCGACCGGCCGCGTCCTCGGTTTCGCCTTGCCCCTCGCCGCCGCGCCTTGTTCGCCCGCGCCGCCTTCGCCTGCCACCACGCTTCGCCGCCCCCGCCGCAAACGAAAACGGCGGCGACGCTTTCGCGCCCCGCCGTCCGCAGTTCTTCGACTATTGTAGATTATCGCATAAGTTGGACCACTTAGATCAATATCGTCATCATCCAAGGCGAAGTCGGATCTGATAAAGTGATCTTCCTGGATCGCATAAGATGGTCGCCTTTCCGACTCCTCACCGCATAAACTGACATTCTGCGCAGCGTTCCGAACTCGATCGGGATCTTCCGGGATCGCTCTGGTTTGGACTCAGGTCTTTTGCGTGGTCCGCGAACGATCAGCCCTGTCCCTGGGAGCGTCGCCGCAGACAAGCCGTGAGCCATCGGCTTCCATCTTGCCGCTGGAGGCAGCAGGCTCGGTCTAGGCGTCGATTCGTGGATGCCTGGCACGGGAGCGGCTCGGATGGACGATACATCTTCAAAGCATGTCGTTTCCCTTGGAGATCCTGCCGCGGCCGCCGGCTTGATCGACGTCGACCTCGTCCGGAGCGCCAGGGAGTGGATGGCTTCGGTCGCGGGCGAGAGCTGGTCGAACGACCTCCCCAAGCTTCCCCGCAAGGCTGGCGAGACCTGGCTCGACGAACGTCGCAGGGCTCTCGATACGCCCGAGGTCGGCGCGTTGCGGTTCGAGGGCGTGCTTCCTGATGGTGGTCGGTGGACCTGCCGCTTCGCCTATCGCGGCCGCTTCCGCGACGAGACCCTGGTCGACGTCTGCGGGGCGGACGGCACGGCCTCGTGGAAGATTTTCGGGTTCCAGACCGCGTTGGAGGGGGATCGGACGAGACGCCGGGGTTGGGAGCGATCGCTCACCTCCGCTTCAGTCAGTGGGCGGGGGATGGTCGTCCACGTCCTCGACCAGCCCGAGATGCACGCTTTCGACGAGGTGGAATCCCGTCCGGGTATCGATGTCAGAGCCTGGCGGCACATCGCAGGAGAGATCGGGAGGATGGTGATCGATCGTCTGGGAGAGGAGATCCTGACGCATCTTCTCCAGGGCGAACGTGGCAGCATGCGCTATCGGCTCGAGGACTGGCTCAGGGAAGCCGACGCGCTCGTCCGGGACGATGCGCAGGTCGCCTCCGTCGAGGAGACCTATGCCGAGATCCTCTCGCGCCTCCCCGACAAGGTGACGCGTAAGCTGGAGGCGATGGACATGGCTGCGATCGCCGCCCCGACCGAACATGCGGTGGACAGCGCGTTGGGCGTCCTGCTGCTCGGTCCGATGAGGAAGGCCCAAGGCTTCGTCGTCAGGCCGACGCGGCGCAGGAGCGGCTTCAGGCAGGCAGGTGAACTCGTCGAGGGCCATCGCGAGACGGCGATCCTGCGCGACGGGACGATCCACGATGTCCGCTTCCGCGGGTGCTCGCAGCAGGAAGGCGAGCGGATCCTGGGCGAGACGGCCGTTCGCCTCGTTGCGGCCAAGCCGTGGGTGTTCGATCGCGAGGATCTCGCAGGCGTCGCCGACGTGCTTGTGAGTGCCCGCGGTGTGGCCTCGGAGACGCGCACGCGCTACGAGAAGGCGGTCGCATCGGTTTCCGAAGGACTTGAGGCGCTCTGTCGTGCGCGGGACGCCTATGTCACTGGCGTCCCGAACCCCCGCCCCGTCCTGTACGACCTGCCGGAGTCTGTCATCAACTTGGGCGGGCCATCGTCATCGGCGGAGATCGTCGAGGAAGACATCCCTGCCCGAACCTCGCTGTGGTAGGCGACTACATCCTAGCCTGACGTATTAAGATCAGCTTCGCGCTCCAAAATGATTTATCGATTTATTCGCCAGATCAAGGAGGATGGGGCGCCATCTAGATGAAACACTCATCGATCCAATAACAGGATCCGAATGCATCGCAAAACCTGAGCCGTATTTCCCGTGAACGATCGAGTTGCGAAAGGCATACAAAGCATCACCAAGCTGAGACGCTGTAGGAGAAGTGATGATACCGAAATCGAGAGCTGCATCCAGCAAGGGTCGATCTGCCAGTGTTTGAACCAGCCGCTGAATTTGGCCTTTTTCGTCACGAAACATAGTTTCAGCCATGCGCCGTGAAAATTCTAAGTCACTGAGCGACACGTCATCACGGAGATTACCAATTTTATCTAGGATTGCGAAAAATGCATAGAACTCCAGTATGCGGTAAAGATACATGCATGATGCTGTGCTATCCGGTTGTGTCATAGCGGAGTTAAGGAAGCGAAGTGGATCCAGATCGGCTCCGAGCCGCTCTTGGTCCTCATAGTCTGAATCTAGCAGGGTGTTGAAGAAGTTGCTCGAACGGCCTTGAGGGTGGCTTCGTCGCCGTGGGCGTAAGCGAAGGTGATCTCGACCGAGCCGTCATCGAGGAGTTCGGCGAAGCCGTCACCGGAGACGTCGTGCATGTCGTCGTCACCGATCCAGGTGAAGGAGACCGTTGAGGGGCTGTAGCCGAGATCGAGGCTAGCTTGCAGGGCGCCAAAGGCGATCTCGCCGTGGTTCTCGGGACCGATGGTCATCGTGGCGGGGCCGCAGAGATCGAGGTGATCGCGGTCCCACAGATCGGCCTCAACGATCCGCCAGCGCCCGACGAGCTTGCACCCTGCCGGCGCGCTCACGGCGATGCCGCCAAGAGCTTGCGGAGGCGGATGAGGTTGTATGCGGCCGCCGCGAAGGAGAAGGCCCAGCCCGTTCGCTCGACCCCGCGGAACCGGCTCTTGCGCAGGCCCGCCACCGTCTTGATCCAGCCGAACGCCTCCTCGATGCGCTTGCGGATGCGCAGGCTTATCCCATAGCCCTCGTGCCGGGTCGTGCGTCCGTCAATGGCCGATCGTCGGCCCGCATTGTTCTGCGCCACGTGCGGCGTCACTCCCATCGAGCGCAGCTCGTTGACGAAGTCCTGGGCATCAAAGCCTTTGTCGGCGCCCAGCGTCGCGGCTCTCGAGCGATCGCCATAAACCTCGATCATCGCCAGCGCCGCGACGCGCTCGGCATGTCCGTCGGCGGGTGTCAGGCAGGAGGAGACCAGGAGACCGGAGCGGTTCTCCATCAAGGCATGTCCCATGAAGCAGAGCCTGGCTTCCTTGCCCGCCCCCTTGCGATAAAGCCGCGCCTCCGGGTCCGTGGCCGAGGCATGTGTGGCGTTCGACCGTTTCTCGCCATGGAAGTCCGCGTCTTGGTTACGCCCGCCGCCCTCGGGCGGGGGATCGTGCGGACCGTCCTTCGGCCTGAAGCTCTTCATCGAAGCCCAGGCTTCGATCAGCGTGCCATCCACCGAGAAGTGGTCGCTCGACAAGAGCTTCTTCACGCGTGGCTGCGCCAGCACTGCGCCCAGGAACTTGGCCGCGATCGCCCCATCCAGGAGCCGGTCGCGGTTCTTCGAGAAGGTAGAGTGGTTCCAGACCGGATCATCAACGCCGAGCCCGACAAACCAACGAAACAGAAGGTCGAACTCCAGTCGCTCCATCAACTGGCGCTCCGAGCGGATCGAATAGAACGCCTGTAGCAGCATCGCCCGCAGCAGCATCTCCGGCGCGATCGACGGCCGCCCAAGTCCGGAGTAAAGCGCGGCGAAGTCGCTCGACAGCGACACCAGTGCCGCATTGGCAAAGTCCCGGATCAGCCGCAGCGGGTGGTCGGGCCGAACCCGCTTCTCCAGGTCCACATAGGAGAACAGCTCTCCCGCTCGCTTGTCCGTCCCGCGCATCCGCCCCTCGCTTCCGGGCGGAATGAATCACGCCAGAACCGCCCGCGCGAGCGACTTCTTCAACAGCCTGCTAGATCGATCTCAGACTCGTCATCTCCCCTCCAAGGATCAAGATCATAAATTTTGGGCCACGTGCCCATACGTCGTTGGTGAGCGCGAAAAGCACTTACGATGACAGGTTCGACCTTGGCCTTATCAGGACCGTAGATGCGGACAGTGGCCAGCTCAGGCCACTCTTGGCCCCCTTGGTCGTGGGCCTTCAAAGAGAAACGCCATTAATGGGGTTGCGTAGCCAAACGACGCTTCAGCGCTGTTTCCTATCTGCACCCAGAACTTAGGCGCTTCCCATTGGTGCGGCATAAATGGTGCAGGATCGATTAAGAACTCATGGTAGCGTCCTAGACTGAAGCCGGAAGTACCGTATCGCGAGAATATATCACCATTGTCACGCTCTATTGATTCGAGATCAGGATAATATTTGTACGATGAGGCGAACAAGCTCTCCCCTATCGGCGACCACGTGACGCGTTGACCTCCATCGACGCTCTCGAATTTTAACTCTGCGCAATTATTGTAGTCCTCATCGCCTTCGTCGGTGGAGAATGTGAAGAGGATGTTCTTCAGGCGATGCATGTTGAGGCTCATGCGCTTAGGTGAACTTCGAACTTTGTGAACTGGCAAACGGATGCCTATCTGGGTTCGTGCGTCATCGGGACTCACTTCAGGCTATCGATCCCATCGATTGCCACGGCGCCGCTTTGCGACGATCCGATCAATGACGCCCTGCCGAGGAACTCGCGCATCCATAGCGGTGACCCAGGCCCGGTAAGCTTCGCTGGGGCGAAAGATCACGGCGACGCCGCGTTGCCTTCATCGGGGTCCGCCCGACATCGAGCCGCCTGAGCCATCTCCGTCGGATCGCGGCGGCCTTGAGTGCATGGCTGGCTTGTCGTTAGCGTCGGGATCGACCCCGAAATGCGAAGTGACAACTTCGAGAATACGCCAGGCATTCTCAAGCGCCTTATTGAACTTGGCAACATCAGGCTCAGCAGCGAGGCGCCCTTTCGTTCTAGGATACCTGTAAGTTGTCGAATACGCTTCGAGCCAAGTCGTCTCCCGTAACTCGGACTTGAGTGAGTTTTCGTCCGGGAGCTTTCTCCGGATCGCCTCGAGCTGATGTTGTTCCGTGCGGGCTACGTGGATATTCTCCGCATCGCAAAGGGCGAGGATCAGATGTTCAACGCCTTGCGCTGCCAAGGTCGGCGCGGTCCGCAGATTTTCCTGCTTCAGCACCTCCGCACTTCTCAGGTTGGCTGCGGCGAGGCGCAGGCTGGAGGCAATCTGCATTTCCAGCGACATGGATTTTCACTCCCTCCCGGGCAAGGTCGTAGCCGATCGTGTTCGGCAAGCCCCAGATGTCTTCGAGATCGCTTTCAGTGGTGACGAGGATCGTCGTCTCAATGCCCAGATCGTGCAGGATATAAGTCGCTTCCCACCCCTTGATCGGATCCGTCATGTCCTCATGAGCGTCGTCCACGACTACGAGGACGTCCCAGTCGCTGTCTGGACGGTTGTCGCCTCTGGCCCTGCTTCCAAAGAGCCAGATCGACCTCGGATCGAAGATCGACTGTAGTGTGGAGGTGATGATGGGGGGCAGGTGTCTCGACGGCATCTCGGTCCGAGATAGGCCAACCGATGTTCGATGTGCCGTTCTGTTCATGTCCATCTCGGGTCGAAGCTCTTCGATTTTAGAAGCACTAAGCCCTACGACAGAATTCCGACAGCATTTTTGTTGATCAAGCTGCAGGCTTAGTGCGACTCCATCACGTCGCATGGAGCGGACGAGAAAGGGGTTGGCATGTCGATCGGGATCGGACCATTCGTCCTCGGAGATCGGCCACGGCTGGATCTCGAGAGATGTCTCGATCATGATATCGTAGGCTAGATCCGAAAGTATGTTGCGTTCGGCCGATCTGCTCGTGATCGTATCGAGCACCACTGCCACATCGAAATCGCTGTCTTCGCGAGCCTCTCCACGTGCACGGCTGCCGAAGAGCATGACGCGCTTCAGCCGCTGTCCGTAGGCGCCGCGAACGGAACGGACGAAGGTATCGAGCGCTTGGGCCGTTTGATCGACTGGCAGAGTTCTCAGCGAGGACATGAGGCTAATATAGACGCAATCAACCGCGATGCGAACTCTGAAGGCCTGGCGCATTTGCCGGGATTTGGATGAAGCCTTCAACCGCAGCCCTATCGTAGATCCGCCGCGACACCTTCAAGCCCGAGATCCACTCCCGCGCCGGATGGATGCCGGCCGAAGCCAAAGTGCTAGTCAAGGTGAACCAGCTCGTCCCCGTTCGTTCCACGATCTCGCCGGACAGGATGTAGCGGTCCCTGAACGCCTGCAGTTCGTCCAAATCCACGCCGAGGTGCTCGTCGGCCTTGCCGAGCAGGCCCGCCTTCCGAAAGGCGGAAACGGCACCTGTGTTCGTTCCCAGGTATACGGCGGCCTCCGCGATGTTCAGTTTCCTCGCGACGCCCTTCTCGCCGGCGTCCGATGCAAGCGCCTGAAGGTTGCTTGCATCGTCGAGGAACAGCGATGCCGCCATCGTCGGGCTGCACTCCGGATCGACGAAGGCTTTCAGCCGCCCCTCCTTGATCGCGCTTAGGACGGCTACCCAGGACACCTTGTCCTCGTAGCGCCTAACGGCCTTCGTCAGCCGGATCTTGGAACGCTTGCGGTGATCGCTACCGGCCTCCCACGGCTCCGCGGCGGCCGTCACGGCCCGTTGCAGGTCGTCCATCGATCGACGCGAGAAGAAGTTCCGGGTCTCGCGCCGATGATGAAGCGGCGCCTGCCGGCGCTGGATCAGCCCGGCTTCGGCCAGCTCCTCTACGATTGGCTTGGCCAGGCCGAGCGTCATCGACACGGTCGTCGCCGAGACGATGTCGGCGGCCTCGGACGGCATGCTGGCGACGAAGGTGTCCGCGAACGTGCGATCCTCGCCGGCGGTCGAGACGAGCTGCAGCTCTCCTCGCCGCAGGAGCGCTATGGTCTCGGTCGTGGGAATGCCCAGCTCGGCCGCGTAGTCGCAGAGTGCGACGGCTCCGACCGGCCGTGTTCCGACCTTCGGCGCCCCTTCGAGAAGCTCCCGCATCCACAGCTCGACGTCGCTTCGGCGGAACCGATACTGATGGAACGCGACCCCTCCTCCCTTCAGCCAGCACGGGATCGCATCCGCCTTGCAGAGGTTCTCGACCGCCCAGATCGACAGTCCGGTAGTTGCGACGAGGTCCGCCTGCGTCAGCGCCTGCGCGAAGTCGGCGGCGACGCGATCGACGACCGTTCGCTCGATGCGCAGCGGGCTGCCCTTCTTCAGCTGCGTCGGAAGGAAGCCCTCCATGATCAGGAGCCGACGCAGCGTCCGGGCCGAGGTGCCGCAGACCGCCCTAGCCTGGCTGAGGTTCAGGGTCTCGCCCGATCGCTCGACGCTCGGAAACGTGCCGGCCGTCAGCATGAACTTCGACGAGGCGTGACGCACGATGGCCGCGGCGATCTGCGGCACCAGAACCTCTCCGCCGTGATGTCGGAACCACGGCACGACCCAGCCGTAGGCATGATCGATCCTCGGGCGATCGCCCTCGGCAGAACGCTTGGGACGGTGCTTTTCCTGGAACTCCGTCCAGACGCGCTCCAGCGTCTCGCCGAGGCGGTCCTGGGTCAGGATGGCGTACCCCCTGCCGCGGACGACGGCCACCGGCATGTCGGCATCCCTGACCTCCGTCCACCGGGGCCGATAGCCGAGGATGTCCAGCACGCCGATGCGACCTGCGACATCGCAGGCGTCACGGATGGAGAGCGGATCGAACACGGCATTCGGCACCTTCGGAGCAGCTCCCAGGCGCCCCAGCAGATAGGCGTCGAACGCCGCGGCATTGGGATGCGGTGCCGAGGGCGGAACGTCGTGCACGGATCCGCTCTCGCAGTGCCGACACTTCCCGAGCGCCCCGTCGCGCCAGGACAGCGCCTTGCCGCACGAGCATGACCCGACGAGAAGGCGGTCATGCGCCAAGCAGGACGATACGGCCGAGACGTCCCAGTGGAAGCGATGATAAGCCTTCTCGTTCAAGCATCCCGGGCAAACCCGGCGATGAACGAAGTCGGCATCACGCACGACGCTGACGAGGACGCCATTCCACGACCGATAGTTCGGGGTCGGACGGCGCCACAGATGGGGCTCGAGGGAAGCGCTTTCGCATCTCAGCATGCGGGCCACGGCGTCCGCCTGCTCGCCGCCGCGGACACGCGCCAGCGATATGCCGGCGGCGAGTTCGAGGTGGCTCATCTGAGGCAGGCCGTTCGTCTCGCAGAGCCGCAGCATGACGCCATGGAGCGGCTCGTCCGGTTCCGGACGCACCCAGACCGGTGGAAGCCAGTTCGTCCGCTCCATCATCCGCCACGCGTCCCCAGGTTGCGGCGCCTCTGCCGGACGCCGGCTGCCTTGGTCTGCCGAACCTCCGCCGCCTCGCGAGCTTGCCTCACGGCCTTCTTCTTGGCCGCACGGATCGTCGCGACCTCGTGATCCTCGACGAGGAAGGGGTTCAGGGCATCCGGTATGCCTCGATAGCGCTTGACGACGCTCGCCAGCACGGCGCGGTCGACGCGATCGAGACCCGATTCGATCGCGTGCTCGACGGCGTCCGTCAGCAGGTGCGCTATGCGGCCGACGAAGCCGTTCGTGTGGGCGTGGATCCGCAGAGCCACGTCGAGGCTGCCGATGTCGGACGGCTCGTCGAACGGCATTTCTCCCTCGAGACCGCGCAGAAGCTTGACGAACTCGGCCTTCTCTTCGGTCGGTGCGGCGTAGGGCTCGATGCGGTGGACCTGCACCGTCATCTCCTCGATCTGCCCGTTGACGGAGCGGATCTCTTCCGCGTGCTCCAGTCCGACGAGCACGATCTGGACGCCGGTCGTCTTCATCAGCTCCTTGAAGACGTCGGCCGCCTTGTAGATGCCTTCGGGGCCGCGATGCTCGGAGATGTGCTGGACCTCGTCGAAGACCAGCAGCCGGGTCTTCTGCGCGGCGAGCTGGCGGGACAGAGCGGCCTTCATCTGGACCGTGGACATCTGGCGCGCCGGCTTCGCGCCGAGGACCGCCGTCAGGACGTCGCCGAACAATGCCTTGTAGCTCGGCAGGGCATCCACCGCGACCTTGATGACCGGGCGCTCGAGGAACGTGTCGCGCACCACGACCACGGACATGACGGCGCTGCCCTCGTTACGCTCGACCTCCGTCGTTCCGGTGCCGACGGACCCGCCGATCTCGGCGGCGACCTCGTGCATGAACTCCTCGATCGCCGTGGTCTTTCCGGCGCGGGTCTCGGCCAGGACGAACGAGACCATGCCCTCGCGCCTGGTGCCGAAGCGCTCGAACGCCTTCCTGAAGACCGACATGGTCTCCACGTGCGTCGGGGTCGCGACCACCGTCCTGCCGATGTGCGCGATGCGGTCTGCCTTCGGGGTGTCGGTCCAGGTCATTTGCGCCTCGTGATCGTGAAGGGTTGGGCCTGCGGAGGCTTCGAGAGCGGTGCCGGCGAAGGCTCGGGCGTTTCGACGGACGCGGCATTCGCCTCGTCGTCGTCGATCTTGGGCGACCGGTCGGCCGTGACGGGTTGGCGAGCCGCGGCGAGAGGCGGAAGGACGGTTTCCCTCCACGGGCCACGGGCGTCCTGCGTCGCCAGGTCGGGCGCGACGTCCATGTCGTGGTCGGCCATCGGCAGTGCCGATGCCTCCGGGTCGAAGCGGTCGGGACGGACGTGCTCGGCAGCCTTGCGGCCGTCCTCGCGGAAGGGCCTGGGCGCCTTCCGCTTGTCCGGCGCCTTGCGCACCTCGTCGATCGATCCCCGGATGCGCTCCCGTGCCCTGGCCTTGGAAAGCTCGTCGTCGGCGTCGAAGCTCTCGGCGGCCCGGCGGGCCTTCCGGCCCTGCTTGAACTCGTCGAGGGTCATGCCGTCGACCCCGTCTCCCGAGACGAGATCTCCGGGGATCCAGCGCCCGGAGGTCTCGTCGAGCGCCCAGGCGACGGAGAGATCGTTGTTGTCGATGCGGACGACGACGTCGCCGTTGCCCTGCCGGTCGCGCAGCGCCTGGAGGGCATTGGAATTCCAGCGGAGCGTCTCGTATCGAATGCCCTCCCTCGTCAGCTTCCTGACGGGGGTGACGCCGACGTACTGGCCGATGGTCTCCGGCTCGGGTCCCGGAAGCGGTCCATAGGCGTCGACGCTGGCGTTCCAGCGGTCGATAGGCTTCTGCCCGGTTCTGGGATGCTTCTCCTGATTGTAGACGTCGACGATGTGATGAAGGATGCACCAGCGCACGTGGCCGAGCGTGAGGCAGGCCTGCCCCTCCGCGTCGTGGTTGTTCTTCTTGCGCTGCGCGACGCTCGCGAACTTGGTTCCGGGCGTGCGGTGAAACACCTTCTTGTTGAAGATTCCGAAGGATCTCTCGACCTTGCCCTTCTTCTCGGGCCCGCCGGGTGGAAGGTCGACGACGGTCATGCCGAGCGCCTGCTCGCAGCCCTGCATGGAGACCGACCGGAACTCGGCTCCTCGGTCCACGAACAGGGTTCCCGGCACTCCGACGACGGGCCAGTCCTTCTCCGGCCTCTCGCGTCCCCTGCAGATCCGGTCGATGACCGGCTCCTTCGGCAGCACGGCCATCTGGAGGGCGTCCATGACGCTGACCCAGGAAGGGGGCACGAAGGAGAGCGAGAATCCGAGGATCATCCGCGTGTAACGGTCGATCAGGATCGTGATGTAGGGCGTTCCCAGCACGATGCCGTCCTCGTCGACGACGAGGAGGTCGAGGACGGAATGGTCGATCTCGACCTCCTGGAAGTAACGCTCGGCGGACGGCCCCGCGCCGACCATGGCGGCGTTGCGGTCGGCTTGCCTGCGGCCGTAGCGGACGACGTCCAGCTCGTATCGGCTGCGCCTGGCGATCGCCCGCTTGACGACGTGCTTGCCGATGATCTCCTTGGCGCCGACGGGGAGCGGCAGTCCCTCCCTGTGGGCTCTCAGCAGCACGAGGTCGCGGGCGCGTTCCTGGGCGGCGGCGATGGAACCGGGCGGATCGCAGGCGTAGGCCTCGTCGATCGCACGCTCGATCTCCTCGTGCACCCACTTCGGCAGGCGCGGCGTCCTGTTGCCCTTGGCGGCGTCCCCAGGCACCAGGGCGCGGATGTCCCGTCCGGAGGCGAGCCACCTTTTCCACCACCGATTGACGCTGACGAGGGATGGCATCTTCGACAGCGGAATGGGCGAGGTCGCATGTGCCCGGGCGATCGCCTCCTTCCTGTGCTCTGCCTTGTCGCGCACGCGGAAGTCGAGGTCGTCGACGGCCTTGACGTAGGGCTGCCGACGGCGCGCCTTCATCTGCTCGGCCTCGGAGAACGCCGTCCAATCCGTCTGCAGCGCGATCTGGGTATTGCGGTCGAGAGCCTGGGCCGCAGCCTCCGAGGTCATCCTTCCGTCGCCGATCATCTGGCGCTGGGCACTGGTCGAGAGCGACATCTCGTTGCCGTTGTGAGCGCAGACGAAGACCCTTCCGAACTCCGTGGAGTGGCTCACGATGTGAGAAAGGCCATTGATCCGGACGCGCTGTCCGGTCCTGACGTTCACGGAGGCTTTCATCGGGAATTCCTGCGGATGCGGAAGGAGGCCGAGGGGCCGATCGGGCTGGTGCGGTCGAAGGCGAGCATGCGGCCGCGCTCGAGGTTGACGGCCAGCATCAGGGCGAGCGGACGCAGGTGGGGTGGGAGACTGGCGGCGAAGGCGGCGACGTCCGTCGCGTCGGGCAGGTCGGCCAGGGCCGCCGCGCCTGCCCGCAGGTCGTGCGTCTTGAGGAAGGGGTTCATGAGGTGATGCACGAGGCGTGCGTTGGCGAGGCGTGGCTGGACCCGGATCTCGCGCTCGGTCGCCAGCCGGAACCGGTAACCGGCGCCGTTCGCCGCGGCCCGCATCGCCTCGACCCGGGCGCGGATGGCGGTGTGGCGATCGACGTCGGCGGGATGAAGCGTCTTCTCGGTCTTCACCTCTACCAGTTCGCTCGGGCCATCCTGGTGGACGACGAGGAAGTCCGGGATCCAGGTCGATCCCTTGCGCCCGAGCGGCAGGCGGAAGCTCATCGGCTGCGCGACGACGTCGGCGAGGTCGCCCACGACGTCGTCCACGACGAGGAGGAAATCCAGCTCGAGGAGCGACTCTCCCGAGATGACCTTCCGGCCGATGCGAGTCATCGGCACGGCTCCGGTATATCCGAGGCGGCTCCTCGTGCGGATCTTCCGGACTTCCGAGCCCTTCAGCAGATCCGGCAGTCGGTCTCGGAAGGAGTTCTTGCGAACGTGCTTCTTGTTTCCGGCCACTTCCAGCGGCCCGCGGTCGAGCACCTTGCCGGCCCTGTGCCGGATCCCGTAGGCGCCCTGAGCCTCCTTTTCCCTGTCCTTTTGCATCGTCCCTCCTGGCGTTTCGGCAAAGCAGTGCCTTGGCGCCGGGAGGGCTTGACCGAATCGGTCTCCGAGCCCATCCTCATGGCGCGCATTGGTTGGTCCTTGCGTTCGATGGTTCTTGCGGTCGCTAGTCCCTGCGGTTGCTTGTTCCTGAGTTCGATGGTCCTTGCGGTCGTTCGTTCCTGCGGTCGTCTGCTTTCCGGTGCTTCTTCGTTCGTTCGCTCCCTTGTGCGTTCGTTCGTTTGTTCTTGCGTGCATGCATGCTGCGGCTAGGCTTGTGCTTGCTCGCGTTTGGATGTTTCGCGGTATTCCGCGACGCATCTCTCCGCTCGCGTGTCCTCACGACACGTCGCCTTGGTCGTTCCGATCCGTCGGGACTTCTTGGTTTCTACTGGGTGGGGTCTTCCTTCCTGGTCTTCTGGGTGGGTCTTCCCTCCTGGTTGGTGATGATCTTGATGCTTGCAGGGTTGTTGCTGCGAGCGGTCCCCGGACTGCGGACGCGTCGGCTGCTAACCGACCTCGTCCACATCGAATTACGCGTCGGTCGCTGCTAACGACCGGCGCGTTTTCGTTTCCGCAACCTCTGCCGCCGTATTCTCCGACACCGATCGAACCCCGTTCGCGAATCACCTTCCCAAGAAGGATGCCTCGCGAACGCTCCGCTTTTCAAATCGGAAAGCGAAAATAATCGACTTGCCTGAAACAGGAAAATCGAGTCCGACGAGTCACTTACGACAAGTTGTTGACTCAACTTGTGAATTTCTTGGGGCTGATTCGCGGAAGCCGTGCGTCATACGGGCGGCTCCTTGAGCGATCAAGCGTACCATTTCGGGTGTCGCTTCGCCTGGGTCGACTGAGGTGCTTGGGATCGACTGATCGTCTCGTCGAGGCACATAGGCTCCCGAAGGCGCGGACACGGATCCGGCGCACGGTAAGCGTCACGTCGTTCAGCAAGCGACCACCGACCTAGATCCATTGAGGGAATCGCCATGTGGTTTCGGCGCGGGCTTCTACAAGCCGCGACCGCGATGCATGGTTAATGGAAGTCCTGGGGAGTGGCTGTCGAGGCGGGGCATAAAGCGACGGGACCACCCGCGAAGCACTTGTAGCGGGTAACCACCAATACGCGATGGTGCGGCAGACATGCGTCTTTGGAAATTGCCAGACTTCTCGTTAGATACAGGCAACGAGGCAAGCGTGCGGGACGGATGAACTGCGGATGGTGTCCGACGGCGTAACGCCGGCTATCGGCTCCAGAGGCTGACTATCGGACTTGTCTTCTTCCTTCCCGCACGCCTTATCATCCTCGAAGGTCACGCATGATCGTCGTCGATACGAATGTTATCTTGCGAGGGGTTCGCTCGAACGCTGGCGCGTCGGGCGCGATCCTGAAGGCCATGCTCGCCGGCCAGCTCGCCTTCGCTGCGACCCCATCCTTGATCTTGGAATACGAGGACGTTTTGAAACGTCCGAGTTCCCTGGAGGGGCTGGGGATTGAAGCTGGAATGATCGACACCATTCTCGATGCGATAGCTTCGATGGCATATGAGACGCATCCGTGGTTCCGATTTCGTCCTTTCCTGGATGACCCGAAGGACGACCTGATCATAGAATGCGCCTGGCGGCAGGTGCTCGTGTTATCGTCACCGACGACAGGCATTTCAGGCATCCGGATGTTGCGGCATTCGGGATTGCTCCCAGGTCTGCAGCCGATTTCGTCCGCGAGTTCCGCTTGGAAAGGACCCCGAAATGAACCAGCAAGTCGTTCGCTTGCCCGATGACCTTCTGGAAGAAGCACGGGAAGTCGCCTCGCAGGAAGGAACATCGGTCGATGCACTGGTAGGCGCGATCGTCTCGGAGGCGCTTAGGCATCGAAGCGCGTTGGAGCTTATGCGTCGGAGAGCAAGCCGGGGGAACCCCGCAGCTGCGCTTGCCATCTTGAACGGCTTGCCGAGTCTGCCGACTGAGCAGTGGGACGAGATGCCGGATGATCTGTCCGGATCGTCACCAGCGCACGGTCGTCGTTAGCTCATCCTTCCCCTCGCCGGACGTCATCGACGATCGCAAAGCTGCCAAAGAGATCAGTCGCCGTGGCTGGCGACGATCTGCAGCTCAGTGGACTGGACGCGAAGCGGGATATCTTCGCGATCGGTCGATTTGCGGGGACACTATGGATCGTTGCCTGCTCCGTATCACAGGCCGTCGTTCAATATGAGCGTCAGCTGACGACGAGGCGCTTTGCCACTGTTTCTCTGATGCTCTCGCTCTTTCGACGCTTGATGCGGCGCCCTGACCTGCGTGGGTGCTCGTCATTCGCCGCAAAACGGATGCCGGCTGGATCGACGAGGGTTCTTGCATAGGCGGTTATCAGATGCGGCGCGGCATCGTTCAGCTCCTCCTGCTCATCTTCCGATAGGACGGTGTCTCCTTGGACGATGCGGTTGAGTTCGGCAAGGTGTTCGAGAGCTTGCGACAGGTCCCCGTTCTCGCCGTTTCGATAGATCTCCCAACCATCGGGGTGGAGATCCACGGCACGGGCAAAGCCCTCGACCCACTCGTCGCAATTAATGTATTCGCCCTCCAATTCGCAGAACATCGGCTGATACAGGTAGTTCGGGCCGTCGATCGCTTCTGCGACGGTATTGTAGTGGCATATGGCGAGTTCAAGCAATTCCTGCATCTCGTCGATCCCGTCGAACGGAAAATAGCCTTCAGGACTTTCGGGTCTGCTGTAGACCTGCCTGAACCACTTCGACACTGTCGGCACTTCTCCAGGACATGCCAGGAGGCCGAACACGAATCCATCGAGCACGTAGATTGTCATTCCATGGCCATCGTCGACCATGTAGTCCAGCTTGTCTTCTAGGATGCGTCGGTAGTCAGCGGGTGTCGTCATGAGGGTTCCGTCTTGCGGATGAGACGAGCTTTCGCCCGCGATGCCACCTGCCGAACTAAGTTGGTGGTGACGATTCGCGGATGAGCCTTGCGTACCCGAGTTGCCGATGCAACGCCGCCTCGCCCGTCTAGCATTACAGTTGCGTTTCTGATGGAAGTCTGAATCGATAGGGAGCCATGACGAGGAGGTCATGGCGATGGTGGCATCGATCGAGGCGACGCTGGAGCTTTGGGCGGCGTCGTTGCGCGACGTGA
>NZ_VTOM01000038.1 GCF_009765365.1 Antarcticirhabdus aurantiaca
GAAAGCATCGCCCCGATCGGCGATGATCCCCTCGTCAGCCTGCCAACCCTCGCAGTCTGATCTGCCCGGCCCAAGCCGGCAACCGTGGTGGCCCTTCGCGAGCTACACCACGCCAAGGGACACGACCATCGGCATCGTCTGGGAGAGCCTCCGGCGCGAACTTCAACGGTCTCGCGCCCGGCGGGTCGCTTGCAGTCTGCTTGGGTATCTGCCGAGAGAGGTTCTTCTCCAGTAGATGGATCGGGACGGCGTTCGTGGCGCCTACATACATGATCTGGACTCCTTATGGTTGCTGTCCTGACAGAGTAGCTACCAAAGCTTGAGCGAGCGTAAGCGGGGTCCTAAAGCTCCGGCGTCTAGTCGCTATTGCGAGGGCATTCCGGCTCGAGTCGAATAGGGCATGGGATCGAAGGGGAAAGGGAATGTCTGATACTGCCACACGTTTGAAATGACCCTTCTTGGCCATCGCCGCGCGACGGCAGCCTGCGCGGCGCGAGAGCGTCTCCCGGCCCGGCTAAGAGTTGGCCCGAGGGTCAGTCATAGCCGGGCCGGCATGAATGGGTCACCTCTACCCAGATGCGGGAGAGGACCGATCGGTGCCTACGATCGAACGCGATCGAAATTCCTTTACAGCGCGGGATAGGCGCTTGATCTGCGGCTCGCTGAAGATGACATCGATGAAATGGTCGTCGGTTTCGGTGCGGACGATGGTGGCGAGGTGGCAGGTCTTGGTGGAACCGGTACAGACAGCTTCCAAGACTCCCAGTCGCCAGATTCCCTCGGCTGCTCGGTGATCTCCGTTCGGGCAGAGCTTGCGGAAGGAGGTGGGGTTATGCATGGCGCGGTTCGCGCGGGTGATGTGCCGCGAATCGTTAAGACCCGGGAGCGCCGATTGGGCTGAATCGCTCCGGCGATGCTTCGATGAGGCTACTCCGCCGTGTCCGCGCGGCTCGATCCCGGCAGGCGGGCGTGGCGCCAGGGGCCGGGGGCAAGGGTGCGGGTGGCGCCGAGGACTTCGATGCCGAGGATGAGGCCATCGACGTCGAGGTCGTAGAGGAAGGGGCTGGCCTCTTCCGTGGAGGCGACGCGACCATCGGCGAGGCGGACATAGGCCGCGTCGGCCTCGAGATCGTAGGTGATGTCGCTCATGGCGGGCGCTTCGCATTCCGGTCGACGGTCGCGGTGACGATGCGGATCGCGTCGTCCGTCTCCCCGCATGCCACGAAGGATGCGCCCTCCAAATTCAGGCACTTGGCCGAAGCGGCGCTCAAGCACCGGATCGTTGCGCTCCGGCTCCGTCCAGGTGGGCGAGCGGGCGATCCGCTCCACCCGGAGGGGGGCGATGCCGCATTCCTCCATCTTGGCGCTCGCATGGCGGGTGAGGACGATCCGCTTCTTCGGCGCTCAGGGGAGGCGACGGCGCGGCGCAGGAACGGCGCCCCGCGCCCCCTCAGCTGTCCATCTTCAGCGCGGCGATGAAGGCTTCCTGGGGGATCTCGACCTTGCCGAACTGGCGCATGCGCTTCTTGCCCTCCTTCTGCTTGTCGAGGAGCTTGCGCTTGCGGGTGGCGTCGCCGCCGTAGCACTTGGCGGTGACGTCCTTGCGAAGGGCCGAGATGGTCTCGCGGGCGATGACCTTGCCGCCGATCGCCGCCTGGATCGGGATCTTGAACAGGTGGTTGGGGATCAGCTCCTTCAGCTTCTCGCACATGGAGCGCCCGCGCCGCTCGGCCTGGTTGCGGTGCACCAGCATGGAGAGCGCGTCGACCGGCTCTGCGTTGACGAGGATCGACATCTTCACGAGATCGCCCTCGCGATAGTCGATCAGCGCGTAATCGAAGGATGCGTAGCCCTTCGAGATCGACTTCAGGCGGTCGTAGAAGTCGAACACCACCTCGTTCAGCGGCAGCTCGTAGGTGACCATGGCGCGCTTGCCGACATAGGACAGGTCGACCTGGATGCCGCGCCGCTCCTGGCAGAG
Organism: Antarcticirhabdus aurantiaca; assembly: GCF_009765365.1. GTDB lineage: Bacteria > Pseudomonadota > Alphaproteobacteria > Rhizobiales > Rhizobiaceae > Antarcticirhabdus > Antarcticirhabdus aurantiaca. The sequence continues at coordinate 1,982 of NZ_VTOM01000038.1, forward strand.
CGTCAGGATGTTACCGAGATAATCGTCGGGGGTGAGGATCGTCGCCTTGATCCAGGGCTCCTCGATCATCTCGATCTGCATCGTGTCCGGCATGTCGGCCGGGTTGTGCAGGTCGATCTCCGTGCCGTTGCGAAGCTTGATCTTGTAGACGACGCTCGGCGCCGTCGCGATGAGGTCGAGGTCGAACTCGCGGGACAGGCGCTCCTGGATGATCTCCAGGTGGAGGAGGCCGAGGAAGCCGCAGCGGAAGCCGAAGCCAAGCGCGGCGGAGCTTTCCATCTCGAAGGAGAACGACGCGTCGTTGAGGCGCAGCTTGCCCATGGCGGCGCGCAGGTCGTCGAAGTCGGCGGCGTCCACGGGGAAGAGGCCGCAGAAGACCACGGGCTGGGCGGGCTTGAAGCCCGGCAGCATCTCGGCGGTCGGCCGCTTGTCCTCGGTGATCGTGTCGCCGACGCGGGTATCGGCGACTTCCTTGATGGACGCCGTGATGAAGCCGAGCTCGCCGGGGCCGAGAGCCTCCATCGTCACCATCTTCGGGGTGAAGACGCCGACGCGGTCGACCGGGTACTTGGCGTCCGTGCCCATCATGCGGATGGTCTGGCCGCGCTTCAGCTCGCCGTCGATGACGCGCACCAGCACGACGACGCCGAGATAGGCGTCGTACCAGGAGTCCACGAGCATGGCCTTGAGGGGCGCCGATCGGTCGCCGGTGGCGGGAGGGGGCAAGCGCGTGACGATCGCCTCGAGGACGTCCTCGATGCCGATGCCGGACTTGGCGGAGATCAGGACGGCCTCGGAGGCGTCGATGCCGATGACCTCCTCGATCTGCTCCTTCACCCGGTCGGGCTCGGCGGCGGGCAGGTCGATCTTGTTGAGGACGGGGACGATGTCGAGGTTGTTGTCGATGGCGAGGTAGACGTTGGCGAGCGTCTGGGCCTCGACGCCCTGCGCGGCGTCGACGACGAGGAGCGCGCCCTCGCAGGCGGACAGGGAGCGCGAGACCTCGTAGGCGAAGTCGACGTGGCCGGGCGTGTCGATGAGGTTGAGGACGTAAGGCAGGCCGTCCTTGGCCGTGTAGTGGAGGCGCACGGTTTGCGCCTTGATGGTGATGCCGCGCTCGCGCTCGATGTCCATGTTGTCGAGCACCTGCTCCTTGCCCGCCATCTCGCGCGCGTCGAGGCCGCCCGTCATCTGGATCAGGCGGTCGGCGAGGGTCGACTTCCCGTGATCGATATGGGCGACGATCGAGAAGTTGCGGATGCGGGACAGGGGCGTTTGGTCGGGCGTCTGGCTCATGGGCGTCGGCATATACGATTGCCGCGAAAAAGCGGACAGTTTTTTGAGAATGCGGCGGAACGGAAAAGCCCCGCGAAGCTGGGCTCCGCGGGGCTCGGGATCGGGCGGGCCGTTCGAGGGCGATCAATCGTCCTCGACGAAGACCTGCGCGCGCTTGCTGCGCATGGCCGGGAGCACCGCGATGATGATGCAGGCCAGGCCCATGGCGAGAAGGGTGGCGGAGATCGGACGGGTGAGGAACACCGTCGGATCGCCGCGCGAGATGATCATGGCCCGGCGCAGGTTCTCTTCCAGCAGCGGTCCGAGGACGAAGCCGAGGAGGAGCGGGGCCGGCTCGCAGCCGAGGCGGATCAAGACGTAGCCCAGGACGCCGAAGACCGCGATGGCGTAGACGTCGAAGGGGTTGTTGTTGATCGAGTAGCAGCCGATCGAGGCGAAGATCACGATCGCCGGGAAGAGCACGCGGTAGGGGACGGTCAGCATCTTCACCCAGAGCCCGATGAGCGGCAGGTTGAGGATGACGAGCATCGCGTTGCCGATCCACATCGAGGCGATGATGCCCCAGAAGAGAGCGGGCTGGTCGTTGATGACGTTCGGCCCCGGCGTGATGCCCTGGAGGATGAAGGCGCCGACGATCAGCGCCATGACCGGGTGGGCGGGGATGCCGAGGGTCAGGAGCGGGATGAAGGAGGTCTGGGCGGCGGCGTTGTTGGCGCTTTCCGGACCCGCGACGCCCTCGATCGCGCCCTGGCCGAACTCCTTGGGGTTCTTCGAGAGGTTCTTCTCCGCCGAGTAGGAGGCGAAGGAGGCGAGGACGTGTCCGCCGCCCGGCAGGATGCCGAGAACCGAGCCGAGGCCGGTGCCGCGGGCGATCGGGCCGGCGATGCGCCGCCAGTCCTCGCGGGTGAGCCACAGGCTGAAGGAGCTCTTCACGCCGACCTCGCGCGAGCGCTCGGTCTCGAGGTTGCGGAAGATCTCCGCGACGCCGAACATGCCGACGGCCAGCGAGACGAAGTTGATGCCGCCGTAGAGCTCCTGGAAGCCCATGGTGAAGCGCGGCGTGCCGGTGGTGACGTCCTGGCCGACCGAGCCGAGAACGAGGCCGAGGCAGATCATCGCGAGCGCCTTGAGCACCGAGCCGTGGGCGAGCGAGATCGAGACGAGGAGGCCGAGGACGAGGAGGGCGAAGTATTCGGCCGCGCCGAAGTTGAGAGCGACGCGGGCGAGCGGCGGGGCCGCGACCGCGAGGATCAGCGTGGCGACGGAGCCGGCGATGAAGGAGCCGATCGCGGCGGTGGCGAGCGCCTGACCGGCCCTGCCTTTCCGCGCCATCTGGTAGCCGTCGATCGCCGTCACCGCCGAGGAGGATTCGCCCGGCAGGTTGATGAGGATCGCCGTCGTCGAGCCGCCGTACTGCGCGCCGTAGTAGATGCCCGAGAGCATGATGAGCGCGGTGACGGGCGAGAAGGTGAAGGTGATCGGCAGGAGCATGGCGATCGTCGCCGTCGGGCCGATGCCCGGCAGGACGCCGACGAGAGTGCCGAGCAGCACGCCGACGAAGCACCAGAGCAGGTTGACCGGCGTGAAGGCCGTCTCGAAGCCGAGAGCGAGGTTTGACAGGAGATCCATGGTCGCGAGCCCCCTCAGAAGACCTGGAAGGGACCGAAGGCCGGCCCGATCGTGTGAAGCGACATGCCCAAGCCCACCTTGAAGACGAGCCAGCACATGACGGCGAGCGCGGCGGCGATGGCCAGCGCCGAGACCACCGTGTTCTTCACCGAGGCCATGGCGACGATGAAGACGCAGATGAACACCACGGGCACGAGGCCGAGCTGGCGGCCATAGGCGCCGAAGATGACGAGGCTGACGCAGACGAGGAAGATGCCGCGCCAGGCGACGGGGCCGACTTCGGCCGTGTCGTGCTTCCTGAAGCCGGCGACCGCCACCGCGATGCCGAAGATGCCGAGGAGAACCGCGAGGGTCAGCGGGATGAAGCCCGGCCCCATGCGGATCGTCCGGCCCATGTCGTAGCTCAACGCTTGCGCGCCGAAGGCCAGCGCGATGACGAGGAAGATCGCCCCCGCCATGACGTCGCGCCCCATCTTGTTCTGCTTGTGCAGCGCCTGTTCGCTCATCGCTCCCTCTTCGTTTCTGACGCGGGACGAGCCTCCCGTCCTGTGGTTCGAGGCGGGGCGCCGAGCGCCCCGCCTTCCATGATCGAGCCGGGCTGCGACCCGTTTCAGTCGGCGAACTGGCCGGCCTTCTCGATGATCGGCTTCCAAAGGGCGATCTGCGAGGTGAGCTCCTCGGTCAGGGAGGCGGGGGTGGCTTCCTCGGCCGTGACCGGCTTGGTGCCGAGCTCGGCGAAGCGCTCGCCGACCTTCGGATCGGCCAGGGCCTTCTGGAGCGCGCCTTCCAGCTTGGTGACGATCGCCGGGTCGAGGCCCTTCGGCCCGTAGAGGCCATGCCAGACGGCGATGTCGAGGGTGGGCAGGCCCGCCTCGGCCGTGGTCGGCAGGTCGGGCAGCGACTGGAGCCGCTCGGCCGTGGTGACGGCGTAGGCCTTCACTTCGCCGGCCTTGATCTGGTTGGTGGTGTTGGTGGTCTGGTCGCAGAGGACGTCGACCTGGCCGCCGACGATGTCGGTCATGGCGGGCGCGGCGCCCTGGTAGGGGACGGTCACCATCTGCACGCCGATGGCTTCCTGAAGAAGCATGCCGCACAGGTGCGAGGCCGAGCCGATGCCGGCATGGGCGTAGGTCGTGTCGGCGCCGTTCTCCTTGAGATAGGTGACGAGCGAGGCGGCGTCGGCCGGCTCGAAGTCCTTGCGCGAGACGATCGTCATCGGCACCGAGGTGATCTGGCCGATCGGCGTGAAGTCCTCGGTCGGGTTGAACTCGAGCTGCCGGTAGAGCGTCGGGGCGGTCGACATGCCGATGTGGTGGATCAGGAGCGTGTAGCCGTTCGGCTCGGCCTTGGCGACCTGACCGGCGCCCAGCGTGCCGCCGGCGCCGCCGACGTTCTGGATCAGCACCTGCTGGCCGAGGTCGCGGCTCATCGACTCCGCGACGAGGCGCGCCACCGTGTCCGTCGGGCCGCCGGCCGAGAAGGGGACGATGATCGTGACGGGCTGGTTCGGATAGTTGGCGGCGTCCTGCGCGAAGGCGCTGGAGGACATGAGCGCCGCCGCGGCGGCGGCGAGAACGAGACGTTTCATCATGAAGTCTTCTCCCGAGGTGGCTCGAAGGCACGAGTTATGGCGTGGGCGGACGCGCAGGGGCGCGCGTCGCGCCGGCACGGGCCGGTGCGGCGACAGATCGGACGGCGCCCAGGCAGACGGCGGACCGGACGAACCGGTGCCGGCCGCCAGGGTCAGCGGAAATCGATGGTGGCTTGGATCAGCATGACAGGGCCTCCCGAACCGGTGTCGACCGCAGCGGTGAAGCGTCTCCCAACGCCCGGTGCGTGGATGTGAGTTGAGCGTCGGACAGGGCAGGAATGCAACAGGCGCATAACAGGATCTTGACGAATTCCTACCGCAGGCTCGCACTTTTGGGTGGAATTCCACCCATTGCCGCTCCCTGCGTGTTCCCGAATCCACCCGTCCGACTTGAACGAGGCGCGACACGCAGAGCGCGAGAGGCTGTCGACGCCCGCGTGTCGCGACTCAGGGAGCCGTCGCCGGATCCGCGGCCGACGCGTCCTCGGGGTCGTCGGCGCCGAAGCCGTAGTCGCGCTTGTCGAGCCCGTACTTCTGCATCTTCTCGTAGAGGGTCTTGCGGGAGATGCCGAGCTGCTCGTAGACGGATTTGAGGCTGCCGCCGGACAGTGCGAGCGCGCCCGCGATCAGCGAGCGCTCGTAATCGGCCACGCGGTCGGCGAGCCGCGCGCCGCCGGCGGCCTCGCTTTCGCCGCCGGTCAGCGGCGCGATGCCGAGGCCGAGCACGTAGCGTTCCGCGGCGTTGCGCAGTTCGCGCAGATTGCCCGGCCAGGGTCGGCGCGCGATGTCCGCGACGACGGTCTGCGGCACGGCCGGCTCCTCCCGCCCGAGCCGCGCGGCAGCTTCCGACACAAGCTGGAGGAAGAGGAGCGGCACGTCCTCGCGGCGCTGCGAGAGCGGGGGCACGCGCAGCGTCGCGACGCCCAGGCGATAGAAGAGGTCGGCGCGCAGCCCTCCGGCCGCGACGTCGGCCTCCGGCTCGGTCTTGGACGTCGCGATGAAGCGCACGTCGATGGAGACCGGCGCGTGGGCGCCGATGCGCGTCACCGTCCGATCCTGGATGACGCGCAGGAGCCGCGCCTGCAGGTCGAGGGGCAGCGCGGCGATCTCGTCGAGAAGCACGGTGCCGCCGTGGGCCTGCTCGAACTTTCCGAAGCGCGCCCGGGCGGCGCCCGGAAACACCCCCGCCTCGTGGCCGAAGAGCTCGCTCTCCGCGAGGCTCGTCGGCAGCGCCGCGCAATCGACCACGACGAAGGGCCGGCTCGCCCGGTCGCTGACGTCGTGGAGCGTGCGCGCCACGACCTCCTTGCCCGTGCCCGTGTCGCCGATGACGAGGACGTCGGCCGCGGCATTGGCGAGCGCCCGGATGCGGTAGCGCAGGTCCACCATGGTCGGCACGCGGCCCTGGAGGCGCGCCTCGATGCTGTCGCGCCGGCCGTCCGCCAGCGCGCGCAGGCGGCGGTTCTCCAGGACGAGACGGCGGCGGTCCATCGCCCGGACGACGACGTCGGCGAGGTGCTGGGCCGAGCAGGGCTTCTCGATGAAGTCGTAGGCGCCATCGCGCATGGCCGATACGGCGAGCGGCGTGTCGGCGTGTCCCGTGACGAGGATCACGGGAATGTCGGGATCGATGGCGCGCACGCGTCCGAGCAGCGTCATCCCGTCCATGCCGGCCATGCGGATGTCGGAGACGACGACGCCGGCGAAGCTGTGGCCGACGAGGTCGAGCGCGCCCTCGGCGCTGGCGAAGGCCCGGACCGCGAAGCCCGCCAGGTCGAGCGACTGCGCGTAGGACAGGCGCACGTCCTTCTCGTCGTCGACGAGGATGACGAAGGCCGATCGATCGTCGCCGCCGCTCATGCCGCTCACTCCGCCGCCTGGGCCGCTTCTCGGGCCGCCGAGCCGACGGGCTCGGCCGCGTCGAGAAGCACGCAGAAGCGCGCGCCGCCGCCCTCGCGCCGCTCCACCGACAGGGCCCCGCCGAAGTCGCGCACGATGTTGTAGGAGATGGAGAGGCCGAGTCCGAGCCCCTTGCCGACGCCCTTGGTGGTGAAGAAGGGATCGAAGATGCGCTGGGCGATCGCCTCCGGCACGCCTGGACCCCGGTCGGCGACGGTGACGCGCACCCGGTTCTTTCCGTCCCGGCGGCCGGCGATCTCGATGCGGCGGTCGGGCAGGCCTTCCACCGCGTCGGCGGCGTTGGAGACGAGGTTGATCAGAACCTGCGAGAGGCGGATCGAGTCGCCGCGCACGAGAAGGGGGGCGGCATCGAGACCCACCTCGATCTCCGCGCCCGCCGCCTTGAGCCGCCAGCCGGCGATCTCGAGCGCGCTCTCCACCGCTGCGGCGAGGTCGACGGGACCGAGCTTGTCCTCCGGCCGGCGGGCGAAGGCGCGCAGGTGGCGCGAGATCGAGGACAGGCGCTCGACGAGGGCCGAGATGCGAAGCACGTTGTCGCGCGCCTCGGTCGGACGGTTGCGGTCGAGATAGGTCACGGCGTTGTCGGCATAGGCGCCGGCGGCGGCGAGCGGCTGGTTGAACTCGTGGCTGAGAGCGGCCGACATCTGGCCGAGGGCGGCGAGCTTGCCAGCCTCGACGAGGTCGGCCTGCGTCTTGCGCAGCGTTTCTTCCGCCGTGCGGCGCTCGCAGACCTCTTCTTCGAGGCGCCGGTTGGCCACCGCGAGCGCCGCCGTCCGCTCGCCCACGCGCCGCTCCAGCTCGACCTGCGCTTCCTCCTGGTGGCGCATCCGCTCGGCAAGGCGCAGGCGGCGCTGGCGCAGCGCCGTGAGGCCGAGGGCGGCGAAGCCGAGAAGCAGGAAGGCGGCAAGCCCGATGGTTGCGGCCTGCGTGCGGGCGGGCGCGGTGTCAACGAAGACGCGCACGAACCAGCCGGCCTCCGGCATCTCTTCGGACAGGACGAGATATTCGCGCCGCTCCCCGTTCAGCGCGACGCCGACGAGCGGGTTGCCGTCGAAGGTGCCGCGCGGCGAAAGGCCGAGCGGCGTCAGGGGGCGCTCGGCATAGCGGCGGGTCTCGTCGAGCCGCGCCCGCGCCGGTGCGTCCGGCGGTGCGTAGGCCCGGAAGCGCCAGCTCTCGCGGCCCGCCATGAAGACGATGCCTTCCGGATCCGTCACCAGGATCTCGGGATCGCTCGGCACCCAGGACGCCTCGATGGCGTCGAGCTCGACCTTGAAGACCGCGACGCCCGCAATGTCGTCGCCTTCGGGCACAGGGGCCGAGAAGTAGTAGCCGCGCCGTCCCGAGGTCGTGCCGAGACCGTAGAAGCGGCCGCGCCGGCCTTCGGCGGCGTCCTGGAAGTAGGGGCGGTAGCGGAAGTTCTCGCCGACGAAGCTCGTCCCCGAATCGTAGTTGCTGGCCGCGACCGTGCGCCCGTCGGTCAGCATGACGTAGACGTCGGAGGACTCGAGAAGGGCGTTGATGGACTTCAGGAAGCGGTTGGCGGCGGCCACGGCCTGCGGGTTGTCGGGCTCGCGCAGGACGCGGCGCACCGGGTCCTGCGTGGCGATGAAGGCCGGCAGCGGCTCGTAGCGCTCGAGCTGGCCTTCGAGCGCGGACGCCGCGAGGCGCAGCGTGCCGCGGCCGCTGGCGGCCGACTGGCCGAGGAAGCGGTCGAAGGCGATCTGGCCGGCGAGAAGCGCGAGGGCGAGCGCGAGAACGAGGGCGGCGAGCGGTGCCGCGAGGCGCTTGAGGCGCGAGGTGGCTTGCCGTGCCCGCATGTCCGACTTTTCTCCCACGGTGCCGACTCATACAACACTCGCAGCAGGGCTCAAGCGAGGGGAGGCGCGCGGTCGTGACGGTTCTCGACATGGCGATGCGGCTGGGACTGGCGACGGCCGTCGGCCTCGCGCTGGGGCTCGACCGGGAGCTGCGCGGCGGGGCGGCTGGCATCCGCACCCACGCGCTGGTGTCGATGAGCTCGGCGGTGATCACCGTCTCGGCGCTGCTTCTCTTCGACGAGTTGAAGACCATGCCCGGCGCGAGCATCGACCCCTTGCGGGTGGTGCAGGGCCTCGCCCAGGCGATCGGCTTCGTGGCGGCGGGCTCGATCTTCGTTTCGGGCGGCAACGTGCGCAACCTCACCTCCGCGGCCAATATCTGGCTGGCGGCGGCGCTCGGCATCGCCTGCGGCGCGGGGCAGTTCGCGCTCGTCTTCCTCGGCGCGGGTTTCGGGCTTGTGATCCTGACGCTGGTGCGGATCGCCGAGCGCCGGCTGCCCGGCAGCGTCAAGGCCGAGCGCCGGCGAGCCCGGGCGCAGGCGACGACGCGGGGCGCCATCTTGCATCGCGACCGCGGCAGCGCCAAACCTCCCGTGGACGACGACGATCCCAACGATTGAGCAGCCCCGAGCGATGCCCTTCATCCGCGAGACCATCCTGACGACGCGCTCGCCCGAGGGGCGCGTCCACATCACGCCGCTCGGCATCATCCAGGACGGCGAGGAATGGATCGTCGCGCCCTTCCGGCCCTCGACGACGCTCGACAACATCGCCGCCACGGGCGTCGCGATCGCCAATTACACGGACGACGCGCTGGTCTTCGCGGGGTGCCTCACCGGGCGGCGCGACTGGCCGCTGGTCGAGGTGGAGGGCTGCCACGTGCCGCGGCTGGCGGCGGCGCTGGCGCACGACGTCCTGGAGGTGGCGGAGGTGGCAGAGGACCCGGTGCGCCCGCGCTTCCGCTGCCGGGTGGCGGCGTCGGGCGAGCACGGGCGCTTCACGGGCATGAACCGCGCCAAGGCGGCTGTGCTGGAAGCGGCGATCCTCGTCTCCCGCCTTTCCATGCTGCCGCCCGAGAAGATCGAGGACGAGATCGCCTATCTCCGCATCGCCGTGGAGAAGACGGCAGGCCCCGACGAGCACAAGGCCTGGGGCTGGCTCCTCGAAAAGGTCATCGAGCACCTGGCGCGCATCGAGGCGGATCGGGCGGGCTGAGACGCCGCACGGCGGCGAGCAGGTGGGCGAGGCGCGAGGCGGGCTCGGGAGCGCGTCGACCAGCCGGCGCTTCGGCGGACGGGCGGTCGCGCAATGCTTCGGGCGGCAGGTCGGCGAGCAGGGCCAAGTCCATCCGCGAAAGCGCTGGATGGGTCAGGGGCGAGGCGTCGGCGTCGGGCATGGTCGGCCCGCCGAAGGGCGCAAGCGACCAGAAAAGCTTCGGCATGTCTCGGTTGCCTTATGCTCGTGGAGCTGGCGTATCCTAGCGCCTCCCGCGCTGTTCCGATCTCGACCTTGTCTGCGCCAGCCTATGGAAAAACTGCATGAAGGCGTTGAACCGCGTGCATCTCAACGGTCTGCGGGCGGCCGAGGCGGCGGCGCGGCTCGGCTCGCTGCCGGCCGCGGCAGCCGAGCTCGGCGTCACCGCCGGCGCGGTCAGCCAGCACATCCTGAAGCTGGAGCGGCAGATGGGCCGCACGCTCTTCGAGCGCACCGCCCGCGGCCTCCCGCCGACGGTGGCCGGGGCACCGATCCTCGCCCAGATCGGACGAGGCCTCGCCGAGATCGACAGCGCCGTCGCCAAGGCTTTCCGCGACGGGGTCCCGACGCTCAACCTGTCCGTTGCCCCGGTCTTCGCCGCCAAATGGCTGGTGCCGCGGCTCGCCAAGTTCGGGCGGCTTCATCCCGAGGTGCGGGTGCGGCTCGAGGCCTCCACCGTCCTCGTCGATCCCGACCGCGACGACGTCGACCTCGCGATCCGCGTCGGGCCCGGGGGCTGGCGCCGCGTTGCCGCGCGCTTCCTCCTGCCGCAGGAGGTGTTTCCCGTGGTTTCGCCGGCGCATGCGGCCGACTTGCGTGAACCGGCCGATCTCCTTCGACTGCCGATCGTGCGCGACCTGCATTCGACCATTCCCTGGTCGATCTGGCTCGACCGCCACGGCATCGCCGAGGACGCGCTGGCGCAGGGACCGAGCTTCAACGACGCGTCCCTCTGCCTCGACGCGGTGATCGCGGGGCAGGGCGCGATGCTCGCCTGGGACACGCTCGCCATGGACGCCCTCGCCGATGGCCGGGTGGTCGCGCCCTTCCCGCACCGGGCCGCGACCGGCCTCGGCTACTGGCTCATCGCGTCCGAGAGCCGCCGGCCGAGCGCGGCCATGCGGCTGTTCTCCGACTGGATCGTCGCGGAAATGGCGCAGCGACCGACGCGGCGCTGAGGCGCCGAGGTCAGGACAGCAGTTCGCGCACCATCGGCGCCACGCGCCGGCCGTAGAGCTCGATGGCGTGCATCATGTGCTCGTGGGGCAGGGGGCCGGCGCTGTATTTCAGCTCGAAGCGGGACACACCGAGCGCCCGGCAGGTTGAGGCGATCTTGGCGGCGACCGTCTCGGGCGAGCCGACATACAGGGAGCCGCGGCTGATCTCGCGCTCGAAGCTGTCGCGCTCCAGGGGCGGCCAGCCGCGCTCGGAGCCGATCTGGTCGTGCATGACCTTGTAGGCCGGAAAGAAGGTCTCGCGCGCGGCATCGTCCGTTTCCGCGACGAAGCCGGGCGAGTGGACGCCGATCGGCGGCACGGGGCGGCCGAGTTGCGCGAAGGCGCGGTGGTAGAGATCGACATAGGGGCGGAAGCGCTTCGGATCGCCGCCGATGATGGCGAGGATCATCGGCATGTCGTAGCGCGCGGCGCGCACGACCGATTCCGGGCTGCCGCCCACCCCGATCGCGGCGCGCAGGCGGCCGTGCTCGACCGGCGGGTAGACGCCCTGGTCCGTCAGCGGCGGGCGGGTCGAGCCCTCCCAGGTGACGGGCTCGCCCGGCAGGAGGGCCGCGAAGAGGTCGAGCTTGTCCTCGAACAGCTCCTCGTAGCGGTTCAGCGGGAAGCCGAAGAGGGGGAAGGACTCGGTGAAGGACCCCCGGCCGAGGATCACCTCGGCGCGCCCGTTCGAGATCGCGTCGATCGTCGAGAAGCGCTGGAAGACGCGGATCGGGTCGTCGGACGACAGGACGGTGACGGCGGAGGCCAGGCGGATCCGGCGCGTCCGGGCGGCGATGGCGGCGAGGATCGGCTCGGGGGCGGACACGGCGAAGTCGCGGCGGTGGTGCTCGCCGACGGCGAAGACGTCGACGCCGACCTCGTCGGCGAGGACGCCCTCGGCGACGACGTTGCGGATGACGGCCGCGTGGGAAAGAAGCGCGCCTCCGGGTCCCGCGGTCACGTCGCCGAAGGTGCCGAGGCCGAGTTCGATCGTCTGCGCCATGGGTCGTCTCCCCTCAAGGTTCGGGGGAGACGTAGATTCGCCGACCGGAGGATGCAACCGAGCGCGGAGGGCGACGGTGCGTCGCCGCGTCTCAGGCGCCGGCTTCGGGGACCTCTTCGAGGAGGGCGTCCTCCTCGGCTTCCAGCGCATCCTCCTGGGTCGGCTTCAGCCCGAACCGGGCGGCGACGTCGGGGGCGTAGCGCAGGAGGTCGGGGCGCAGGCGGATGAGCGCGAGGTCCTTGGCCTTGGCCTCCAACATCACGTCGAAGTCGAGACCTTCGGCGGTGCGCATGAAGGTCGCGAACTCGAACGGGTTGCAGAAGTCGGCATGCCCCGTGAAGACCGGGGCGACGTGGACCATCTTCTGCTTCTTCGTCGCGGGATCGCGGCGCTTGACCTCGCGAAGCTCGGTGCGAGGCGAGGAGAAGTGGATCTTCGGGATCTGGCCTTCGGGCCACGTCGCGAGGACGCGCGCGAGCGTGTCGCGAAGATCCGCGCGCTCGGGGTTGAGGCACCAGAAGTGCTGGTAGTCGAAGATGAGCCGCACGCCGGTGTGCTCGTGGATCCAGAGGACGTCCGCCGCGGAGAAGCGCAGATCGTCGTGCTCCAGGACGAGGCGGCGGCGCACGGGCTCGGGCAGGCGCTTCCAGGTCTCGGCCCAGCGGGCGCGGGACGCCGGCACGTCGCCGTAGGTGCCGCCGACATGGATGACGAGGACGGCTTCGGAGCCGAGCTCCATGAGGTCGAGCATCTCGGCCTGGGAGGCGAGGTCCCAGATGCTCTTGTCGACGAGGACCGGGTCCGGGCTGTTGAGCACGACGAACTGGGAAGGGTGGAAGGAGAGGCGCAGGTCCAGCTCCTTGGCGCGCTTGCCGAGCGCCCGAAGCTCGGCGGCGCTCTCCTTCACCATGCCGTGGAACTGCGGCATGTCGGGATGGGTCGCGTAAGGGGCGACGTCCGAGGACATGCGGTACATCGAGATGTCGTGGGCGACGAGATAGTCGAAGATCGCGTGGAGGTATTCGAGAGAGACCTTGAGGTGCGGGTTGCTCTGCGAGCGGCGGGCATCGTTGCTCTTCAGATCCGGGTTGCCCATGACCTTGACGGGAAAGCCGAGGCGGGCGGTGCGGGTGGTGGCGCGCATGTCCATGGGTCTCAGGCCTTTTCGCTCGCGGCTGGCTCGAAGCCGATGTTCTTCAGGAAGACCGGCCATTCGGCGGTTCGCAGCGCACCGCCCGTCGCCTGGGCGTGGCCGCCGCCATAGGCTTTGCCCGCGCCCGGCGGGGCGGCGTCCTTGAGGAAGCCCATGAGATCGGCGCCGCTCGCGGTGCGCGCGGCGAAGTGGACCCAGCCGGGGCGATAGCCGCTGTTGGCGGCGATCACGATCTTGTCCTTGAGGCGCCCACGCCAGGCCTGCGCGACGAGCGGGTGCACCTGCTGCGGCGCGTCGAGCGCGATCAGCGCGACGTCGCCGCGGATCGTCGGGGCGACGCGCCGGGCGCTCTCGAAGGCGGCGGAGGACTCGGCCTTGGCGGCTTCGAGACGGGCGGTCTCGGGATGGTCGCCGGAGAGCGCGTCCTTCGGATCGGAGGCGGCAAGGAGGAGGCGGAGCGCCGGCTCGGCGTCGCCCGAGGCTGTGCGGCGGGGCGCGTTGACGAGGGCGGCGAGCGTCCGCAGCTTGGTGACGGGATAGGAGGTTCTCGCCTCGGCCATCTCGGGAAACCCGTCCTTCTCGGCCATGTCGCCGATGATTCCCAGCGCCGCGAGCCAGAGGAGATCGTCGGCCTCCGCGCCGAGCAGGGCGCGGGCGCAGCGGAAGGCGAGAAGGCTGGTGGTGGGGGCGGGGTCCTCGGCGAGGCCCGACAGAACGCGGGCCGCACCCGGCACGCCGCGGGGGACATGGTGGTCGATCACGAGGGTCGGCACGCCCGGCAGGACGTCGCCGACGCCCGTGCCGAGGTCGGCGACGACGACGGTGCCGGGCGCCTGCCGCTGCACCTCGGCCCGGATCGCGTCGTCCCAGGCGTTCTCGCCGCGCCCGAGGATGCGATGTCGGACGGTGCGGCCGGCGCGCCGAAGAGTGTGGAGAAGGATCGCGCCGGCCGACAGGCCGTCGGCGTCGTTGTGGCAGAGGACGAGGACCGGGTCCGGCGCCGCGTCCAGGAAGGCCGGGAAGTCCTCGGCTGGCATGGCGTTCTCGAAGGTCGGACCGGGATCGGCCATGGCGGACTTCCTCGCGGGCAATGGGCGTCGTCAGCGGCCAACGCGCGCTCGTCCGGAATCGATCCGGCGACGCGATGCCGCTTGCCGTGCGCGTCGGACCGGCAAGATTGCTGCGAAGACACGCGCGCGAAGGGACCGGTGACTGGTGAAGATTTCCGAGATCATGAACGGCGACATCGAGTTCGCCGCGCCCGGCGACAGCGTGCAGGCGCTCGCCGAACTGATGGGCGACCTCGACGTCGGCGCGCTGCCGGTGGGCACGCCCGAGGCGCCGCTCGGCGTCGTGACCGACAGGGACGTCCTCTACCGCGTGGTGGCGCGCGGGCTCGATCCTGCGACGACGACGGCCGGACAGATCCTCTCGGCGCCGCTGATCTCGGCCCGCCCGGACGACACGGTGAGCGACGCGCTGGACCTCATGGCGGCGAGCCACGTGCGCCGGCTCGGCGTCGTCGACGGCGCGGGACGCCTCGTCGGCTGGGTGACGCTGGCCGACCTGTCGCGCCGGCTGCTCCTGGAAACGGAGGCGGTGCCGCGGGCACTCGCCGAGATCAGCGGCGGTAGCGCCGCGTGAGGCCGTCCACGACGTCCTGGCCGAGGCGCAGGCGCGCGGCGAGATAGGCGAGGAAGGCGGCCTCGTCCGGGCTCGGCCGGGCGAGCACCACGAGACAGACGGCATAGGCGTGGGCGCCGAGCCGCGCTTCGACGAGCGCGGCGATCGCCGTTGCGAGCGGCGGCGGCGCGGCGAGGAAGGCTTCGAACCGCGTGCGCGCATCCGGCGAGGCGCTCAGCGCTTCCAGGTCGCCCGAGGCCTCGCGGCCGCGCGCCGCCTCGTCCCCCGCAAGGGCCGCGATCGCCGCGATCGCCATGAGCCGCTCGATCTCGTGCGGCGCGTGGTTGGCGAGGTTGACGGTCAGCGGATAGGACACCTGCAGCCGGTTCTGGATGTGGGCGGCCAGGACCTTCTCGGCGAGAGCGAGGAGGATCGGCTCGCGCCGCAGGCTTTCGCGCTCGCGCCGCGCCACCGCCGGCTTCACCGGCTCGGGCGGCAGGACCGGGGCGTTGGCGAGCGCCACTTCCTCGAAGGCGGTGAACTCGCCGTCGCGCGGGCCCGCCTCGTTGGCCAGCCGCCGTTCCAGCCAGCGCGCAACTTGCGTCATCGCGGGCGTTCTCCCGTTTCCATCTTCGCTTGCCGGCCCATATCGGGCGGGGCCGGCGCATCGCCAGCCCCTTTCCCCTCGGAGACCCACCCTTCATGACGCTCGATCAGGCGCTCGCCTTCGGCCTCGTCTTCGTGACCGTGGGCGCCTTCGTCTGGGGACGGCTGCCCTACGACCTCGTGGCGCTCGCCTCGCTTCTCGCCGGCATGCTCCTCGGCATCGTGCCCGCCGACGCCGCCTTCGCCGGCTTCGCCGACGACGTGGTGGTGATCGTCGTCGCCGCGCTCATCGTCAGCGCCGCGATCGCGCGCTCGGGCGTCGTCGAGGACGCCATGCGTCCGGTCATGCCCTACATGAAGACCCTCAAGACCCAGGTGCCGATCCTCGTCGGCGCGACGATGGTCCTGTCGATGGTGACCAAGAACATCGGCGCGCTCGCGATCCTGATGCCGGTGGCGTCGCAGGTCGCCAAGCGCACGGGCACGTCGGTCTCGCGCCTTCTGATGCCCATGTCCTTCGCCGCCCTCATCGGCGGGCTCGTGGTGCTGGTCGGCACCTCGCCCAACATCATCGTCTCCAAGGTGCGCCAGGACCTGACCGGACAGCCCTTCGGCATGTTCGACTACGCGCCGGTGGGGCTCGGCATCTGCGCCGTCGGCTTCCTGTTCCTGTCCTTCGGCTCGCGCCTCCTGCCCGAGCGCCGGCCCGGCGTCAGCCTCGGCGCCGCCTTCAGCGTCGACAGCTACACGACCGAGGCGCTGGTCGGGGAAGGCTCGGCCTCGAACGGGCGGACGGTCGCCGAGATCGAGGCGCTGGCGGACGGCGAGATCCGCGTCGAGCGCATCCTGCGCGAGCGCTTCCGCCGCCTCGTGCCGGGGCCTGAAACCCGCGTCCAGGCCGGCGACGTGCTCCTGATCGGCGGCGAGGCGGCGGGGCTGGAGCGCGCGGTCTCGCGCGCCGACCTGGCGCTGGCGGTGGAAGCGGGCGGCTCGGCGCCGGCGCTCGACGTGGAAACGGAAAGCATCGCCGAGGTGGTCGTCGGCGACGCCACGCCGGCGGTGGGCCAGACGCTCGCCGCCCTCGGGCTCGACGCGTCCGGCGGCGTCGCGGCGCTTGCCGTCAGCCGCGCCGGCTGGCCGATCACCCGGCGCCTCGCCGCGCTGCGCCTGAAGGCGGGCGACGTCCTCGTCCTCAAGGGCTCGGCCGAGAGCGTCGCCGACGCGGTGGGGCGGTTGAAGCTCCTGCCGCTGGCCGAGCGGCCGATCGAGCTCGGGCGCTCGCGGCGCTCGCTGATCCCGATCATGGTGCTGGCGGTGGCCATGCTCCTGACCGCGCTCGGCGTCGTCGGGGCGGCACCGGCCTTCTTCGGCGCGGCGGTGGTGCTCCTGCTCTTGCGCGTCATGAGCATGGCGGAGGCCTACCACACGGTGGAGGCCTCGGTGATCGTGCTTCTCGCCGCGCTGATCCCGGTGTCCGAGGCGATCCAGACGACGGGCGGCACGGACCTCGTCGCCGGCTGGCTGGCGCCGCTCCTGGGCGGGCTCTCGCCGACCCTGGCGATCGGCGTCGTGATCCTCATCGCGATGGCGGTGACGCCCTTTCTCAACAACGCGGCGACCGTGCTGATGCTGGCGCCGATCGCCGGCGCGCTGGCGCGTGACCTCGGGCTGAACCCGGACCCGTTCCTGATGGCGGTGGCGCTGGGGGCGGCCTGCGACTTCCTCACGCCCATCGGCCACCAGTGCAACACCATCGTCATGGCGCCGGGCGGCTACCGCTTCGGCGACTATGCGCGCCTCGGCGTGCCGCTCTCGGTGATCGTGCTGGTGCTGGGAACGGTGCTGGTGCCGCTCGTCTGGCCGGTCTGACGCGGAGGCGGAAAACGGGGCGCCGGCTTATGACTCGAGCGGCGCCCGCCGGCTCAGGCGTGGAAGGCGGTCTTCAGGAGGGCGAGCTGCTCGCCGACCGGATTGGGCGCGTCGGCCGAGCGGACCTGGAGGCCGCCATAGATCTCGCGGTCGAGCATGGCGATGCGGCGCTCGAGCTTGTGGGCCCGGTCGACGAGGTCGCGGAAGCCCTCGGGCAGCTCGTTGAAGAGCGCCGTGTCGTTCTTCGAGTGGAAGCTTTCGAGACGCACCTTGCGCTTCTCGGCCTCGACCTGGGCGCGCGACATGTCGCCCTGATTGGCGGCGCGCTGGAGCAGGAGCCAGGAGGCGATCTGCATCAGGCGGGTGGTCAGGCGCATGGACTCGGCGGCGTAGAGCGTCGAGGCGACCTTGGAGAGCTGCTTGGCTTCGGAGCGGCCCGGACCGTCGAGATAGACCGCCGTCTCGTCGACGAGGGTCATGCCCTCGTTGAAGAGGGGCTGGAACGACGAGGAGAAGGCGAGATGTTCGGCCAGCCGAACCGTTCGGCGATCATCGTCCATGATGTCGGTGCTCGGCGTGGTCATCGTGTCTCAGTGCATCCCCGCCGCTCGAACCCGTCGGCCCGTCCAATAGGCAAAAGTCCCGCATTGGGCAGGACGCCCAAAGAACTTGCTCGACAACGCCAGCGCAGGCAAGCGCATCGTAACGCAGCGGTTAACGAATGGCGACTCGGGCCGTTCCCTCGAGCGCCGGCGCGAGGCCAAAAAAAAAGAGCCGCACGGAGCGGCTCTCAGGAGTTTCAACAGGGAGGCGTCAAACGGTTCAGGAACCGCCTATCCGGCAGGGCCGGACTGGCAACCGTTATGAACCGGAAAGCTTAATCCCGGGTAAAGCCGCCCTCGCAATGTTCCGAATTTCGCTACTTCTGACCGGACATCGCACGAGCCGGAGGAGACAAAGCGGATGGATCTGCCGAACGAGATGCGGGCCGTCGTGTTCGACGGCTTCGGCGGGCCGGAGGTCCTGACGATCGCGAGCAAGCCGGTGCCGAGGCCGGGGCCGGGCGAAATCCTCGTCGCCGTCCACGCCGCGGGCATCAACCGGCCGGACGTTCTGCAGCGCATGGGCGCCTATCCGCCGCCGCCGGGCGCGCCGGATTGGCCCGGCCTGGAGGTCGCCGGAACCGTCGCCGCCCTCGGCGAGGGGGCGGGCCGCTTCTCGGCGGGCGACCGCGTCATGGCCCTTGTGCCGGGCGGCGGCTATGCCGAGTTCGCGAGCGTCCACGCCGACAACGCCCTGCCGATCCCGGACGAGATTTCGTTCGAGGCGGCGGCGGGCTTTCCCGAGACCTTCTTCACCGTCTGGTCCAACGTCTTCGAGCGCGGGCGGCTGATGGCGGGCGAGAGCTTCCTCGTCCACGGCGGAACGTCGGGCATCGGCACGACGGCGATCCAGCTGGCGCACGCGATGGGCGCCACCGTCTTCGCGACGGCGGGCAGCGCGGACAAGTGCCGGGCGGCCGAGCGTCTCGGGGCCGACCACTGCGTGAACTACCGGGAAGCCTCCTTCGCGGAGGCGCTGAAGGAGCGGACCGGCGGGCGCGGCGTCGACCTCATCCTCGACATGGTGGGCGGCGACTACCTCGCCGGCAACCTTGCGGTCGCGGCCGAGGATGGGCGGATCGTGCAGATCGCGTTCCTGCGGGGGGCGAAGACGGAGATCGACCTCAACCAGATCATGCGCAAGCGCCTGACGCTCACCGGCTCGACGCTGCGCAACCGCTCCGTTGCCTTCAAGGCGGCGATCGCGCGCGAGCTGGAGCGCACGGTGCTGCCGCTTCTGAGCGAGGGACGCGTCAAGGTCCTCGTCGACGCGACCTATCCACTGGAAAAGGCCGTCGACGCACACAAGCATATGGACGACGACCATATCGGCAAGATCGTCCTCCTGACCGGCCGTTGACGAAGCGGCGGCTCGGCCTGATCCGCGCCGCTTTCGCGCAAATGCTCGGCCGGCGGGCTCGTGGTTTCTTGCGCGGGCTTTCGGGAAATTCTATATCGATGAAGAATTTCCAAATTCCGTGGCGCCTAAGACCACGGCCCAGCCGAACCCGGTTGGGCAGGAAGGAGAGCTATATCCATGGCCCAGCAGCTTCTCATGCCGAAGGCGACCGCCGTCTGGCTGGTCGACAACACCTCCCTGTCCTTCGAGCAGATCGCCGAGTTCTGCACGCTTCATCCCCTCGAGGTGAAGGCCATCGCGGACGGCGAGGCGGCGCAGGGGATCAAGGGCCTCGATCCGATCATGACCGGCCAGCTGTCGCGCGAGGAGATCCTGCGCGCGGAAGGTGACGAGAAGCATCGCCTGCGCCTCGCCCCGCCGAAGGTCCGCGTCCCCGAGGCCAAGCGCAAGGGCCCGCGCTACACGCCGGTCTCCAAGCGCCAGGACCGGCCGAACGCCATCCTCTGGCTGGTGCGCAACCATCCCGAACTGCCGGACGCGGCGATCTCGCGCCTCGTCGGCACGACAAAGAACACCATCGAGCAGATCCGCGAGCGCACCCACTGGAACGCCGCCAACCTCCAGCCGATGGACCCGGTGACGCTCGGGCTCTGCTCCCAGATCGATCTCGACCTCGAGGTCGAGAAGGCCTCGCGCGGCCTGCCGCGCCCGGAAGCCGCCGAGGAGGAGCGTCTGCTCGCCGCCTCGCAGACGCAGGACTGGCGCTCGCCCTCGCAGCGCACCCCGGGCGAGTCGGAGGAACTGGACGCCGCGGCGGTCTTCGCCAAGCTCTCCTCCATGCGCCGCGACCCGGCGGAAGCGGCCGACGAGGACGAGGACGACCTGCGCTGAGGCGTCGTTCTCTCGTTTGATTCGAACGAAAAAGGCCGCGGGGCTAAGGCTCCGCGGCCTTTTCGCATCCGGGTTGCGGCACTGCACGCGCGGCTCCAGATCGCGGCAAGACCCGGACGGCATGATCGGCCCGACCTATCGGAGCCGATTCATGACCATCAAGCTTGGTGCCCGCCTCGCCATCTTCGCCGCGGCGGTGGGAGCCGCCTTCACCTTCTCCGCCCTCGTCGGCCTCGTCACCTTCGAGCGACTGAAGGTCGGGGGCGGACTCTACCGGACGATCATGCAGGGCCAGGACCTCAGGGCCGACATCCTGCCGCCGCCCGAATACATCATCGAGGCCTATCTCGAGACCTCGCTCGCGGTGATCGGCGCCAAGCCCCTCGACCAGACGACAGAAGCGCTGGCCAAGCTCCACGCCGATTTCGACCGCCGCCACGCCTACTGGGTGGAGTCCGATCTGCGGCCGGATCTCAAGGCGATGATCACGCAAGAGTCCTTCGACCACGCCTCCGATTTCTGGCGCGCGGTGGAGGGCGAGCTCCTGCCGGCGCTCGGCCGCGGCGATCAGGACGCGGCGACCACCGCCTATGGCACGGCCTCGGCAGCCTATGATCGCCACCGCGCGGTGGTGGACCGGATCGTGGCGGAAACCGAGGCGATGAACGCGGCGCTGGAAGCGCAGGCGCAAGCTGCCGGCGCGGAAGGGCTGGCCTGGCAGGGCGCCGGCGCGCTCGCCGCCTTCGTTGTCCTGTTCGGCGGCGTCCTTCTTGCCCAGCGCGGCGTCGTGCGGCCGCTCGCCGGCATGACGCAGGCGATGAACCGGCTCGCCGCCGGCGACACCAGCGTGCCCGTGCGCGGTGGCTCGCGCAGCGACGAGGTGGGCGACCTCGCCCGCGCCTTCGAGACCTTCAAGCAGGCGGGGCGCGCCAAGCAGCGGCTGGAGGAGGAGGCGCTGGACGCGCGGGCCGCGACCGTGCGTGCCACCGAACGTTCGGCGTCCGACGCCCGCCGGACCCTCCTCGCCAGCGTCCGCCCGGCCTTCCAGCGCCTGTCCTCGGGTGACCTCACCGTGCGGCTCGACGACACGGTGGGCGTCGACTTCGAGGAAATGCGCGTCCTGTTCAATCAGTCCGTCGCGCGTCTGGAGACCATGGTCGGGGCCGTTCTGTCCAACGTCCAGGCGCTGCGCGCCGGGCTCGGCGAGATCTCGGCGGCGACGGACGACCTGTCCTCGCGCACCGAGCTCCAGGCCATGAATTTGGAGCGGACAGCCGGGATGCTCTCGACCGTGTCGAAGGGCGTCGCCGACACGGCGGATCGCACCGCCCGCGCCACGCAGGCGGCGGCCGGCGCGGAGCAGGCCGCGATCGGCGGCGGCGAGATCGTCGGCCAGGCGGTGGAGGCCATCGGCGAGGTGCAGGAATCCTCGGCGCAGATCGGCAAGATCATCGGCGTCATCGACGACATCGCCTTCCAGACCAACCTCCTGGCGCTGAACGCCGGCGTCGAGGCGGCGCGGGCGGGGGAGGCGGGGCGCGGCTTCGCCGTCGTCGCGATGGAGGTGCGCGCGCTCGCCCAGCGCTCATCGCTCGCCGCCAAGGAGATCAAGGACCTGATCTCCACCTCGCATGCCCATGTCCAGCGCGGCGTCGACCTCGCGACCGCCTCGGGCGCGTCGCTGCGCGAGATCGTGGCTCAGGTGGCCGAGATGAGCGCGGCGATCGGCGAGATCGCGGGCGGCGCGCGCGCGCAGGCCGAGAGCCTGCGGCAGGTCTCCGACGCGGCCGACCAGATGGACCAGGTGACCCAGCAGAACGCCGCCATGGTGGAGCAGACCACGGCCGCGGCTCGCCATCTCGCCGACGCGACGGTGGAGCTCAGCCGGATGGTGCAGCAGTTCCGCACCGCCCGCCAGGAAACGACGGCGGCGATGCCGCTCGTCCGCGACGAGGCGGCGTGAGGCTCACTCGGGCACGGGCACCGTGTAGTTGAGGCCGAGGCGGCCGCCATCGGCGAAGATCGTCTGGCCGGTGACGTAGCTCGCTTCGTCGGAGGCGAGAAAGGCGGCGATGGCGGCGATCTCGGCCGGCTCGCCGACGCGCCCGAGAGGCGTGCGCGACAGGATGCGGTTGCGGGCGGACGCGTCGCCGACGGCCGACTTCAGCATGTCCGTCATGATCGAGCCGGGGCCGATGGCGTTGACGCGGATGCCGTGCGGCGCGAGCGACTGCGCCATGACCTTGGTGAGCTGGGCGATGCCGCCCTTCGACACGGAATAGGCGACCTGGTCGGGCAGGGCGACGACGGCGTTGATCGACGACATGTTGACGATCGCGCCCGGCCGCCCGCCGGCCTTCACCTGCTCCACCATCTGGCGCGCCGCGGCCTGGCCGCACAGGAATGCGCCCTTGAGGTTGACGCCGATCACCTTGTCGAAGCTCGCCTCGTCGAGGTCGAGGAAATCGGCCTTGTGGACGATGCCGGCATTGTTGATCAGGGTGTCGATCGAGCCGAAGCTGTCGAGCGTGGCGGCGACGAGGTTGCGCACGTCGAGCTTCTGCGACACGTCGCAGTGGACGTACTTGACCGCGCCGGCGCCCGCCTCGGCGATCGCCGCCTCCGCCTTTTCACCGGCCTTGTCGTCGATGTCGGCGATGACGACGCAGTGGCCGTCCGACGCGAAGCGCTCGGCGATGGCGAGGCCGATGCCCTTCGCGCCGCCCGTGACGATGCAGACCCGGCCGTTCGTCGGCGCCATGGCGACCTCCGTTGCGTTGGTTTCGACGCCAGACATAGTAGCAAACCCCGTGTCCCGAATCTCAACCGTTGCCGCGGAACTCGGGATAGAGCGTCATGCCGCCGTCGACGAAGAGGGTCTGTCCGGTGATGTAGTCGGCCGCGTCGGACACGAGCCAGGCGACGGCGCGGCCGATATCGGCCGGCTCGCCGATGCGCCCGTAGGGGATGAGCTTCAGCATGTCGGTCTCGCCGCCCGCCTTCTCGCGCTCGGCCTTGTTGATGTCGGTGGCGATCGCGCCCGGGGCGACGGCGTTGACGCGGATGCGCTCGGGCGCGACCTCCTGGGCGAGCGACTCCATCAGGAGCTTCAGGCCGCCTTTCGAGGCGGCGTAGTTGACGCGGAAGGCCCAGGGAATGCGCTGGTGCACGGAGGAATCGAAGACGAGCTTGCCGAGCGCGCGCGACACGTCCTCCCGCAGGCCCTTCGCCCGGAAGCGCCGGATCGCCTCGCGCCCGACAAGGAAGCCGCCGGTGAGGTTGACGGAGATCACCGCGTTCCAGTCGTCGAGGCTCATGTCGGCCACCGGCTTGTCGCGCTGGAGGCCGGCATTGGAGACGACGATGTCGGGCGGCCCGAACCGCGCCTGCGACGCGTCGAAGAGGGCGATCACGTCCTCTTCCTTCGAAACGTCGGCCTGCACCGCCTCGGCTTCGCCGCCCAGGGCCCGGATCGCCGCGACGGTGGCGTCCGCACCGTCCCGCGAGCCGCGATAGTTGACGACGACGCGGGCCCCGGCGCGGCCGAGCTCGACGGCGCAGGACGCGCCGATGCCCGAGGAGGCGCCCGTGACGATCGCGGTCTGGCCGGCAAGGCTCGGCGTTGGGGCGGACTGGCTCATCGGCGGCTCCATGAGGCGGGCAGGGGACCGGTCGGTCTCTGGCGGGGCGCATGCGGCGCCGTTCGGGCTGGCCAGATTGAGCAGCCGTCCACCAAGTAAAGGCCCGCGCGAACTCCACCTGATATGATCCACTGCGGGACGATCGGGGCGAGCGCCTGATTCGAACGATGCGCGGCGTGCGCCGGCATCGGAACGGATCTGTCGCTCAGCCCCGCTTTCGGGTTTTGGGAGGACGTATGTGTCGAGGACCGTCCAGAACCGTTCTGCCGGAAGGGCCATGACGCGATGAACGCGATCGAACAAAGCTTGCGCCGCGTGCTCGCCAAGGGCGACGCGACCGACCCCGACCACCGGGTGCGGATCTACGAGGCCTCCGAGCGGGCGATCGAGCGGTTGCTCGCCGAGGGCAAGATCGACGAGGCCGGCCGCGACGCGCAGCACGCCAAGCTGATCGCCGCGATCGAGGCGATCGAGGCGGAGTATCCGCCGGACGCTCCGGCCGGCGCCGCGCCCGCCGAGGCCGCGTCGACCGCGACCGCCGCTCCCGAGCCGGCCGCACCGCGCTAACTGGACCGATATAGCGATAACTGGACCGAGCGGCGGCGAAGTGAACGACTGCGGTTGAGCGCTG
>NZ_VTOM01000039.1 GCF_009765365.1 Antarcticirhabdus aurantiaca
GAGAACCGCGCGCCCGACCCGGCCGTGACCTTCCCGACGCTCGCCGACGGCCTTAACGGCATGCGCTTCATCGAAACCGCCATCCGATCCTCAAACAACGCAAATACCTGGACACAGTTCGAATAGCTGTTCGCCGACGGCGATCCTGAGGCGCGTGGCGCAGATGGTATTCCGCGCCTCCTGCTTCCCTTTCGATTACCAGTGCCGGCTGCGGTTACCATTCACGTGACGAGGTTGTGATCAGTGGACCTGACGGGTTGCCTAGCGTCAGGCTTTTGAGCTACGTAACTCAAGGCTGCATCGCAGCGGGACAGCGTGGCGTGGGAGCGCCCGAGCCGCCGGGGAGGAACGGCAGAATGAGCACGATCCGGACGTGGATCGGCCGCGTGGTTTCGCGCCACCCACAGGGCACGCGCGCGCCTCGATGCGAGAGAGGGCGGACGTGAGCGCCCTCGCCGCCAGGTCGGCAACCGCCGCGGCTCCGGTGATCGCGGTCGAAGGACTGGCGAAGTCCTTCGGGCCCGTCGAGGTTCTGAAGGACATCCGGTTCGACCTCCGGCCCGGCGAAGTGCAGGCGATCATCGGCGAAAACGGCGCCGGCAAGTCGACGCTGATGAAGATCCTCGCCGGCCATCTCCAGCCGACCGCCGGCACGATCAGGCTGGGCGGCGAGCCCGTGAAGCTCGCGGGTCCCGTGGATGCCGAGCACCGCGGCATCGTCCTCGTCCACCAGGAGATTCTCCTCGCGCCCGACCTGACGGTCGCCCAGAACATCCATCTCGGGCGCGAGGTCCGCCGCGGCCTCACCCTCGACGACAAGGCGATGAACCGCTCGGCGCGCGAAGCGCTGGACGGCCTCGGCGCAGCGATCGATCCGCGGGCCGTCGTCGGCTCGCTCTCCATCGCCCAACGCCAGCTCGTTCAGATCGCGCGGGCCCTGCTCGTGCCCCACAGGATCGTGATCTTCGACGAGCCGACGGCGTCGCTGACGCCGCACGAGACCGAGGCTCTCCTCAAGGTCATTGACGACATCCGGCGTCGCGGTGTCGGCGTCCTCTACATCTCGCACCGCCTGCCCGAGGTGAAGCTCCTCGCCGACCGCGTGACGGTGCTGCGCGATGGCCGCCTCGTCGGGACGTACGAAGCGGCCGATCTCCAGCCGGCCGACATGGCGCGGCTGATGGTCGGGCGCGACGTGTCGAAGCTCTACCCCGACCGCGCGGCCCACGCCGCCGGCAAGCCGATCCTCGAAGTCGAGGCCATGCGGGTGCCCGGCTATGTCCGCTCCGCCTCGTTCACTCTCGGCAAGGGCGAAATTCTCGGCTTCGCCGGCCTCGTGGGCGCGGGACGCACCGAGCTTCTCGAGGGCATCCTCGGCCTTCGCGCGGCGGAGGGCAGCGTTCGCCTCGACGGCCGGCCGGTCCGCTTCTCGGACGCGCGCGCCAGCATGGATGCCGGCATCGTCTACTTGAGCGAGGATCGCAAGGGTAAGGGCCTGCTCCTCCAGCAGAATCTGCGCACCAACCTAACATTGGCCGCCCTCGACCGGTTCACCCGCGGCGCGCTGCTCAGCCCGGCACGCGAGGAGGAGGCTCTGACCGGCGCCATCCGCGACTTCGACATCCGCACGCGGCGCCGCGACCTCCTCGCCGGCCAGCTGTCGGGCGGCAACCAGCAGAAGCTCCTGCTCGCCAAGATGATGCTCCTCGATCCGCGCATCGTCGTCATCGACGAGCCGACGCGCGGCATCGACATCGGCACGAAGGAACAGATCTACCGCTTCGTCGCCAAGCTCGCGGACGACGGCAAGTCGGTGATCGTCATCTCCTCCGAGATGCCGGAGCTCATCGGAGTGTGCGACCGCATCATCGTCATGCGGGAAGGCCTCGTCGCCGGCGAAGTCAGCGGCGCGGCGATGAACGAGCGCGAGATCGTCATGCTGACGACGGGCGCCGGCGAGAAGGAGGCCGCGCTCGCGGTCGAAGGAACGGGCCCATGAGCGACGCAGCCACCACATCCGCCACCCCGCCCGCCCCGCGCCGGGAGATCGACCTGCGAGCCGTCGCGCCCTTCGTCGCGCTCGCCGCGCTTCTCGTCTTCGGCGCGCTCGTGAACCCGAACTTCCTCGGGATCGACAACCTCACGAACGTCATCACGCGCTCGGCCTTCATCGCGGTCATCGCGGTCGGCGCGACCTTCGTCATCTCGGCGGGCGGGCTCGACCTGTCCGTCGGCTCCATGGCGGCCTTCGTCGCGGGCACGATGATCCTCTTCCTCAACGCGGCGCCGGTCGAGGGCGGGGTGCCGATGATCGCGCTGGCCATGCTGCTGGCGCTCGGCGTCGGCGCTTTGTGCGGCCTCGCCAACGGGCTGATCACCACGGTCGGGCGCATCGAGCCATTCATCGTGACGCTCGGCACGATGGGCATCTATCGCGCGCTCACCATCTGGCTCGCCGAGGGCGGCTCGATCGCGATGGCCTCGCGCGACCTGCGCGCAGCCTACCGGCCCGTCTATTTCGGCGACGTCTTCGGCGTGCCGATCCCCGTTCTAGTCATCCTGGCGGTGGCCGCCATCGGCGCCTTCGTCCTGTACCGCACGCGCTTCGGCCGCCACGTGATGGCGGTGGGCTCGAACGAGGACGTGGCGCGCTATTCCGGCATCAAGGTCGACCGCGTCCGGACGATCACCTACGTCATCCAGGGCCTTTGCGTCGCCATCGCCGTTCTCGTCTACGTGCCGCGTTTGGGCGCGGCCACGGCGACCACGGGCCTCCTCTGGGAGCTCCAGGCGATCACCGCCGTCGTCATCGGCGGCACGGCGCTGCGCGGCGGCGTCGGGCGGATCTGGGGCACGATCTGCGGCGCGCTCATCCTGGAGCTCGTCGGCAACATCATGGTCCTGTCGGACCTCGTCAGCGAATACCTCATCGGCGCGGTCCAGGGCGCGATCATCATCGTGGCGATGCTGATCCAGCGCTCGCTCGCCCGCAGGTAGGGGCATCGAACGGACGGGGGCTGCGGGGCCGGCCGTTCGGGGAAACTGAAAGGCCCCGTTTCCTCGGGAGGAATTGCATCATGAAGAAGATCGTCATCGGCCTGGCGGCGCTCGCCCTGGCCTCGGCCGCCGGCTTCGCCCAGGCTCAGGAGCAGAAGCAGCTCACCATGGCCGTCTCGATCCCCGCCGCCGACCACGGCTGGACGGGCGGCGTCGTCTACCACGCCGAGCGCGAGGCGAAGCTCCTGGAAGAGCGCTATCCCGGCCTCGACATCGTCGTGAAGACCTCGCCGGACGGCGCCGCGCAGGCCAACGCGCTGGAGGACCTGACGGCTCAAGGGATCGACGCGCTCGTTACCCTGCCGCACAACTCCGACGAGCTGACCGATCCGATCCGCCAGGTGAAGGACAGCGGCGTCTTCGTCACCGTCGTCGACCGCGCGCTCTCGGACCCGACGATCCAGGATCTCTACGTCGCGGGCGACAATTTCGGCCTCGGCAAGCATGCAGGCGAGTACATGAAGGAGCGCATGACCGAGGGCGGCGACATCGTCATCATCCGCGGCCTGCCGATCGTCATCGACGAGGAGCGCCAGAAGGGCTTCGACGAGGGCATCGCCGGCTCGAAGCTGAACGTCCTCGACCGCCAGTTCGGCAATTGGTCGCGCGACGACGCCTTCAAGGTCATGCAGGACTACCTCGCCAAGTATCCCAAGATCGACGCGGTCTGGGCGCAGGACGACGACATGGTCGTCGGCATCCTGGAGGCGATCGAGCAGTCCGGCCGCTCCGACATCCAGTTCGTCGTCGGCGGCGCCGGCATGAAGGACATGATCAAGCGCGTCCAGGACGGCGACAAGATGGTGCCGGTGGACGTCCTCTACCCGCCCGCGATGATCGCCACCGCCATGGACCTGACCGCGGCCGGGCTCTTCGACCAGAACCCTGTGCGCGGCAACTACGTCCTCGACGCGACGCTGGTGACGCAGGAGAACGCGGCCGAATTCTACTATCCGGACTCGCCCTTCTGATTGCACCGGGCCAGCGAGAGCAACGACAAGAAGGGGAGGGCCGAGCGCCCTCCCCTTTTCTTTTGCGAAACTTGCAGACGCAACCACCCGTTATCGCTCTGTTAAGCGCGCACCGTCAGCTTTCATCTCCGGACGATCCTGCCGGCTTCCCGGATGACGGCCCGCGATCGTTCCGCCCATGCCGCCTCTCCACCCGCCCCGCGCCACCGACCGGCCGAAAAAGCCGCGACGAGCGTGCGAAGCCGAGCCCGCCACAGGATCCCCATGCGGATGACCTTTTCAAGGAAGCTGATCGCCTTCGTGATCCTCGCTTCCGTTTCGATCGTCGGCGTCGCCGGCTGGACCCTGTCCGCGATGCGCGATCAGATGGTCGACGACCGGAAGGTGGCCGTGAAGGCGCAGGTCGAAAGCGCCGTCGCGGTGCTCGAGTCCCTCAACGCCGAGGCGAAGGCGGGGCGCATCGACGATGCGACCATGCGCGCCGAGGCCGCCAAGATCGTCGGATCGATCCGCTTCGGGTCTGGCGACTACATCTTCGTCATCAACTCCAAGGGCGAGTTCCTCGTTCATCCCAAGCTGCAGGGACAAAAGGGCTGGGATCTGAAGGACGCCAACGGCGTCGCCTTCATCCGCGAGATCGTCGGCACGGCCAAGGCGGGCGGCGGCTACACCGCCTACGACTTCCCCCGCGCCGGCAGCGACCTTCCCGTCCCGAAGATCAGCTACGCGCAGGCCTTCGCGCCCTGGGACTGGATCGTCGGAACGGGCGTCTACGTCGACGACATCGAGGCGACGTTCTGGGGCAAGATCCTGTCGGTGGCCGCCGTCGTGCTGCCGCTGATCCTCGTGATCGCCGCGCTTGGCCTCCTGATCGCGCGCAGCACCTCGCGGCGCCTCGCTCAATCCATGGCCCTCGCCAGAGCCATCGGCGCGGGCAATCTGACGAACCTGCAGATCAGCGCCGGCAGCGACGAGCTCGGCGACCTGCAGCGCACGATGGCCGAAATGGCGGCCAAGCTGTCGGAGATCGTGGCGGGCGTGCGTCGCTCCTCCTCGCTGGTGGCGACCGGCTCCGGGCGCTCTGCCCATACGGCCGAGCAGCTCGCCTCCGGCTCCACCGCTCAGGCCTCGGCCTCCGAAAAGGCTTCCGCCGCGGTGGAGGAGATGACGGCCAACGTGCGCCAGAACGCCGACAACGCCGCCCAGACCGAGACGATCGCCAAGCAGGCGGCACTGGCCGCCGCCCGCACCGGCGAGGCCGTGAGCATCTCCGTCGAAGCCATGCGCACGATCGCCGACAAGATCACCGTGGTGCAGGAGATCGCTCGCCAGACCGATCTCCTGGCGCTGAATGCCGCCATCGAGGCGGCCCGCGCCGGCTCACACGGCAAGGGCTTCGCGGTGGTCGCCTCCGAGGTGCGCAAACTCGCGGAGCGCTCGCAGCACGCCGCGGCCGAGATCGGCGAACTCTCGGTGCGCACCGTGTCGGACTCGGAGAATGCCGGCGCCATGCTGGAGCAGCTCGTGCCGAACATCCAGCGCACCGCGGAGCTGGTCTCGGAGATTTCCGCAGCCTGCCGCGAGCAGTCGGTCGGCATCGAGCAGATCAACGAGGCGATCCAGCAGCTCGATCAGGTGACGCAGGCCAATGCCGGCGCCGCCAACGAGATGACCGCCACGGCCGAGGCCCTGTCGGCCGAAGCCGGACGCCTCGAGGAACGGGCGGCCTTCTTCCGCCTCACCGACCGGGAACGCGCCGAAGCGCTGGCCGAGGAAGCCGAGCAGATCAGGGCCGACAACGCGGCCCCCCGCCAGCGCCCGTCCGCCCCTCAGCCGAATCGCTCCCGAGCCGCGGCGGGACGACCCGCACCCGACCGCTCGGCGTCCGGCTTCGACAGACTCAGCGCCTGACGCCCCGAAGCAGCATCGAGACACCAGGAAGGGGCGCGGCGAAGGCCGCGCCCCTTTCCGTATGGAGGGAAGCGCAAGAGCAGAACCGGAAGCGACGGTCCGCCGGCCACGGGCATGCAAGCGATCGCTCAGTCGGATCTGACCTCGCATCATGAGACCACCCGACAGGCTGGTTTCCGGGCGATCCGTTCAGCGAACCTGGTCGAGCAGGCGCTTGCACTCCAGGAGATCGACGATCACCTGCTGAAGCACCTCGCGCGACTGGCGCGGAAGCCCCGCACCGTCGCCGCCGCGCCCAGTGGCGGGCGCCCTCTCCTCGCTTCGGTCGCCGCGCATCAGGAAGCGCGGGAAGCCGCGGCCGCGGTCGGCGGCAACGGGCGGCGGAGCGATGAGGTCGGCATCGTCGATGATCGCGCCGGGCGGGCTCGGCGGATAGGCGGGCAGCGGATCGTCGTCCAAGTCGGGCTCCACGGCGACGACGTCCTCGACCTCGTCGGCCTCCGAGCTGGAGCGCGACAGGTTGATCGTGTCGAGCCCGGTCGTGTCGCCGGCGCCGATGGCCATGACGAACCGGTTGCCGTTCTCGCGCAGGATGCGCTGGACGCCCTTGATCGTGTAGCCCTTCACGTAGAGCAGGAAGCGGATGCCCTTGAGGAGCTCGACGTCGTCCGGACGATAATAGCGCCGCCCCCCGCCCCGCTTCATCGGTCGGATCTGGCCGAACCGCGTTTCCCAGAAGCGCAGCACGTGCTGCGGCAGATCGAGATCCTCGGCCACCTCGCTGATGGTGCGAAAGGCGTCGACGCTCTTGTCGGTCATGCTGCGATCAATCCAGGGACGCCGGGTTTACTCGGCCGCCTTGAGCGCCTCGACCTCGACGTCGGCCGGACGGCGGCCGTTGTGCGAAGCCAGGATCCGGTCCTTCATGACGTTGGACGGCTTGAAGACCACGACGCGGCGCGGCGAGATCGGCACTTCCTGGCCGGTCTTCGGATTGCGGCCCACGCGCTCGTTCTTCTCGCGCACGAGGAAGGAGCCGAAGGAGGAGATCTTCACGGCCTCGCCCTTGGCGATGGTCGAGCAGATCTCACCGAGAACCATCTCAACGAGATAGGCCGATTCGGTGCGCGACAGCCCGATCTTGCGGAAGACGGCCTCCGCGAGATCCGCGCGGGTCAATGTCTTTTCGCTCATGACCGCCCCTTCGGCGCGACGAAACCGCGCGCATCCCCTCGCCCGGTCCCGTCTCGTTAACTTTTGGTCAGAATACCGACTTTAGGCGCTGAATCAAGGCGTTGACCTTACCAGCGCAGCAGAACGGCGCCCCAGGTGAAGCCGCCGCCCATGGCTTCCAGGAGAACCGCGTCGCCCGACTGGATCCGCCCGTCGCGCACGGCGCAGTCGAGCGCCAGGGGAATCGAGGCGGCGGAGGTGTTGCCGTGAGAATCGACGGTGATCACCACCTTTTCCGGCGCGATGCCGAGCTTCTTGGCCGACGCGTCGATGATCCGCTTGTTGGCCTGATGGGGCACGAACCAGTCGACCGATTCGGCGCTCATGCCGGCATCGTCCAGCACGGCCTCGACGACGTCGGTGATCATGCCGACGGCGTGCTTGAAGACCTCGCGCCCCTCCATCTTGAGGACGCCCACCGAGCGGGTCGAGGACGGGCCGCCGTCGACGTAGAGCTTCTTCTGGTGCGCCCCGTCCGAGCGCAGCTTGGTCGCGATGATCCCGGGCGCGCTCGCGTCGTCCGTCTCGCTCGGCCGCGCCTCCAGGACGATCGCCGCGGCGCCGTCGCCGAAGAGGACGCAGGTCGAGCGATCGGTCCAGTCGAGGATGCGCGAGAAGGTTTCGGCGCCGATCACCAGGGCGCGCTTCGCCTGACCGCTCTTGAGGTAGAGGTCCGCGGTGGTCAGCGCGTAGACGAAGCCGGAGCACACGGCCTGCACGTCGAAGGCGAAGCCGTGGCGGATGCCGAGCCGGTCCTGCACCTGCACGGCGGACGCCGGGAAGGTGTTGTTGGGCGTCGCCGTGGCGAGAATGATGAGGTCGATGTCGTCCGGCGTCAGGTTTGCTGCCGCCAGGGCGTTGCGCGCGGCCCCTTCCGCCAGAGAGACGGTCGTCTCACCCTCGCCCGCGATATAGCGCTGCTCGATCCCGGTGCGCTGGCGGATCCACTCGTCGGAGGTCTCGACGACGCCTTCCAGCTCGGCATTGGGCACTGCGCGAGCCGGCAGCATCGAGCCCGTGCCGAGAACGACGGAGCGCAGGATGGGTGTCATGGCGTGCTGCTTTCCGGCGCTTCGAGCGCCGCGTCGGGAGAAGTGCGGGAGCCGAAGGCGCGCAGGTCCGCCTCGATTCGCTCGAGAAGATTCTTGGAGGCCATGGCGTAGGCGACGTCGATCGCCGCCGCCATGCCCTCGGCGTCGGTGCCGCCGTGGCTCTTGATGACGATGCCGTTGAGGCCGAGGAAGACGCCGCCGTTGACCTTGCGCGGGTCCATCTTGTCGCGCAGCCGGTCGAAGGCGCCCTTGGCGAAGAAATAGCCGATCTTGGCCATCAGCGTGCGGGACATGGCAGCGCGCAGGTAGCTCGCGATCTGGCGCGCCGTGCCTTCCGCCGTCTTCAGGGCGATGTTGCCGGTGAAGCCTTCGGTGACGACGACGTCCACCGTGCCGCGGCCGAGGTCGTCGCCCTCGACGAAGCCGTGATATGTGATGCCCGGCAGGTTCAGCTCGCGCAGGAGCCGGCCCGCCTCGCGGATCTCGTCCTGCCCCTTCACCTCCTCGACGCCGATGTTGAGGAGACCGACCGTCGGCCGCTCGATGCCGAACAGCGCCCGCGCCATGGCGCCGCCCATGACGGAGAAGTCGACGAGCTGCTGGGTGTCGGCCCCGATCGTCGCGCCGACGTCGAGAACGACGCTCTCGCCCCGCAGCGTCGGCCACACGGCGGCGATCGCCGGGCGCTCGACGCTCGCCATCGTGCGCAGGCAGAACTTCGCCATGGCCATCAGCGCGCCGGTGTTGCCGGCGGAAACGGCGACGTTCGCCTCGCCGAGCTTCACGGCCTCGATCGCGCGCCACATGGACGAGCGGTAGCGGCCCTGGCGCAGCGCCTGGCTCGGCTTGTCGTCCATGCGGATCGACACGTCGCAGTGATGGAAGGTCGAGACGGCCTTCAGCCGCGGCAGCCCCTCCAGCACGGGCAGCACCGCCGCCTCCTCGCCATAGAGCACGAAGCGCGCGTCCGGATGCCGCTGCGCGGCGATCTCGGCGCCGGGCAGCACCACCGCCGGACCGTGGTCGCCGCCCATGGCGTCGATGGAAATGGTGATGGTTGAGGTGCTCAAACCCTCTGACCTGCTGTTCCGTTGCGCACGCGTGGCCGCTCCCTGCCGAGGCGGCGCGACCATATCGCTTCGCCGACCACTGACAATCGCCCCGTCATCGCTTGTCAGCCCTCTTCGCCATTTTTCGGGCGAAGCGTTGCAAGACGGGCGAAGGGCGAGACCCGCGCCTCCTCATCTGCCGGGAGGACGAGGTCCTCGGGCATCGCGGCGCCGGCCGATCGAGGATAGGGATCGAGCCCGAGCGCCGTGGTTTCGCAGAACAGCGCACCGAGGTCGATCCGATCGCCGTTGAAGGTGTCGGGAATGTCCTCGCCCTCGGGATCGATGTGCAGCGCGTCGTCGCGCGGGCTCTCGACGCGGGCGAGCTTCGATCCGTCCGGCACGAAGGTCGCGGCGATCTCCTCGCGCACGGTCTCGTCGAGCGGGTCGAGCGTCACGACGCATTGCTGGACCACGTCTGCGACGAGTTCGCCCGTGACCCTGACGCCCTCGCCGCGCCAACGCTTCACGAGGACGTCGGCCTTGAGCGAGCGGACGGCCTGGATGCCAAGCTGTCGCGTCAGCGCCGCGAGCTCCTTCTCGTTGGCCTCGAAGCGCACGGGCATGCCGGCTTCGGGAAGCGTCCTCACCGAAACGTCGAAGCGGATGGCATGCTGGATCTGATGGGGTTCGACCATGGTCATCTCACGCGCTGAAGCGGCCGGCGAGGAAGTTCGCGGCCGGCACATCGGCCAGGCGGCTGTTTTCCTCCAGCATATAGGCGGCGAGGCGCGCCGCCGCATCCTCCTCGTCCGAGGCGAGGGCGCGGCCGACGAGCGCCTGCGCCAGGGCGGTGCGCGTGCGGGTCTCGAGAGCGAGATCGTAAGCCGCTACGCGCTCGTAGAAGATACCGGTGAGCTTTCTCATGCGCTTGGGCACCGACTGGTCGCCGACGCCGAGCTCGCGGATGGAATGGTCGAGGTCGAGCACGAAGCGATCGACGAGCTCCTGCGCGAGACCGCCGAGCTCCGGCTCGCGCTTCAGCCGCGCCAGCGCCAGGAACATGTGGATCGTCAGCGCCTCGAACCGCCCCATGACCGTGTCGGCGATTCCGAGCGTGGTGAAGAGGCGGGGCTGGCGGGCGCGCTCGACGATCTCGGCGTAGAGCGCGTCGACGATCTCCCGGTTGCGCCGCCGCTGCTTCCATCGCTCGAACATCGGTTTCGTCCGCCTCGTCCATCCCGGCGTCCGGCGGGTCGCACGCTGGCGGCTCGATTGCAACAGGTGCAAGCCTGCTTTAACTGGTTCGATCCGCGAAGCCGGCGACGAATCGCCGGTGCTGCGCCGCCGACCACGCCGCTGCCGCAATCGGGCGGCAGGAGGACGGCGAAACAGTTATCGAAGGGTCCGAGGGGGAGTTCGAACAGCGTGATCCGGATCCGTAGCCTGCGCTCCGTCCAGCTTCTGGCCGCCACGGCCGCCCTCGGCGCGGCCTTTCCCTTGACCGGCTGCACGACGGCCGAGGTCTACAATCAGGGCTATGTCGCCGACGAGCAGACCCTGGCCCTCGTGCCGGTCGGCTCCAGCCGCGAGCAGGTGCTGCTGGCGCTGGGCTCGCCCTCGACCACCGCGACCTTCAACAACGAGGTGTTCTACTACATCTCGCAGAAGCGCGTGCGGCCCGTCGCCTTCATGAATCCGCAGCTCGTCGACCAGAAGGTGCTGGCGATCTATTTCGGCCAGGACGGGCGCGTCGCCAACATCGCGAATTACGGCCTCCAGAACGGCCGCGTCTTCGACTTCATCTCGCGCACGACGCCGACGGGCGGCCAGGACGCCTCCTTCCTCGGCCAGATCTTCTCCGACTCGACCGGCGCCCTTCCGACCCAGTCCCGCGTTCCCGGGCACTGAGCCGAAGGCTTCCAGCACCACAGAAAAGGGCCCGCCGGAGCGATCCGGCGGGCCCTTCTGCGTTCGGGACTGTGACGTCCCCCGACTCACCCGTGCGCCAGCACCGCCAGGAGCAGGAGCGCCACGATGTTGGTGATCTTGATGGCGGGGTTCACGGCCGGGCCCGCCGTGTCCTTATAGGGATCGCCGACCGTGTCGCCGGTCACCGAGGCCTTGTGCGCCTCGGAACCCTTGAGGTGGCGCACGCCGTGGACGTCGACGAAGCCGTCCTCGAAGCTCTTCTTGGCGTTGTCCCAGGCGCCGCCGCCCGAGGTCATGGAGATCGCGACGAAGAGGCCGGTGACGATGACGCCGAGCAGCATCGCGCCCACCGCCGAGAAGGCCTCGCTCTTGCCGGCGATCAGGAGCACCGCGAAGTAGACGACGATGGGGGCGAGGACCGGGAGCAGCGAGGGGACGATCATCTCCTTGATCGCCGCCCGCGTCAGGAGATCGACGGCGCGCGCGTAGTTCGGCCGCGACGTGCCGGCCATGATGCCGGGGTCCTCGCGGAACTGCCGCCGCACTTCCTCGACCACCGCGCCGCCGGCCCGCCCGACTGCCGTCATCGCCATGCCGCCGAAGAGGAACGGGATGAGACCGCCGAGCAGGAGGCCGACGACGACGTAGGGGTTGGTCAGCGCGAAGTCCGGCTGGACGCCCTGGAAATACGCGTAGCCCCGCCCCGCCTCGGCCTCCGCGACGAAGTATTGGAGGTCGTAGTTGTAGGCGGCGAAGAGAACGAGCGCGCCGAGGCCCGCCGAGCCGATGGCATAGCCCTTGGTCACCGCCTTCGTCGTGTTGCCGACCGCGTCGAGCGCGTCGGTCGAGCGGCGCACGTCCGACGGCAGGCCCGCCATCTCGGCAATGCCGCCGGCATTGTCCGTCACCGGGCCGAAGGCGTCGAGCGCGACGATCATGCCGGCGACGCCGAGCATGGCCGTCACGGCGATGCCCGTGCCGTAGAGGCCGGCCAGCGAGTAGGTCGAGATGATGCCGCCGACGATGACGATGGTGGGCAGCGCCGTCGATTCGAGCGAGACGGCGAGGCCCTGGATGACGTTGGTGCCGTGGCCGGTCACCGAGGCCTGGCTGATCGACCGCACCGGCCGGAAGCCGATGCCGGTGTAGTACTCGGTGATCCAGACGATGAGGCCCGTGACCGCGAGGCCGATGATGCCGCAGACGAAGAGGTTGAGGCCGTTGACGGTGATCCCCGACGCCGCCTGCCCGATGTCGCCGAAGCCGACGGTCGCCCAGGTCGCGGCGGCAAGGCCGACGACCGAGAGCAGCGTCGTCGCCCAGAGGCCCTTGTAGAGCGCGCCCATGATCGAGCCGTTGGCGCCGAGCCGCACGAAGAAGGTGCCGATGATCGAGGTGACGATGCAGGCGCCGCAGATCGCCAGCGGATAGGTCATCACCGTCGGGACGA
Source organism: Antarcticirhabdus aurantiaca (assembly GCF_009765365.1). GTDB lineage: Bacteria > Pseudomonadota > Alphaproteobacteria > Rhizobiales > Rhizobiaceae > Antarcticirhabdus > Antarcticirhabdus aurantiaca. Next base: position 12,656 of record NZ_VTOM01000039.1, read on the forward strand.
CGGCTTGGCCGGCGAAGAAGATGGCGCCGAGAACCATGGTCGCGACGACGGTCACAGCGTAGGTCTCGAAGAGGTCGGCCGCCATGCCGGCGCAGTCGCCGACATTGTCGCCGACATTGTCGGCGATGGTCGCCGGGTTGCGCGGATCGTCCTCGGGAATGCCCGCCTCGACCTTGCCGACGAGGTCGCCGCCGACATCCGCGCCCTTGGTGAAGATGCCGCCGCCGAGCCGCGCGAAGATCGAAATCAGCGAGGCGCCGAAGCCGAGCGAGACGAGCGCGTCGATCACGGTGCGGTCGCCGGGCGCGAAGCCGAGCGATCCCGTCAGCACCCAGAAGTAGCCGGCGACGCCGAGGAGCGCGAGGCCGGCGACGAGCATGCCGGTGATCGCGCCCGACTTGAAGGCGATGCCGAGGCCGAGGCCGAGCGAGCGCGAGGCGGCCTGGGCGGTGCGCACGTTGGCGCGCACCGAGACGTTCATGCCGATGAAGCCGGCAATGCCCGACAAGACGGCGCCGATCAGGAAGCCCACCGCGGCGTGGGACGAGAGAAGGGCCCAGGTCGCGGCGAAGACGACGATGCCGACGAGGGCGATGGTGGTATATTGGCGCGCCAGGTAGGCCTGCGCGCCCTCGCGGATCGCCCCGGCGATCTCGCGCATGCGTGGGCTACCCTGGTCTGCGGAGAGCACCGACTGCGTCGCCCAGATCGCGTAGGCGATCGACAGGGCGCCGCAGAGCGTCACCACGAGAAGTACTGTCGGCATGCATTCCCCCCAACCGCCGCTCCGTTGAACCGGAGCGCGTTCATCCCCTGCCGGGGGCGCGGAGGCGCCGTCGAGCGCCGCGCGCCCCGAGCCTGGCGAGACTTGCGCGGCGGGAGGCGGGCGTCAAGCGCACGGAGCGAAGCTGTTGGGGGTGGCCGAAGTCCTCAGCCGTCCTTTCGAGCCGGGCGGGGCGACACGTCGGTGCGGTGCTCGCGGGCGATTCGGTCGAGCACGGCGTTGACGAGCCGGGGCTCCTCTTCCGCGTAGAAGGCGCGGGCGACGTCGATGTATTCGGTGACGATCACCGCCACCGGCACGTCGGGACGCGTCAGGATCTCGTAGGTGCCGGCGCGCAGGATCGCCCTGAGCGTCGTGTCGAGGCGCGAGAGCGGCCAGTCCTCGGGCAGGGACTGGTGGACGGCCGGGTCGATCTCGCGCTGCTTGCGCACCACGCCCGAGACGATGTCGCGGAACCACGCGGCGTCTGCGTCGCGATAGGTCTCGCCGTCGATCTCGCGGCCGAGCCGGAAGGACTCGTATTCCGCGACGGTCTCGAGAAGCGGCGTGCCGCCGACGTCCATCTGGTAGAGCGCCTGGACGGCCGCGAGGCGCGCGGCGCCCCGCTTGTTGGCCTGCTTGGGACGGGCGGCGCCTTGAGCGGCGGCCGTTTCGGCGGGTTTGCGGTCGACCACGCCCCTCACGCCCCCAGCTTGTCGCGCAGCGCGATCATGCGCAGCGCCGCTTCCGCCGCCTCGCCGCCCTTGTTCTTGCGGGCCGGGTCGGCGCGGTCGAGCGCCTGCGCCTCGTTCTCGACGGTCAGGATGCCGTTTCCGATGGCGAGGTTCTCGTCCACCGACAGGCTGACGAGGGCGCGGGCGGATTCGTTCGACACGACGTCGAAGTGGTAGGTCTCGCCGCGGATGACGCAGCCGAGCGCGACGAAGCCGTCATACTCCTCGCCGCCCTCCTCGGCCGCGGTCAGCGCGAAGCCGATCGCCGCCGGCACTTCGAGCGCGCCGGGCACGGTGACGACGTCGAAGGTCGCGCCGGCCTCCTCCAGGCGCGCCTTGACGCCCTGGAGCTGGAGGTCGGCGATGTGGTCGTAGAAGCGCGCTTCGACGACGAGAATGTGGGGCTTGGAAGCCATGGATCACCCTCGGACAGGTAGACGGAACGCGGAACGCGGCCGAAAGGCCGCCCCGCGAAGCTCAAAAAGACACGCGGCGCGGCCGGGAGGGCGAAGGACCCGGCGGGCCGCCCCTCGTCAACTGCGCGATGAACCGAACAAGCGCTCCGCATAGCGCGCGATCTGGTCGACCTCAAGGTTCACTTCGTCGCCGGCCTCGCGCTCGCCCCATGTGGTGACGGCGAGCGAATGGCGAATGAGCAGGACGTCGAACACATCGTCGTCGACCGCATTGACGGTGAGCGAGGTGCCGTCGAGGCAGATCGAGCCCTTCTGCGCGATGAAGCGCTTCTCGCCTTGCCCGGCGCGGATGCGGAAGCGCACCGCCTCGCCCTCCGCCTCGCGCGAGACGATGGCGGCCTTCGCATCGACGTGGCCGGAAACGAGGTGGCCGCCGATCTCGTCACCGATCTTGAGCGAGCGCTCCAGGTTGATCCGCGTTCCCGCGTCCCACCTGCCGGCCGTCGTCAGCCGCAGCGCCTCCTCCCAGGCCTCCACCTCGAACCAGCGGGCGTTGGAGCCTGCATCGGGCAGCCGCGTCACCGTCAGGCAGACGCCGGAGCAGGCGATGGAGGCGCCGATCTCGATGCCGGCGGGATCGTAGGCCGTCTCGACGCGGAAGCGCCGGCCCTCGTCCAGCGCCTCGACGGAGGCGATCCGGCCGACATCGGTGACGATCCCCGTGAACATCAGGCGCTCCTTCTTACATATTCCGCCCAGCGGTCGGCGCCGAAGACATAGTGACGGGAGAGGGCGAATTGCGAGCGCGCCTCGGCCGGCGTGATCGCCGCGGGCACCCCGTCGGCACCGATCTCGACCGGCGACGAGACCAGAATCAGGCGATCCACGAGATCGTTGTGGAGGAAGCTTCGCGCGATGCGCGAGCCGCCTTCCACGAGGATCGAAGACAGGCCCGTAGCCGCCAGATCCTCCAGGATTTCCGGCAGCGCGAGGCCCGTGCCTTCGGGATCGCGCTCGGCCGGCTGCAGCTCGCATCCGGCCTCCAGAAGCGCGCGGCGCCTAGTCTCCGGCGCGTTCGGCGCGTGGACGAGAAGCGTGCGCGCCGGCTTGCCGGCCGTTGCGACGAGCTGCGCGTCTTGCGGCACGCAAAGGTCCGGGTCGAGCACGATGCGCAGCGGCGAGCGGCTCTCCAGCCCCGGCAGCCGGCAGGTCAGCATCGGGTCGTCCTCGCGCAGCGTGCCCGCACCGATCATGATCGCCTCGACGCGCGACCGCAGGAGATGCGTCTGCCGATTGGCGATGGTGCCGGTGATGGCCACCTGCCCCCTGCCCTCGACGCCGATCATGCCGTCGCGGGAAACCGCGATCTTCAGAATCACTTCCGGCCGCTTCCTCGCGTGGCGCGTGAGATAGCCGGAGAGCGGCTCGCCTGCCTCCGCCGCCATGACGCGCGGCAACACCGTCAGCCCGCCGGCGCGCAGGATCGCGTGGCCCTTGCCGTCGACACGCGGGTCGGGATCGGCGGCTGCCGAGACGACGCGCGCGACGCCCGCGGCGACCAGCCCGTCGGCGCACGGTGGCGTGCGTCCGTGATGGGCGCAGGGCTCCAGCGTCACGTAGGCCGTCGCGCCGCGCGCCGCCTCCCCCGCCTCGTCCACCGCGACGCGCTCGGCATGCGGCCGCCCGCCCCGTGCGGTGACGCCGCGCCCGACGACCCGGCCGTCCCGCACGAGCAGCGTCGCGACGGAAGGGTTCGTCGCGGTCAGCCCGACATGGCGCTCGGAATAGCGTATCGCCGCCGCCATGAAGCGGCGGTCGAGCTCGCTCGCCGCCCCGCTCACGCCGGATCCTCGTCGTTTTCCGCGGTCTCGGCGCCGCGCGCCAGCTCGTTCACGACGTCGGTGAAGTCCTTGGCCGCTCCGAAGTCGCGATAAACCGAGGCGAAGCGGACATAGGCGACGTCGTCGAGCTGCTTCAGCGCGTCCATGACCGTCAGGCCGATGGTTTCCGTGGAGATTTCCGGCTCGCCGCTCTGCTCCAGCCGCCGGACGACGCCGGAGATCAGCCGCTCCACCCGCTCCGGCTCAATCGGCCGCTTGCGCAGGGCGACGGAAACGGATCGCGCCAGCTTGTCGCGCTCGAAGGCGACGACGCGCCCGCTGCGCTTCCTCACCATCAGGTCGCGCAGCTGCACGCGCTCATAGGTCGTGAAGCGGCCGCCGCAGTCGGGGCAGGCGCGGCGGCGCCGGATCGACGCCCCGTCCTCGACGGGGCGCGAATCCTTCACCTGGCTGTCCTGCGAGCCGCAGTAAGGGCACCTCATGCGGCTCGCCGTCCCGTTCCGATCAGCCGAGGTTCGGGTAGATCGGGAAGCGGTCGGTCAGCGCGATCACGCGCTCCTTCACGCTCGCCTCGACGCGGGCATTGCCCTCGGCCGAGTTCGCCGCCTTCAGCCCGTCCAGCACCTCGACGATGAGCCGGCCGACCTCGCGGAACTCCTGCGCGCCGAAGCCGCGCGAGGTCGCCGCCGGCGTGCCGAGACGAACGCCCGAGGTGATCGTCGGCTTCTGCGGGTCGTTCGGCACGCCGTTCTTGTTGCAGGTGATGTTGGCGCGGCCGAGCGCGTTCTCCGAGTCCTTGCCCGTCAGGTTCTTCGGGCGCAGGTCGACGAGCATCAGGTGCGTGTCGGTGCCGCCCGACACGATGTCGAAGCCGCCCTCGCGAACCGTCTCGGCCAGGACCTTGGCGTTCTCCGCCACGGCCTTGATGTAGGAGCGGTAGGAGGGCTGCAGCGCCTCCCCGAAGGCCACCGCCTTGCCGGCGATGACGTGCATCAGCGGGCCGCCCTGGAGGCCGGGGAAGACGGCCGAGTTGATCTTCTTGGCGATATCCTCGTCGTTCGTCAGGACGAGGCCGCCGCGCGGGCCCCGCAGCGTCTTGTGCGTCGTGGAGGTGACGACGTGGGCGTGCGGTAACGGGCTCGGATGCTGGCCGCCCGCGACGAGGCCGGCGAAGTGCGCCATGTCCACCCAGAGATGCGCGCCGACCGCGTCCGCCACCGCGCGGAAGCGCGCGAAGTCGATGACGCGGCTGTAGGCCGAGCCGCCCGCGACGATGATGCGGGGCTTGTGCTCGTTGGCGAGCCGCTCCATCGCGTCGTAGTCGAGGAGGCCGGTCGAAAGGTCGAGGCCGTACTGCACGGCGTTGAACCACTTGCCCGAGAGGTTGGGCTTGGCGCCGTGGGTCAGGTGGCCGCCCGCGTCGAGGCTCATGCCGAGGATGGTGTCGCCGGGCTTGGCGAGCGCCAGGAGCACCGCCTGGTTCGCCTGGCTGCCGGAGTTCGGTTGGACGTTGGCGAAGCCGCAGCCGAACAGCGTCTTGACCCGCTCGATGGCGAGGTCCTCGACGATGTCGACGTACTGGCAGCCGCCGTAATAGCGCTTGCCGGGATAGCCTTCGGCATACTTGTTCGTCAGCACCGAGCCCTGCGCTTCGAGGACGGCGCGCGAGACGATGTTCTCGGAGGCGATCAGCTCGATCTCGTGGCTCTGCCGGTTCAGCTCCGACTTCATCGCGCCGAACAGCTCGGGATCCCGCGTCGCGATGCCTTCGTTGAAGAAGGCCTCGAAGCTGTCGCCCATTTCGGATCGGATGGCTTGGCTCATGGCGTGGCTCCCGTCTGCGGCCCGCGGATGAAAGAGAAAGGGCCGGATCGTCCGACCCGGCCCTTAACACGATGCCACGCGCGAAACCAAGGCGCCGCCGCCGGCCGCGACGTCGCGCGTCGCTCGCCCGGCTCAGAAGGTCTGGCTGTTGTCCCCTTGCGCGTAGGGGTTGACCTGCCCCGGCGCATAGGCCTGCGCGGTCAGGTCGCCGCTCGCCAGCGCCGCCGCTCCGTCGCGGTGGTAGATGTCGTCGCGGAACTGGACGGTTGCCGGGTCGCTCGCCCAGGCCGTGATGTAGGTGAAGAACACCGGCACCGGGTTCTGGAGGTCGATGTCCTTGCGCTGACGCGAGGCGATGACGCTCTCGATCGCCTGCCGGTCCCAGCCCTGCTCGTACTTGGCGAGCCAGACGATGAGGTCGCGCACGTTCTGGACGCGCACGCAGCCCGACGAATCGAAGCGCATGAGCTTGGAGAACAGGCCCTGCTGCGGCGTGTCGTGCATGTAGACGGCATGCGGGTTCGGGAAGTTGATCTTCACCGAGCTCATGGCGTTGTTCTTGCCCGGCTCCTGGCGGAACAGGTACTTGACCGCCTCGTCCGAGTTCCAGTCGATCATCTCCGGCGGCACCTCGCGGCCCTGGCCGTTGAAGATGTGGATGTTGCTCTTGGCGAGGTACTGCGGGTCCTTGCGCACCATCGGGATGATGTCCTTCTGGACGATCGACGCCGGTGCGTGCCAGTACGGATTGAGGTTGAGGTTGGTGATCGCGGAGTTCAGGATCGGCGTCTGCCGGTCCACCTTGCCGACGATCGCCGTGTGGCGCTGCGCGACGCGGCCGTCCTCCACCGCCTCGATCGCGGCCGCGGGCACGTTGACCATCACGAAGCGCGCCGGAAAGCCCTCCGTCATCGCCTGGAAGCGCTGAAGGTTGGTCTGCAGCTGGCCGAAGCGCAGGTCCGCCGGCACGTTCAGCGCCTTGAAGGTGTATTCCGCGACGACACCGTCGGCCGGCAGGCCATGCCGCTCCTGGAAGCGCTTGACGCCCGCGTCGACGTAGGAATCGAAGGCCGGGCTGTTGTTGGCCGCCGACTGCGGCAGGTCGCCCGAGACTGCGAGGCGCTGGCGCAGATAGGGCACCGCGCCCGACTGCAGGCCGATCTTCAGAACCTTGTCCTGCGGCACCGCCGGCCAGCCGCCCATCTGGACGATGCCGCGATGCGTCTCGATCGCCTGCGCGAGCGCGGCGACGGTGTTCTGCGAGAAGACGGGCTGCGCGGTCGCCACCTTGGCGACGCCGCTCAGGCCCGCGTCGAACTGGTCGTTCCAGTTGCCGCGCCCCGGCGCCGACAGGAGCTCGTCCAGCGCCGCGTCCTGGGCGCTCGCGACGCCCGGCAGCACCGCCGCGGCGGCGACTCCCGTCACGAAGGCGCGGCGCGACAGCTTGGCGCCCGTGGCGGCTTTGACCGGATGCGTCATCGTCTCGTTCCCCTCAGAACTCTCGGGCGGCGGCGCGAACCCTGCCGAAACAGGGTGAACACCCGCTGAACGGGCCGCGCGTCGCGGCGGGCATCGCCTGCCCGCATCGTCTGGAAGGGTTCTCCAGGGCAGACCAATATGGCCTCAGCGTGGCCCGCCACGCCGAAAGCCCGGCGCGCCGAAGAGGCGGCGGACCGGGCTTTGTGGCCGACGCCACCGGCTGGAGGACCGGCGCGGCGAGATCAGGCGGGGAGGACGACCGCCCGGGCGGAGAAGGCTCAGAGGCGGTAGGCGATCGAGTCGTTCCAGAAGCGGTCGAGGCGCTGCATCGAGCGGTTCATCTTCTGGAACTCCTGCTCGTCGAGGCCGCCCACCTTGTCGATCGAGCCGATGTGGCGGTCGTAGAGCTCGGCGACCATCGCGGCCACCTGCTGGCCGGTGGCGGTCAGCGAGACGCGCACCGCGCGGCGGTCGACGCGGGACTTCTGGTGGTCGATGAAGCCGAGCTCGACGAGCTTCTTCAGATTGTAGGAGACGTTCGAGCCCAGGTAGAAGCCCCGCGAGCGCAGCTCGCCGGCCGTCAGCGTCGCGTCGCCGATGTTGAAGAGCAGCAGCGCCTGCACGGCGTTGATGTCGGTGCGGCCGGCCCGGTCGAACTCGTCCTTGATGACGTCGAGCAGGCGGCGGTGCAGGCGCTCGACCAGCTGCAGGGTTTCGAGATAGAGGGCCTTCAGTTCCGACTTCGGCTCTACGGCAGTCGGCTCGCGCTTGACCTGGGCGTTCATGAGTATCGGCTCCGCTGTTGCTTTTGGCGGTTGTTCTCTTTCGATCCCGCCTTGTGACCCACATTACGTGCCGCATCTAAAAGTCGACTTAAATCACAGCCTTAAGAGCGCCTTACCTCGCCCTCCCGCAATTTGAGCTTAATGAGACGTGTTTCGCCGCTCGCCGTGGACGGGCCGGGACGCGCGGTGCCGGGCGATCCTGAGCCCGGCGAGCACCAGGAGGCAGGCGACGTGGGGCGCGAGGCCGAGAATGTCGGTGCCGAAGGTCCCGGGAAAGCCGAAGCTCATCACGGCCAGCGTCGCGGCGACGAGAAACCAGACCACGGTGCCCCAGGGCGCCAGCAGCCAGAGCCCGATGCCGGCCACGGGATACAGAACCGCGAGCGTCGCCGAGGCGACGCGCCAGCCGACCGGCATCAGGTCGAATCGGCCGAGCGGCCCGTCCGTCACGCCGACGAGGCGGATCCACTGTTCCAGCGTCAGCACGAACAGGAAGACGGCGCCGAGCCGCAGGATCCAGGCCCGCGCCCTGTCGATTCGCTCCAGGCGCGTGGCCTGCCCGCCGCGCTCGCTCATCGGCCCTCGTCCGTCATGGCGGCGCACTCCTTCATCGCGACATGGTTCTTATCGCCGTCAGAATCGACGTCAATCTTGCAGGGCCCGCGCGATGGGCGTAGCCGAACGGCCAGGATCCCCAACTTCCGCATCCGGTGTTTCCACGATGACCGAACGCTTCCGCGCCGACCCCGCCACCTCCGCCCGCATCGACGCGGCGACGGGCGGCCGGCGTTTCCGCCGCCTGCGCCAGCACGACTGGACCCGCCGCCTCGTGCGCGAGACGCAGCTCTCGCCCGCCGACCTCATCTGGCCGATCTTCGTGCGCGAGGGTTCCGGCGCGCCCGAACCCGTCGCCTCGATGCCCGGCGTTTCGCGTCTGTCCGTCGAGGGATGCGTGGAGGCGGCGCGCGAGGCGCGCGACCTCGGCATCCCGGTTCTCGCCCTTTTTCCCTATACGCAGGCGGAGATGCGCGACCTGTCGGGTTCCGAGGCGCTGAACGCCGGCAACCTCGTCTGCCGCGCCTCGCGCGCCATCAAGGAGGCCGTTCCCGAGGTCGGCATCCTCTGCGACGTGGCGCTCGACCCATACACGAGCCACGGCCACGACGGCGTCATGGAAGGGAGCCGCATCCTCAACGACGCGACCGTCGAGCTTCTCTGCCGACAGGCCGTCGTCCAGGCGCAGGCCGGCTGCGACATCATCGGCCCGTCCGACATGATGGACGGGCGCGTCGCGATGATCCGCGAGGCGCTGGACGCCGAAGGCTTCCGCGACACGCTGATCATGTCCTACGCCGCGAAGTACGCCTCGGCCTTCTACGCACCTTTTCGCGACGCGGTCGGCTCCAACGCTCTCCTGAAGGGCGACAAGCGCACCTACCAGATGGACTACGGCAATTCGGAAGAGGCCGTGCGCGAGGCAAGCCAGGATCTCGACGAGGGCGCCGACCTCATCATGGTCAAGCCCGGCACCTTCTATCTCGACATCGTCTCGCGCCTGTCGCGCGAGCTGGGCGTGCCGACCTTCGCCTACCAGACCTCCGGCGAGTACGCGATGATCATGGCCGCCGTCGGCAACGGCTGGCTCGACGGCGGTCGGGCGATGATGGAAAGCCTCTCCGCCTTCAAGCGCGCCGGTGCGGCGGGCGTCCTGTCCTACTTCTCCCCGCGGGCGGCGCGGGCCTGCCAGGGCCGCTGAGCGACCGCTCATTGCAGGCCGGGAGACGGCTCACCATCTTCGTGGCGGCGGCGACCTTTCGCCGTCGACCGAGGAGTTCGAAGCACGATGAACGGCGGACCTTTCGCTGGCACGATTAACAAGCGGACCGTGGACGCTCTCGACGCGCCGCGCCTCTACGACGGCGTGCGCACCCGGCGCATCATGTCCTTTCTCGTCGACTATGCCATCGTCGCGCTCCTGACGATCCCGGCAGCGATCGTCGTCGCGGTTCTCGGCCTTCTCACCTTCGGCCTCGGCTGGGGGCTCTACGCTATCCTCGTGCCGGCCATCGCGATCCTCTACGTCGGCTTCACCATGGGCAGCCGGCGCCAGGCGACGCCGGGCATGCGCCTCGCGGGCATCAAGGTCGAGCGGCTCGACGGCGCGGCGATGGATCCGGTGCTCGCCGTTCTCCACGGCGTTTTGTTCTGGGCCTCCGTCACGGTCCTCACGCCCCTCGTTCTGGTGGTCGGGCTGATGACGCGGCGCAAGCAGCTTCTCCACGACGTCCTTCTCGGCACGGCCGTTGTGCGCGACCGCGTCTGACGGGCCTTATCCCGGCGTCACGGTGTCGCCGCGCCCTTGCCAGGGGCGCGGCTTTGCCCTCATTTCAGGGCAAGGCATCTCCATGATCAGAGGGGGCGGAGCGGTCGCGCCATGACTGTGCATCCTTCGACGCCGCAGTTCTTCCTCACAGCGCCGTCCGCCTGCCCCTATCTGCCGGGCCAGCTCGAGCGGAAGGTGTTCACGCACCTCCTCGGCGGCCGTGCCCCGGACCTTCTCGACCTCCTGACGCAGGGCGGCTTTCGCCGCTCGCAGAACATCGCCTATCGGCCGGCCTGCGAGCGCTGCCGTGCCTGCGTCTCGGTGCGCATCCTCGTCGACGAGTTCGAGCCGACGAAGTCGATGCAGCGCGTCGCCCGTAACAATCGCGACCTCGTCGGCCGCATGATGCCGGCGCAATCCACCTCCGAGCAGTACAGCCTCTTCCGCCGCTACCTCGACGCCCGTCACGTCCACGGCGGCATGTCGGAGATGAGCGTCCTCGACTACGCGATGATGGTGGAGGAGAGCCAGGTCGACACCCGCGTCATCGAGTACCGCCGCAAGGGCCCCGACTCGGCGATCACGCCGCGCGGCGACCGCGACCTCATGGCCGTCGCGCTGACCGACGTCATGGGCGACGGGCTGTCGATGGTCTACTCCTTCTTCGAGCCCTCCGAGCCCGAGCGGAGTCTCGGCACCTTCATGATCCTCGACCACATCGAGCGCGCCCGCTCCCTGGGCCTGCCCTACCTCTACCTCGGCTACTGGGTCCGCGGCTCCCGCAAGATGGGCTACAAGATCCGCTTCCAGCCCCAGGAACACCTGGCTCCGCGCGGCTGGGAACGCTACGTGCCGGACGAGGGGTGAGCCTGCTTCCAGCCACTCCCGCATCATCGGTTTTCTCAATCCACAAAATCGTTGGAGGCGTTCTCCACCTCGATACGCAGCCATACTCCGCGAGGTGGACCTGATCACCTGCTATAGCCAGCATTGGACATCCGCTCCGTGGCTCGCGAATGTCTGCTTCCAGTTCCTACCGGACCCGAGCATACATGACGCAGTCTCGCGGATGTTCCGAGACGTTCGGGTGGACGAAGTATCTGCGCAGAACGCCCTCCTTGGTCATGCCTGCCTTCTGCATAACCCGAGCCGAAGCGAGGTTGTCGACGTCGCAAAAGGCTTCCGCACGAAAGATTGCCGGATGAGCCAAGGCATGATCGACCAGCCAGGTCAGGATCTCGGTGGCGCACCCGTTTCCCCAAGCGTGGCGAGCTAGAACGTAGCCGTAGTTGACCCGGCCAGGCCTAACATGGGGATGGAACATGCCGATCAGGTCATCCGGGCCGGTGCGCGTGAACACGACCAATGGGAAACCGCGACCAGTCTCCCATTCTCGTGCGGCGCTCTCGACGAAACTCTTCGTATCGCGAAGTGCCTCATGCGGTCGCCAGCCCAAATGCCGCGTGACGATAGCATCGCTCGCGTAGCTATCGAATATCGACGATGCATCTTCGGGTGGGTCGTGTCCCAGGTGGTGGTGTAGCTGAGAGGCGGTCATCGGCGGTTGCCGGTTAGGATCGGGTTGCGACAGCCAACCCCGAACCGAGAGACCACCGATGACCGACCCGATGATGGCCCTGCGG
>NZ_VTOM01000004.1 GCF_009765365.1 Antarcticirhabdus aurantiaca
GGGTCGTGAGCACATCATCGACGCCTGCTGCCAAGCCTGGAACGCCGCCACAGACGATCCCAGGCGCATTCGATCCCTCTGCCTCTATCCCTGGATAGAAGAGGTCAATTCATAGGCTGGGCGGTATCAGACCTCGAAGAAGGTCTGGGAGGGCGAGGCCAAAAAGGCGGCGGCCGAGATCGACGCGAGCACGGTGACGTCCAGCTTCGACACGTGGCAGCCAGGCGACGAGCCCGGCATCGGCGCCGATAACCGCACTCAGAACCTCATGATCACGCAGTTCCGCGAGATATTCGAGGAGGAGTTCATCGAGGCCAACGGCAACACCGACATAGCGACGGAGCAGGCCCTTCGCATCCTGAAGCGCAACTGGGGCGTCTCCTCCGTCTCCGGATCGGCGCAGCTCATGCAGTTTCCGCCCGAGGGCAAATACCCTCCCCTGGACGGCAGCCACGACTACCTTCGCGACGATGCCATGCAGATGGCCCGCGAGTTCCTTGGCGAGGGCGTGGAGGTAGAGAACATCACCCTTGCCCCGGTCTTCGACGGCCAGAGGCGGAACCTCACGGCGGAGGATTGGCGAGCCGGACGGCGGCCCCGCTACCAGGTGCTTGTCGATACGAAGGTCGACGGCATCCCGGTCTCCGAGATGGTCCCTGGCACCTGGGCCATCACGGACGAGCAGATCAGGAGCACGGCCGAGGCTCGACGGGCGCAGATCCGCGAAGGGCTCGAAGCCAACGAGAGCATGGGCATCCGAGACTTCATGATGCAGGGCGAGGAGGTCCCCGAGCCTGTGGTGCCTCGCGGCCTCGCCAACCCCGGACGTACGGGGCGATATGGCAATTACAGCGTTCCGCTGCCGGCGCCTCCGCCTTCGAACTTCACCGACCCCGCTACGCTCCTGCCCGGCGTCGGCAATGTCGGTCCGGTCGGAAGCTTCCTCGTCCCGAACAGCCGCGAGGGGATCGCCGCCCGCGTAAGCGAGCGTGGCCGAGCCCTACGCCGTAGGTGATGATGGTTGAGGTAAGTCGATCAATGGCCGCTACTGGCAGGTCTTCAAAGCATATGGATTTACAGCTTCCGGAGCGCCATTGACTGACAGCAAGGCAACGGCCTGGCCACCCTTCACGATGATAGGCGGAGTGGATGTGTACGGATTGAATGGGGAGTACTGCGAAAACTCACCGCCATGCTGCCCAAACTCGTTCCAAATGCTATCAGATGCGAATTCACTACCATGACTGCCAAACTCATTGAGGATGGAGTTTGAGGAAAACTCGGACGATATCTCGCCCAAGTACGTTCCATCACGGGCTATCACTGCAGCTCCACTTAGCAGCTCGCAGAGGCTTTGCGCTGATGCATTCAACGGCGCGGACGCAATGAAGGCGAGCGATGCCAACATGAGTGCTTTTACGCGCATGATCCCCTCTCTTGAGGTTGAGGAGGGAACCAGACGTTCTGACTGGCGGTCAACTGGCGCGATCGGCCGCCCACCAAAAATTGCGTTGCCAGTGTTGGTGAGGCAGGCGCAGGAGCAAGCGTCGGTGCAGGCGAAGGTAGACTTTCACCGCAGGCGAACGATGGTGCAACGTCAGATCAAGGCGCAGCAGATGAGGCTTGCGCAAATGGGGGCATCTGCAGCAACCCGGCCACGACGATGAATAAGTCATGCATTCGCATGCCTTGATTTTATGAGGGGGAACTCGTTTCCATACATCTTAAGGAACTCCTCGGATACATTATCACCAAGGATCTTAGATTTTCCGAGGTATTCACTGCTAAAATCGTATATTTCTCTTATGAGGTTTTCGAGAACATATTCTCGCTTGCGCAGTGACTTCCTTGCCTCCGCTGGGATAATAGTTACGATTTCGCCCGTTGCCGGATCAACATGCGCAAATGGGTCTAATACCTCTTCCATCTCCCTGCGAAGCTTGCTGTAGTTGTCGAATGACAGGCTGAGTTCTGTCCACCAATCGGATATTTCGGTGGATCGGTTGATTAGCTCCCATTTGTTTGCTGACATAAGCGGTAGAAAATCACTGATTTCAAAATGTACTCTTCGATGGCTCATCGATGCCGTAGGCCGAACAAGCATCCAAAGATCACCTATTGCTTCTCCCCTTTTATGAACCTCATCGAGGGGGCGCTCGATATGTGCTACGAGAGTTGAAAAATTGTTTGTTAGTGAGCTAAGCTTCTGCATCAATCTGAGTGCAGCAGTCTTTTCCTCTGACAGCCGGCGCTCGTCTTCTCGCTGCTTCGCCTCGGATGCTGAGGTAATTTCGCGGCGTCTTGCCTCTTTCGACCCTTGTCGAGCAATCACGTAAGCAATAACGCCACCAACCACTGCGCCCCCAAACCCCGAGATCAAAGTTGCCCAGTCAGTAGTGCTTAGTGCGATAGGTATTTTAAAAGCAGTCCAGCCTGGAAGATACGTGGAAAGCAGTGCATAACCAGACACAAATAAAGTGATGCTCATCACGGATATGAGCAAGCCTTTACCGAAACTCCAAAGCGGCTCTTTAGAATTATTCATTGATCAAGAACATTTGTTCATTTGACCGCCAGATCGCTCCTGATTGGCATCGCCGAGGGGCCATGATGCTAGTCGTCATTCAGCATGCCGCAACTCAAGCAGCGCGCGCCATTCCATGGCCCTAAAGAGCCACAGCTTCCGCAGTAAAAGCTTGAATGTGGCGTCTCATGTTTCGGCACGTATCCAGTGCCAAGAGGAGTGGTTACGATATGAATACCGTCGCCGAAGCGAACAGTAAGGTTCGGCGCGATTGCGAGTTCCGGAGGCTGCTCCAGATGTGTAATGAACTCGATTTTACCTGGATCGGTGCGCTTGTGCATCGCTCGCATTGCTTCGGGGTTTGCCTCACAGAACGCCATGAACAACGGCTTCAAAAGGCTGTAATCGAAGTTGGTCTCAGATGCTGCTGCACGCTCTAAATAGCTCAGAGCTTTTGCTATATCAGCATCTCGAACCGTTGCGGCTGCGATTTTTCTGCACTTATCGGCTTTCTTGCTCGCCCGTTCGAGGCTGGCAAGATAGATCGGTGCGGGCTTGAACTTGCTGCCGCGTTTGGCGTTATTGCAATTGGCGCAGGATGGCAGCCAGTTCTCGTACGAATTCAATTTGAAGTCGGCAGGGAGACCTAAATCCTCAAGGTACGATTTTAGTTCTTCCGGTTTTTCTAATAAGTGCTCTGGAACGACGTGATCAATCTGCATTGTCTTCAGGTTGATAGGTCGATAGCAAAGGTAGCACCGACTTTCGTGGGCTGTGAATACAGCCCAGCGCTCCTCAAGAGAGAACGAATACTTTGACATTGTAGTCCATTTGGAGCTGTTTTGTGCGTTCTCGCGGCGATTATTAATCTAAAAGAGGATTATCTTGGAAGATAGCCGTTCTCTTTCAGCCAAGCCGTGAGGATGCGCCGGATCGCTTCTGGACGGCCAGGGCCGTCAAGCTGGTCCTCGCAGTAGGCGTCCAGCGCCTGCTCTAGATGCGGATAAAGCCGCAATCCGACAGGACGGCCGATGCCCGTCTCCGGGCGCCCTCGGGATTTTCCGTTATCAGTAATTGACAGCTCCATCATTTGACGATAACAGAAAAGCAGGCCGGTAGGAAGCGCCAACCTCCGCACCGGCCCTAACCGAAACGACGATCCTACGGAGATCCTCGAATGGCTACCCACGCCAATAGCACCCGTGTGTCCGCACGCGAAGTGATGAAGCGCGCCTGGCGCAACTACCACCTCATGACCATCCCCGGCGCTGCCTTCTCGCGCCCCATGTTCGCCATGGCGCTTCGCAACGCCTGGTACTCTGCCAAGCTCGAAGCTCAGATCGTGGCTGAGCAGGCAGCAGCTCCCGAACTGACGCCGCTGGAGGCCGCCATCGATGCGGTGAAGTACCTACCCTTCCACATGAGCGCCGCTGCGGCCGAGGCCAGCATCCGCGCCCGCCATGCGGTTCAGGCTTGAGGGGGCGACGATGAGCAACGCCGCCACCCGTTCCGTCTTCGTCTCGGCCAACTCGGCGCTCGCCGCGCTGATCGCCGATCCCGTCCTCGCCGCGATCCCAACGTGGATGCAGTTGAAGATCGAGGCGCACCGCGAGGCGACCGCAGCCCTCAACCGCGCCCGCCGCGAACTGGACGCCCTGGAAGACGCATCCAGCGTCATTGATCGTGATAACCCGCCCTGGTGGCTCCTGGAGGCCGAGCAGGCGATCGACCACGCTTCCGATTGGGAGAAGGCTGCCCTCAAGGCGCTGCTGGCCGAGCGGCCCCGTAGCCTCAAGGATGCGCAGGATCGCGCCTGTTACCTCGTGTCGGCTCGCGTCTTCGGCGGCCAGGGCAGCATGATTGCGACGCTCCTTTCGTCCATGACCGGCGGGGAGGGCTGACCGATGGCCGACTTTCCGACCCCCGAAGAGATTGCCGCTTCCAAGGAGTTCCACGACCTATTCCGCACCTGGCGCATCGCGGATGCCGGCTTGCCGAACACCGTGCCCGGCGAGGAACAGCGCGCCTGGGAAGCCGACGACGCCAAGCGGTGCGACCTCGCCCGATCCGTCGTCACCTTCCGCGCGCCGTACCTTTCCTGCCTGCGCGACAAACTGGACGTGCTGATCCGCTACGCGTCGACAGCCGGCGAGAACATGGACGCCGACGAACGCCTCTTGCTGGAGGGCCTGTGCGCCCTCCGCGCCGACATCGTGCACCTAGGAGGCTGACCATGGCGAACCACAAGCTCGACCTCGCCACCGTGCTCAGCAACGTCACCCGCCTTCTCGACCTCGCGAGCTGGATGTCCACCAGCAACATGACCCGAACGAGCACGTCTGACTTCGGCCCCGGCTACCACATGAAGGCGATCGACGCCGAGCAGTTGGACGCCCTCCTGATCGTCATGCGTGACTATGCCGAGCACCAGCTTGAGGAGGCGGGCGAATGATCCCGCCCGTCCCGTACTTCATCCGCCTCCCGCTGGCCTTCTCCTGCGTCTCCATGGCGATCCTGGTTCGCACGTCGGCAGGTATCGTCGCTGATGGCTTCCGCGCTCTCGGCGAGTGGTTTGTTCCCGAACTGCGAGGGCCGCGCTGATGGGTGAGGTTATTTCCTACAGCCGCCCCCGTACGATACCGGACCGGCAGGCGAAGCGCGAGGCGCTGGCAGCCTTCCGGAAGCGCTTGGTCGAGAGGATCGAGTTCATGATCGAACTTGTGGACGAGATCGACGGCGATCCGGACTTCGAGCCCTCCCTCGGCTGGTCGAAGACCATGGCGACCGGAGACACGAACGATTTGGAAGAGGATCGCCTTCCAACGGAGCGAACCCCATGATGCACTTCCTTGAAGTGGGGCTGGAAGTGGGGTTGACCTCTTCAGTTCCCCCGATGGCCCAGCATTTACATGGGTTTGATGCAAGAGGCAGCGTCCAGCTAGAGGCCGCCGATGGGGCGACCGGCGCGATACCCGCCGGGGCCTTGCCGCCCAGCCCGCCGCGCACGACCGGCCCTTCGGCGACGAAGCATTGCCTTCGCGGCGTGAATCTGGTCGCATGCCGCAGGGAGAGGCGGCGTCGGGGGAGCGTTTCTTGCAGATCGTGTTCGCGCTGCTGCGGCGTTCCTACCTTGCAGTCGCCGAACTGACCTGGTCCGCCCTGGCCTTGATGGCGCTCGGCCACGCCCTTCTCTCGTGGGCGCTGATGAGCTGGGCCGGGGAGGAGAAGCTCGCCGGCGACGGCGTCAGCTTCCTCTACTATTATCTCGTCTCGGCCACCACGACGGGCTACGGGGACTTGGCGCCCGTCACCCAGGCGGGCCGGCTCGTCGGCGTCCTTTTCGTTCTGCCGGGCGGCATCGCGCTCTTCACGGCCGTTCTCGGCAAGATGCTCACGGGGATCGGCCAGCTCTGGAGGCGGCGGATGATGGGACTGAACGACTACGGCGACCGGGCCGGCCACTTCGTCGTGCTCGGCTGGCACGACGACTTCACCCACCGCCTCGTCGAAATGCTCGCCAGCGAGCGCATGCCCGGCACGCCGCCGACCGTCCTCGTCGCCAAGGCGCTGGAGCGCAACCCGCTGCCCGAGCTGACCGACTTCGTGCGCACGGACCGGCTGGCGAGCCCGGAAGCGCTCGCGCGCAGCGGCGCGCGCCGGGCCCGGGCGCTGGTGGTGCGCGGGCAGAACGACGACGAAACACTCGCCGCCGCGCTGGTCGCCGCCCATTGCAACGAGACCACCCACATCGTCACCTACTTCCAGGACGAGCGCACGGCCGCCATGCTGCGTCGGCAGGAGCCGCGCATCGAAGCGATCGCCTCCATGTCCTCGGAGCTCCTCGTGCGCGCGGCGCACGATCCGGGCGCCTCGGTCGTGGCCTCGCTCCTGTTCTCGCCCGCCCGGCGCGACACCGTGTTCTCGATGCGCGTTCCCGCCGACGCGCCTCCCCTGCGCTACGGCGACGTGCTGGCCGGCCTCAAGCGCGACCAGAAGGTGACCCTCGTCGGCCTGTCCGACGCGGGAGCGGTCGACCTGAACTGCGCGGACTCGGCCGCGGTAGGACCGGGCCGCGTCCTCTACTACATCGCCGACCACCGGCTCGATCCGGCCGAGATCGACTGGAGCCGGATGGCGCGGGCGGACGGCTGACCGAGACGCGGGCCCGCGTCACGATCCAAAGCATTTCGGCGCGCGGTCGCGAATGATTATCTTGGCGTTACTTCGCCCCTCATTCATTTACCAATCCTCTGAAACGCCCTGCTCGTCAGCGTTCAGTCGTCACCAACGACATCCCGCGCCCTTGAACAGGCTTGAACCACCACGTCTTGCCTGATCATCGAGCTGGACGGCATTATCTGCTTCCCTCTCTCTGCGTGGTTGAAAGAAAAGGGACTGGACCATGACGGAACTTGTTGTAGTGGCGTTCGACGACCCCGGCGAAGCCGATCGCGCCTTGACCGAGCTGACGCGCCTTCAGAAGGAATATCTCGTCGACCTGGAGGACGCGGTCGTCGCCATCCGCGACGAGGGCGGCAAGGTGCGGCTCAAGCAGAGCGTCGATCTCATCGGGGCCGGCGCGGCCTCGGGCGGCCTGTGGGGCGCCATGTGGGGCTCGGTGGTGGGCCTCCTCTTCCTCAACCCGCTCCTGGGCCTCGCCACCGGCGCAGCTCTCGGAGCGGGAGCCGGCGCCTTGTCGGGCAAGCTCGCGGATTTCGGCATCAACGACGACTTCATCCGCTCGCTCGGGGAAACGCTGCAGCCCAACTCGTCGGCCCTGTTCGTTCTCCTGCGCAAGGTTCAGCCGGACAAGGTGCTCAGCGAGGTGTCGCGCTTCAAAGGCAAGGTGATCCGCTCCTCGCTCTCCCCGGACCAGGAGAAGCGCCTGCAGGAGGCCCTGTCCGGCGCCAACGTCGCCATGCCGGGCTCGGCCGCGAGCGGGACGGCCGCGGCAGCTTGAGGCTCGCGAGGGGGCGGCAGAACCTGCCGCCCTCGATCGACGAGGTGCCTTTTGGTCGGCAGCGACGCGAGAGACCTCGTCCCGTCGTTTCGGCCGATGTCACCGCGCTTCGGTAAAATCTCGATGCCGGCTTACTATTATCCACGCGCCGCTCTCGTCCGCCGCCGACTGCCATGAGGAGACGATGGAGCGCACCTGTTGATCAAGACGTCATAAGACGTCATCGTGCTGCCGTTGATCAACGGCAAGGCCGCCGCTGCGCGTCAAAGCGAAGCGCGGCCCGTCCACACCATCGGAGTTCTCCATGACCGCACCAGCGGCCATCGGCGCCAACGCCGTCGAGGCGCATGCCGATCCCCTCGCCGAACGGGCGAACGAGAGGATGCGTGGGGAGCGCGGGGCATGAGCGACCCCGCGGGCGTATCCGCCTCCGACCTCGCCGCCTTCGTCGCCCGCGCCCTCGATCGCTGCGGCTTGCCGGGCGAGGACGCCGCGGCCGTCGCCGAGCTGATGACGCAAGCCGACCTGACCGGCGCGGACGCCCACGGCATCTTCCGACTGCCGCAATATGTCCGACGCCTGGAGGCCGGCGGCGTCAATCCGCGCCCCGCGATCCGCGTGAGCCGGACGGCCCCGGCGACGGCGCTCGTCGACGGCGACAACGGCATGGGCCACCTCGTGATGAAGCGGGCGGCCGAGACGGCGATCGAGATGGCGCGCGAGACGGGCGTCGCCTGGGTCGGCGCGCGGCGCTCCAACCATGCCGGCCCGGCTGCCCTCTACGCCTCGATGCCCCTGGCGGCCGGCATGATCGGCCTCTACAGCGCGGTGGCCAGCGCCAACCACATGGCGGTCTGGGGCGGATCCGAGCCGCTGCTCGGCACCAACCCGCTGGCGGTCGCCATTCCCGCCCTGTCCGAGCCGCCAGTGGTCCTCGACATCGCGACTACCGTCGTTTCCTACGGCACGATCAAGAACTACGCGCTGAACAGCCGGACGCTGCCGCCGGGCTGGCTCATCGAGCGCGCGACCGGCGAGCCGCTGCTCGATCCCAAGCGCAGCTCCGAGGGCATCCTGCAGCCGGTCGGCGGCTACAAGGGCAGCGGCCTCGCCCTCGTTCTCGGCCTTCTCGCCGGCACCCTGAACGGCGCCGCCTTCGGCCGAAACGTCGTCGACTTCAACGCCGACGCCTCCAGCGAGACCAACACAGGCCACTTCATCCTGGCGCTCGACGTGTCCCGCTTCATGCCGCTCGCCGCCTTCGGCGAGGCCGTCGACCGGGACCTCCAGGGCCTCAAGGCCTCGCAGCGGATGCCGGGCGTCGACGTGATCCGGCTTCCCGGCTCGGACCGCGAGCGGCGGGTGCGCGAGCGCGGCCGGAACGGCATTCCGATCCCCGCGCCGCTCCTCGCCGACCTGCAGGCGCTGGCCGGGCGCCTTCGCATCGAGCCTCTCGTCGTGCAGAAGGAAGCGGGATGACGTCGCTCGTCCTCCCGATCAGGGGCGGAGCGCGGGCGAAGGACTGGTAGCAGGATGCAGGCGCGCGACCTTCCCCCTCTGCGAACGGCGATCGGCGCCCCGCTCTGGCTCCAGCTCAAGCATGCGCTGCGCGATCTGGCGACCTTTCACCTCAAGCCCGGCGACCAGATCCCCTCCGAGACGGAGATCGGCGAGCATTACGGCGTGTCGCGGATCACGGTCCGCCAGGCCGTGGCCTCGCTCGTGGACGAGGGCCTCCTGCACAAGCGGCAGGGTCGGGGCACCTTCGTCCTGGCACCGCGGCTGGCGGAAAACCTCGTCGGCGCCGGCCACTTCCTCCAGAGCGGCTTCGACGCGGCGCCGGGCGGGCAGATCGCCGTCGTCGGCACGGACAGCGTGCCCGCGCCGGACTGGCTGGCCGCCAAGCTCGGCCTCGATCCGGGCGCCGAGGTCTTCAAGATCCGCAAGGTACTGACGCCCGCCGGCGAGGACCGGGCAGCCTACCGGACGACCTTCGTTCCGGCCGCGCTGGCGCCCAGGCTCCTCGCCATGGACCTCGCCCGGCCGATGCACGCGATCCTCGAGGACAGCTTCGGGCTCGCGGCCGTCGGCGCCGACGAGATCATCGAGTTCATCGTCGCCGACGCGTTTCGCGCCGACATGCTCGGCGTCGAGCCCGGGCATCCGCTGATCCTCGTGGAGCGCATCGCCTATCTCGCCTCCGGCCAGCCGACCGACTGCTCGCGCGCCTATTACAAGGCGGAGCGCTTCCGCTTCGAGCACCGCCTGACCAGGACCGAAGCGGCGGCCCCGCTCAGCCGGCATACTCCCGCCCCGCGCCGGTCGAGCGTCGTCGTCACCTCCTCCGACGCCGCTTCCACCTGAAACGCGGCTCCTTCCCACCATGCCGGCGACGGCTCGTCGCGGCCGCGGCGCGTGCCCGCGCGGCTGGACAGCGCGACCCGTCTCCTCCATTATGTCCGGACATTTTGCCGATCGCAGCTCTGTTCGAACGAAAGGGAAGTCTCATGCGCTCCGTGGAAGTTGCCGTGATCGGAACGGGCTGGTGCGGCGGGATCCGTGCCGAAACGCTGTCGCGCTCGGCCCTCGTCGACAAGCTGCACATCTGCGAGATCCGCAAGGAGCGCCTCGCCGAGGTCCGCGCCCTCGTCAATCCGGCGAGCGCCACGACCGATTATCAGGACATTCTGCGCAACGACGCGATCGAGGTGGTGTATATCTCGACGACGCCGGAATCGACGCACTTCCCGATCGCGCGCGACTGCCTGCGGGCCGGCAAGCACGTCCTCCTGGAAAAGCCGATCGCCATGGAGCTCTGGGAAGCGGACGAGCTGATCCAGACCGCCAAGCGCCAAGGCGTGAAGTTCACCATCGGCTATTCCCAGCGCTTCAACACCAAGATCGCCTACGCCAAGAAGAAGATCCAGGACGGAACCCTCGGGCGCGTCGTCAACGTCATGGTCAGCCGACACCTGTCGCGCAGCCTCGGCAAGAAGATCGCCCAGCGCGTCAAGCTCTCGCCCGCCGCGATGGAGTCGACCCACGACCTCGACTTCGTGTTCTGGCTCCTGGAGCCGGCCAAGCCCGTGCGCGTCTACAGCCAGGGCTCCTACGGCTACATGCAGGAGGTCAACGGCTCCTACGACTGCATGTGGACGACGGTGACGATGGACAACGGCATGCTCGTCGTGGTCGGCGGCGGCTGGAACCTGCCGCCGGCCTATCCGAACTATTGCGGCACCTGGATCGAGATCACCGGCACGGAGGGCGCGCTGATCCTCGACGACACGCAGCGCGACAACTGGCTGAGCACGGTGTCGGAGGGCACGCGCTTTCCCATGTCCACCATGCCGGGCGAGCAGGTGGACCACGTCTTCGCCGGGCAGATGGGGCCGGAAACCATCCATTTCCTCGAATCCTGCCTCCTCGACCGCCCCGTGATGGTGGCGCCCGAGCACGCGCGCATGGTGATGCAGTCCTACTTGGCCGCGGACCTGTCGGCCGCGATCAACGAGCCCGTGGACCTGCCCCTCTCCAACCAGTCGCTCGCGACCATCGCCGACCTCCGGGAAGGCCTGCGCGAAGCGAGCTGATCGCCGCGCATCCCGGCCCTGATGACAGGGCCGGGATGCTGGGATCTCATACCCCCGCGCCATTGTTTCGATCCGTCTTCCTTTCAGCTTCGTCATCCCGGGCCAAGCCCGGGAGGACGATCCTGAGATGGGGATGGAACAGGTCAAAGCATCGGCGCGGCGGTATCATCCCTGGCGCAGATCCTCCGCCGAGACCGGCAGCGGGACCGGGCGGCCCGTGCGGGCGGACAGGTCCATGGCCATGGTAAGGAGGAGGTTGCGGTGGCCGTCCGCGGCGCTCGCATGCGGCGTCTTCTGGCCGGTGCAGAGCCGCTGATACCAGGACACGGTCTCCTCGCGCATCGGCCCCCAGAGCTGGCCGAGATGGAGGTCGCCGGGCGGATAGCTCGTCAGGAAGTCGACGTGGCGCGGCTGACCTGGCGACCAGCCGTCCGGACTGTAGCCCGCCCCTTGCGCGATCTCCGAAGCGAGGACGAGGTCGCGGTGGGTGTCCTCGATGTCGATGACGCCCTTCGTGCCGACGATGCCGATCTCCAGCCCGTAGACCGAGCCCGGCCAGATCTCCGGCAGGCCCCAGGAGATGTTCATGCTCCAGATCGTGCCGTCGTCGAACTCGAAGATGCCGAAGGTCGAATCCTTGGTGCCGATGGCGCCGAGCACCTTGTCGGTAGAGCGCGCATAGACCGAGACCGGCTTTTTGCCCTCCATCAGCCAGAGCGACATGTCGAGGCTGTGGGTGCCGGACACCACCATCGGCGTCAGGCTGGCGCGGTTGTTGGTGTTGCGCAAGGTCGCGATCGGCACCATGCGGTTCATGAAGGCGCGGGTGACGACCGAATGGACCTCGCCGATCTGGCCGGTCTGGAGCCGCTCCTTGACCGCCAGGAAGCGCCGGCGGAAGCGCTGGGTGTAGCCGACCACGGCGTCGACGCCGGCCGCCTCGATGGCGCCGAGGATCGAGGCCGACTCCGAAGCGTCGGTCGCCAGCGGCTTCTCGGTGAACAGCGCGTGCCCGCGTTCGGCGGCGGCGAGCGTCGGGCGCACGTGGTTGTTCTCGTCGGTGGCGACGATCACCGCGTTCACCTCGGGGCGGGCGACCAGTTCCTCGAGATCGGTGGTGAAGAAATCGGCGCCGCAGTCCTCCGCGAGCTTTCGCCCGACATCCTCGCGCACGTCGCACAACCCGATCCAGCCGATGCCGGGATAGTCGTGGGCGATCATTGCGCGGATGCGGCCGATCGTGCCGCAGCCGATGACGGCGAGGCCGATCTCGCGGCGGTTCTTGGCGCTCATTCCTGTCGTCCTCCTCCCAAAAGACAGCCGGCGCGCGGGCGCGGCACCGGCATCCGTCAGTGGTAGGCAAGAGAAAGACCGCACAAATACCGATATGATCTGATGATGGGGATCAGAATATTTGATTCCCGAAGCTCGTCAGCCGCCGATCGACTTGCGGCCACGGAAGCGCGACTCGCGCCCTCGCTCCAGACGCCGCCGGCGAACCGCCGCGGCAGGGTCGGCCGGCTCTCCATGCAGTCGCGCGCCGCGCCCCCCGCTCATATCGGGCAACAAGCTGATAAGGTTCGATCTTCCTGCCCTTTTCGGGAGCGGCCACATGCGTCCCGATCCAACCGGGCGGCGGAATCCCCCGGTCTTTGAACGGCGCTTCTCCTCGTCGATGGCGCATCGGGGATGCTCACCCTCCGCCGGCCTGCAACCCCCTCGCCCTTGTCGACGCAGCGCCTTCGCGGATTTGCTCAGGCTTGCGAATTGTCCGGACATGTGTCTTGCTTGCCCTCACAAGACCAACGGCGGACCAACCGCCGACACGAGGGAGCGGGCGCGGACAAGGATGCCGCCCCGGCCGCCGGGCCTGCCGCTTCGATGCGGGCCCCCGGCGATGGGCCGACCAGAGGCCCGGAGGAGACGGATGACGGAACCGACGCCGGTGACACCGCGCCGGCCCCATGGGCTGGTGGTGGACACGCACACCCATTTCCTGCCCCCGAGCGCGCTCGGCCCCGCCATGGCGGGGGAGCGCTGGCACGGCATCCAGTTCGGCCGCAACGCCCGCGGCAAGATCACCTCGACCGTCGGCGACGTGTCGCAGGAGGTGCCTTGGCCGATGCCGATCGAGACGCCGGACGCGCGGATCGCCTCGCTCGACGACCGGCGCGTCGACGTCCACCTCATCTCGATCAGCCCGACGCTCTACTGGTACGGGCTCGGCGAGGCGGATGCCCGCAGCTTTGCCCGGACGACCAATGACGACCTCGCGGGAATCGTCTCGTCCCATCCGGACCGCTATGTCGGCCTCGGCTACCTGTCGCTGCAGGATCCGAAAGGGGCTGTGGCCGAACTGGAGCGCTGCGTGGGCCGGCTGGGCATGCCCGGCGTCATGGTCGGCACCAACGTCAACGGCCGCGACTGGGACGATCCGGCGCTCATGCCGGTGCTGGAGGCGGCGCAGGCGCTCGGCGCGGTGGTCTACTTCCACCCCGCGCGCGGCCGGGCCGACCGCTGGCTGTCGAAGTACCACCTCTCCAACCTCATCGGGAACCCGCTGGAAACGGCGACGGCATTGGCCTGCCTGATCTTCGGCGGCGTCTTCGACAAGCTCCCGGACCTCAAGACCTGCTTCGCCCATGCCGGCGGCTACGGGGTGCTGGGCGTCGGCCGGCTCGACCACGGCCACGAGGTCCGGCCCGAAGCGACGGGCATCGCCGCCATGCCTTCGGACTACGTCCGCCGCTGCTGGTTCGACACCATCACCCACAACGAGCGGGCGCTCCGCTACCTCGTCGACACCGTCGGCGCCGGCCAGGTCGTCCTCGGAAGCGACTATCCCGCCGACATGGGCGAGCCGCGGCCGGTCGACTGGATCGAGAGCTGCGACAGCCTTTCGGCGGGCGAGAAGCAGGCGATCCTCGGCACCAACGCCGTCGCGCTCTTCGGCCTCGAACGCTTCGCCACCGCCGGGACGGATGCCTCGGCGACCCGAGCCGCATGACGCAAACGCCTCCCGCGGCCGGTCGGAGGTCCGGCCGCGAGCGGCCACGACCAACGCCACGACGAATGGGAGGAACTGCAATGAGAACCGTTTCGATGAACCGGCGCCGCATCCTTTGCGCCGCCTCCGCGGCGGCGATGGCGCTCGCCGGCCTGCCGGCCCTCGCCCAGGAGGCCGCCGCGCCCGCCCCCGCTCCCCTGCCCCAGCTCACCGACGGCAAGCTGCCGGCGCTCGCCGACGGCTTCCCGAGCCGGCAGATCGTGCTCCTCGTCGTCGACGAGCCGGGCTCCACCGACAGCGTCTTCGCCAGCCAGCTCGCGGAGGCCGCCTCGAAAATCTCGCCCCAGCCGGTGGTGGTCGAGCACCGCATCGACTTCACCAACTTCGGCACCTGGGAGGCCCTCGCCTGGGTGAAGGACCAGGGCGACATCGCCTCGCAGGGCTACATCAGCTTCATCTACACGCTCCCCGACGCGACGATCGATCTCCTGGCGATCGACATCGAGAGCCAGGTGGGCGTCGGCCTGGACGACCTCAACGGTATCGTCGGTGCCGAGCGCGTGCCCATCGTCATGATCCAGCGCACCGGCGCGCCCTGGGGCGACACGCTGGACGGGCTCGTCGCCTATGCCAAGGAGAACCCCGCCAAGGTGCGCCACATCTCGGGCGGCCCCGGCAGCGGCCACGACGCCACCATGCAGGCCTGGGTCCGGCGCCTCGGGATCCAGGTCAACGACATCATCGGCGGCACGCCGGCCGAGCGGGCGCTCGCCGTCGCCTCCGGCGAGGGCGACATCAACACCTCGCCGGTCGACGTCTTCCAGCCGCACATGGATGCCGGCCGCGTCGTGCCGCTGATGGTGTCCGGCAAGGACCTGCCGCCGCCCTGGGACAAGCTGCCGAGCGCGCAAGGGAGCCTCGGCTGGACCGACGACCCCTTCGGCCAGGTGCGCGCCGTCGCCGGCTCGCCGGACGTTCCGGCCGAGCACCGGCAATGGCTGAACGACCTCTACCGCCTCGCCATGCAGGACCCCGACTACCGCCGCAAGCGCGAGCAGATCAGCGGCCTCCAGATCATGGACCTCGACCATGACGGGCTGAACCAGCTCGCCGAAACGGCGATCGAGACGGTCAAGCCGATCTACCAGGAGAAGGGCATCTACTGGGCCGACGCGCAGTAGGAAAGCCGCTCCCTTCCGCGGGCGGCCGCGCCCCTCCCCAAGCCACCGGGCGCGGCCGCCCCCTCCTCCATCCATCGCCAGCGGAACAAAGCCCATGGACCGGCGCATCGACGTCGCCATCTCGGCGATCTTCGTTTTCTTCGGCCTCTTCGTGATCGCCGAGGCCACCACGATCAAGGCCGGCCTCTACACCGACCCGATCGGCCCGCGCGCCTTCTTCTACGGCTGCGGCGCGATCTTCGTCGCCGGCGGCCTCTTCAACATCGCCCAGCGCCTGCGCGGCTGGCGGGCGAGCCCCGGCCACATGGTGCCGATGGAAGGTGTCGCCGACGAGGAAGGCCACCCCGCCTCCTTCGGGCGGGCCGCCACGATCGCCGGGCTCAGCCTCGCCTACACGCTGACGCTGGTGCCGCTCGGCTTCCTGATCGCGACACCCCTCTACATCCTGGCCTGCCTTCGCGTGCTCCGCCAACGCAACTGGCTGTTCAACGCCGCCCTCGCCCTCGGCTTCACGCTCTTCTTCTACGTCGTCTTCGCCCAAGGGCTCGGCGTCTGGCTGCCGGTCGGCCCCTTCACGACGCTGTTCCGAGATCTCGGCTGGATCATTCTTTGAGGACCTGAACGCCCATGATGGCCGAATTCTTCACGCCTCTGGTCGGCGGCGTCTCGCTCCTGACCGACCCGTTCCTCTGGCTCCTCGTCGTCGTCGGCACGCTCTACGGCGTTGCCTGCGGCGCCATGCCCGGCATCGGCACGACGCTCGCCTACGGCCTCGTCCTGCCCTTCACCTTTGCCATGGCGCCGATCCACGGCGTCGCCTTCCTCATGGCGATCAGCGTCGGCGTCCAGTACGGCAACTCGATCCCCGCCATCCTCATGGGCATTCCCGGCAACCCGGCGGCGATCCTGACGGTGCTCGACGGCTTCACGCTGCACAAGCGCGGCGAGAGCGGCCTCGCCCTCGGCGTCGCCTTCGTGGCGGCGCTCGGCGGGCAGTTCGTCTCGATCATCATGTTCATCATGCTGGTCGTGCCCTTGATGAACCTCGCCTACTACTTCTCCTACCCCGAGATCTTCTCGCTCTACGTCATCGGCATGGTGGCGCTGATCAGCCTGGCCGGCGGCAACATCGTCAAGGGTCTGATGTCCGCCGCCTTCGGCATCGGCATCGGCATGGTCGGCCTCGACCCGATGAACCTGATGACGCGCTTCGACTTCGGCTTCCGCCAGGTTCGCTCGGGGCTCGACGAGGTGGCGGTGGTGATCGGGCTCCTCGCGATCTCGGAACTCATCCGCCAGACCCGCCAGGTGTTCAATTGGGAGGACATCACCGGCGAGTTGAAGGCCAGCACCCGCTTTCCCGCCTTCAAGCGCTGGAAGCCGGCCGTGCCCGCCATGATCGGCGGCACGGCGGTCGGCACGATCGTCGGCGCGATTCCGGGCGCCGGCGCCACCGTCGCGGCCATGGTGTCCTACCAGCAGGCGCAGATGATCTCGAAGAAGCCGGAAGAGTTCGGCCGCGGCTCGATCGAGGGCATCGGCGCCAACGAGGCTGCCCAGAACGCATCGAACTCCGGCGAGCTGATCCCGACGCTCGGCCTCGGCCTGCCCGTCTCCGGCTCGATGGTGCTGCTCCTCAGCGCCCTCACCGTCCAGGGCTTCGTGCCCGGGCCCCTGATGGTCGCCCGCGCGCCGGAACTGCTCTTCGCCACGGTCGCCGGCCTCCTCGCCTCGACGCTGATCCTCGTCTTCGTCGGCTGGCGCATGGCGACGCTGATGCTGAAGGCGGTGCTTCTCAACCGGCAGGTCATCATCGTCCTGGCGCTCGCCATGACGGTGCTCGGCACCTACGCCCTCAACAACCGCATCCTCGACGTCGCGGTCGCCTTCGTCTTCGGCGTCATCGGCTACTTCATGATGCGCTACGGCTATTCGGTCGCGGCGGCGGCGCTCGCCGTCTTCCTCGGCCGGGAATTCGAGCGCAACCTGCGCATCGGCCTCCAGTTCCACGACCAGAGCTGGATCGAGTTCTTCTCGCGGCCGATCACCCTCGCGATCATGTCGGTGGCGATCTTCCTCCTCGGCTACGGCATCGTCCAGCAGGTGCGCATGCGCCGGCGCATGCGCGAGAACGAGGCCGCCGCCGCGGACGGAAACCCGCAGACCAGCCCGGCGCTCGGCGAGTGACGTGGGCTCAGGCCCGCAGGAGCCGGAGGATCTCCGGATCCAGCGAGGCGGCCGCGGCGGAGACGACGCCGGCGGTCGCCGCCTCGAAGGCGGCGCGGTCGAAGCCGTCCGCTTCCACGATCGAGACCCCCGCCGCCTCGATCACCGCCCGGCAGGAGCGGTCGGCCTCCACCGCGAAGCTCCGCTGCGCGGCGGTGGCATCAATGAGCGCCGCCTCGAGGCCCGCGCGGATGGCGAGCGGCAGGGCCTCCAGCCAGGCGCGATTGGCGAGAACCAGCGTCAACCCGAAGAAATGACCGGACAGAGTGAGATGGGGATGCACCGCCTGGACGCCGAAGTTGACCGTGTTCGTCAGCGGGTTCTCCTGCGCGTCGACGGCGCCCGAGCGCACCGCCGCGGGATAGTCCTTCACGTCGATATAGACCGGCTCGAAGCCGAGCGCGGCAAAGCCCACTTGGTGAAGCGCACTGTCCATGGTGCGGATGCGCAAGGACCGGCAGTCCGCCGGCGCGACGAGCGGGCGGTGCGCGTTGGTGAAGTGGCGAAAGCCGTTGTCCCAGGCGGCGACGAGCGCGAAACCGGTGCGGGCAGCGACCCGCGCGGCGAGCGCGGCGCCCAGCGCCCCGTCGAGCGCGGCGTTGACCGCCGTCCGGTCGCGTACCTGGAACGGCAGGTCGAAACCCGCGAGGTCCGGCACGCGGTGCGCCAGGTAGCTCGCCGCGAAATAGCAGAGGTCGAGCTCGTCGCCCTCCACCATGGCGAAGAGGTCGGTCGCCGGGCGCCCGAGGGCGGTGACGTCCGGCACCAGCTCCAGTCGCGCGGCGCCGTTCGTCGCCTCGTCCAGCACGGCCGCGAGCCGGCGGCCGGCGCGCGTATGGACCGAAGCCTCTCCCTGATAGCCGCCCATGCGGATCACCGTCTGCGCCATCCCTGGCTCCTCCACTCGCCTCTAAATGTCCGTACATTTTCTCCGCCAGCTTGTCACCGTCCGGAGGCGGGCCGGTGAGCGCGCATGCTTTCCGCGTCGGCGTGATCGGGCTCGGCCAGATGGGACGGGGCATCGCCGCCAATCTCGACCGGGCCGGCCTCCTCGCCGCGGCCTTCGACGTCGCGCCCGGCGCCTTCGCCGCGGCCGAGCTGTCGCCTGCCGTGCAGGACGCCTCCCCCGCCGCGATGGGCGAGACCTGCGACACCGTCCTCTTCGCACTGCCCGCGACGCCGGAGATCGAGGCGTGCCTCGCCGGTCCGGACGGCCTCCTCGCCACCGAGCGCCCCGGCCAGATCCTCGTCGATCTCACGACCTCGCATCCCGGCGACACCCGCCGCGTCGCGGAGCGGGTGCGCGAAGCCGGCCGTGCCTACATCGACTGCGGCATGACGGGCGGCGCCAAGGGCGCGGCGGCCGGCACGCTGACGCTGATGGCCGGCGGCGAGGCGGAGGCGCTCGCCCGGGTTCGACCCGTCCTCGGCGTCATCGCCGCCCGCGTCGTCCATGTCGGCCCGAGCGGCGCCGGCCACGCGCTGAAGCTCATCCACAACATGGTGCTGCACACGGTCTTCCTCGCGACCTGCGAGGGCGCGCGGGCGGCGACGCGCGCCGGCATCGACCTCGCCACCACGATCGAGGTCTTCAACGCCGGCAACGCCCGCTCCTTCGTCACCGAGCGGCGCTTTCCCGACCACATCCTGTCCGGCCGCTTCGACGGCCGCTCCTTCGTCTCGACCTTCGCCAAGGATCTCGGCCTCGCGGAGCGCTTCCTGCGCGAGATCGGCGCGCCGGCGCTCTACGGGCCGCTGACGTCGGCGCTCCTGTCGCGCGCCGTCGACGAGGGCCTGGGTGACGAGGACTTCACGCGGCTCTACGAGCACGTCGAGGCGCTCCTCGCGGCTGAAGGCCAGGCGGCACGATGAGCAACGCACCCGTCGGGCTCCTCGGCGCAGGTCTCATCGGCACGGCGCTCGCCCGCCGCCTCCTCGCCGCCGGCTTCCCGGTCCACGTCTTCGACCCGGACGCGGCCAAGGCGAACGCCCTTGCCACCTGGGGCGCGATCCTAGCGCCCTCGCCCGAAGCGGTTGCCCGCGCCGCCCGCCGGACGATCGTCGCGGTGTTCGACACGGATCAGGTCGAGTCGGTGACCGAGGGTGGCGACGGCCTCGCCGCCGGCTGGGCCCTCTCGCCGGGCCCGGTGCCGATCGCGATCTGCGTCTCGACCTGCGATCCCCTCCGCATCGAGCGCCTCGCCGGGCGGCTGGCGGCCCGCGGCGTCGGCCTCGTCGAATGTCCGCTGTCGGGCAGCAGCGGCCAGGTCGCGGCGGGCACCGCCGCCGGCCTCGTCGCGGGCGCCGATGCCGACGTCGCGGCGGTCGACGACGTTCTCGCCGTTCTCGCGCCCCGGCGCTTCCGGCTCGGTCCCGCCGGCAACGGCAACCGGGCGAAGCTCGCGATCAACCTCATCCTCGGCCTCAACCGCGCGGCGCTCGCCGAAGGTCTCGTCTTCGCGCAAGCCCTCGGCCTGCCCCTCGACGCCTTTCTCGACGTCGCCCGCGGCTCGGCCGCGCAGTCGCAGGTCATGGACGTGAAGGGGGGCAAGATGGTGTCCGGCGACTTCGCGCCGGAAGGCCGCGTGCGCCAGTCCGCCAAGGACTTCGCGCTGATCCGCGACGCGGCGGCAGGCGCCGGCCGGCACCTCCCCCTCGCCGCCCTCTACGGCGACCTCATGGCCGGCTGCATCGCTGCCGGCGAGGGCGAGGCCGACAACGCCGCCGTCATCGCCGAGTTGCGCCGCCGCTCGCTGCTTCCGCCATCCCCGCCCCACAAGGAGACGCAAAGCCCATGGCCGAACCCCGGACCATCGACGTCCACGCCCACATCCTGACGCTCGACACGCTCGCCCGCATCAACCGCGAGGCGCCGGGCTACAGGCTCGCCATCCGCGACGTATCCGGCGATTTCGGCACGCTGGACACCGGCGCGCAGACCTATGCCAAGTTCCCGCGCGGCGGCTGGGACGTCGAGAAGCGCCTCGCCGACATGGAACGGGCGCGCTTCGACCGGCAGGTGCTCTCGATCCTGCCGCAGACCGTCGCCTACGAGGAGGAGGCCAGCCTCGGCCTCGCTCTCTCGCAGATCCAGAACGAGGCGATCGCCGCGCTCGTGCGCGCCCGGCCCGACCGCTTCATCGGCCTCGGCACCGTGCCGATGCAGGCGCCGGAAGAGGCCGCGCGGGAGCTGCGCCGCTGCATGAGCGAGCTCGGGCTCAAGGGCATCATGACCGGCTCGAACGTCGCCGGCCGCGATTTCGACGATCCGGCGCTGGAGCCGGTCTGGGCTGCGGCCGAGGAATTGGGGGCCTTCATCTTCATCCACCCGACCATGACGGCGGCGGGCGAGCGGCTGAAGAACTACTACTTCCGCAACTTCATCGGGAACCCGCTCGACACGACGATCGCGGCGGCGAGCCTCGTCTTCGGCGGTGTCCTGGAGCGCCATCCCGGCCTCAAGGTCTATCTCTCCCACGGCGGCGGCTTCATCCCCTTCCAGCACCACCGCTTCGTGCACGGCTGGGGCGAGCGGGAGGAGTCCAAGGCGAAGCTCGCCGTCTCGCCGGAGGCATCGCTGCGCCGCCTCCTCTTCGACACCATCCTCCACGGCCCCGAGCCGTTGAAGTTCCTCGTCGATTTCGCCGGCGCCGACCGCGTCCTTCTCGGCTCGGACTACCCTTACGACATGGGCCAGTACGACGGCGTCGCGGTGATGGAGGGGCTCGACGTTCCCGCCGCGGACAAGGCCAAGGTGCTCGCCGGAAACGCCCGGCGGCTCCTCGGCCTCGACTGACGGGACCGGGAAACGCTATCCTGGGACGCACAGGGATCGCGGCGGCCGGGTCCGGCCTGCGGCGGCGGCGCCCCGCCGGCGCAGGGCGCGGCCGGCGCGGCCCGCCACCTTCGCGAGCCGCCATGTCCGACACGATCAACGACCTCGAACCCGTCGAGCCCCCGGCGCCCCGCCGCGGGCCGGCCGGGCGGCCGCGCTGGCTGGAGATCCAGACGGAGCTTGCGGCCGACGTGAAGGCCGGGCGCGTTCCCATCGGCGGCCTCCTGCCGACCGAGCACGAGCTCTGCGCCCGCTTCGGCGCCTCGCGCTTCACGGTGCGCCAGGCGCTGAAGGGCCTGCAGGAGGCCGGCCTCATCGAGCGCCGCTCGGGCGTCGGGAGCCTCGTCGTCGCCAGCGAGCCGCGCGAGGCCTTCATCCAGTCGCTGACCTCCATGTCGGAGATCCTGCGCTATCCGGCCGAGACGTCGCGCGTCGAGCTCTCGCGCCAGGCGATCCGGGCCAGCGTCGAGCAGGCGCACCTCCTCCTGTGCAATGCCGGCGAGGAATGGTCGCGCCTCCAGGCCGTGCGCATCGCGCGCGGCTCCAAGCTGCCCTTCTCCTTCGCCGACATCTTCGTGCGGCCGACCTATGCCGCGATCTTCGACCTGCCGAACCCGACCGGCGAGCCGGCCTTCCGCCAGATCGAGACGTATTTCGGCCTCAGGATCGGCCATGCTCGCGTCGAGATCTTCGCCGGCCAGATCACCGACGACCTCGCCGGCCCGATGCAGATCGAGGCCGGCACGCCGGCGCTCATCATGATCCGCCGCTATACCGGGCCGGACGGCAAGATCTTCCTCGTCACCTACACCGTCCACCCCGCCAACCGCTTCGTCTTCACCATGGACCTGGAGCGCCGCCGCGAGCCGACCTGACCGCCCGTTCGGGTGCGCTTCGCGTCAGACGGCGGGTTTCGGGCTGAGATCGGCGTTGAACCCGTCCATCGCCGGCATCGGCAGGATCGGCCGCCGGTCGAGGCCGCGCAGGCATTCGACATAGTCCGCCAGGATCGCCCGGCGGGCCTCGTCCGGGATGTAGGGAACGTGCCAGCCGATGAAGGGCTCGTGGACGTCGTAGCCGACATAGCCGAGCGTTCCCTTGAGGATCGGCCGCAGGAGGTGGTCCAGCGGCCCGTGGATGCCCTCCGGCCCGAACATCGTCTCCCGGCCCCCGATGGTCAGGCCGACGAGCGCGCGCTTTCCGGCGAGTCCGCCCTGGTCGAAGATCCGCCGGCCGCCGTAGCAGAGGCCGGACACGAAGACGCGGTCGATCCAGCCCTTCAGGATGGCCGGCATCGAGAACCAGTAGATCGGGAAGTTCAGGATCAGGAGGTCGGCGGCGACGAGCTTGTCGAGTTCGGCGCGAATGTCCGGGGCCAGCGTGCCGGCGGTCACGTTGTGGCGCTGTTCGAGCGCGTAGGTCAGGTAGTCCGGATCGCGCCGCGTCCCGAAGTCGGCCGCGCTCGCCACCGGGTTCCAGTTCATGGCGTAGAGGTCGGAATGCTCGACCGCGTGGCCGAGCTCGCGCATCGTGTCGACGGAGGCTTTTCCCATGGCGGCGGCGAAGGATCGCGGCTCCGGCGTGGCGCTCACGACGAGGACCTTCATCGTCATCGGCCCTTCCAGACGGGATCGCGCTTCTCGGCGAAGGCCTTGGCCCCCTCCAGGATGTCCTCGGACGCGTAGAGACGATCGACGCTCGGCAGTTGCCGGCGCATGACGCGGTTCATGGTGGTCTGGAAGTCCTCGCCCTCGGCTACGCGCGCGGTCTCCTTGATGGCGGCGTAGACGAGCGGCGGGCCGGCGGCGAGGAGGCGCGCGACCGCCCAGACCCGGGTTTCGAGCTGGCCTTCCGGCAGCACCTCGTTGACGAGGCCCCAGCGCTGGGCTTCGGCCGCCTCCATCCAGCGGCCGGTGAACAGGAGCTCCATGGCGACGTGGTAGGGGATGCGCTTGGGCAGCCGGATCGTCGCGGCGTCGGCGATCGTGCCGGAGCGGATTTCGGGCAGCGCGAAGGACGAGTGGTCGGCCGCGTAGATGAGGTCGCAGGACAGGGCCAGCTCGAAGCCGCCCCCGACCGCCATGCCGCTGACGCAGGCGATCACCGGCTTGTTGAGGTCGCGCAGCTCCTGGATGCCGCCGAAGCCGCCGACGCCGTAATCGCCGTCGACCGGCGCGCCGTCAGCCGCCGCCTTGAGGTCCCATCCGGCGCAGAAGAAGCGGCTCCCCGCCGACTTCAGGATGGCGACGCGCAGCTCCGGATCGTCGCGGAACGCCGCGAAGACACGGCCCATGGCGCGCGAGGTCGGCAGGTCGATGGCGTTGGCCTTGGGGCGGTCCAGCGTCACCTCGAGGATCGCGCCCTCGCGGCGGGTGGAGACGACGCCGTGCGGTATCTCGCTCACCTCAGCGCCCCTTCCACACGGGCGCGCGCTTCTCCAGCGCGGCGCGCGGGCCTTCCAGCGCGTCCTCGCTGTCAATGAGCCGCTTGAACAGCGGGAAGTCGCCGGCGCGCATGGCCGCGTACCCTTCCGCGAGGCTCATGTGCTGCGCCATGCGCGTCGTCTGCTTGGCGGCGGCGACGGAGAGCGGCGCCGAGCGCAGGATGCGTCCGGCGAGCGCCCGGGCCGCATCCATCAGCTCGGCCTGCGGCACGACGGCATTGACCAGGCCCCAGCGCAGACAGTCGGCGGCGTCGAAGCGCCGGCCGCCGTAGAGCACCTCGTTGGCGACGACCTTGGGCAGGAGCTTGGGCAACAGGAAGGAGCCGATGTCGGGCAGGACGCCGAGCGAGGTTTCCGGCAGCCAGAAGGCGGCGTGATCGGCCGCGACCACGAAGTCGGCGCACAGCAGGATCTCGAAGCCGGCGCCGATGGCATAGCCGTTCACGGCGGCGATCACGGGCTTTTCGAGGTCGGGCAGCTCGGAGAAGCCATAAAGGCCGCCCTGCCCGTAATCGGCGACGTAGCCGTCGCCGCCGGTCGCGGCGGCCTCGTTGAGGTCCCAGCCCGCCGAGAAGAACTTCGCGCCGCCGCCCGTGAAGATCGCGACGCGCAGCTCCGGATCGTCGCGGAACGCCGCGAAGACCTCGCCGAGCGCCCGACTGGTCGGGCGGTCGATGGCGTTGGCCTTGGGCCGGTCGAGGACGATCTCGGCGACCGCACCGTTGCGGGTGAACTTGACCGCATCGCTCATGGGGACCTCCTCGCGCGGATCAGCGCGTCGGCTGCGATCGCGGCCTCGGCGGTCGCGATCAGGGGATTGACGTCGAGCTCCTCGAGGCTGTGCGCCTCGGCCAGCGCGTACTCGCCGAGGCGGAAGGCGGCCTCGACGATCGCGTCGAGGTTCGCCGCCGGCCTGCCGCGGAAGCCCAGGAGGAGCGGCGCGGACTTCAAGGACAGGATCGCAGCGCGGATAGCTTCGCGGTCGGCGGGCAGGAGCAGCGGGCGCGTGTCGTTCCACAGCTCCACGGCGACGCCGCCCGCCCCGATCGTGAGGAAGAGGCCGAATTGCGGGTCGCGGGCGATGCCCAGGATCAGCTCGGCCAGGCCGCCCGTGACCATCCGCTCGACGAGGACGTCGCAGCCGAGATGGGCGAGCGAGGCGGTCGCCCCGCGCACGGCCGCCGCGTCGCGCAGGTCGAGCTTCACGGCGGCGGCTTCCGTCTTGTGGAGGAGCGCCTCGCCGACGCCCTTCACGACGACGGGAAAGCCGATCCGCTCGGCGAGACGCACCGCCTCGTCGGCGGAGCGGGCGACGCCGCCGGCCGGCGTCTCGATCCCGATCTCGGACAGGATCGCCTTCGAGGCCCATTCGTCGCGCGCCCTCGCCTCCGCGCCTGCGGGCGCGGCCTGGCGGGCGAGCGGCGGGGCGGGTGGCCCCGCCCAGGCGGCCCCGATCCGGGCGGCGTGCGCGGCGGCGAGAAGGGCGGTGGAGAGCCCCATCAGCGGCGCGATGCCCGCTTCGACGAGGCGATCGGCCTCGGCCTCGCTCATGTTTTCCGGCAGGCTCGACACCAGCGCGAACCGCCCGCCGCCCGTCCCATGCGCGTCGATGGCGGCCTGGAGCGCGCCGGCCGAGCCGTTGTCGGCGCAGCGGTCGGGGCGCGGCTGGTCGAGCACCAGGATCGTCAGGCCGAAGCCCCCGTCCAGCATCGCGCGATAGGTGCGGGCAAGCGCCGGCGGGTCGTTCCAGGTGAAGGTGTGGTAGTCGAGCGGGTTGGAGATGGTGACCATGTCCGGCAGCGTCGCACGCAGCGCCGTCGCCTCGCGCTCGTCGAGGGCGCGCAGGTCGAGCCCGGCGGCTTCGGCGAGGTCGCCGACGAGGGAGGCCTCGCCGCCCGAGCAGCTCATGGAGCCGAGCGTCGCGTCCGGGGATGGTCCGAGAACGTGCAGGAGCTTCAGCGTTTCCACGAACTCGTCGATGCTTCTCGCCCGCGCGACGCCGCAGCGCTCGAAGAAGGCGTCGGCCAGCCGGTCGGCGCCGGCGAGCGAGGCCGTGTGCGAGAGGGCCATCGCCTGGGCGGCCGCGGAGGTCCCGACCTTGATGACGACGACGGGCACCCGGCGCTCGCGGGCCTTGCGGAAGGCACCTTCCAGCCGGTGCAGGTCGTCGAAGCCCTCGATATGCAGGCCGAGAACGCTGACCCGCTCGTCGTCGAGCGCGGCTTCGACGAGTTCCGACAGGCCGGTCTGGGCCTGGTTGCCGGCCGTCAGAACGTAGGCGATCGGCAGGCCGCGCTTCTGCATCGTGAGATTGATCGCGATGTTCGAGGACTGGACGACGAGCGCCGCGCCCCGCTCGACGCGGCGGCCGCCGTGCTGGTCCGGCCAAAGAAGCGCCCCGTCGAGATAGTTGATGAAGCCGTAGCAGTTGGGCCCGAGGATCGGCATGTCCCCGGCGGCCGAAAGAAGGGCCGCATTGCGCGCGGCGCCGTCGGCGACCTCGCTGAAGCCGGACGCGAAGCAGACGGCGCCCCCGGCGCCGCGGGCGGAAAGCTCGCGCACGATGTCGATCGTCGCGTCCCGGTTCACCCCGATAAAGGACAGGTCGGGCACGCCGGGCAGGTCGGCGACGCTGCGGAAGCAGGACAGGCCCTCGACCTCCGCCCGGCTCGGATGGACGGGCCACAGATCGCCCTCGAAGCCGAAGGCGCGGCACTGCTTCAGGACCGCGTTGGACCAGCCGCCGCCGAACACGGCGATCGATCGCGGGCGCAGGACGCGCGACAAGGACCCCTTGGTCATCTCAGGCCCCGAGCGGGCGCAGGAGGTCGCGCGCGATGATGTGGCGCTGGATCTCGCTCGTGCCGTCCCAGATGCGCTCGACCCGGGCATCGCGCCAGAAGCGCTCGAGGGGGAAGTCGTCCATGAGCCCCATGCCGCCATAGACCTGGATCGCGCGGTCGGTGACGCGCCCCAGCATCTCGGAGGCATAGACCTTGGCCGAGGCGATCTCGCGGTTGGCCGGCAGGCCCTGGTCGAGCCGCCAGGCCGCGGCGAGCGTCAGCCAGTCGGCCGCGTCGATCTCCGTGACGGTGTCGGCGAGCTGGAAGCCGACACCTTGGAAGCGGCCGATCGGCTGGCCGAACTGCTTCCGCTCGGCCGCGTAGGCCAGCATCATGTCGAAGACGCGCCGGGCGCGGCCGACCGCCATGGCGGCGACCGTGATGCGGGTGGCGTAGAGCCACTCGTTCATCACCTTGAAGCCGCCGTCAACCTCGCCGAGCACCTGCGCGTCCGGCAGGCGGCACGCGTCGAATTCGAGGATCATGTTCTTGTAGCCGCGGTGGCTGACGGAGCGGTAGCCCTCGCGGATGGTGAAGCCCGGCGTGCCGCGATCGACGAGAAAGGTGGTGATCGTCTTCTTGGGCCCGGCGGAGGTGGCCTCCTCGCCCGTCGCCATAAAGACGATCACGAAATCGGCGTGTTCGGCGCCCGAGATGAAGTGCTTGGTGCCGTTGAGCACCCAGTCGCCGCCCTGGCGCCGGGCATTGGCCCGCATGCCGCGCACGTCCGAGCCGGCATCGGGCTCGGTCATGGCGAGCGCGTCCATCCGCTCGCCCCGGACGGCCGGCCGGAGGTAGCGCTCGACCTGCTCGCCCCGGCAGGCCATCAGGATGTTCTGCGGCCGCCCGAAGAAGTGCGTCAGCGCCATCGAGCCGCGGCCGAGCTCGCGCTCGACCAGGGCGAAGTCCAGGTGCGACAGGCCGGGCCCGCCGGCTGATTCCGGAAAGTTGCTGGCGTAGAAGCCGATCTCGATCGTCTTGCGCTTGATCTCCTCGGCCAGCTCCGCCGGCACGGTGCCGAGCTTCTCGACGGTATCCTCGTGGGGATAGATCTCGTTCTCGACGAAGCGGCGCACCGTCGAGACGATCATCTCCTGCTCATCGGTCAGGCCGAAGTTCATCTGCGCTCCTTCCAAACGCTCAAGGCGTCACGATTTCGATCAGAAACGGCCCGTTCGCGCGGGCGGCGCGGCCGAGCGCGACTGAGAGCTCGCCGAGCTCCAGACGTCCGGGGGCGAGCGCCGCCTGGTCGGTGCCCTCGGTCAGGCGGATGCGCTCGCCCGGCAAGCCGTAGGCTTCGGCGATCCGGCAGAAGTCCGGCGCACCGGGGCGCACGCCGACGGGCTCGACGCCGCGCGCGATCATGTAGTCCTCGATTTCCTGGTAGCCGCGATTGTTCCAGACCAGGAACACGACCGGGACCCGCTCGTCGGCCGCAGCGCCCAGGGCGCCGAGGCAGAACTGGAAGCCGCCGTCGCCCACGACGCAGACGACCGGAGCGCCCCCGAGCGCGATGGCGGCGCCGATGGCGGCGGGCGGGCCGAAGCCGAGCGCGCCGTAGCCGGTGGCGGCATTGAACCAGGTGCGGGGCGCGGGCGCGTCCCAGTAGAGGTTGCCGGCATAGGCGGCCTGCGTGGAATCGCCGACGATGGTGCAGCCGGGAACGGCGTCGCGGACCGCGGCCAGAACCTCCACCATCGCTGCCATCTTGGGGCTGAGCTCGGCGCGGGCGGCGCGGCGCGCATCCGCCGCACGGCGTTCACCGGTCGAGGCGCCCGGCGCACGGGCCGGCAGCCGCTTCACCAGCTCCCCGGCCGCGAGCGCCGCGTCGCAGCACAGCGTGACGCGGGCCGGATAGCTCCGGGCGGCTGCCTCGGGATCGACGTCGACGCGCACGAGGTCGGCGGGCGGAACGAAGCCGCCATCGCCATAGGCGTCGTAGTCGGTCGGTCCGAACTCGGTGCCGACGGCGATCACGAGGTCGCTCCCGGCGATCAGCTCGCGCACCGCCGACAGGCTCGGGCTCGCGGGAACGGCCAAGAGGTGGCCGGCGAGGAGGCCGCGCGCGTTGGTGGTGGTGACGACCGGCGCGTCGAGGCGATCCGCCAGTTCGCGCAAGGCGTCGTCGGCCCAGACCGCGCCGCCGCCCGCCAGGATCAGCGGTGTCCCGGCCGCCCGGCAGAGCGCCGCGGCCGCTTCGAAGCCGGCACCGTCTCGCGGGGAAGCCGGCGCTGGCGCGGGCGGGTCCCTGGGCGTCCGGACCGGCGCCTCCATCAGGTCGGTGGGGATCTCGATGTGGACCGGGCCCGGCCGGCCCGCGCGCATCGCGGCGAAGGCGCGCGCCACCACGTCGGCGAGGTCGTCGGCCCGCAGCAGCCGCTCCGACGACAGCGCGATCGTCTTCAGCGTGGCGGACTGGTCCGGCAGTTCGTGGAGATAGCCCCGGTAGAGGCCGTGCGTCGCGACCGCGTTGACCCCCGAGATGACCAGCATCGGGATCGAATCGGCGCGGGCCTGGGCCATCGCGGTGATCGCGTTGGTGAGGCCGGGCCCGGTGATCAGCAGGCAGACGCCGGGCTTGCCGGAGGCGCGGGCGTAACCGTCGGCCATGAAGCCCGCGTCGAGCTCGTGGCGCGGGGTGACGTGGCGGATCCGCGAGCCCGCGAGCCCGCGGTAGAGCTCGGTCGTGTGAACGCCCGGAATGCCGAAGACGACGTCGACGCCGTAGGTTTCGAGGAGCCGGACGAGCTCCTGCCCGACGGTCGGAAAGCCGCTCACGACGCATGCCTTCCGGCGGGGCCGCCGAGCGACAGCGCGAAGTCGGCGATCCGGCCGCAGGCTTCCTCGAGCGCGTCGTCGGGGACCGTCAGGCTCAGGCGCACGAACCCCTCGGCGGCGGAGCCGAAGGAGCTTCCCGGCATGACCGACACGAACCGCTCGGCGAGAAGGCGCTCGGCGAAGGCGCGGCCGTCGAGCCCTGTGGCGGTGACGTCGACGAGCACGAACATCCCCGCTTCCGGGCGCAGCGGACGCAGGATCCCCGCATGGCCGAGCCGGCGGATCACGAGATCGGCCCGCGCGGCGTAGTGATCGCGCATGATCGCGGCGGTCGGCAGGTCGTGCGTCAGGGCGAAGGCGGTCATGTCGGCGATAAAGGGCGGGCCGCCGAACAGCATGGATTCCGAGATCGGCAGGAGGCGCGCGCAGAACTCGGCCGGACCGACGGCCCAGCCGGCGCGGAAGCCGGGCGCCGCGTGGGACTTCGAGATCGAGGACACGACGATCGTCCGCTCCGCGAGCGCCGGATCGTCCAAGGGGGACGCGAAGGACGCGCCGAAGGTCAGCTGCTCGTAGACCTCGTCGCTGACGATCCAGAGATCGTGCCGTCGGCAGATCGCGCCGATCGCGGCGATCTCCTCGCGCGACAGGACGGCGCCGCTCGGATTGTGCGGGCTGTTGAGCAGGAGCACGCGGCATTCGGGCGTGATCGCCGCCTCCAGCGCCTCCGGCCGCAGGTGGAAGCCGTCCTCGGCCCGCATGCGCACCGGGACGACGTCGGCGCCAGGCGCCCTCACCACCGCCTCGTAGGTCGCGTAATAGGGATCGGGCACCAGGACCTTGTCGCCCGCTTCGGCCAGACCCATCATGACGGCGTAAAGGGCGGTCTGTGTGCCGGGCAGGCAGAGCACGTTGTCCGGGGTGATGGCGCGGCCCGTCCGCGCGGCGTATTTCGCGGCCAGCGCGGCGAGAAGCGGCGCCTCGCCGCGGCCGTTGGAATAGCGCGTGCGCCCCGCCCGCATCCCCGCCTCGCAGGCGTCCAGCAGGCGCGCGTCGGGCGCGACATCCGGCTCCCCGATCGTCAGCTCGATGACGGGATGGCCTTCGGCGCGCAGCCGGCGGCCGAGCGCGTGCACCTCCCACTTGCCCGAGCCGAGGTCGGCCAAGCGGTCCGTGATGGCCGCGTAGCGCATCAGGATTCCTTCCCTTCCGGCCGGACATCCGGCAGTTCCACACCCAGAAGCGCCTCGACGCAGCGAAGGCCGATCGAGATCTGCAGGCTCTCGTCGATCTCGTCGGCGCTGAGGCATCCTTCGAGCCAGAGGCCGTCGATCACCGCGTTGATCGCGATGGCGAGGCGCCGGCGCTCCTGCACCGACGGGATCCGCCCTTCCGCCGTCATCACGTCCGCGATCAGCTCCTCCGTCGCCTCGCGGTAGGCGGCGTAGCCGACGCGGTGTTCCTGAGCGAAGTGCGGATTGGCGTGGATCTGGCTGATGAAGGTGGCCCAGAGCGACAGGAGGCGCGGATCGGCGTTCGGCCCGCTCAGCGAGGCGACGACGAAGCCCGCGAGGCGCGCGTGCGGCGGCTGGGACGGCCCCTTCATCACCGCGAGCATCGGCTCGGACATCATCTCGATGGTGCGCCGGTAGGCCGCGGTGATCAGCTTGTCCTTGGATTCGAAGTGGTGGCGGATCAGGCCGTTGCTGACGCCGGCGCGCGCCGCGACGGCGCGCACCGTGGTCGCCTGGATCCCGACGTCGGCGATGCAGTCGAGGGTCGCCTCGATCATGTCGGCCTTCCGGTCGAAATCGGGCGCGCGCCTGAACGATGCCGTCACCTCCCGCTCCTCCCGTTTCCGCCTCCGACCGCGTGGAT
The DNA here is from genome assembly GCF_009765365.1 of Antarcticirhabdus aurantiaca. Taxonomy (GTDB): domain Bacteria; phylum Pseudomonadota; class Alphaproteobacteria; order Rhizobiales; family Rhizobiaceae; genus Antarcticirhabdus; species Antarcticirhabdus aurantiaca. The sequence goes on from NZ_VTOM01000004.1 coordinate 31,269, forward strand.
TATGCATCCGGATAGAAGTTATGCAATTGCATAGTTCGCGACAGCGACGCTCGCCTTCGGGCGAAGTGCGACGACCGCATCGTTCTCGTCACGGATCGTGCGATGGATGACGCGGGATGCCGCCGGGGCATCGACGCCGATTCAGAATTTGTCAGCTATACTTATCTACAAGGAGATTCCCATCCTGCCGGGACCGTGACGAGCCAGATGATCGGCAACGCTGACCCTCATGAAACCTCCGGCACCGGCTCGACGCGATCCGACGACGGAGGCGTGGATAGCCCCGTTGTCGGGAAGGACGCCGGCGCTGCGGACGAGAAGCGCCTCGCGGTGGCCGTCGATTGCGCGGAGCTCGGCGTCTGGGACGCCGATCTCGTCAACAACACCTGCTACTACTCGCCGAGCTGGAAGCGCATGCTCGGCTACGGCGCGGACGAGCTGCGCGACCATCCCGACCTTTGGCTCGACTTCGTCCACCCCGACGACCGGGACCGCGCGCTCGCCAGCGGCGACAGTCACCTGGGTGGCCAGTCGCAAAGCGTCGAGTGCGAGTTCCGCCTGCGCCACCGCAGCGGGCGCTGGATCTGGGTCCTCGACCGCGGCAAGGTCGTGGCGCGCGACGCGGCGGGGCGGCCGACGCGCATGATCGGCATCCAGACCGACATCACGACCCAGAAGGAGGCCGCCGCACGGCTGGCGCTCCTCAATCAGCGCATCGAACTCGCCCTCGACGCCAGCGGCATCGGGCTCTGGAGCTTCGAGATCGAGACCGGGCGTACCTTCTGGGACGCGCGGATGCGCGAGATCTACGGGCTCGGCGACGGCCCGGAGGAGGTCCCCCAGGGCACCTGGCACGGGCGCCTGCACCCGGACGACGCGGAGGCGGCGGAAGCGGCAGCGAGCGCCCTTCTCGCCGAGGGCACGCCGGTGCGCATGACCTACCGCATCGTGCGGCCGGACGGGGCCGTGCGGCACGTCTTCGCCCTGTCGCGGCTGGTCCGCCAGCCGCACCAGCCGCCCCTCGTCGTCGGAAGCATCTGGGACGTGTCCGAACAGGTGGAGGTGTCGAACAGGCTCGCCGCGGAAAAGGAGCGCCTGCGCGTCATCCTGCGCTCGATCGGCGACGCGGTGATCGCGACCGACGCCGAGGACGCCATCACCTTCGCCAATCCAGCGGCCGAGCGGCTGCTCCTGACCGGGCAGGCCGACCTCCTCGGGCAGAAGACGGCGGATGTCCTGCCGCTCCGGCAGGAGCAGACGGGCCTTCGTCTCCCCCCGGCCGCACCGCTCGCCTGCGCCGAGCGCCGCACGATGGAGCGCGACGAGCCGGCTGTCTTCGAGCGTCGCGACGGCGAGCGGCGCATCATGCGCGACATCGCCTCGCCGCTTTACGATCCGGCCGGCGAGGTGATGGGGACGGTGCTCATCGTGCAGGACGTGACGCGCGAGCGGGCGCGCCAGCGCGAACTCGCGCATCTCGCCCGGCACGACGGCCTGACCGACCTCCTGAACCGGTCCGCGTTCGATAAGGCCCTGGCCTGCGCGATCGAGGATCCGGCCAAGCGGGCCGGGCTGGCGCTGCTCTACATCGACCTCGACCGCTTCAAGATGGTCAACGACACCGCGGGCCATGCTGCGGGCGACTCGCTCCTGAAGCTCGTGGCCAAGGCCATGCTGGCCGTCCTGCCGACGGATGCGCAGGTCGCGCGCCTGGGCGGCGACGAGTTCGCGGTTCTGATGGAGGCATCCGGGCCCGACGCGGCCTACCGCGCCGGCCGCGACATCGTGCGGGCCGTCGGCGCGCAGCAGCTGGCCTGGGGCGGCGGGTCCCACGGCGTCGGCGCGAGCATCGGCATCGTCCTGCTCGCCGATGCGCAGGCCGATCCGCTGACGGCGCTCTCCCTGGCCGACGCGGCCTGCTACGCCTCGAAATCGCGCGGCCGCAACAAGGTTTCGCTCCACGATCCGGCAGGCAGCGCCGTTCCCGGCGGCTTCGCGGAGGTGCGGGCCGCCTCCGAGCTGCTGCAGGCCCTCAAGGAGAACCGGCTCACGCTCTACGGGCAGGAGATCCGGGACCTGTCCGACCCGACCCGGCGCTCCCGCCGGATCGAGGTGCTCGCGCGGCTCGCGGGAACCGATGGCGAGCTGATCATGCCCGGGACGTTCATCCCGGCCGCCGAGCGCTTCGACCTCATGGGCGCCTTCGACCGAAGCGTCATCCGCCGCTCGCTCGACCTGCTCGCCCACCTCGGACCAGCCCGCGAGATGCCGGTGCTCTCGATCAACCTGTCGGCCATGTCGCTGAGCGATCCGGACCTCTGGTCCTTCGTGGAAGCGCAGCTGAGCGAGACGGGCCAGCCCGCCCAGCGGCTCTGCTTCGAGATCACGGAGACCGCGGCGGTCAACAACTTCGCCGTCGCCGAGCGCTTCGTGCGGGATGCGCGCCGAGCCGGCTGCCGGGTGAGCCTGGACGATTTCGGCGCGGGGCTGTCCTCCTTCGGCTATCTGCGTCGCTTTCCGGTGGACTGCATCAAGATCGACGGCGCCTTCGTCCAGGACGTCGCGAAAAACGGCCTGGATCAGGCGATCTGCGCGGCGGTCGGCACGATCGCGGCGGAACTCGGCGTCGAGGTCGTGGCCGAGCGCGTCGCCGACGCGCAAGCCGTGGAACTCCTGCGCGCGCGCGGGATCGGCTTCGGCCAGAGCTTCTATCTGCATCGCCCGGAGCCCTTGGCCGACCTGTTGAGCGCATCGGGCAGCACGAAGGCCCTCCGGGCTCGAACGCCCCGAAAGCTCAAGCCCGTCACGGATCGTGGGTAGCGGACCCCGAGCCCGGAGCCGGGTGCCTACCCGCTCCGGCGCGCCAGCAGCTCGCCGAGGTAGTTGTTGGCCGCGCGCGGGGCCTCGAAGGCCGCGGGATCGAGGTCGGCGAGGAGCATCTCGGCGCCCGCCTCGCCCGCCTGGGCGAGCGGGATGCCGTCGGGACCGACGATCGCGGACAGGCCCTGGTAGCGGAAGGCGGCGTCCGCGCCGCACCAGTCGGCATAGGACAGGAACAGGCTGTTCTCGAAGGCGCGGGTCGGCACGAGGCTGCGGGCGATGAAGCGCGCGCCCGCGCTTTCGGGAAGCGCCGTCGGCACGAGCACGAGGTCCGCGCCGGCCAGCGCCAGCTCCCGCACGGTCTCGGGGAACTCGACGTCGAAGCAGACGAGGAGGCCGACGCGAAAGCCCGCGACCTCGACCACCGGCGAGACCGCGGCGCCGGCCGAGAAGGCGGCCCGCTCGTAGTCGCCGTACAGGAAGCGCTTGGCGTAGAGGACGCGCTCGCGGTTCGGGCGCAGGAGAATCGCGGCATTCAGCACCGCGCCGCCGTCGAGAACGGGCAGCCCGAGCGCCAGGGCGACGCCGGTCTCGGCGACGAGATCCTCCAGGCGCGCCAGGATCTCCGGCGCGCGCATGGCCGTCTCGCGCAGGGCCTCGGCACCCGCACCGTAGCCGGGAAGCGCGAGCTCCGGCAGATGGGCGAGCCCGGCACCCGCCTCGCGCGCGGCCCGCATGAGCGCGCCGATGCGGCCGAGACCCGCCTCGCCGCCGGCAGCATTCGACGCGTCGAGCTGGAAGAGGGCGAGGCGCATCAGCGGCGCTCCCAGGCGCCGAGAAGCTTCGGCAGATCGCCGAACCGCGCGACGAGGCCGAAGACGAGGGCGGCCAGCGCGACGAAGAGCACCGAGATCGAGGCCATCACCGGCGTGTAGCCGTAGCGCAGGGCGTTGAAGATCTTGATCGGCACCGTTTCCATGGTGAAGCCCACCGTCATGTAGGCGATGATGTATTCGTTCAGCGACAGGACGAAGGCGAAGGCGAAGCCCGAAACGAGGTAGGGCCGGATCATCGGGGCGAGGATCGTGCGGCGCACCGCCCGCTCGTCGGCGCCCATGGTGCGCGCGGCCTCCACGATCTCGCGGTCGATCGAGGAAAAGCCGAGCGTCAGCGTGACGAGCGGCAGGCTGGTGAAGAAGATCGCGTGGCTGACCACCACGGTGAAGGACGAGCCGTAGAAGCCGGCCGTCGACCAGAAGGCGAGCGCGCCGAGCGCGGTGATCACCGGCGGCAGCACGAAGGGCGAGACGCCGAGAAGCTGCACCACGCGCCCGACGACGGTCGTGCGGCGCCACAGGGCGTAGGCGATCGGCAGCGCTATCGCGACGGCGAGGGCCGCCGCGAAGGCCGCGATCGAGACGGAGGTGAGGAGCGCGTTCCGCCAGTCGGCCTGCGTGGCGATGGCCGCGTACCAGCGCAGCGAGACGCCGTTCGGCGGAAAGACGAGGCTCTGCTGCGCGTTCAAGGACACGCCGGCGATGATCGCGACGGGCGCGGCGAGAAAGAGCCCGATCAGGGCGAGAAACAGGCGCGTCACGCGGCGCCCCCCGCGCGCTTTGCGCCGAACAGGGCGGCGAGCGAGACGAGAAGCAGGCTCGCCAGCACCAGGAACACGGCCATGGCCGCGGCGAAGGGCATGTTGGACTGGTAGATCGCCTGATCGGTGATGAGGACCGACAGCGTCCAGTGCTGCGGCCGGCCGAGAAGCTGCGGCAGGAGGTAGGAGCCGAGCGCGAACACGAAGACCACCACGAAGGTGGCGGCGAGCGCGCCGCGCAGGGCCGGCAGGATGACGGTCAGGAAGGCGCGCGCCGGCGAGGCGCCGAGCGTCTGCGCGGCCTCGCCGAGCGAGGGGTCGAGGCGCGAGAAGGAGGGGTAGAGCACCAGGACGCAATAGGGCAGCGCCTGGTAGGTCATGCCGAGAAGGACGGCGGCGAAGCTCGGCGTGAAGGCGGCGGGCGAGGCCATCAGCCCCAGGGCGACGAGAAGGTTCGACACGCCCGCCGTGCGGGACAGAAGCGTCGACCAGGAAAAGCCGATGATGACCTCGGACAAGGACAGGATGGCGAGGAGCGCGACCAGCCAGGGCACCTGCGCGCGCCGCGACAAGCGCGTGAGAAGATAGGTGAAGGGCGCGCCGACCAGGAGGCAGACGAGCGCCACCAGCGCCGAGAGGCCGAGCGAGAACAGGAGGATCTCGCCGAAGAACAGCGACAGGAAGCGCGCGTAGTTGGCTCCCGTCAGCACCGGCTCGTAGAAGCCCCCCTGGACGCGCTGGAAGAAGGAAACGGCGATCATCAGGCCGAAGGGCACGACGAAGAAGGCGCCGAGCATCAGGCCGGGAAAGACGAGGGCGGCCTGGCCGCCGGAAGGCCGGGAGGGCGCCGCGCTCATGCGGCCTCGGCGGGGAAGACGGAAGGAGCGCCGGGCCTGATGCCGAGGGACACGCGCCCGCCCGTCGGCGCGACGGCGGCGCCGGCCTCGCGGTGGGCGACGATCCGGGCCTCGCCCGCGCGAAGATAGATCTCGACCGCCGAGCCCATGTCGCGCACGAACTCGACCTCGGCCGCGATCGGCCCCTCGCCTTCCGGCAGGAGGATCACGTCCTCCGGGCGGATCGACAGGAGGGCGGTTTCCGAGGGAAGCGCGAGGTCCGGCAGGAAGGCGCCGGAAGCCAGACGCGCCCCGCCGTCCTCGCGGCGGGCCTGGATGAGGTTGGTCTGGCCGAGGAAGTCGGCGACGAAGGGCGTCGCCGGCCGGCGATAGACTTCGATCGGCCGGTCCATCTGGAGCACCCGGCCGCCCCGCATCACCACGACCTGATCGGCCATGGTCATCGCCTCGCGCTGGTCGTGGGTGACGACGATGGTGGTGATGCCGAGGCGCTCCTGGAGAAGGCGCAGCTCGACCTGCATCGCTTCGCGCAGCTTGGCATCGAGGGCCGACAAGGGCTCGTCGAGAAGAAACAGGCGCGGCGCGACGGCGAGCGCCCGGGCGATGGCGACGCGCTGGCGCTGCCCGCCCGAGAGCTGGGTGATCGCGCGCCCCTCGACGCCGGGCAGTTGCACGAGGTCGAGCAGCTCGCGCACCCGCGCCTCGATCGTCCCCCGGCTCTCGCCGCGAAGGCGCAGGGGATAGGCGATGTTGTCGCCGACGGAGAGGTGCGGAAACAGCGCCAGCGACTGGAACACCATGCCGAAGCCGCGCTTGTGGACGGGAATGCCGGTGATCGTTTCCGAGCCCATGCGGACCTCGCCGGCCGAGGGCGCCTCGAGCCCCGCGATCATGCGCATCAGCGTGGTCTTGCCGCATCCCGACGGGCCGAGGAGGCAGACCAGCGTGCCGTCCGGGATCGTCAGGTCGACGGCATCGACGGCCGTCGTCGCGCCGTAGCGCTTGGTGACGCCGTCGAGCACGAGCGCGGTCATGGGCTGGGCCTCCTCGGAATGCGGATCGATGGCTTGGGTCGCCGGTCAGCCGACGATCAGCTCGGTCCACTTCTGGTTCAGCCAGTCGGCCTTGGAAACGTAGAGATCGTAGCGCGGCACGATCGGCTCGGCGGTCGAGGAGACCGCGGCGAACTCGGCGTCGGTGAGGTCGAGCAGCGAGCGCCCGATCACCGGCGCGGTGCCGACCTTCCGTGCCAGCAGCGCCTGCGTCGCAGGCTGGGTCATGTAGTCGATGAACTCGTGCGCGATGTCGAGCTTCTGCGAGGCGCGGCTGACGGCCCAGCAGCCCGAATCCGAGAGGCCGCCCTCCTTCGGGAAGGTCGATCGCACCGGCTCGCCCTTCGAGGCGGCAAGGCCGGTGACGTCGTGATAGTACTGGCCCATCGGGATCTCGCCCGACTTCAGCGCGGCCTCGAACTGCGCCTCGTCGCGGTACCAGAGCTGCACGTTGGGCTTCACCTCGGCCAGCTTGTCCATGACCTTGAGGATGCCGTCGTCGGTGTCGAGCACCTGCGTGCCGCCGAAGAAGGTCTTGGCCGTGACTTCGAGCAGGAACGAGTTGGAGACGAGCGCGAGGAGGCCGAGCTTGCCCTCGTTGGCCGGATCCCAGAAGGCCGCCCAGGAGTCCGGGGCGGTCGGGTAGGCCTCGGTGTTGGTGACGAGGTTGATGTACCAGGCGACGGCGCCGACGCCGGCGACGCGCTCGTCCGGATACTTCACGATGAAGGGCGGCAGGATGTCGCCGGCATTCTTGACGCGGGCGAGGTCGAGCGGCGCCCAGAGATCGGTGGACAGGCCCTTGCGCATGGCGACCTGGCTGATCATCGAGACGTCGGCCGGCGCGACGTTCGCGCGCGCTGCCTGCTCCAGCTGCACCAGCCAGGCCTCGCCCGTCGGCTCGGCGATGCTCTCGACCGCGATCCCCGTCGCCTGCGTGAAGGCGGGGAAGACGTTCTCGTCGAAGCTTTCCTTGAAGTAGCCGCCGTAGACGCCGACCTTCAGCGAGCGGTCCTGCGCGCGCAGGATGCCGGGCGTGGCGAGCGCGGCGGCGCCGGCGGCCGCGCCCAGAAGCACGGATCGGCGGGTCGGATGGGCGATGAGGGTCGTCGTCATGTCGCGGGTCTCCGATCGGGGGTCAGGGCTGAGGGCGGGCACGGCCGGGCGCGAACGGCACGAGGCTGAGGATCTCGAACAGCATCTGCGCGCCGGCATGGGCGGTGTTGGTGGTGGCGTCGTATTGCGGGGCGACCTCCACGAGGTCGCCGCCGACGATGCGGATGCCGGCGAGCCCGCGCAGGAGCGCCTGCGCCTCGCGCGTCGTCAAGCCGCCGATCTCGGGCGTGCCGGTGCCGGGCGCGAAGGCCGGGTCGAGGCTGTCGATGTCGAAGGAGAGGTAGACCGGCGCGTCGCCCACCGTCGCCTTCGCCATCTCCACGATGCGGGCGATCCCGAGGTCGGGAATCTCTTCGGCATGGACCACGGTCATGCCGGAAGCGGCCGAGAACTCCCACAGGTATTCCGACGAGCCGCGGATGCCGATCTGGATCGTGCGCGTCGGGTCGAGCACGCCGTCGAGCACCGCCTGCCGGAAGGGACCGCCATGGTGGAACTTGCAGCCCTCATAGGGGCCGCTCGTGTCGCAATGAGCGTCGATGTGGATCATCGCGAGCGGGCGTTCGCGGCCGAGCGCGCGCAGGATCGGATGCGAGATCGAATGGTCGCCGCCGACCGACAAGGGGATCACCCCGGCCGCCGCGATCGCGGCGATCGTCGCCTCGATGTCCTCGTGGGAGCTTGCGAGGTCGAAGCGCGAGCGGAAGGGCACGTCACCGATGTCGGCGACGGAGAGGTCGATCGCCGGCATGGTCTTGAGGACGTGGTCGTAGGGCCCGACGCGCTCGATGGTGCGCAGCGCCCGCGGGCCGAAGCGGCTGCCGTTGCGGTTGGTGACGCCGAGATCCATCGGCACGCCGAGAAGCGCGACGTCGAGGCCGGACAGGTCGGGCGCCGACCAGTCGACCGGCCGGTGCGGCGCGTCGAGCAGCGTCGGCACGCCGGCGAAGGGGGCGACGCGCGTGCCCTTGGCGTTGAAGAGGCGCGAGGCGACGCGGGCGAAGCCCTCGTCGTGGATCACCCGTTCGTTGTCGCCGCCGAAGCGGGCGCGCAGGGCTTCGAGGTCGAGGGTCATGCGGATGCGTCCAGGGCTGGGGAAGCGAGAGCGAGGCGGCGGGCGATCTCGCGGATCGCCGGCTCCTCGACGTTGGCGAAGGCGATGCGCAGGAAACGCTCCTGGCCGGGACCGAAGAACGAGCCGGGCAGGACGACGACACCGAACGCTTCGGCGAGGCGGGCCGCGACCGCGGCAGACGGCTCGTCGCCGAAGGGATGCTCGACATAGGCGAAATAGGCGCCGATCTGGCGGATGCGCCAGCCGGAAAGGGGCGCGAAGGCGTCGCGGATCGCCTCCCCCCGCCGGCCGATCTCGGCCGCGCTCGCCCGGCGGAAGTCGCCGAGCGCCTCGATCGCCCAGGGCAGCGCGGCCTGGGCCGGGCGCGGGGCGCAGATCTGGATGCAGTCGATCGCCTTTTCCAGCTCCGCGACCAAAGCGGCGCCGCCGATCAGCGCGCCGACGCGGTGGCCGGGGATCGCGTAGGTCTTGGAGAAGGAATAGAGCGCGACGAGGTGGTCCTCGGCCTCCCGGCGCCCGAACAAGGAATGCGGGCGGGCTTCCTCGGCCAGGAAGTCGCGATAGGTCTCGTCGAGCACCAGGACGACGCCGCGCCGGGCGCAGAGCGCGAGGATGTCGGCGAGCAGCGCGTCCGGGTAGACGGCGCCGGTCGGATTGTTGGGCGAGACGAGCACGACGGCGCGGGTGCGCTCGTCGATCAGCGCGTCGAGCGCCGCCGGGTCCGGCAGGAAGCCGGATGCCGCGTCGAGCGGCAGGGCGCGCGCGTCCACCCCCAGCATGTCCAGTGTCATCTGATGGTTGAAGTACCAGGGCGCCGGCAGGATCACCGCGTCGCCCGGGCCGGCCAGGGCCAGCATGGCCGCGAAGAAGGCCTGGTTGCAGCCGCTGGTGATCGCGACGCGGGCCGGGTCCACCGGCGCGCCGTAGCGGGCCGAGACGTGGGCCGCATAGGCGGCGCGAAGGGCCGGATCGCCGAGGATGTCGCCGTAGCGAGCGATCGCCGGCTCCAGAGCCGCGCGGGCGAGACGCTCGGCGAGTTCGGGCGGCGGCGGGCGGTTGGGCACGGCCTGGCTGCAATCCGCGAGGGGACCGTGGCGGCCGTCATAGAGCGCAGCCCACCGGCCCGCCTGCGCGATCGGCGGCACCGAAACCCTGGCGAGGCGCGTCGTCCGGCTCATCGGGATGCCACGCGCGGCACTTGCGAAACCATCGGCCTATGCATGCGGAATGATCAGCCCTCCCATGTGGCGTCATGTTGACCATGGGCCGGGGATCGACGGGGGCGCCATAGAAATCTATCAAGGTTCACCTTGATAATCATCCATGCAATGGCGGTTTCGATGCGCGTCTCGGGAAGTGATCTGCGCCTCCTCCAGGTCTTCGAGGCCGTGGTGCGCGGCGGCGGCTATTCCGGCGCCGAGGCCGAGCTCAACATCGGCCAGTCGACCATCAGCAACCACATGACGGCGCTGGAGGAGCGCATCGGCTTCACCCTCTGCCAGCGCGGGCGCGGCGGCTTCCGCCTGACGGAGCGCGGGCAGGCGGTGCACGAGGCCTCGCGGCGCCTCAACCAGGCGCTCGGCGACTTCGCCGCGGAGATCGCGGCGCTGAAGGGCGAGCTGAAGGGCGAGCTGCGCGTCGCGATCCTCGACTCGGTCGCGAGCGACCCGTCCAACCGCATGACCGAGGTCGTCGCCGCCTTCGGCCGCATCGCGCCGGACGTCCGCCTGGTGCTCGTGCAGGAGCGCCCGCAGGACATGCAGCCGAAGGTCGCCGAAGGGCTCTATCACTGCGGCATCGGCAGCCACCGCTCGCGCGTCGAGGGGATCGACTACCGGACGCTCTACGAGGAAAGCCACGGCCTCTACTGCGGGTCGGCGCATCCCTTCTTCGCGCGGCCCGACGGCGAGCTGACCGACGAGGTGCTGGCGCAGGCTCCTTACGTTCATCGCGGCTACTGGCGCGACGAGGACGGCATGCGCCGCATCCGCTGGCGCATCGAGGCGACGGTGCAGCAGATCGAGCCCGAGCTCCTGCTGATCCGCTCGGGACGCTATATCGGCTTCCTGCCGCACCACGCGGTCGAGGGGGACGTCGCGGCGGGCCGGATGCGCCGGATCCGCCCGGACGACGTCGGCTATGTCTGCCTGTTCGAGCTCTACACGCCGCGGGCGCGCCGCGGCAGCGACGTCCTCGCCGCCTTTCTCGCCAGCATCGAGACCGTCTGGCCGTGACGCCCGCCCGCGTGGGTCGAGGGCCGTGGATCGGCGGGTCTCAACGTGCCGCCGCTCCCGGTCCTGGCGGCACGATCCGGGCGCGGAAGGCGAGAAACAGGGCGAGCGCGACGAGGGCGACCCCGCCGCCGACCAGATGCGAGAGTTCGTATCCACCCCGGGTGACGAGCCAGCCGGCGACTACGTTGGACAGGCTGGCGCCGATGCCCTGCACCGTCATCACGGCCGCGAAGCCGATGTGAACCGGCCGCTGCCTTTCAGGATCCGCTCGACCGCCACCGGCGTGACGATGCCGAGAAGGCCGGCGCCCACGCCATCGAGAACCTGAACGGGGTAGATCGTCCAGAAGCCGTCCAGTGTTCCGGCGAGAAGGCCGCGCAGGGGAAGCGCGAGGAGGCCGACAAGAAAGACGGTCGAGAGCCCGACGCGGCGGATCAGGAGGGGCGTCGCGGCCGCGACAACGATCATCGCGAGCTGCGAGACGCCCGTGATGATCGCCGTGGTCCGGAAAGGCGTTCCGAGCTCCACCGAGAACTGCTGGGCGATGAGGCGGCTCATCGGCGCGTTGCCGAAGTGGAAGATGAGGAGGACGAGGGCCAGGAGCACGAGGCCGCGGCTCTTGAGAAGAACGTCGAAGCCCGAGACGTCCTCCTTGCCCGCCCCGTCGTCCAGTCCGCGGGCCACCTTGTGGTCGATGTGCGCGGGATCGATGGCGGCGACGGCCGCGAGGGCGCCGAACGCGGTCGCGACCATCAGCCAGACGATGCCCGCTTGTCCGAAAACGGAAACGATCAGGAAGACGGCGAAGAGCGAGGCGAAGTTGCCGGCGTGGTTCCAGATCTCGTTGCGCGCGATCTGCCTCGCGAACAGGCGCTCGCCGACGAGGCCGAGGGTGAGGCCGGCGAGGGCCGGGCCGATCACCGCGCCGACGACGGCGGTGAGGATCTGTCCGCCCCAGACGAAGGGAACGCTCGGCACGAGCAGCGTGACCAGCGCGGCGGCGGTGACGAGCACCACGGGCACCGCGATCAGCGCCCGCTTCCAGGTCGAGCCGTCGACGAGGGCGCCGCAGAGCGGCGTCGCCATCAGGCCGATCAGGCCGCCGACGGTCGCGATCCAGCCGAGCGTGAGCGTCGACCAGCCTTGCGTGGCGAGAAAGGCGTCGAGAAAGGGTCCGAGGCCATCGCGCGCGTCGGCGAGGAAGAAATTCAGAACCGCCAAGCCGACGAGGGATCGATCCGAGACGAGGCGCGGGCTCCCGCTCGGGAAGCCCGTTGCTGCTGATGCGACCGTCATGGCAGCGCGACCCTTGCGCGAGAGATTGGCCGCCCAACAATGGCTTGGCGGCGCCGCGGTTCCGCGAGCCCGCCGGACCGGAGTCCGGCCACGGGCGGCAAGGTCTTGGGAGATCGAAGCGATGAGCCTGATTGCCTGGGCGCGCCTGCCGCGACACTGGCTGACGACCCCGCTCGTCCTGCGTTCGGTGCCCGTCGGGGTCGTGATCCTGGCCGGCGTCGTCGCGACGACCTGGACCCACAGCCTGCTCGGCGACCACCGGGACCTCGTGGTTCACACCTATCGGGTCATCGACACCACCAAGGACGTCCTGATCGCGCTCGACGACGCGGAAACGGGGGAGCGCGGCTATCTTCTGAGCGGCGACCGGCGCTTTCTCGACCCCTATGACAAGGCCCTGGCGCGGCTCGGCTCGATGCGCGGCGCGTTGCGCGGCCTCGTGGCGGACAATGCCGAGCAGATCGGCCGCCTCGAAAGGCTCGACGGCCTCGTCGACGCGAAGCTCGACGAGCTGGCGACGTCGATCGCGCTGCGCAACGACGGAGGCTTCGAAGCCGCGCGAGGCCGCGCGATCGAGATGATGGAGCGCGGGACGATGGACGAGATCCGCCGCGTCATCGGCACCGTGACGCAGGCCGAGCACGCCCTGCTCGACGCGCGGGGCGTCCTCGTGGCGCGGGACGAGAACCGGGTGCGGCTGGTCGCCCTTCTCGTCGCCCTGGCCTCTCTCGTCGTCCGGACGGTCGTGGAGATCCACCTGGCGCGCCGCGAACGCGCATCCGCCTGACGGTGGCCGATCGCGACCTTCGCGCGCCGGGCGCAGCCCCGACGGACAATAAATTGACCCGCACGCTCCTCTTTTGCTAACCGCCGGTCGCCTTTCGGTACGGGGCTGCGGGGAGCAAGGCTATGCTGGCACTATCGACGGCTCCCGCCTTCGTCCGGGATCTGGCGCGCTGGGGCGATGCCCCGGCCCTCCTGTTTCCCGGCGACTGGGTGCTGACCTATCGCGAGCTGGCCGCGCGTGTCGCCGGCGAGGCGGCGGCGCTCGGGGCGGAAAAGCGCCTCGTCGCGCTGCAGGTCGACGGGTCCGAGCACGCGATCGTCACCTATCTCGCGGCCCTTTCCGGCGGCCACGCGGTCGCGATGCTGCCGCCCGGCGGCGAGGCGGCGGAGCGCTTCGAGGCGGCCTTCCGCCCGGATGTCCGCGCCCGGCGGGTCGATGCCCGCTGGCGCCTGGAACGGCGCGCCGAGACCTCGCCCGAGCCGCTTCATCCCGATCTTGCGCTTCTGCTCTCGACCTCGGGCAGCACGGGGCTCGGCCGCTTCGTCCGGCTGTCCCGCGGTAATCTCGACAGCAATGCCCGCGCCATCGCCGACTATCTCGGCCTGTGCCCCCGCGACCGGGCGGCCCTCGTCCTGCCGCTGCACTATTCCTACGGGCTCTCCGTCCTCCACTCGCACCTCGCGGTCGGGGCCGGCGTGTTCCTGCCCGGCGGCTCGATCCTCGACGAGGGCTTCGCGAAAGGCGTGCGCCGAGCACGCTGCACCAACCTTGCCGGCGTGCCCTATTCCTTCGAGCTCCTGGAGCGGATCGGCTTTCGCGGCGAGGCCCTGCCCGACCTCCGCTTCATGACCAGCGCCGGCGGACGCCTGCCGCCGGCGCTCGCCGAGCGCTATCATCGCCACCTCGCCGAGCGCGGCGCGCGGCTCGTCCTGATGTACGGCCAGACCGAGGCCACGGCCCGCATGGCCTTCGTGCCGCCCGAGCGCCTGCCCGGAGGCATCGACGCGATCGGCGTCCCCGTTCCCGGCGGCACGCTGGAGATCGTCGACGAGGCGGGCCGGCGGATCGAGGCGGCAGGCGTCGAGGGCGAGCTTGTTTATCGCGGTCCCAACGTGATGATGGGCTATGCCGGTGCGCGGGCGGACCTGGCGAGGCCCGGCGAGATCGAGGCCCTGCACACCGGTGACCTCGGGGTGCGCGGCGGCGACGGCCTGTTCCGGGTCACCGGGCGCTTGCGCCGCATGTCGAAGATCGCCGGGCTGCGCATCGGCCACGACGCCGTGGAGCGGGCGCTGGCGGAGCGGGGCATCGCCGCCGCCGTGGTGGGTGACGACCGCCGGCTGCTCGCCGCCTACGCCTCGGACCATCCGGAGACCCGCGTGCGCCGGGTGCTGGCGGAGGCGAGCGGCCTGCCGGGACCGCATCTGGCCGTGGAGCGCCTCGACGCTCTGCCGCGCCTGTCCTCCGGCAAGGTCGACTACCAATGGCTGCGGCAGCGCCTTCGCCGCGCCGAGCCTGCGACCGAGCCGGCGGGGGCGAGCGTGCGCGCCGCCTTCGAGGACGCCTTCTTCCCCCACCGCGTGGAGGCCTCCGACAGCTTCGCCTCGCTGGGAGGCGACTCGCTGCGCCATGTCGGCCTCTCCTTGAGCCTCCAGCGCCTCCTCGGCGAACTGCCGGCGGGTTGGGAGGATCGCACGATCGCGGATCTTTCGGCCCGGCCGGGCTCTACGGCCGCCGAGGCGCCGGCAAGGATCGGAACCGACCTCGTTCTGCGCGCCCTCGCCGTCCTCCTCGTCGTGGTGCAGCACGCGACGCTCTGGCCGGTGCCGGTCGGCGCCGCCACCATGGTCGTGCTCGTCGGCCACGGGCTGGCGCGCTTCGGGTCCGCCGCCCTTCTCGCGGCGGACGTGCGGCGGGTGCTGCGTCCCCTCAGCGCGGTGCTCCTGCCCTACGGCCTGATCCTGGCGGCCTACGCTCTCGCCTGGGGCGAGGTTCCCTGGGCCTCGGTCCTCCTTGTCGGCAATTTCGGCTTCGCCGACCCCACCGAGCGCACGATGCTGCCCTTCCTCTACTGGTTCGTGGAGGCCTACGTGCAGATGCTGCTCGTCTGGACGGGCCTGTTCCTCCTGCCGCCGGTGCGGCGGTTCGCCGGGCGCGATCCGTTCCGCTTCGGGCTGGCGCTGCTCGCGGCGGCGGTCGCGCTGCGCTTCGTCGGACCGGCGCTCTGGCCGCTCGGCGGGCGGCAGATCTTCACCCTGCCCTGGGTCCTCTACCTCGCCGTTCTCGGCTGGTGCGCGGCGTGCGCCGACACGACGGCGCGCAAGCTCCTTCTTCTCGGGATCGGCGCGACGATCCTGCCGCTGATGGCCTATTTCGGCGGCAACTGGACGGGCGCCTGGGTGAAGTTCCCGCTTCAGCTTCCGGTTCTGGCCGCGCTCCTGTTCCTGCCGCGTATCCGCCTGCCCGCCCGGGGGATCCGCTGGGTGCTGCCCCTCGCGGCGGCGAGCTTCCACATCTATCTCGTCCACCGCTTCGTGCCGGAACTCCTGATGCCGCCGCTGGTGCCCCACCTGTCCGAGCCGGCCTTCACGATCCTCGCGATCGTCGGGGGCGTCGCGGCGGGCGTGGCGGCACACGCGGTCCAGGCGCAGGCGATGCGCGCCGCAGCGACGGTGGAGCGGCGCTGGCGAGGCCGGAGCCGCGATCTTCTCGGGGCCTTTTCGGACCGGCGCCGCCCCGCTAGCGAGATGCCGTGACGAGCGAACCGAACCGCCGGCCGTGCTCGCGCGTTAGCCTCCGGTTCGTCCCCGGCTGAGGCGGCCCGCAGGCTCGGCCGATCGGGGGCATGCGTTTGCGTTGCCAAACATGAAAATAAGGCACCACTTGCTTTGTCTGCGCCGCGATCCAGTTGAGGCGGCACCGACCAAGTCGCGCCGGCGCCCTGACCCGGCACGGCGCGGCAGAGATCTTGGCCGATCAACTCACCAAGAGAAAGAACAGCCTCATGATCAACAACTCCTCTCTTCGCCGTTTCCGCCTGTCCGCCGCCCTCGGACTGGCTCTCGTTGCGGCAACCTCGGCAACCGCTTTCGCGCAGGCGTCCAGCGGCAGCATCGGCGGCAACGGCGACGACGCGCAGTCCAATTCCGGACCGGGCACCGGCGTGATGACGCCCGGCGCGTCGGGCACCGATTCCGGCACGACCGGCAGCTTCCGCACCGACAGCATCTCCGGCAACGGCGACGACGCGCAGTCGAACTCCACCAACGGCGCGGCCACCGGTGCGATGACCGGCACCGCGCCGATGGCCACCCAGAACTGCGACGCCGCCCAGATCGCGGCCGGCGCCA
Organism: Antarcticirhabdus aurantiaca; assembly: GCF_009765365.1. Lineage (GTDB taxonomy): Bacteria > Pseudomonadota > Alphaproteobacteria > Rhizobiales > Rhizobiaceae > Antarcticirhabdus > Antarcticirhabdus aurantiaca. Next base: position 47,453 of record NZ_VTOM01000004.1, read on the forward strand.
CGCTGTGCAACCAGCAGTCCGGCGACGACGCGGAGTCGGCGAGCGGCCTGCCGCAGCAGTCGAACTGACGAAAACGGCCGGCGCGGGCAGCCGCCCGCGCCGGCCGCGCCTTCAGACGGCGAAGATCAGGACGATCCACAGCGCCTTGCAGGCGATGTGAAGGATCTGGTCCTGCGCGAAGGACAGCTTGCCGCGCACCTTGCTCTCGTCGATGATCGCGTGGACGATCCACTCGGCGATGCCGATCCAGGCAGATCCGGTCACGAGAAGCACGCCGGCGCCGTGGATGCCGGCATGGGCGATCAGGTGATAGGCCCGCATGGGCCCCTGGGTCTTGGCCTTGGCCAGGAAGTCGCCCTGCAGCGGATAGTCCGCCACCCAGTGGACGGCGAGAAGCAGCAGCGCCATCGACAGAATGCCATCCCCGACGACGAAGCTCATGTGCCGGCCCTTTGATTCGACGGGCGCCAGCATGACGGGCGGCAGGCCGCTTGACCAGCGATCCGGCGCCGGAAGCGCGCAGACGGGACATGGTCCGAGTCGGCCGGCATCCGACGGGTGGCCGGTGGCGGGTGGCGGGCGCCCGCCGTTTTGCTATGGGAGGAGAACCGAGCGGGTCGGCGAAGACGCCGGACCGGAACGAGGACGACGGTTGATCGCCATGGCATCGAGCGCGACGAGGACGCCGCGGCAGGCGGGCGCACCGCGCGACGCCGCGCCAGCCACGGGCGCCGACCGGCCTTTGCGGGTCGGCTTCCACGCCCCGATGAAGCATCCGGACCACCCCGTCCCCTCCGGCGACCGGACGATCGCGCGCCTCTTGCTCCGCGCCTTGACGCTCGCCGGCTGCCAGACGGTGGTTCTGTCCACGTCCGGCAGCTTCAACGCGACCGGCGACGCGACGATCCAGCAGAGGCTGGAAGCGGAAGCCGACGCGGAAGCGGCGCGGATCCTGACGGAAGGCCCCGCCTCGGCCCCGATCGACCTCTGGTTCACCTACCATTCGTTCCACAAGGCGCCGGACCTCCTCGGTCCCCGCATCACGAACGCGCTGGCCATCCCCTACGTCGTCGCGGAAGGCTCGCGCGCGCCCAAGCAGGCCGCGGGGCCCTGGGCTCGGGGGCACGCCCTGGCGGGCGCCGGGCTCAACCGGGCGGACCTTCTTCTCGTCCTCAATCCGCGCGACCGGCCGGCGCTCGAAGCCGCGCGACGGCCCGGCCAGCGCATCGCGGACCTCGCCCCCTTCGTCGACGACGGAGCCTGGCCGCGGCTCGGCCCTTCGCGACGTGCGAAGGGCCGAGCGGCCCGCTTCCTGACGGTCGCCATGATGCGGGACGGGGACAAGCTCGCTTCCTACGCCGTTCTCGCCGAAGCCTTGGGCGCCGTCGCCGGCGACTGGACCCTCGACGTCGTCGGCGACGGGCCGGCAAGGGCGCGGGTCGAAGCGCTTTTCGCTTCCATGTCCGAGCGGGTGCGCTTCCTCGGCCGGATCGACGGGCGCGACGCCCTCGCGCGCCTTTATGCCGAGGCCGACCTCCTGCTCTGGCCGGCGGTGAACGAGGCGATCGGCATGGTTTTCCCCGAGGCGGCGCTGCAGGGATGCCCGGCGGTGGCCGGCCGCTTCGGCGGGGTGCCTTCGGTGGTCGCGCACGAGACGAGCGGCCTCCTCGCCGAGCCCGGCGACGCCGGGTCCTTCGCGGCGGCCGTCGAGCGGTTGCTGGCGGATCGCGGCCTTCTCGCGCGCCTCGGCGCCGGCGCGGCCGAGCGGGTCGCCGCGCACCACTCGATCGCCGCGGCGGCGCTGAGCCTGCGCCGCGAACTCGGCGCCCTGCGCCCCGCCCGGAGCCTCGCCTCGTGAGCGCGCCAGCGGGAGCCGCCGTTCCGGTGCTCGTCGTCGTCACGCACCTTCTCGGGGTCGGCCACCTGACCCGCGCCGCGGCGATCGCGCGCGGGCTGGCCGCCGCCGGGCATCCGGTGTCGCTCGTCTCCGGCGGGCGCCCCGCGCCGCTCGTCGACGTCGCCGGCCTCGACTTCGTGCAGCTGCCGCCCGTCCACTGCCGCAGCGGCGATTTCAGCAATCTCCTGACAACCGGCGACCGGCCGCTCGACGAGGCGACGCGCGAGGCGCGGATCGCCGCCCTCCTCGGGGCCTATCACCGCTCGCGCCCGAGCGTCGTGGTCACGGAGACCTATCCCTTCGGGCGGCGGCAGCTGGCCGCCGAGTTCGGCGCCCTCCTCGCGGCGGTGAACGAGGACCCGTCCCGGCCGGCGCTTCTCGCCTCCGTCCGCGACATCCTGAACCCGCCCTCGCGGCCGGCCAAGGGCGAGGAGGCGAGCCGGGTGTTCGGCCGGCACTACGACGGCGCCCTCGTCCACGGCGAGGCGGCGATCGCCCCGCTCGCCATCTCCTGGCCGGTGACGCCCGCGATCGAGAAGCGCCTGCACTATACCGGCTATGTCACGGAGGCTTCCGCCCCGGCCGTGCCCTCGGCCGGCGAGGGAGCGGGCGAGGTTCTCGTGTCCGGCGGCAACAGCGCGGCGAGCCTTCCGCTCTACCGGGCGGCGCTCGGCGCGGCGAGGCTCGACCGCTCCGGCCGCCCCTGGCGCATCCTCGTCGGGCGCGGCGTCGAGGCCGGCGACTTCGAGGCCCTGGCCGCGGAGGCGGGCGCGGGCGCGGTCGTCGAATGGGCGCGGCCGGACTTCCGCGACCTCCTCGCGCGCGCGGCTGTGTCGGTCAGCCAGGCCGGCTACAACACCGTGGTGGACCTGGCCCTCGCCGGCCCGCCGGCCGTGCTCGTCCCCTACGAGGAGGGCTCGGAGGCCGAGCAGGCGCTGCGGGCCGAGCAGTTCGGCCGGCGCGGCCTCGCCGTCACGCTTCGCGAGCACGACCTGTCGCCGGAACGGCTCCTCGCGGCCGTGGAGGAGGCCGCCATGCGGGGCCGGGCGAGCGAGACGGCGCTCGCGCCGACCGGCGTCGCCGGCAGCGTCGCGGCGATCCGCGCCGCCGAGGCCCGAGCACGCGAGGAGCGCGCCGCCTGGGCGCGGCTCGATGCCGGCCTCGAGGCTCTGGCCGGCGCCGGCCGGCACGTCGACCTCTGGTGGCGGGACGACGACGCCGAGCGGCCGACGCCGGCCCTCGACCGGCTCCTGGACCTCGCCGCCGGGCACGGCGTGCCGCTCTCGCTCGCCGTCAGCCCGGATCTCGCGACGGAGGAACTCGCCGAGCGCCTGCGCGGCGAGGCGTCCGTCACCGTCCTCGTCCACGGCATCGCCCATCGCAACAACGCGCCCGAGGGCCGCAAGAAGCAGGAGCTCGGCTTCCGCCCCCTGCCCGATCTCGCCGAGGACCTCCGCCGCGCCCTGCCGCGCCTTGCCGACCTGTTCGGCGCGCGGATGCGGCCCGTCCTGGTGCCGCCCTGGAATCGGATCGATCCGGACCTCGTCCCTCGCCTCTCCGCGCTCGGCTTCATGGGCCTTTCGACCTTCGGCGCGCGGGGCGCGCCGGTTCGCGATGGGCTGGCGATCGCCAACACCCACGTCGACCCGATCGACTGGCGCGGCGGCGTGAAGGCTTCGGCCGCCTCGGTCAACGAATTGGTGGCGCGCCTCGGCTCGGGCGAGCCGATCGGCCTTCTCACCCACCACCTCGTCCACGACGAATGGACCTGGCGCTTCCTGGAAACCCTCCTGACGCGCGTCGCCGGCCATCCGGCCGTGCGCTTCGCCTCGGCCGCGTCGCTCTTCGACGCCCCTTCATCCGAAACCAACGCAGCGAACCCGACATGACGAACGCCCACGCCGACCTTCTCGCCCGCATCGGGAGCCGGGACGCCGTCGTCGGCATCATCGGCCTCGGCTATGTCGGGCTGCCGCTCGCGCTCGCCTTCGCGAAAGCCGGCTTTCCCGTGCTCGGCTTCGACATCAACGCGTCGCGCGTCGCGCTCCTCAACGAGGGGCGCACGGGCCTTCGCCACATCCCCGACGCGCCGCTCGCCGAGTCCATCGCGGCCGGGCGCTTCGAGGCCACCGGCGACTTCGACCGGCTGGCCGAGCCGGACGCGATCCTGATCTGCGTGCCCACCCCCCTCACCGCACAGCGCGAGCCGGATCTGTCCTTCGTCGCGGCCTCGGCGAACCAGATCGCCCGGGCCCTGCGCCCGAACCAGCTCGTCGTCCTCGAATCCACCACCTGGCCCGGCACCACCGCCGAGATCGTCCGGCCGATCCTGGAAGCCGGGGGCCTGCGCTCCGGCGAGACCCTCTTCCTCGCCTATTCGCCCGAACGCGAGGACCCGGGCAATGCCGACTACGGCACGCGCGACATCCCCAAGATCGTCGGCGGCGACGGGCCGGCGGCGCTGGAGCTGGCGCTGGCGCTCTACGGCGCGGCGGTGGAGCGCTGCGTGCCGGTCGGCTCGCTCGCCACCGCCGAGGCGGTGAAGCTGACGGAGAACATCTTCCGCTCGGTCAACATCGCGCTCGTGAACGAGTTGAAGCTCATCTACGACGCCATGGGCATCGACGTCTGGGAGGTGATCGAGGCGGCCAAGACCAAGCCCTTCGGCTTCATGCCCTTCTATCCCGGCCCGGGCCTCGGGGGGCACTGCATCCCGATCGACCCCTTCTATCTCACCTGGAAGGCGCGCGAATACGAGATCGCAACCCGCTTCATCGAGCTCGCCGGCGAGATCAACACGGCCATGCCCCGCCACGTCGTCTCCCGTCTCGCCGAGGCGCTGGACCGGCGCTTCGGGCGCGGCCTCAACGGCGCGCGGGTGCTCGTTCTCGGCCTCGCCTACAAGAAGAACGTCGACGACACGCGCGAGAGCGCCTCGCTCCGGCTCGTGGAGCTGATCGAGGCGCGTGGGGGCAGCGTCGCCTTCCACGACCCGCACGTGCCCGTCATCCCGCCGACGCGCGAGCACATGGGGCTCGCCGGCCGCAGCTCCCTGCCGCTCGACGCGGACATTCTGGCCGGCTTCGACGCGGTGCTGATCGCGACCGACCACGACGCGGTCGACTATGCCCTCGTCGCGTCCCATGCGCGGCTCGTCGTCGACACGCGCAATGCCTGCGCCCGCGCGGGCGCCGACATGACGAACGTCGTCAAGGCCTGACGGAAGGCGCGCCGGCCTCGTCGAGGATGCGGGCGAAGCGGGCCTGGAGGTCGCGGATGCCCGCGTCCAGCGCGAAGGCCGAGCGCAGCCGGGCGTGGGCCCCCTCGCCCAGCCGCTCGCGCGCCTGCGGGTCGCCGATCAGCCGGTCCAGCGCGGCGCCGAGGGCGGCCGGATCGGACGGGGGAACGAGAAGGCCGCTCGCCCCCTCCTCGACGAATTCCGGCACGCCGGCAAAGCGCGTCGAGACGATCGGCAGCTTCTGCGAGGCCGCCTCCATGATGACGTTGGGCAAGCCGTCGCGGTCGCCCTTCTCGCCCTCCTTGCAGGCGAGAACGAAGAGGTCGGCCGCCCGCAGCGCCGCCACCACCTCGTCCTGGGGCAGCGCGCCGCGCCAGTCGATCCGGCCGGCGAGGCCGAGCCGCTCGGCCTCGGCCTTGAGCTCCGCGAGGAGCTCGCCCGCCCCGACATGGGTCAGGCGCCAGTGCCGCTCGGGCGGCAGGGTGGCGAGGGCGGCGAGAAGGTCGTCATAGCCCTTCTTCGCCACCGCCCGGCCGACCGAGACGATCTCCACCGGCTTGGCCGGATCGCGTCCGTTCTTGAATTCCGCGCGCTCGGGCGGCGCGGGAAAGCGGTCGAGGTCGAGGCCGTGATAGGCGAGCGCGACGCGCGAGGGATCCTCTGCCGGCGACAGGCGGCGCAGCTCGTCGAGGCCGGTTCGCGTGCAGGTGACGCCCCAGGCGCTGTCCGCGATCTTCTCGCGCTTGTCCCAGTCCGTCGTCGTCCAGATGTCCTTGGCATGGGCCGAGAAGGTGAAGCGGCGCCCGGTCAGGAGCGCGGCGTAGCGGGCGACCGATGCCGGCGTGTGGAGGAAGTGGACGTGGATGTGCGGCACCTCGGCGCCGAGCTCGTGCGCCATCACCAGCGCCTGCCCGATCCGGCGCATCCGGTCGGCTGTCGGATCGCGCCGCAGATCCGCCCAGGCGGCCGACAGGAAGGCCTTGAAGCCCGGCCGGCGCCGGGCGTCCCAGGCACCGGCGAGCACCCGCCCGACGCCCTTGTAGAGATATTCCGGCAGGTAGCGGACGGGCGCGGCGATCTGCCGGTGCATCGGATGGACCGCGCCGTCGGTCGGCCGGCGCATGGCCCAGATCTCGAAGCGGAAGCCCAGCCGCTCCAGCGCCAGGATCTCCTGCGCGATGAAGGTCTCGGACAGGCGGGGATAGCCCTTCATCAGGATGGCGATGCGGGGCGGGAGCGCGGACGAAGCGGCCGCGCCGCGCTCGTCCGCCGGGTGTGTCTCGGTCATGCAGGTTCCGAAAAGAAGCGTCAGGCTCGGCGAGCCGCCGCGCCGGGCCGGTCGGCCCGCTCGCCGGCGGTGATCCGGCGCGTCAGGGCCTCGATGCTGTCGAGGCCGTCGAGGAGGTGGGGAAGGGTCACGCTGGAGGGCAGCGGCTGCTCCGGCAGGCGGCGGATGGCCTCGGCCATGAGCATGGGATCGCGGCGCGCGCCCGGCCCCAGCAGCGCGCCGTCGAGCATGGAAACGAGGCCGAGGCGCGCGGCCTGCCGGGCGCGCAGCGTCTGCTCCAGCCGGGGCACGCGCCGCGGCACGATCAGCGCCCGCTTGTCGAGCGACAGGATCTCGCAGAACGTGTTGTAGCCGCCCATCGCCACCACCCCGACCGAGCGGCTCATCAGGTGCTCGATCTTGGCGTCGAAGGTGATCGCGTCGATGCGCGGAAGCTGGGCCATGCGCTCCATGAAGGCCGCTCTGCGCGTGCGCTCGACGAAGGGGCCGAACACCACGAGGGCGTTGACGGACAATCCCGGGTCGGCCTCGTAGGCGGACACGACCCAGTCGATCATCTCCTCGCCGTCCCCGCCGCCGCCCGCCGTGACCAGGACGAAGGGCTCGCGGGTGACCTTCGGGTAGCGCACGCTCTGCGGCTTTTCCGGTAGCTCGCGGCGCAAATATCCCGTGTAGACGATCCGCTCGCGCGTTTCGGGGGGCAGGGACAGGCCCGCCAGCGGCCGGTAGACCCGTTCCAGCCCGTAGACCCAGATGTCGTCGTAGAACTCGACCAGCGCGTCGACGGCGCCTTTGCGCTCCCATTCGCCGGCGAGCACCTCGTCCTCGTCGAGGACGTCGCGCACGCCCAGAACGATCCGGGCGCCGTTGCGGCGCAGCTCGCGCAGGGCCGGCAGGATCTCGCCGCGAAAGCCGGTCGGCTCCTTGTCGACGATCACGAGGTCGGGCTTGAGGGTCCGCGCCGTTTCCAGGAGGATCGCCTGGCGCATGGCGACCGTCTCGTCCAGCGGCAGGCGCAGGCTCGACGTCGTGTAGTCGCCGTTCGGCAGCTTCACCACCCCCGGCAGCCGGACGTAGTCGACGCCGTCGGCGAACTCGAACTGCCCGATGATCGGCGAGCCGGAGATGATCACCACCGAGGCGCCTTCGTGGGCCGTCACCAGCCGGTTGGCGATCGCCCGGCAGCGCCGCAGGTGTCCGAGACCGAAGGTGTCGTGGCTATAGATCAGAACGCGGAGCCCACGCGCGCGAAAGGGGTGGTCGCCCGGGGTCGGGTGGTGCAACATGGCTCATGCCCCTATGAGGCCCCGCCGCCGAGTCCGCCGGACGCGGCCCGGCGGCTGATCGGGTCCCGAAGGACAGGCTTATGCCGAGGCAGGCTCGCAGACAAGCCGGCCGGCTCGCGCCGGACCGTTCAGCCGTGATAGGCCTTGGGGCCTCGATCGGGCGGGCGTGTCATGCCCCTGCCCGCCGTTTGACAGCATAACGAAGCGAGACCATGGCCGAACCGATCTACAGATATGTCTGGCGCCATACCCGCCGCCAGCAGATCTGGATGCTGTGCGTGGTTCTGGCCTCGATCCCGACGCTCTACGTCTCGCTCGACCTGCCCAAGCAGATCATCAACGGCCCGATCCAGGGCGAGGGATTCGAGAACGCCGATGCGACCCTGGCGGTCCTGCGCCTCGCGCTGCCCGGCTTCCTGACCGGCGGCGAGGGCGTCGAGCTCTTCGGCGGCTTCCAGCTCGACCGGATGGAAGCGCTGTTCGCCCTGTCCAGCCTGTTCCTGGCGCTCGTCGTCCTCAACGGCGGGTTCAAGTTCTATCTCAACATCTACAAGGGCCGGCTCGGCGAGCGCATGCTGCGGCGCCTGCGCTTCGAGATGGTGGACCGCCTCCTTCGCTTCCCCCAGAAGCAGTTCCGCTCGCTGCGCTCGCCCGAGGTGGCGAGCATGATCAAGGACGAGCTGGAGCCGGTCGGCGGCTTCATCGGCGACGCCATCGTCCAGCCGCTCTACCTGATGAGCCAGGTGCTGACGGCGATGATCTTCATCTTCGTCCAGAGCGTGCCGCTCGGGCTCGTGGCGCTCGGCGTCACGCTGGTCCAGGCGGTGGTGATCCCGAAGATGCGCCAGCGCCTCCTGGTGCTCGGACGCCAGCGCCAGCTGACGGCGCGCCACCTGTCGGGCCGCATCGGCGAGATCATCGACGGCATCACCAGCGTCCACACCAACGACACGTCGAACTACGAGCGCGCCAGCATCTCCAAGGAGCTCGGCACGATCTTCCTGATCCGCTTCGACATTTACCGCTGGAAGTTTTTCGTCAAGTTTCTCAACAACTTCCTGTCGCAGGCGACGCCCTTCATCTTTTACATGTTCGGCGGCTACTTCGCCATCCGCGGCAGCCTCGACATCGGTCAGCTCGTCGCCGTCATCGCCGCCTATCGCGAGCTGCCCGCGCCCTTGAAGGACCTCATCGACTGGGACCTCGCCCGGCTCGACGTCGCGGTGAAGTACGACCAGGTCGTCCAGCAGTTCGACGTCGCCGACATCGCGCCCGAAACGCTCCAGGCGCCGACCGCCGGGCCGGTGCCGCGCCTGACCGGCGACTTCGACCTGAACGACGTGTCGCTCGCCGACGAGCTCGGCTCGCAGCTCCTCGACGGCGTCTCGCTCATCCTGCCGCTCGGGCAGAGGGTCGCGGCCGTCGGCGCGGTCGGCCAGGGCGCCGAGTACCTCGCCGAGATCCTCGCGCGCCTCAGCCTCCCCAGCGGCGGCGAGGTCCGCCTCGCCGGGCAGCCGCTGTCGGGCTATCCCGAGTCCGTCACCGGGCGGCGGCTCGCCTACACCGACGCCGCCCCCTTCTATCCCCAGTCCACCTTGCGCGATGCCCTCCTCTACCCGCTCAAGCGCTATCCGACGCGCACCGAGAGCCGCGAGGCGAGCCGGCGGGAACGGCTCGCGCGGATGGAAACGGAAGTTTCCGGCAACTCCACGCTCGACCCCCGCGACGACTGGATCGACTACGACGCGGTCGGCGCGGCGACGGAGCAGGCGCTGGGGCGCGAGATCGCCGCGGTGTTGCGGATCGTGCAGCTGGACAGCGACGTCCAGCGCTTCGGCCTTCGCACGCGCATTCCCACCGAGTACCAGTCGCGCGTCGCCGACCCGATCCTTCGGGCGCGGCGGGCCTTCCGAAGCCTTCTCGCCCGCGAAGGGATGGAGGGCTACGTCGAGCCCTTCGATCCCGACCGCTTCCTGGTGAACGCCAGCATCCTGGAGAACATCGTCTTCGGCGTGTCGCGCATGGGCGACATGGAAGCGGCCTGGACGCTGATGGGCGGGCACGCCCGGGCGGTGATCGGCGAGGCCGGCCTTCGCGAGCCGCTCTTCGCCATCGGCCGCGAGATCGCGGAAACGATGATCGACATCTTCGGCGACCTCGAGCCGGGCAGCCCGCTCCTGCGCCGGATCGTCATCATGCGCTCCGACGAGCTCGACGACTACCGCCAGATCCTGATGCGCACGGAGGGGCGCGCACTTACCGAGATGGCGGAAGCCGACCGCGTCGCCCTGTTCCGCCTCGCGCTCAACTACATCGAGCCGCGCCACCGGCTCGGCCTCGTCGACGCCGCGCTTCAGGCGCGCATCATCGAGGCGCGCCGGCTCTTCCAGAGAAACGCCACGCCGGACGTGACGAGCGCCGTCGCCTTCTACGAGGGCGGCGCCTTCAACCCCTTCGCCACGATCCAGGACAACGTCCTGTTCGGCCGCATCTCGGAGGAGTTCGCCGGCGCGACCGAGCGGGTGGAGGAGCGCCTCCTCCAGACGCTCGACGAGCTCGGCCTGTCGGAGCTCGTCCAGAAGGCCGGCCTGTCCTTCGAGATCGGCTCGGGCGCCAAGCGCCTGTCGCTCGGCCAGCAGCAGAAGCTGAGCCTTGCCCGTGCGATCCTCAAGTCGCCTGACTATCTAATCGCCAATCGCAGCCTGTCCGTTCTCGACGCGGAAACGCAGGGCCAGATCATCGCGGCGACGCTGGAGCGCGCCCGCGAGGCCAAACGCCCCTTCGGAACGTTCTGGGTCGTTAACGTTTCGGATCACGCGGCGCTCTTCGACCGGACCGTCCGGTTCCGCAACGGACGGACCGTCGAGGAGCCGGCCGCCGAGCCGCTCGCCGACGAGCGTCCAGCGCAGGTCGCCTGAACCGATGGAAAGCCGAGAATCCCGCGAGCCGGAACCGGATGGAGACAGAGGTCTATGAGCCATCTCGCCACTGAAGTCGAAGTGCTGCGCCGCGTCCCCCTGTTCCAGGGTCTCGACCCGCCGAAGCTGAAGCTCCTGGCCTTCACCGCCAGCGCCATGCGCTTCCGGCCGCAGGAGGTGATCTTTCGCCAGGGCAGCCCGAGCGACAGCGCCTATGTGATCCTCGCCGGCGAAGCGGCGGTGGAGATCGACACCCCCGCCGGCGCGATCGAGATCGCCCGGCTCGGCGAGACCGACTTCGTCGGCGAGATCGGCGTCCTCGCCGACGTGCCGCGCTCGGCGACGGTGCGGGCCATGTCGGACCTGAAGACGCTGCGGATCGGCAAGGAGTGCCTCATCGAGCATCTCCAGCACTTTCCCTCCATGTCGCTGGTGATGCTGCGCGAGATCGCCATGCGGCTGAACCGCACCACGGCCGAGCTCGCCCGCCAGCGCGCCGAAGCGGAGAGCTGACGCCGCCCACGACAAGCGCCGCGTCCGCGCCACCTTGTTTCGGCCCCGGATCTCCGGCACGCCACACCGTCGCGACCGGGACACGCGCGCCCGGCGCCCGCAAGTCGTCGGCATCGCCAAGGAAACGGACGGGATCATGGGGCTCGAATCGAAAGACGTTCTGGCGGTGTCCGAATGGCTGGTCGACGAGGCGCTCCACGAGAGCGACATCGGCGACCTCCTGGCCGGGCTCTGCGAGCGCCTGATCCGCCTCGGCATTCCCGTCGACCGCTCGCGCCTGTCCTGGCCGACGCTCCATCCCCTGTTCGAGGCCGAAAGCGTGCGCTGGCGCATCGAGGACGGCATCGAGGTCGGCAGCTTTCCCCACCAGGACGTCGACAGCGAGGAATGGCGCCGCAGCCCGATCAAGTGGCTGATCGACAACGACGTGTCCTCGCTGCGCCAGCGGCTGGAGGAAGACCTCGCGCCGGACGGCTTTCCGCTCCTCCAGGAGCTGAAGGAGCAGGGCTATACGGACTTCGTCGCGTACTACCTCTCGACCTTCCCCCGCCATTCGCGCTTCCGCTGGCGCAACGAGAACTTCGGGATCTACGTCACCTTCGCCAGCCGCCGGCCGGGCGGCTTCGACGCGGCGGACCTCGACACGCTGCAGCACCTCCTCCGCCCGCTCGGCCTCGCCTGCAAGTCGGCGATCTATCCGCGGCTGATGATCAACGTCACCGACGCCTATCTCGGGCCGACGGTGGCGCGCGAGGTGCTGGGCGGGCGGATCATGCTGGGAGCGGGCACGCGCACCCGCGCCCTCGTCTGGTATTCGGACCTGCGCAACTCGACCTTCTTCTCCGAAACCCTCGACGAGAGCGACTACCTCAACCTCCTCAACGCCTACTTCGAATGCGTCGGGCGGCCGGCGGTCGATGCGGGCGGCGAGATCCTCACCTTCATCGGCGACGCCGTTCTCGTGATCTTCCCGATCGATGCCGAGGACGAGGAGGCCGCGGGGCGCACGGCCCGCGCCGCCATCGGGGCGGCGGCGGCCGCGCGCGCCGCCGCCGAGCAGCTGAACGCCCGGCGCTCGGGAGCGCGCGAGCCGGCGATCCGCTTCGGCATCGCGCTCCACATCGGCGACGTGCGCTTCGGCAATATCGGCCTCGCCCAGCGCCTGACCTTCTCGGTGGTGGGCTCGACCGTCAACGAGGTGACGCGCATCGAGCAGATGACCAAGGTGCTGCCGGCGACGATCCTCGCCTCCGACGCCGTCGCCTCGCTGACGCCGGAGGAATGGCATTCCGTCGGGCCGCACCTCCTGCGCGGCATGGCGCAGCCGATGGAGCTCTTCGGCCTGCGCTCGGATACCTGACGCCGAGCCTTGCTCCCTATCCCGCGGTCGCGGCGAAGGGATCGGCCGCGTCGCGCAGACCGTCGCCGAGGAAGGAGAAGGCGAGGACGCTGACCACCACCGGCACCATCGGCAGGAGCAGCCAGGGATAGAGCGCCACCGCCTCGATGTTCTGCGCTTCCGTCAGGAGGACGCCCCAGCTGGTGATCGGCGGGCGAAGGCCGAGGCCCAGGAAGCTCAGCGCCGTTTCGGCGAGGATCATGGCGGGGATCGACAGCGTGACCGAGGCGATGATGTGGCTGGCGAAGTTCGGCAGGAGATGACGCGTGATGATGCGGGACGGCCGCGCGCCCATCATCTCGGCGGCGGCCGTGAAGTCCTCCTCGCGCAGCGAGAAGAGCTTGGAGCGCACGGCCCGCGCGAGCGAGGGCCAGTCGAGGAGCGCCAGGATCAGCGTGATGCCGAAGTAGACGAAGAGCGGGTCGAGCGTCGCGGGAAGCACCGCCGCCAGCGCCAGCCAGAGCGGCAGCTGCGGCAGCGAGCGCAAGACCTCCGTCACGCGCTGGACCCAGTAGTCCGTGCGCCCGCCGAGATACCCGGCAAGCCCGCCGAAGACGAGCGCCAGCACCAGCGACAGCCCGACGCCGACGAGGCCGATGGTGAGCGAGATGCGCGCCCCATAGATCAGGCGCGAAAGCATGTCGCGCCCGAGCCGGTCGGTGCCGAGCAGGAACAGCGTGCCGCCCGGCTGCGGGCAGACGAGGTGGAGGTCGGCCTCGACCATGCCCCAGAAGCGATAAGGCTCCCCCCGGCACAGGAAGCGGATCGGCTGGGGCTCGGTCCGCACCTCGGCGTACTGCCGCTCCAGCGTGTCGAGGTCGAGCGTCCCCTCCATGGGGTAGACGAAGGGCCCGACGAAGGCTCCGTCGTGGACGAGGTGGAGCCGTTGAGGCGGCATGAAGATGTGTTGCGTGTCGCGGGTGGAGAGGCCGTAAGGCGCGACGAACTCGGCAAAGGCGGCGACGAGATAGGCGAGCCCGAGGACCACGAGCGAGAGCACCGCCATGCGGTGCCGCTTCAGCCGCCACCAGAAGAGCCGTGCCTGCGAGGCGGCGAGGAGCTCGGCCGAGAGCTTGGAATGGAGGCTCGTGGTGCGCTCGGGATCGAAGGGCGCGGTCGAGACCCAGTGCTCCAGCGGAGCGCTCATCGCCGCCGCTTTCCGCCCGACAGGCGCACGCGCGGATCGACCAGCGCGAGGAGGATGTCGGAGACCAGCATGCCGATCACCGTCAGGATCGCGAGAAACATCAGGAACGAGCCCGCGAGATACATGTCCTGGCTGCGCAGCGAGGACAGGAGCATCGGCCCGGTGGTGGGGAGCGACATGACGACCGACACGATCACCGAGCCCGACACGATGCTGGGAAGGAGATCGCCGATGTCGGACACGAAGGGGTTCATCGCCGAGCGCAGCGCGTATTTCAGGAGGATGCGCCGCTCCGGCACGCCGCGCGCGCGCGCCGCGACGACATAGGGGCGCCCGAGCTCGTCGAGGAGGTTCGCCCGCACGCGCTGGATCATCGCGGCCGTGCTGGACATGCCGATGACGACGACGGGCACGACGAGGTGGGCGAGGAGCGAGGCGACCTTGGCGCCGCTCCAGGGCTCGTCCGCGAGGGCCGGGTCCATCAGGCCGCCGATCGAGACGCCGAAGAAGACGTTGGCGCCGTAGAGGAGGATCAGCGCCAGGAGGAAGTTGGGAATCGCGAGGCCGAGATAGCTGAGGAAGGTCAGCCCGTAATCGACGAGGCCGTACTGGCGCGAGGCGACGTAGAGGCCGACGGGAAAGGAGACGAGGTAGATGAAGAGAACGGTCGCGAAGTTCAGGAGGAGCGTCAGGAACAGGCGGTCCCCGACGACGTCCGCGACCGGCAGCCCGTATTCGAAGGAATAGCCGAAATCGCCGCGGAAGAAGCCGCCGACCCATTGCAGGTACTGCACCGGCAGCGGCTGATCAAGGCCGTAGAGCTCGCGCAGGAAGGCGACCTTCTCCTCGAAGTTCGTGTCGCCCTCGGCCCGCAGCTCCGCGATGTAGCTGGAAAGGTAGTCGCCCGGCGGCAGCTGGATGATGATGAAGACGAGAAGGCTGATGACCAGAAGCGTCACCGCCATGGTGAGGAAGCGGCGGCCGAGGAAGCGCGCGAAGTTCACGGCCGCGCCTCGGGCGCACGCGCCGCCACCTGGTCGGCTGGCGCGAAGAAGAAGGTGTCGGGGCGGTGCATGCCGAAGAAGGCGCCGGGATTGAAGTTGAAAAGGGCGGTTTCCGGCACGTTGCGCAAGGCGTTCGAGACCACCACCACCTGGTCGACGTCGGCGACGAGGCCGATGCGGACCATCTCGTCGGCGTTGATCTCGAGCATGCGCCGCCAGATCTCCGCCTGTCCGTCCGGGTCGATCGTTGCCCGCCACGCCGTCGCGAGCCGAACGAGCTCGGCGGCGAAGGGCAGGTCCGGGGCCGAGCCGAGGCGGCCGGCGCTCTCGAAGTTGAGGCCCCAATCCGGCCACTGGAACTGGGCGGAGGTGGTCGGCGCCAGCTCGTCCGGCGCGTCGGAGGGCACCGGCGCGCCGTTTTCGAGGCCCGGCGCGACGGCCATGACCGTCGAGCCCGCGGCGAGGCGGCGCTCCAGCGTGTCGCGCTCGACCGGCTTGACGATGAGGCCGATCCCGACGCGGGCGAGGTCCTCCGTCACGAGCTGCAGGACGTCGCTCTGCTCGGCCTCCTCGCCGGCCGTTTCCAGGACGATCGTCACCGGCTCGCCGTCGGGGCGCAGGCGGATGCCGGCGCCGTTGCGCGTCCCGAGGCCCATCGCGTCGAGGAGGGCGTCGGCCGCGGCGGGATCGTGTCCGGCCCAGCGCGTGGCAAGGTCCGGTTCGAAGAGCCGCGTGCCGGCCAGGACCGTGTCGTTGGAGGGTCGCGCGAGGCCGTAATAGACGACCTGGTTGATGTCCTCGCGGTTGATCGCCAGCGAGAGCGCGCGGCGGAAGCGCACGTCGCGCAGGATCGCGCGCCAGGCGGGATCGGCGACGGTGAGGTTCGGATAGAGCGCGACGCGCGATCCGCGGCCCGAGCGCCAACGGCGGACCTCGTAGTCCTGCCGCTCGGCGGCGCGCTTGATGAAGGCGTAGTTGCCGAAGTTGAGGAAGTTCGCCTGGAGGTCGGCCTCGCCGCCGGCGACCTTGGCGGGGATGAGCCCGGCGCCCGCGATCGTCATCGCCACCTCGTCGATATAGGGCAGCTGCCGGCCGGCGGCGTCGACGCGGTGGAAGTAGGGGTTGCGGCGGAAGACGTAGCGGTCCGCCGGCGGCTCGGTCGCGAGCACCCAGGGCTGGAGCGAGGGCAGCTCCGGATTGGTGTTCTTGTAGGACTGGTCGAGCTTGAAGTGCAGCGCCACCCAGTTGCGCTGGCCGGCCTCGGCGACGAGGCGCTCCAGCTCGGCCGGATCGGCGTATTTTGCGTGGAAGCGCTTCAGGTAATGAGCGGGCCGGAAGATCTCGAGCGGCAGCGAGCCGGCCATGGCCGGCAGGAACAGGGGGTTCGGCTTGCCCCATTCGTAGCGGATGGTGAGCGGATCGAGGAAGGTGACGGTCGGGCCCTTGCCGTCGACGAGAAGCTCGCGCGGCAGACCGTTCTTGCCGAGCTTGGGATCGTTGACGACGTCTTCCCAGTAATAGCGGAAGTCCTCCGCCGTGAAGGGCTCGCCGTCCGACCAGCGGTGGCCGGCGCGCAGGTGGATGGTGAAGCGCCGCCCCTCCTCGACGTCGATTGCCCGGGCGATGTCGGGCTGGATGCTGCCGTCCGGCACGGTGCCGGCAAGGCGCGCATAGCCGAAGACCACCATGCGCCGCGTGTCGCGCGCCTGCGCCTCCAGGATGCGCAGCGTGCCGCCGTAGACTCCGGGCTCCCGGTCCATGGCGGCGAGGTCCGTCACCAGCGGCTCGGACGGCAGGCGCTCGCGCATCGGCGGCAGCCGCCCCTCCGCGACGCTCTGCGCCAGGATCGGCGGCTCGGCCTGAGCCTGAGCCTGAGCCCCCGCCGGCAGGGCGGCGCACAGCCAGGCGAGAACGGCGAGAACAACGGCGGCGGCAATCGTGAGCCGGCCGCGCTCGGCCTGGTCGGATCGCACGTCGCCCGGCGTCATGCTCATGCCTCACCTCCTGCGCCCGCCGGCTCCAGCACGCGCCCCTCGCTCGTCGCGGGCGCGTGCCGCGCGCTTCTCGGCTCGTCCGGCGTTCCGGCAACGAAGCTTCGCACGAAATGCTCCGGCGCGACCTCGATCAAGCCCGGCTCGGCGCCCCCCTCCCCGCCGCCATAGGGCCAGGGCCAGGTCGCCGGGTCGGAACGACGGCCGGCGGAAAGCTTCGACAGGTCGAGCCGATTGTCCGGGTCGGGCTCGGGGATCGCGGCGATCAGGGCGCGCGTATAGGGGTGGCGCGGCTCGCGGAACAGGACCTCGCGCGGCGCGATCTCGACGAGACGCCCGGCCGCCATGACCATGATGCGGTCGGCGAGGTAGTCGACCACCGCGAGGTTGTGCGAGATGAACAGGCAGGTGAGGCCGAGCCTGTCCTTCAGGTCGCGCACGAGGTTCAGGATCTGGGCCTGGACCGAGACGTCGAGGGCCGAGACCGGCTCGTCGAAGACGATGAGCTCGGGTTCGAGGGCGAGCGCCCGCGCGATGCCGATGCGCTGGCGCTGCCCGCCGGAGAAGCTGTTGGGATGGCGGTTGAGGTGGCTCTCGTCGAGACCGACGAGGCGGATCAGCTCCTTCACCCGGGCCTTTCGCGAGCGCTCGTCGCCGATGCCGTGGACGAGCAGGGGCTCTGCGACGATGCCGCCGACCGTCATGCGCGGGTTGAGCGCGGAATAGGGATTCTGGAAGACGTACTGCACGCGCCGGCGCCAGCGGCGCAGCGCCTCGCCCGTCAGGCCGAGGACGTTCGTTCCGGCGCCGTCAGCGTCGAACATCTCGATGCGGCCCTCGTCGGCATTCTCCGAGCGGGCGACGATCTTCGACAGCGTGGTCTTCCCGCAGCCGCTCTCGCCGACGAGGCCGAGGCATTCGCCGCGCCGGATCTCGAAGGACACGTTCCGCACGGCATAGGTGGAGGCGCGCGGGGTCGCCGCGAGCATGGCGCCGGGGCGCGGGTGGAAGACCTTGGACACGTCGTCGACGCGCAGCAGCGGACGCCCGGCCTCGGCCGCGGGACGGGCCTGCGAGCGGACCGGCGGGACCGGAATCTCGCGCAAGGGCCGGAGGCGCGTTGCCCGATCCATGCCGAGGCGCGGGACGGCGCCGATCAGGCCCTTGAGATAGGGGTGGCGCGGGTCGTGGAAGAGATCGCGGACCGTGCCCCGCTCCATGGCCTCGCCATGGTGCATCACCACCATCTCGTCGGCCATGTTGGCGACGACGCCGAGGTCGTGGGCGACGAGCAGGATCGCGGTTCCGTGGCGCTCCTTCAGATCCATGAGGAGGCGCATCACCTCGGCCTGGACCGTGACGTCGAGCGCGGTCGTCGGCTCGTCGGCGATCAGGAGGGCAGGCCGGCAGATGGTCGCCATGGCGATCATCGCGCGCTGGTTGAGGCCGCCGGACAGCTCGAACGGGTACTTGTGCGCGGCCTCTTCGGGCCGCGTGAAGCCCACAGCCTCCAGCGCCGCGACGACCTCGCGATGCGCTTGCCCCCGGTCGACGTCGCGGTGGAGGCGCAGGGCCTCGCCGATCTGGTTGCCGATGGTGTGGAGCGGCGACAGGGCGACCGTCGGCTCCTGGAAGATCATGGAGATCCGGTCGCCGCGGATAGCCCGGAAGGCCCGCGAGCGGGGCGGCAGGCTCGCGAGGTCGACCGGCGGCGCGTCCCCGTCCCGGAACAGCATGCGCCCGCTCAGGATCTTGGCGACGCGCGGCAGAAGACCGAGAAGCGCAAGGCCCGTCGCCGACTTGCCCGAGCCCGATTCGCCGACGAGCGCCACGACCTCGCCGCGGCGGATGCGGAAGGACAGCTTGTTGACCGCCCGGATGGTGCCGGCCGGGGTCCAGAACTCGACCGTCAGGTCCTCGACGCTGAGGAGGTCGCTCATCGCCCGCACCGGGAGGATGAGCGGGGCTCCGGCCGCCGCGCGCGCCGCTTCGTCGGACAGGTTGAAGAAAGCGGCGGCGGCGAGGTCATGGGAGCTTGAGGTCGAGGAGCACGATCTCGGAGTAAAGATGGTCGACCGCGATCGGATCCACGTCCGGCGAACGAAACCAGCGCGCCAAGGGAAGCGCTTCGATCCGGCCCTTGTCAACGGCGCCCTGCATGAAGCGCGCGTCGACGGCCAGGACGCCGCGCTCCGGCCGGGCGAGGCGGTCGGCCAGGGCTTGCGCGCGGGGCGCGAGGAAACCGGGATCGCCGACGTGGAGGACTTCGCAATAAGCGATGTCCTCGCCCTTGAGCTTGACGTGGTAGGCGAGATGCACGGCCTTGTCGCCCTCCCGCAGGATCGCGTGGGAGACCGGCAGGCCTTCGTGATCGGCGACGATGCGCTCCGCCTCCGGCCCGATCACGGCGACGGCTTGCAGAGTCGCCGGCTCGACCGTCAGTCCGGACGCCGCGCCCGGGCGGGGCTCGAACAGGCTGCGGGTGTCGTCGAGGACCTGGAAGCCGAGGGCGCGGATCTTGCGGCCCGTCGCCGCCCGCGCGGTCATGGTGGCGTAGGTGACATCCGGCCGGGCCATGCCGGCGCGCAGCAGCGCGTCGCCGACGCCGCTGCCGCGATGCTCGCGCAGGAGGTACCAGGAGCCGAGGTCGCAGAAGCGCCGGATGCCGAGCGGCGTCGGCCGGTCGCTGTAGATCGTCGCCATGAAGCCGACGACCTCGCCCTCCGCCTCGACGAGCCAGCCGCGCTCGACGTCCGGCGGGCGCCAGGGATAGTCGAGGATGCGCCGCCAGCGCGCGCGCGGGATCTTCGGGTTCATGCGGGTGTGGAGGAGCTCAACGACCGCGTCGATGTCCGCCTCGCCCGCGGGCCGCACGATCGGGTTCATCGCCCCGCCTCCTCGACGCCCGGCAGGCCGAAAGCCTTCGCCGCACCGATCCAGCGCGCGGCCGGGTGCGCCGCCAGGAGGCCGAGGAGCTCGTCCAGGAAGGCCCAGCTCTCCTCGTCGTGGTCGAGGTGGTGTGTCAGGACGCCGAAGGGCTCGTCCGAACGGCCAGCTCGCCGCTCGGCGAGCTGGCCGGCCATGTCGAGGAGGAGCTTGTCGCGCCCGGCGAAGTGCGCGCCGCCCTTCCAGCGCAGGATGTCGAGATGGGCGTTGACCTCGGCGAGGCCGTCGTCGCGGGGTTCGGCCACCGGCCCGAAGGTGCTGAGGCCGCGCCAGCCCTCCCCAGCCAGCCGGTCGGCGATCCGCGGCTCGATCCGGTTCCAGGGCGGCACCATCACCTGGAGGAAGCGCCCGGGAAAGAGGTCCTCGAGGATCGCGCGGCCGCGGCTCAGCTCGGCGAGAACCGTGTCCGCGGCCCGGTCGCCGCCGCATTCCACCGCCCGCCCGCCCGGCGCCGCGTGGTTCCGGTGCGCCGAGCCGTGCTGAAGGAAGGACACCGCCGGCTCGTCGGCGAGCCGCGCGGCAAGGCCCTCTCGGGCGCCGAGCGGAACCACGGCCAGCGCGAGCGGCAGGCCGCGGCGACGGGCGATACGGAGAAGGCGGTCGAGGGCGGCGCTCGGCTCGACCGCGTCGTCGTCGCGCCACCAGAGCGGGACGCGGCGCCCCGCGCGCGCGAAGGCGTCGAGTTCGTTTCGAAGCGTCGTTTCGGCGGATGCTTCAGCCATGCGAGCGGCTCCGCCGCCTTCGCCCGATCCGTCCCGTCGCGCCTGCCGTCCAAACCTGCATGGCGCCGGTCGTAGCCGGGATCTAGCATGGGGTCCAGGCGTCACGCACGACCGGGGAACCCTCCCATGCGCAATCCACCCCTCATCCTCGCGGTCGACGACGAGCCGGACACCTTGGACACCCTCGCTGCCCAGCTCTCGGGCGCGGGCTACGCCGTGGCGACCGCGGACACGGGACCGGCGACCCTCGACAAGGTCCGGGCGCTTCTGCCCGACCTCGTCCTCCTCGACAACGCCCTGCCCGGCCTCACCGGCGTCGAGGTGGTGCGGGCCATCAAGGCGGATGCGAGCCTGCCCTTCACGCCGGTCATCATGGTGACCGGCCGAGCCGAGCCGCGGAGCATCGTCGAGGGCCTGGACGCCGGCGCCGACGATTATCTCGGCAAGCCCGTCGACGCCGCGGCGCTGATGGCGCGGGTGCGCGCCATGCTCCGCCTGAAAGGACTCCACGACACGGCGCAGCGCCAGGCCCGGGCGCTGGAAACACAGACCGAGGAGCTGGCGAAGTGGAGCGCGCGGCTGGAGGAGCGCGTCGTCGAGCAGGTCGCGACCATCGCTCGCATCGAGCGCTTCCGCCGCTTCCTGCCGCCGCAGGTCGCCGAGATCCTCGCCTCCGGCCAGGGCGGGGCCCGCGATCCGCTGGCCTCGCATCGTGGGCCGGTCACCGTGGTCTTCGCCGACCTTCGCGGCTTCACCGCCTTCGTGGAAGCGGCGCCGCCCGACGCGGTCATGGCGGTGCTGCGCGCCTACCACGCCGCGGTGGGCGAGCTGGCGGCCGCGCTCGACGGAACACTCGAGCGCTTCGTCGGGGACGGCGTCCTGGTGCTCTTCAACGACCCCCTGCCCCAGGCCGA
The DNA here is from genome assembly GCF_009765365.1 of Antarcticirhabdus aurantiaca. GTDB lineage: Bacteria > Pseudomonadota > Alphaproteobacteria > Rhizobiales > Rhizobiaceae > Antarcticirhabdus > Antarcticirhabdus aurantiaca. The sequence continues at coordinate 68,716 of NZ_VTOM01000004.1, forward strand.
CCACGTGCTGCGGGGCGTGCGGCTGGCGCTGGCGCTGCGCGAGCGGGTGGCGGGGCTCGCCCGCGGCTGGGCGGCGGAGGGCCACGCGCTCGGCCTCGGGATCGGCATCGCGACGGGCGAGGCGACGATCGGCAGCGTCGGCTTCGAGAACCGGCTGGAATATTCGGTGATCGGCTCGGTGCCGAACCTCGCCGCGCGCCTCTGCGAGAGGGCCGAAGCCGGACGGATCGTGACCGACGAGGCGGTCTGCCGTCTCGCCGGGCCGGGCCTTGGCGCGCGCCCGGCCGGCGCCCTGTCGCTCAAGGGCTTCGCGCGCCCCATTGCGGCTTTCGAGATCGACGGCCTCGCCGATCGCGGATGACCGGGCGAGCCTAAGAGCGTCTAACAGAACCACCGGGCGGAGGGCTGGCGAGGGATTTGACGTCACCGCTAGGAGCCGAGCGCAGCCTATGCAGCGCATAGGCGAGGTCCGAAGGACGGGCGAGACGCGTGGCTCGCCCCGTGGAGAGGACGTGGTGGCGGCGAAGGCCCGCCAGACCGACCCCGCGAGGTTCTGTTAGACGCTCTAAACGGCCGCCGCGCGGCGATAAAGGTGGTAGCGTCCCTGCCCGATGCCCTCCGGCAGTTCCAGGGGATCGAGCCCCGGCGTCGCGAGGGGCTGGTCGGAGATGACGTGCCCGCCGGGCGCGACGATCCGCGCGAGCACGGGCCCGAGCCAGGCGCCGAGCGCCGCGTCGATGGCCGGGTCGCCGCAGCCGAGATCGCTGTGGACGAGGAGGATCGGCTCGCCGGCGCGCGCGGCGAAGGGCTCCAGCGTTTCGCCGAGATCGCCGACGACGAGGTCGCTTGCCGCCGGCAGCCGGTGCGGCGGCAGGCTCGGCCGGCGCTCGAAGACGACGATGCGGCGCCCGCCATGGATCTCGCGCAGGTGGTCCCAGGTCCGCCCGTTGCCGAGGCCGAGTTCCAGGATGAGCCCGTCGCGGCCGGCGACGAGGTCCGGCGTCGTGTTGAGAAGGAGGCGCTGGGCTTCCAGGCGACGGATGAAGCTGTCGAGGCGGCTCATGCGGGTTCCTTCGAGACATCGGCGGGCATCAACCGGAATAGCCGGCGAGGCGCGCCGCTTCCAGCGTGTGGAGCGACTGGATGCGCTGGACGCCGCGCAGGGCGAAGCGGCCGACGCAGGCGAGCGAGGCCCGCCGCTCGGCCGGCAGCGCCTCGAAGAAGTCGGTGGACATCAGGACGTTGACGTCGACCGAGCGGCACATGGAGGCGATGCGGCTGACCTCGTTGACGGCCGGGCCGATGACGGTAAAGTCCAGGCGCTGCTCGCTGCCGATATTGCCGTAGAACACCTCGCCGATGTGGAGGCCGATATAGACGTCCGTGGTCGGCCGGTTCTCGGCGCGGCGGGAGGCGTTGAGCTCGGCCAGCCGCTCGCGGAGCCGCCGCTCGGCCCTGAGCGCCGCGCAGCTCGCATCGTCCGGCGCGTCGGCCTTGAAGATCGCCAGAACCCCGTCGCCGACGAGCTTGAGGACGTTGCCGCCCTCCGCGTGGACCGCCGAGATCACGGCCTCGCCGTAGTCGTCGAGGAGGGTCAGCACCTCGTCCGGGGCTGCGCTGTCCGACAGCTTGGTGTAGCCGAGGAGGTCGGAGAACCAGATCACCGCCGAGATGCGCTCGGGCTGGCCGCGCCGGATCTTGCCGGAGAGCACCTGCCCCGCCGCGTCCTCGCCGAGATAGACCTCGGCGATGGTGCGGGCGATGCGCGCCAATGCGGTGCACTTGATCGCGAGCGCCAGCGTCGGCAGGAGCACCCGCAGCGCTTCGACGTCGCCCTCGCGGAAGCCGCCGGGATGGCGGGTCGCGAAGTAGGACAGGAAGGAGTCCATCTCGCCGATGGTGCCGTCCGGCGCGAAGCGGTGGCCGAGGGCGATGAAATCCGTGTGGCCGGCCTCGGCCAGCTTGTCCAGCATCGAGAAGTCGGCCGGATCGCCGAAGCCCAGGCGGCGGCGGATCTCGGTGTCCGTCCCCGACCAGAGACGGTAGAAGGCCGAGCGCTGCCAGCTGGCGAGCGCCTCGCCTTCGTTCGTCGGCCCGTATTCGGATTCCGGCGGGACGCCCGCCTCGCTGTCCCACTGAAAGGCACGGCCCTCGTGGACGGGATGGAGCGTGTCGATCACCGCCACGGCCCGGTCGAGCGGCAGGCCCGCCGCGCGGCAGGCAGAGCAGAAGGCGGACAGGAGCTCGGCCTCGCTCGCCCCGTTCAAGCCCCGCGCGGCGAGATCGGCCGCGATGCCCGAGATCGAGCCTCCATCCATCCTGGTCCCCCTGGTCCGGATTCGACGCGTTCGCGGCCCGCCCTGCCCGATCAAGGCGCGGACGGCGGGCCGACGAGAGGCCCGCACGCTACTCCATCGCGCAGCGCACGTCGTTCAGCGCGAGCACTTCGAGGGGCTCGCCGAGCCCGCGCAAGGGATAGGAGCCGAGGCTCTCGAGCCCGGCCGGGCATCGCGCGAGGTCGGCGAAGGCGCGCGACAGGAGAACGGGCCGCGCGAGCTCCTTGGTCAGTGCCTCGAGGCGCGAGGCGACGTTCACCGCCGGGCCGATCACGGTGAAGTCGAGCCGGCGCCGGGTGCCGATATTGCCGTACATCACGTCGCCGACGTGGATCCCCATCCCGTAGCCGAGCGGCGCCCGGCCCCGCGCCACGTGCCCTTCGTTGAGGCGTGCCATCGCAGCCTGGGCCTCCGACACGGCCATCAGGAGGTCGCGGCCCGCCGTCGGGCGGTCGAGCGGAAAGATCGCGAGGAGCCCGTCGCCGATGAACTTCAGGATCTCGCCGCCATGGGCCTCCACCGGCCCGCACACCGCGTCGAAATAGCCGTTGAGGAGCTCGATGACGTCGTCGCGCGGCCAGAGCTCCGAGATGCTCGTGAAGTCCCGGAGATCGCAGACGAGGATCGCGGCGCTGACCGTCGTGCCGCTGCCGCGCGTGATGGCGCCGGCGAGGATCTCGGCGCTGGCATGCGGGCCGACATAGGTTTCGAGGAGGGTGCGGGCGAGCCGGTTCTTGAGTCGAACCTCGCTGACGAGGGAGAGGGCCGGCACGAGCCCGGCGAGAAGCGCGATCTCCGCCTCCCGGAAGCCGGCCTCGCGGTCGGCGGCGAAGCTCACGACGTGGCGGCCGCCGAGCGTGTGCTTGATCGGCCAGGCCACGTAGTCCGTCAGCCCTTCGCCGCGCAGCTCCTCGTAGATCGGGTAGTTCGCCCCCTTCTCCGCCGACCGCCCGGCGGCCAGGCGCCGGCGGATGCGCTCGGCGCCGAGATGGATCTCGCGAACCGGGCTGTTGACGTAGGCGGACGAATCCTGCGCGCCGTGCTCGAAGGTCCGCAGCTCGGCCTCGGCGAACCCCGTTCGCCACAGGATGCTGGCCCCCATGAACTGCGGATGCTGGATATGGAAGTTGAGCGTTGCCCGCGCGACCGGCACGCCGGCCGCCCGCAGCCGGGCGCAGAGCTCGACGAAGATGTTGTCGATGAAGCGCTCGTCATGCGTTCGCGTCATCAGCCAATCGTTCAGGTCGGCGAGCAACTGCTGTTCGGCGCCCCGGCGGACCGGTGCGAGCGTGGACGATAGCGTGGTCATCGATCAACTCCGTGCCGCCCGGCTCGGCGGCGGCTTGGCCGCCGGGCCGGTGCGCGTCGCCGCGGCATTCAGGTCCGGGATACGGATCTAGCGCGGCGCCCGCGTCTTAGCAGGTCGCCGGCCGCCGCGTCAGTTCGAGGCGAGGGTCGGCGGCAGCGGCTCGACCGGCATGCCGACCCCGATCTTCTGGAGGTTGCCGGTGATGATCCGGTCGCTCTCGGACACGCCCTCCGCCGCGACGAGGTCGCCAACCGAGCGGCCGAGCCGCACGGTCTTCTGCTCGACGGTGTCGCCCTGGCCGATGACGTAGACGTACTTGCCGAGCTGCCCCGACCCGACGGCCGCGCTCGGCACCATCAGGACGCCGGGCTCCTCGCGCAGCTTGAGCCGCGCGCGGACATACTGGCCCGGCAGGAGGCGGAAGCCCTCGTTGCGGATCGTCGCGCGCGCCGAGACGGTGCCGGTGCGCGGATCGACGGCGTTGTCGACGAAGCTCAGCTCGCCCTCCATCTCCCCGCCGCCCGGCAGCGAGACGGCGACGCTCACCCGCCCCTGGCTACGCGCCTTGGCGATCTCGGCGAGCTCGGTCTCGCTGGGATTGAAGGTGACGTAGATCGGATCGAGCTGCACCAGCCTGTTGAGCGTCGCCCCGCCCGCGCCGATCAGCGTCCCGACGGGCGCGCGGTCGCGGCTGAGGCGGCCGGCGAAGGGCGCGCGGATCTCGGTGTAGCCGAGGTTCAGCTCGGCCGAGCGGATGGCGGCCCGGCTGACGGCGAGCGCGGCTTCCGCCTGCCGGCGCGTGCTGACGCGAAGGTCGGCCGTGTCCTTGGCGAGCGAGCCGCTGCGCACCAGCGAGGCGGAGCGGTCCGAGGTGGCGCGGGCATAGTCGAGCGCCGCCGCCTCGCGGTCGGAAACGGCGCGCGCCTGCATGAGCGCGGCCTCGTAGTCGCGGGCGTCGAGGCGGTAAAGGAGCGCCCCGGCCTCGACGTCGGCGCCGTCGGGGAAGAGCTGCTCGGCGACGTATCCGCCGACCTTGGCCTGGAGGTCGACGGCGCGGATCGCCTCGGTGCGCGCGGCATAGTCGAAGACCACGGGCACCGTCTTCTTGACGACGGGTGCGGTCGGCACGGGCATGGCCGGCGGGGGCGCCGCGGCCGGCTCGGGCGCCGGCTCGGCGGAAGCGATGGCGACGGCGGCGGCGTCTCGAAGGGCGTCGCGGTGCTGCCAGGCCATGTCGGCGCCGAGGCCGGCCACCGCCGCCACGCCGAGGATGAGGGCGAGCTTCAGGATCTTCATGGGAGAGGGTCTCCGGAACTACTCCGCCGGCACGCCAGCGGGATGGGAATGGGTGTGCGCCTGGGCGCCGGCGCCGGCGCGCTCGCGCCAGCGCTCGATCACGGCGTAGAAGACCGGCACGAAGAGCAGCGTCAGGACGGTGGCCGCCAGCATGCCGCCGAAGACGGTGGTGCCGATCGACTGGCGGCTCGCCGCCCCTGCCCCTTCCGCCCGCACCAGCGGCACGACGCCGAGGATGAAGGCGAAGGCCGTCATCAGGATCGGCCGCAGGCGAAGGCGCGCCGCGTCCTTGGCGGCCTCCACGATGTCGAGGCCGTCCTCGCGCCGGCGCCGCGCGAACTCGACGATCAGGATCGCGTTCTTGGCCGCCAAGCCGATCAGCATCACGAAGCCGATCTGCGAGTAGACGTCGATCTGCAGGCCCCGCCATTGCAGCGCCGCCACCGCGCCGAACAGCGCGAGCGGCACGGCGAGCAGCACCATGAAGGGCATGGCCCAGCTCTCGTACTGCGCGGCGAGGATCAGGAAGACGAAGACGATGGCGAGCGCGAAGATGACGCTGGCGAGCGAGCCTGCCTTCAGCTCCTGGAAGGTGATGCCCGTCCATTCGAAGGTGAAGTCGCGCGGGAGCGCCGTCGCCGCCGCCCGCTCCATGGCCACCACCGCGTCGGCCGAGGAGAAGCCGGGCGCGGGGCCGCCATTGATGAGGGCCGAGGCAAAGTTGTTGTAGTGCGGCACGGTTTCCGGGCCGACGATGGGCTTGAGCGTGCCGAGCGTCGAGAGCGGCACCATGCCGCCTTCGGCGTTGCGCACGTAGAGGCGCGACAGGTCGGAGGCCGCCGCGCGCGCCGCTTCCTCGGCCTGCAGCGTCACGCGGAAGGTGCGGCCGAACAGGTTGAAGTCGTTCACGTAGAGCGAGCCGAAGAAGATCTGCAGCGTGTTGAACACGTCCGGCAGGTCGAGCCCGAGGAGCTTGGCCTTGTTGCGGTCGAGGTCGAAGTCGAACTGCGGCGTCGAGGTGGAGAAGGAGGAGAAGAGCTGGAAGGCGTTCAGCTCCGGCTGCTTGCGCGCCTCCGCGAGGAGCCCCTGCACCGCCTCGTTCAGCGCCTTGGAGCCGCGGCCCGACAGGTCCTCGACCTGGAACTCGAAGCCGCCGGTGGCCCCCAAGCCCGGAATCGAGGGCGGGTCGAAGGCAAGCACGATCGCCTCGGGGATCCCCATCAGGGGGCCGCGCACGGCCTCGACGATCTTCGAGGCGCTCTCCTCCGGCCCGCGCTCCTCCCAGGGCTTGAGGATCGCGAACTCCACGGCCGCGTTCGACTGGGCGGCGTTGGTCAGGAAGTTCAGCCCGCTGATCGAGCCGACGGTCTGGACGCCCGGCGTCGCTTCCAGGACGCCGCGCACCTTGGCCGCCACCGCGTCGGTGCGCTCGAGCGACGCCCCGTCGGGAAGCTGGACGACGACGAAGAAGTAGCCCTGGTCCTCGACCGGCAGGAAGGTCGAGGGCAGCTTCTGCCAGATGGCGTAGGTTGCCCCCAGCGTCACGAGGAAGAGCGCGAGCACCGTCAGGCGCCAGCGGATGAGGCCCCCGACGAGCGCGGCATAGCCGTTCGACAGCCGCTCGAAGCCCGCGTTGAACCAGCGGAACAGGATGAAGGGCCGCCCCGCGCGGTGGGACAGGAAGGCGGCGCTGAGCGCGGGGCTGAGCGTCAGCGAGTTGAAGGCGGAGATGCCGACCGAGATCGCGACGGTGAGCGCGAACTGGTTGTAGAGCCGGCCCGCGACGCCCGGAATGAAGGCGACGGGGATGAACACGGCCATCAGGACGGCCGTCGTCGCGATGATCGGCCCGGTGACCTCCTTCATCGCCCGGCGCGTCGCTTCCAGCGGCGGATGCCCCTCCTCCAGCTGGCGCTCGACATTCTCCACCACCACGATCGCGTCGTCGACGACGAGGCCGATGGCGAGCACCATGCCGAGAAGGCTCAGCATGTTGAGCGAGAAGCCGAGCATGGCCATGACGACGAGGGTCGCGACCAGCGAGACGGGGATGGCGATCACCGGGATGATCGTCGTGCGCCAGCTCTGGAGGAAGACGTAGACGACGAGCACGACGAGGAAGAGCGCCTCGCCGAGCGTGACGAGGACGTCGTGCATGGAGGCCGACACGAAGCGCGTCGTGTCGTAGTGCATGGCGTAGTCGAGGCCCCTGGGGAAGCGCTGCGACAGTTCCTCCATCTTGGCCTGGACGTTTTCCTGGAGGGCGAGCGCGTTGGAGCCGGGGCTCTGGAAGATGCCGAGGACGACCGTCGGATCGTTGCCGAAATAAGCGGTCGAGGCGTATTGCAGCGAGCCGAGCTCGATGCGGGCGATGTCCTTGAGGCGCACGGCCGAGCCCGCGGCCGCGTCGGCGCGCACGATGATCTCGCCGAACTCCTCCGGCTCGCTGAGGCGCCCGACGGCGTTGACCTGCATCTCGAAGGGCGTGCCGGCGGGGGCCGGCGACTGGCCGATCTTGCCCGCCGCCACCTGGACGTTCTGCTCGGCGACGGCTTGGCTCACGTCGACGGCGGTGATGCCGAGATTGGCCATCCGGTCGGGATCGAGCCAGATGCGCATGGAATAGCGCCGCTCGCCGAAGATCTGCACGTCGCCGACGCCGGGCACGCGCTTCAAGGGGTCGGCGACCTGCAGGAAGGCGTAGTTCGACAGCGCGACGGGATCGAGCGAGCCGTCCGGCGAGACGAGATTGACGATCAGCGCGAAGTTCGGGTTCTGCTTCTTCACCGTGACGCCGGCCTGGTTCACGATGGCCGGCAGGGCGGAGGCGGCTTGCGAGACGCGGTTCTGGACGTCGACGGCGGCGATGTCGATGGGATAGCCGATGTCGAAGGTGACGGTGATCGTCGCCGAGCCGTCGTTGGAGCTCGTCGAGGACATGTAGGTCATGCCCTGGACGCCGTTGATCGACTGCTCCAGCGGCGTCGTCACCGTGTCGGCGACGACCTGGGCGCCCGCGCCCGGATATTGCGCGCTGACGACGACCTGCGGGGGCGTGATGTCGGGGAACTGCGAGACGGGCAGGATGAAGTAGCAGATGGCGCCCGCCAGAACCATGACGATGGCAATGGCGGACGCGAAGATCGGCCGACGCGTGAAGAAGTCTACCATATCGATTCCGATCGATCGGGAACGTGCTTGGAAAGTCTATGGCGCCCGGCCGCGCCCTCAGGCGAAGCGCGGCGACGCTTCTGCGGCGGCCGGTCGGCGGCGCGGTGGCGGCGCCTCCGCTTCGAGCCGGCGCGCCTGGATCCTGAGGAGCTTGTCGCGCAGGCGGTTCGGATCGACGCCGTCGGCCCGCATCAGCGCCTTCACCGCGGAGTCGGCGAGAATTTCGTCGATCGTGGGCTCATAATGCGTGCAGATCGGCATCGCGGCACCTCTTCGCTGCGGTGGTTGATCGTCCCGACCCTTTTCCGAGAGCACCCGACATCCCACTTGTCTTGAAACGCGGAGCGTCGGGTGTTACTGGTCAGTACCGCCCTGAAGTGACAGGTCGGTAACATTCCGTCAAGGGGCCGACGAAAGCGGGAGTGCGAAAAGAGCGATGTCGGGTTCGGTGCCAGCTACCGGTCGGCCGAAGGATCGGATCCTCGGAACGGCCCGGTCCTTGTTCCGCAAGTGCGGCATCCGCGGCACGGGCGTCGACACGATCGCGGAGTCGGCCGGCACCAACAAGATGACGCTCTACCGGCACTTCCAGTCCAAGGACGCGCTGATCGTCGCCTGCCTGGAGGACGCGGCGCGCGACGCCGAGGAACTCTGGCGGACGGTGGAAGCTTCGGCGCCGGGCGAGCCGCGCAGGCAGCTCGACACCTGGATCCGGCTCGTCGAGGCCGGGCTGCAGCATGACCGGGGATGCGAGTTCTCGAACGCGGCGGTGGAGCTGCCGGAAGCCTGCAGCGTCGTGCGCGACACGATCGCGAGCTTCAAGCGCACCCAGCGCGAGCGGCTGGCGGGCATCTGCCGGCAGGCCGGCATCCGCGAGGCGGATCGCCTGGCGGACACGCTCGGCCTGATGGTGGAGGGCGCTCGCGTCAGCCGGCAGGCCAGCGGCGACGAAGGGCCGAGCAGCCGCTTCGCCGACTGCGCCCGGATGGCCATCGATCATTTCGCGCTGCAGGGCTCGCCCGGGCTCGCGAAGGCGCCGGCCGAAAACCAGCCGGCGGAGTGAGCCGACCGGGCATCGGCCCGGTCGCGCGGCAGGTGGACTGAAATCGTCCCGAGCGAACCCAAGACGAGGCGTCGCCGAAGGCGGCGGACGCCGCCGGGATCTGGCTCAGGTCACGACATGAACAGGCCGCCGTCGACGTTGATCGTCTGGCCGGTGATGTAGCTGGCGTCCTCGGATGCGAGGAAGGCGACGAGGCCGGCGACGTCCTCGCCCTTGCCCGCTCTCCCCGCCGGGATGCCGCGCACCCATTCGGCCATCAGCTCGCCGGGCGCGTAGTTGCCGAGGAGCTTGCCCCAGGCCTCGTCGTTGTAGGCCCACATGTCGGTCTCGATGATGCCGGGGCAGAAGGCGTTGACGGTGATGCCTTCCTTGGCGACTTCCTTGGCGAGGCTCTGGGTGATGCCGACGACGCCGAACTTCGAGGCGGCGTAGTGCGGCGTGTAGATGAAGCCCTGGCGCGCCTGGCCCGAGGCCGTGTTGACGAGGCGCCCGCCGCGCCCCTGTCTGCGCATCCGCGCGATCGCCTCCTGGCAGCACAGGAAGACGCCCGTGGTGTTGACGTCGAGCACTTTCCGCCATTCCTCGATCGTCAGCTCCTCGACCTTGGCGATGGTGATGACGCCGGCGTTCTGGACGGAGATGTCGACGCCGCCGAAGGCGCGCTCCGCCGCGTCGTAGAGGGCGACGACCTGATCCTTGTCGGTGACGTCGGCAGTGAAGCTTTCCGCCCGTCCGCCCGCGCTGCGGATCGCCTCGACGGTCGCGCCCGCATCCTCGTTGGCGCTGACCATGACGCTGGCGCCCTCGCGGGCGAAGCGCTTGGCGATCGCCGCGCCGATGCCGCGGCTGCCGCCGGTGATCACCACGGTCTTGTTCTCGAAACGGCTCATCATGTCCTCCGGTGTGAGCGTCGGGAAAGGGTCGCGGGCGCGCGGAAGCGGACGGCGCGAGCGCGCCGCCTCCCCGCGTCCGGCGATGGATGGATCGTCAGTCCGCGACGAGTGCCGCGGCGGTGTGGTTGTCGGTGACGAGGATCGAGACGAAGCCGCCGAGCATGGCGGCGCGGATCGCCTCGACCTTGCGCTGGCCGCCGGCCACGCCGACGACGCGCGGGATCGCCGCGATCTCGGGCAGGTCGATGCCGATGATCCGCTCGTCGCAGGAGGAGCGGACCTGCCGGCCCTCGCGGTCGAAGAAGCGCAGGCCCATGTCGCCCACCGCCCCCGCTTCGCCGAGCTCGCGCAGCTCGGCCGGCTGCAGCCGGTTGCCGGAATCGGCGATCATCTGCGAGGGCTCCAGAGCCCCGATGCCGACGAGCGCCAGCGTCACGTCCTTGAACTGCGAGAGCGTCTCGCGCACGAACGGGTCCTGGATCAGGATCGCGCGCGCCTCGGCCGACTGGGTGAGGCCGGGCGCCGCGAGAAGCTGGGGCTTGGCCCCGGTGATCTGCGCCATGCGCAGCGTCAGGTGCGTCGCGTGCTTCTCCGCGCCCGGATTGCCCGTGCCGCCGAGGAGCTGGATGACGCGCGCCGCCGAGACGCGGGTCGGATGCAGGCTCTCCACCGTGCGCAGCAGCGAGGCGCTCCAGGAGGACAGGCCGATCACCTCCCCTTCCCGCAGCGAGGTCTCGACGAAATGGGCCGTCGCCGCGCCGATGGCGGTGAGGATCGAATCCTCGGAGTTCTCGCCCGCCTCCACCACGAAGGCCTCCGACAGGCCGTAGCGCTCGCGAAGCGCCGCTTCGAGGTCGAAGAAGGTGCCGCGCGGGGCGTGGATGGTGATGCGCACGAGGTCCTCCTCCTGCGCCCGCTTCAGGAGGCGCGAGATCGAGGCCTGGCTGATGCCGAGGCGCTTGGAGATGTCGGCCTGCGTCGCCTTTTCCAGGTAGTAGAGCTGCGCGACGCGCCCCATCAGCCTCAGATCGTGGATGCGCGCCAAGTCCCCGCCCCCCTTCGCCTGCCACCGCCCCGCCGGCCGGGCCGCGCGACGATGCTGTCGTGACTACCAGTCCTCGGCCGCCGGCAAAAGTCGCCCGGCCCGCGCGCAGGCGCGGCTCGGCGGCCGGATCGGGCGGCGAAAGGATCATCGAGCGGGCTTCTTCCGTCGGATGCAATGCACAACAGAACGGCACTTGACACCCTTTAGAGCAGCCCATAGCCTGAATATCAATACATCACTGAATAAATATTCACGGAGCTGAGCTCATGGGCCTTGCCCGAGCCGTCGCGCCCGATCCGGGACAAACGCGCCACCTGCCCCTCGACCCGGCCCGTCTCGCGGCCGAGGCGACCGAGGTCCGCAAGCGCATCATCACCACGATCGGCCAGGCCGGGCTCGGCCATGTCGGCGGCGACCTGTCCGTCACCGACATTCTCGTGACGCTGTTCTTCAACGTCCTGAAGGTCGATCCGGCCGATCCCCTCAAGGCCGACCGCGACCGCTTCGTCCTGTCCAAGGGCCACTGCGCCGCCGCGCTCTACACCGTGCTCGCCCGCCGCGGCTTCTTTCCCGAAGCCGAGCTCGACACCTTCATGAAGCCCATGTCGCGCCTCAACGGCCACCCGAACCGCCGCAAGGTGCCGGGCGTCGAGGCGAACACCGGCCCGCTCGGCCACGGCCTGCCCATCGCACTCGGCGCGGCGCTCGGCTCGGCCGTGTCCGGCCAGCCCTTCCGCGCCTTCTGCGTCACCGGCGACGGCGAGCTGCAGGAAGGCTCGAACTGGGAGGCCGCGATGTTCGCCGGCCACCGCAGGCTCTCGAACCTCACCCTCATCGTCGACCGCAACGGCCTCCAGCAGGGCGCCAAGGTCGCCGACACCAACGACCTGTCGCCGCTCGGCGAGAAGTTCGCCGCCTTCGGCTGGGAGGTGCGCGACATCGACGGCCACGACCACGCCGCTCTCCTCGACGCGCTGTCGCGTCCGGGCGACGGCAAGCCCGTCTTCGTCCTCGCCCGCACCGTGAAGGGCAAGGGCGTCTCCTTCATGGAGCACGGCGTCGAGTGGCATCACGGCGTGCCGACCGCCGACCAGATCGAGGCCGCCCTCAAGGAGCTCTCGGCATGAGCGAGAAAACCGTCGCCTCCGGCCTCTTCGACTGCCGCAAGGCCTTCGCCGAGACGCTCGTGGAGCTCGCCCGCGAGGACGCGCGCATCGTCGCCGTCGTCAACGACTCGGTCGGCTCGTCCAACCTCAAGGCCTTCCAGAAGGAATTTCCGGACCGGCTGATCAATGTCGGCATCGCCGAGCAGAACATGGTGGGCGTGTCCGCCGGCCTCGCCAATGCCGGCCTCGTGCCCTTCGTCTGCTGCGCCTCGCCCTTCCTGACGGGCCGCGCCATGGAGCAGGTGAAGGTCGACGCCGCCTATAACGGCTACCACATCGTGCTCTGCGGCATGAGCCCGGGCATGGCCTATGGCGAGCTGGGCCCGACGCACCACTCGATCGAGGACCTGCCCTGGATGCGGGCGATCCACGACCTGACCGTGCTCGTCCCCGCCGACCCGTTCCAGACCCGCGAAGCGGTGCGCTGGGCGGCCAGGGCCGACGGCCCCGTCTTCATGCGCGTCGGCCGCTACGCGGTTCCCGCCGTCTCCGACGAGGCCGCCGGCTTTGCGGTCGGCCGGGCCGACGAGCTGCATGCCGGCTCCGACGTCACCATCGTCGCTACCGGCACGCTGGTTTCGCGCGCCGTCGAGGCGGCGAAGGCCCTCAAGGCCGACGGCATCGAGGCCCGCGTCCTCAACGTGTCCTCGCTCAGCCCCATCGACGCGGACGCCCTGATCCGCGCGGCGAAGGAAACCCGCGGCATCGTCACCGCCGAGGAAGGCGTGCCCCAGGGCGGGCTCGGCGGCGCCGTCGCCGAGATCGTCGGGCAGAACCATCCGGTGAAGCTGCGCATCCTCGGCGTCACCAGCTTCGCGCCGACGGGCGACGCATCCTTCCTTCTCGACCATTTCGGGCTGAACGCGGCCGGCATCGCCGCGGCGGCCCGCGAGCTGGCGGCCTGACAGCCATGAGCGCCGCGCCCGACCTGATCCTCGCCGTCGACCAGGGCACCAGCTCGACCAAGTGCCTCGTCCTGGACCGGACCGGCGCGGTCGTCGGGCAGGGCTCGGCCATGCTCGGCGAGAGCTGCCCGCGGCCGGGCTGGGTCGAGCAGGATCCGGAGGCGATCTGGGCGAGCGTCGCCGCGGCCGTCGCCGCGACCTTCGCGGGTGGCCTCGATCCGGCGCGGGTCGCCGGCGTCGGCTTCTCGACGCAGCGCGAATCGATGCTCCTCTGGGACAAGGCAACGGGACATGCCGTCTCGCCGCTCCTGTCCTGGCAGGACCAGCGCACCAAGGCGCTGGCGCAGGACATCGGGACACCGGTCGTTCGCGAGGCCGTGCGCCGGATCAGCGGCCTGCCGCTCGACCCGATGTTCTCGGCCCTCAAGGCGCGCTGGCTCCTCGACGCCCACGATCCGGACCGCACCCGCTCGACGGCCGGCGAGCTGGCGCTCGGCACGGTGGATTCCTGGATCCTCTTCCGTCTCGGTGGCGGCCACGTCACCGAGATCGGCAACGCCTCGCGCACCCAGCTCCTCGACACCGCGGCCGGCACCTGGTCGCCCGAGCTCTGCGAGATCTTCGGCGTGCCGATGGCGGCGCTGCCGCAGATCCTGCCCTCGACCGGCCCCTTCCCCGCGATCCGGAGCCTCGCGCCCCTGCGCGACGGAACGCCCGTCCTCTCCGTCATGGGCGACTCGCATGCAGCGCTCTTCGGCCAGGGCGGGTTCTCGCCCGGCACGGTGAAGGCGACCTTCGGCACGGGCTCCTCGGTCATGGGCCTCGTCGGCTCGAACACCGACCGGCTCGACCCCGGCACCTGCCTCACCGTCGGCTGGCAGATCGGGGGCGAGGCCCCGGCGCTCGCCGCCGAGGGCAACATCCGCTCGGCCGGCGCCACGTTGCGCTGGCTCGCCGACCTCTTCGGCCTGTCGGTCGACGCCCTCGTCACCGAGGGCTTGGACGCGCCGGCCGGCTCCGGCGTCCACCTCGTTCCCGCCTTCAACGGCCTCGGCGCGCCCTACTGGGACGACGAGGCGGAAGGCGTGATCACCGGCTTCAAGCTCGGCACGGCGCGCGCCGCGCTCGCCCGCGCCGCGGTGGAGTCGATCCCGCACCAGGTCGCCGATGTCGTCGCCTCGGTGGAGCGAACGACGGGCGCCCGCGTCGCGTCGCTCTTCGCCGACGGCGGCCCCTCGGCCAACGACCGGCTGATGCAGATGATGGCGGACCTCGCCGGCCTCACCGTCCTGCGCGCGCCCGTCGCCGGCCTTTCGGCGCTCGGCGTCGCCCACATGGCGGGCCTGTCGGCCGGCTTCTGGGACATCGCCGCGCTCGCGGCCACCGACCGCCGGCACGTCGCCTTCCGTCCCGCGGCTCCCGAGGCCGGGCGCCTCGCCGCGCGCACCGACTGGGCGCGGGCGGTGGCGCGCGCCCGGCTCCGCCCCGTAGCAGTGGCGGCCGGCATCAACCAATCCGCGTCGCCGGCCGGCAACGTCGCGCCCCTGCGGGCGGCGGGCTGAGCCTGACGGCGGCGAAACGGGAGGACACGTCCTTGAGCACCACGACCACCGAGAAGCCCGCGGCTGAGCGACGCGTCCCCAGGATCGACTTCGGCGGCGTCGCCGGGCCGCTGATCGGCCTCGTTCTCCTGTGCATCGGCTTCGCACTGGCCTCCGAATACTTCCTGTCGGTGCGCAACGCGCTGAACATCCTCGATCAGGTGACGGTGCTCGGCATCCTCGCCATCGGCATGACCATGGTGATCGTCATCGGCGGCATCGACCTGTCGGTCGGCTCGGTGCTGGCGCTCTCGATGATGATGATGGGCTGGCTCGCCAAGACCGCCGGCCTGCCGCTCCCGGTCGCGATGATCCTCGGCGTCGCCACGGGCGCGGCCTGCGGCCTCGTCTCGGGCCTCCTCGTCACGCTCGCGCGCCTGCCGCCCTTCATCGCGACGCTCGCCGTCATGTCGGTGACGCGGGGCCTTGCCAACATCCTCACCGACGGGCGCCAGATCGTCGGCTATCCCGACTGGTTCACCAACCTCGCCACCATCCGCCACCTCGGCTTCTTTTCCGTCACGGTGACGGTCTTCGTCGTCCTGATGGTGATCGCCGGCGTCTTCCTGCGCTACCGCGCGACGGGGCGGAACCTCTTCGCCATCGGCGGCAATCCGGAGGTCGCGCGCCTCGCCGGCATCGACGTGCGCCGCTACACGATCCTCACCTACGTCGCGGCCGGAGCGCTCGCGGGCGTCGCGGCCGTCACCATGGCGGCGCGCCTCAACTCCTCGCAGCCGAGCGCCGGCCTCGGCATCGAGCTCGACACGATCGCGGCCGTCGTCATCGGCGGGGCGAGTCTGGCCGGCGGCGTCGGCTCGGTCGCCGGCACGCTGATCGGCGTCCTCATCATCGGCGTCCTGCGCAACGGGCTCAACCTCGTCGGCGTCTCGCCCTTCTTCCAGATGGTGGTCATCGGCTCGGTGATCGCGCTCGCCGTCGCCTTCGACACGCTCGGCCGCCATCGGAAGTGAACCCCGTCCGGCGGGGCGAGGCGCCCCGCCGTTCACTCAACCATCGCCTTGTCCAACTGAGCAACGGGAGGAACCACATGCTCAAGTCTCTCACCACGATCGCCGCGACGCTCGCGGTCTCCACCGCCCTCTTCGCGGGCGCGGCTTCCGCGCAGGAAGCGAAGACGATCGGCCTCGCCGTCGCCAACCTCCAGGCCGACTTCTTCAACCAGATCAAGCAGTCGGTGGAGAAGGAAGCACAGGCCAAGGGCATCGAGGTCATCACGGTGGACGCGGGCGGCGATTCCGCCACGCAGGTCAGCCAGATCCAGGACCTCATCACCCGCGACGTCGACGCCATCATCTACATCCCGGCCGGCGCGACCGCCGCGAGCGTCCCCGTCCAGGCCGCCAAGGCCGCCAACATCCCGGTGGTCGCCGTCGACCGCAACCCGCCGGACGCCCCCGCCGACACCTTCATCGCCACCGACAGCGTCGCGGCGGCCGAGGAGCTCGGCAACTTCGTCTGCAAGACCACCGGCGGCAAGGGCCGCCTCGCCGAGATCCAGGGCCAGATCGGCACGACGCCCCAGATCGACCGCGACGAGGGCTTCGCCAAGGCGATGGCCAACTGCCCGGGCATCGAGGAGGTCGCCAAGCAGGCGAGCAACCAGTGGGCCCAGGACGAGGGCTTCAACATCGCCCAGGCGATGATCCAGCGCGACCCCGAGATCACCATCTTCTGGGGCCAGGCCGACGCGCTCGCGCTCGGCGCCGCGCAGGCGGCCAAGGTCGGCAACCTGACCGACGTGGTCGTGGTCGGCTTCGACGGCGACGTGGCGGGGCTCGAGGCCGTGCAGTCCGGCACGCTGACCGCCACCATGACGCAGCAGACCCAGCTCATGGGCCGCCTCGCGCTCGACTCGGCGATCAAGCTCGCGAGCGGCGAGAGCGTGCCGGCCATGCAGCTCCAGCCGGCGACGCTCACCACCAAGGAGAACGTCGAGCCCTTCCTGACCGAGCATCCCTGATCCGGGCGGCCGGGGTTCGCCCCCGGCCGACCTTTCCGGGCCGGCGGGACCTCCCTGCCGCCGGCCCGCCTCTTCGCCTGATCCGCCCCGGAGACCCCATCATGCCCGCCGAAGCCCTCGCCGCGTCGCCGGCTGCACAGACTGCCCGCGAGGGCCTGTCGATCCGCGGCGTCTCCAAGGCCTACGGGCCGATCACCGTCCTCGACGGCATCGACCTCGACATCCGCCCCGGCGAATGCCTCGCCTTTCTCGGCGAGAACGGCGCGGGCAAATCCACGCTCTCCTCGATCATCGCCGGCGTCGTCCCCCCGTCCGGCGGCACCATGCGCTGGAACGGCGGCGCTTACGCCCCGCGCTCGCCGGCCGAAGCCCTGTCGGCCGGCATCGGTCTTATCCACCAGGAGATGCGGCTCCTTCCCGAGCTCTCCATCGCCGAGAACGTCTTCGTCGGGCGCATGCCGATGCGCGGCGGGCGGGTCGACCGCGCCGAGATGAACCGCCGCGCCGAGGTCCAGCTGCGTCGTCTCGGCCTGTCCGTTCCCGCGACGACGCGCGTCGGCACCCTGAAGGTCGCCGCCCAGCAGCAGGTCGAGATCGCCAAGGCCCTGACCCTCGACGCGCGCCTCATCATCTTCGACGAGCCGACCGCCGCGCTCGGCGGCGAGGAGACCGACCGCCTCTTCGAGCAGATCCACCGCCTCAAGGCCGAGGGCGTCTCCTCCGTCTACATCTCGCACCGCCTGGAAGAGATCGCCCGCATCGCCGACCGCATCGCGGTCCTGCGCGACGGGCGGCTCGTCGCGGTCCACGACACCGCGGACGTTCCCGTGCGCCGGCTCGTCGAGGAGATGGTCGGCCGCTCCGTCGACCGGCTGTTTCCCGAGCTCGCGGCGCCCCAGGCGCGCGAGGTGCTGGCCGTCTCCAACCTCACCTCGGCCCAAGGCGCCTTCCGCGACATTTCCTTCAGCGTCCGGGCCGGCGAGATCCTCGGCATCGCCGGCATCGTCGGGGCGGGGCGCACCGAGCTGGTGCGCGCCATCGCCGGCGCCGACCCGCTGAGCGGCGGCGAGATCCGCCTCGACGGGAAGCCCCTTCGGCTCACCCGCCCGCGCGACGCGCTCGACGCCGGCATCGTGCTCGTCCCCGAGGACCGCAAGGCACAGGGACTGCTCCTCGAACAGACGATCGAGGAGAACGTCGCCGTCGGCAACTTCGACCTGATGGACAAAAGCGGCTGGGTCTGGCCGGGCCGCACCCGGGAGCTGGCGAAAAAGGCCATCGCCTCCATGGGCGTGAAGGGCCGGCCCGAACAGCTCGCGGGGCGCCTGTCGGGCGGCAACCAGCAGAAGGTCGTGATCGCCAAGTGGCTGGCGCGCTCTCCGAAGCTCTTCATCATGGACGAGCCGACCCGCGGCGTCGACGTCGGCGCCCGCGCCCAGATCTACGAGGCGATCGTCGCGCTGGCCAAGGCCGGCATGGCCGTCGTCGTCGTGTCCTCCGACCTCGAAGAGGTCATCGGCCTGTCGCACCGGGTCATGGTTCTGTCGCGCGGGCAGAACCGCGGCATCCTGGACCGGGGCGAGGCCACCCACGTCGCCATCATGGAACGCGCCACCACCTGATCGCTTGGCGCGCCGCCCCCTTTTCAACGGAACTCATCCCATGAAGCTCTTCGACCTGTCGGGCGAGACCGCCCTCGTCACCGGCGCCGGCTCGGGCATCGGCCAGGCCATCGCCGTGGGCCTCGCGCAGGCCGGCGCCGACGTCGCCTGCCTCGACCGCGCCGGCTCCCCCGGCCTGTCCGAGACCGTCTCCCAGATCGAGGCCGCCGGCAGGCGGGCGCTCGCGCTCGAAGCCGACGTGCGCGACGGTGCGGAGGTCGAGGCGGCCGTCCAGCGCACCGAGTCCGAACTCGGGCCCCTCACCCTCGCCGTCAACGCCGCGGGCATCGCCAACGCGACCGCCGCCGAGGAGATGGGCGAGGACCAGTGGCGCCACATGCTGGACGTCAACCTCACCGGCCTCTTCCTGTGCTGCCAGGCGGAAGGGCGCGCGATGCTTCGGAACGGCCGCGGCTCGATCGTCAACATCGCCTCGATGTCCGGCTCGATCGTCAACCGGGGCCTCCTCCAGGCGCACTACAACACCTCCAAGGCAGGCGTCATCCACCTGTCGAAGAGCCTCGCCATGGAATGGGCGGAGCGCGGCATCCGCGTCAACGCGATCAGCCCCGGCTACACGCTGACCCCGATGAACCTGCGTCCCGAGGTCGCCGAGCAGCGCAAGATCTTCGAGGAAACGACGCCGCTCGCCCGCATGGCGACCGTCGACGAGATGGTCGGCCCCGCCGTCTTCCTGTCGAGCCGCGCCGCCTCCTTCGTCACCGGCCACGACCTCGTCGTCGACGGCGGCTTCGTCTGCTGGTGAGAGGCTCCGCCTAGAGCCCGGTTCGGCGGAGCCGACCCCTCGTCGGTCAGGAACTTCGCCGAAACGCCTTGCGGCGCAGGGGCGCGCTGGCGGCCTCGGCGTCGCGAGCAGACGTGGCGCGTCCGCGACGTCGCGATCGCGCGCGGTCTCTTCCGGGATGTCTGCCAGGACGGTTCGCGCGCTTGATCCGGCGGAGCTCTTCGGACACACCGACAACGCGGCGGCGGGCTCCGCGCGCGCGGAACTTCAAGGGGGACGCAGACATGACGCAGGCCAGCGAGCGGATGCGGCGGTTCGATCTGTCCGGCCGGACCGTCCTGGTCACCGGGGCCAGCCGCGGCATCGGTGCGGCCCTGTCGCTCGCGATGGCGGAGGCGGGCGCCTCGCTGGTTCTGGGCGCGCGCAAGATCGCGGATCTCGAAGAAACGGCCGAAGCGGCGACGGCGGCCGGCGCGGCGGTCCTGCCGGTCGCGCTGGACGTCACGGCGATCCCGACCATCGAGGACGCCGTCCGCGCCGCGACCGAGCGCTTCGGCCGGCTCGACGTCCTCCTCAACAATGCCGGCGTCGAGGAGGTCCGGCCGAGCTTCGAGGTCGACGAGGCGCTCTGGGACCGCATCCTCGACACCAACCTCAAGGGCGCCTTCTTCGCGGCGCAGGCGGCCGGAAAGGCCATGCGCGCGGGCGGGGGCGGGAGCATCGTCAACATGGCCTCGCTGACCTCGATGGTCGGCGTGCCGACGGCGGTTCCCTACGGCTCGTCGAAGTCCGGCCTTCTCGGCATGACGCGGGCGCTGGCAGTGGAATGGGCGCCCTTCGGCATCCGCGTCAACGCGATCGCGCCCGGCTACTTCCGCACCGCCATGACCGACGTGTTCTACGAGAACGCGGCCTGGCAGGAGCGCATGCTCGGCCGCATCCCGCTCGGCCGCTTCGGCGCGCTGGACGACCTCGCCGGCGCCGCGCAGTTCCTGGCGAGCGACGCTTCCGCCTACATGACCGGCCAGTGCATCGCGATCGATGGCGGGTTCCTGGCCTCGATCTGAGGCTTTGCCCGTCGCCGACGACGAAGTGCCGCCAATTTGGGCTTGCGCTCGTCCTGCAGCTCGATCAAGCATGTTGTATGGACTTGTATGGACCGGACATGACGACCGAGGTTCCCCACTCGCGTGAGCGAGGCCGGGCGTGAGCGCGGCGGCGCGGGCGATGGCGGCCGATTCTTCGGCGCCGGACCGCGCGGCGGCGCCCGTTGTTCCGGCCGTGTCGGTGCGCGACGTCGCCATGGTGTTTTCCGGCCAGGCCGCCGTCGCGGACGCGTCCTTCGACCTGGCCAGCGGCCGGTTCCTGACGATCCTCGGGCCATCGGGTTCGGGCAAGACGACGCTGCTTCGCATGATCGCCGGCTTCCAGCGGCCGACGCGCGGCGAGATCGCCATCAACGGGCGCCCGGTCTCGGCGGTGCCGCCGCACAAGCGGCGCGTCGGCATGGTGTTCCAGAAGCTCGCCCTCTTCCCGCACATGACGGCGGCGGAGAACGTCGCCTTTCCGCTGAAGATGCGCCGCTTCGACGCGCGCGAGATCCCGGCCCGCGTCGCGCGCTATCTCGACCTCGTCCATCTCGGCCCCTATGCCGACCGGCGCATCCACGAGCTGTCCGGCGGCCAGCAGCAGCGCGTGGCGATCGCGCGGGCGCTGGTCTTCGAGCCCGACCTTCTCCTCCTCGACGAGCCGCTGGCCGCGCTCGACCGCAAGCTGCGCGAGGAAATGCAGCTGGAGTTCCGCCGCATCCAGAAGGAGCTCTGCATCACCACGATCAACGTCACGCACGACCAGCGCGAGGCGCTCGTCGTGTCGGACGAGGTGATCGTGATGGATCGCGGGCGCATCCAGCAGATGGCCGATCCGATCTCGGCCTATCGCGAGCCGGCCAACGCCTTCGTCGCGAGCTTCATCGGCGTCACCAACCGGATCGAGGGACGCTTGTCGGATGCGCAGGGCGACGCGGTGACGCTCGACACCCCTTTCGGCCCCTGCGCGGGCCGGTGGGGCGCGCCGGCCGGCCGTTCCCCGCGCGTCGGCGAGGCCGCGACCGGCATGCTGCGCGCCGAGCAGATCCGCGTCGCGCCGAGCGGCGAGGATCGGGGCGGACTCGACGCGAGCGTCTCCGCCGAGATCGTCGACGTCATCTTCGAGGGCGAGCGGGTGGTCTACGAGGCGCGGCTCGCCGGCCGCCCGGAGGCGACCCTGCGCGTCTTCGACCACGACCCGCTCGGTCATGCCGTCCAGCCCGTCGGCGCCACCGTGCGCCTCGGCTGGAATCGCCGCGACCTCATCGTCTTTCCGAACGATTGACCGCCCCAAGAGGAGCCTCACCCATGCCGGATACGCCGTTTTTCCTCCAACTCTCCCGCCGCCGCTTCCTGCAAGGCGCCGCCGCAGCCGGCTCGCTCGGTGCGGCCTCCGCGCTGGGCTTGCGCACGGCCTTCGCGCAGGAGCCGGAAAAGCCGGCCGAGATCATCGTGCGCGCCTGGGGCGGGTCCTGGGTCGAGGCGCTGAAAGCAGGCGTGTCCGATCCGTTCACGAAGGCGACCGGCATCGCGGTCCGCCACGACCTCACCGAGGACAACGAGATCCAGCCCAAGGTCTGGGCCGCCGTCGCGCAGAAGCGCGTGCCCCCGATCCACGTCAACTGGGACACCACCACCAACGCGACGAAGTCGGCGCTGCGCGGCGTCACCGAGGACCTGTCGGACCTGCCCAACCTCGCCCACGTGACCGACCTCGCCAAGCCCGTCGGCCTCGACGGCTATCCGATCGTCGACACCTACGGCTACGTCTACGTGCTCGCCTACCGGCCGGAAGCCTTCCCCGACGGCCCGCCGACCTCCTGGAAGGCCATGCTGGACCCCAAGTTCAAGGGCCGCATCGCGCTCTACAACGACGGCATCGGCTTCCACTTCCCGGCGCAGGTCGCCGGCGGCGGCAAGCTCGAGGACATTCCGGCCAACATGCAGCCGGCCTGGGACTTCATCGCCAAGGTCAAGGAGCAAGAGCCGCTTCTCGGCGAGGATCCGGACTTCACGACCTGGTTCCAGAACGGCGAGATCGACCTCGCCTGCACCATCTCGACCAATGCCCGCGAGGCCAAGAAGAACGGCATCGACGTCGCCTGGGTCGTGCCGGAGGAAGGGGCGAAGTTCGACACGGACGGGCTCTGGATCCCCAAGGGCCTGCCCGAGAACGAGCTCTACTGGGCCAAGAAGTACATCGACATGGCCATCGGCAAGGAGAGCCAGCAGGTCTGGCTCGACGGCCTCGGCCTTCCCGGCGTCGTGCCCGGCCTGACGCCGCCCGCCGATCTCGTCGGCGACCCGTCCTATCCGACCAAGCCCGAGGACTTCGAGCACCTCATCCGGATCTCCTCCAAGATCCAGGTCGAGAACGAGGCCGACTGGTTCGGCAAGTTCAAGGCGATCATGCAGGGCTGACCGGACGGAACAGGGGCGGTCCCCGCCCCTGTCCGCTCGAACGAGGCGGCGGGCGCGGGGCGCGGGTGAACCCGCCGCGGCGCGCTTCGCCCGCTCCTCGCGTCCCGCTCTTCGCGCCGCCGCCGGCCTTCGACCTGAAAAGCAGTTCCCATGCCGCTTCGCCCCTCCCGCTCCGCCTACCCCCTGTCCTGGCGCGTCCTCGACGCGCTGGAGGCGGGGGCGCGCGGCGTCTGGCCGGCGCGCTTCGCCCGCGGCGTGCCCTGGCTCATGCTGGCGCCGGCGATCCTTCTCGTCGGGCTCCTTGCCGTCAGCCTGTTCGAGATCGCCGATGCGAGCCTGCGCACGCTCGACACGGCGACGTTCCTGCCCTCCGAGGAGCACACGCTCGCCAACTACGCCAGGGCCTTCTCCGAGCCGGTCGTGCTGGCGGTGGGTCTGCGCAGCCTCGGCGGCGCGCTGCTCGTGACGCTCGCGACGCTGATCCTCGCCTTCCCTTATGCCTATGCCATGGTGCGCACACCGTCGGCCGCCTGGCGCAAGACGCTCCTGATCGCGCTCTTCCTGCCCTTCTTCATCGGGCAGGTCGTGCGCGCCTACGGCTGGCTGATCCTTCTCGGCAATCAGGGTCTCGCCAACGAGATCCTCGGCCTCGCCGGCCTCGGGCCCTATCGCCTCCTCTTCAACTACTGGGCGGTGCTGTTCGGCCTCGTGCAGTACATGCTGCCCTTCGCCGTCCTCATGCTCGCGCCCGCGCTCTCCGCCATTCCCGAAGAGGTGGAGGCGGCGGCCGGGTCGCTCGGCGCCAACTGGGGCCGCACGCTCCTCCACGTCGTCTTTCCCATGGCCAAGCCCGGCTTCGTCGGCGCGGGGCTCGTGGTGCTGACGCTGACGCTGACCGACTTCGCCATTCCCGCCATCCTCGGCGGCGGCGGGCAGGACTTCATCGCCAACGCCATCTACGACCAGTTCTTCCGCACCTCCGACCAGGGCATGGGCGCGACGCTGACCGTGCTGCTCGTTCTCGTCGGCTCGACGCTGGTCGGCCTCGTCTTCGCGCTCTTCGGCGCGGGGACGCTTTCGCTGCGCGGGCGCGGCCCATGAGAGAGGCGCGAGCCAAACGGCTGGTGATCGGGGCGCTCGTCGCCCTGTCGCTCCTGATCCTGTCGGCCCCCACCCTCGTCGTCCTCGGCGCGTCGTTCACGGCCGGCAACATCATCGCCTTCCCGCCGGACGGCTTGTCGCTCAAGTGGTACGAGAAGGTCGCGGGCGCGAGCGACCTGCGCCAGGCCTTCTGGCGCTCGCTCCAGGTGGCGCTGATCTGCACGATCGTCGCGGTTCCCGTCGGCACGCTCGCCGGGCTCGCCCTCGCCAAGCACCGGGTGCGCTTTTCGAACGCGCTGCAGGTCTACCTCCTCCTGCCCTTCACCATCCCGCTGATCGGCTCGGGCATCGGGCTGATGCTCCTGTTCGGCGAGGCGGGCGTTCTCGGCTCGCTCTGGCCGGTGGGCCTGGCGGCCTGCGTGATCAACCTGCCCTTCATGATCTGGGCGGTGACGGCGAGCGCCGGCGCGCTCGACCCCGACCTCGAGCTCGCCGCGGCGAGCTGCGGCGCGCCTCCGCTCCAGACCTTCCTCCTCGTCACGGTGCCGGCGGTCGCGCCCGGCATCATCACCGGCTCGCTCCTGATGTTCATCCTGGCGCTCAACGAGTTCCTGGTGAGCCTCCTCCTCGTCGACGCGCGCACGGTGACGCTGCCCGTCCAGATCTACAACTCCATCCGCTCGATCATCACGCCGGACCTCGCGGCGATCTCGGTGGTCTTCATCGCCTGCGCGGCGCTCGCGATCCTCGCGCTCGACCGCCTCGTCGGCCTCGACATCTTCCTGAAATCGAAGTGAGGCGCCCCATGTCCTCGACCTCTCTCTCCTCGGCTCCCTGCTCCTTCCACGACCTCGCCGCGCTCGACGATGCGGCCCGCGCCCGCCTCCTGCGCCGCTCCGAGACCGATCTTTCGAGCTTCGTCGAGACGGTCCGGCCGATCATCGAGGCGGTGCGCACGGAGGGCGACGCGGCGCTCCTGCGCTTCGCGCGCGACTTCGACGGGGCGAGCGTTCCGGCGGGCGGCCTCCGGGCGAGCGAGGCGGAGTTCGACGCCGCCTTCGCCACCGTCGAGCCGGAGGTGGTGGACGCCATCCGCTTCGGGATCGACAACATCCGCCGCTTCCACGAGGAACAGAAGCCCGAGCCCATGTGGTTCAAGGAGATGCGGCCCGGCGTCTTCGCGGGCGACCGCTGGACGCCGATCGGCTCCGCCGCCCTCTACGTGCCGCGCGGCAAGGGCGCCTTCCCCTCGGTCACGATGATGACGAGCGTCCCGGCCGTGGTCGCGGGCGTGCCGGACCTGTGCATCCTCACGCCCCCGACCGCCGACGGCTCGGTGGACGCAGCGACGCTGGTCGCCGCCCGCCTCGCCGGCGTCGAGACGGTCTACAAGGTCGGCGGGGCGCAGGCGGTCGCCGCCGCGGCCTACGGCACCGAGACGATCGGCCCCAAGATCAAGATCGTCGGCCCCGGCTCGCCCTTCGTCGTCGCGGCGAAGAGCCTCCTGTCCGGCGTTCTCGACACGGGCCTGCCCGCGGGGCCGTCCGAGGCCGTGATCTTCGCGGACGAGACCGTCGACGGGGCGCTTGCGGCGCTCGACCTCCTGATCGAGGCCGAGCACGGGCCGGACTCCTCGGCCTATCTCGTGACCCACGACCGCCGCGTCGCGCAAGAAGCCATGGCGGCGCTGCCCGAACACTGGGCCCGCATGACCGAGCAGCGCACCGCCTTTTCCCGCGCGGTGCTGACGGGCGCCTATGGTGGCATCGTCCTGACGGCGTCGCTGGAGGACAGCTACCGCTTCATCAACGACTACGCGCCCGAGCACCTGGAAATCCTCTCGACCGAGCCGTTCCGCCATCTCGGCCGGATCACCGAAGCCGCCGAGATCCTGATGGGGCCGCACACGCCGGTGACGCTCGGCAACTTCGTGCTCGGACCCAACGCCGTCCTACCGACGAGCCGCTGGGCGCGGACCTACGGCCCCCTGTCGGTCACCGACTTCCTGAAGCGCTCCTCGATCGGCTACGTCACCTCGACCGGCTATCCCGAGCTCGCGCTCCATGCCCGCCGGCTGGCCCGCTACGAGGGCTTCTCCTCGCACGAGAACGCCGTATCCGAGGTGCGCGACGAGATCCTCGGGCGGCCCCGCCGATGAAGGCCGCGCGGCTCCACGCCGTCCGGGACCTGCGCGTCGAAACGCTGCCGTCCCCGCCGCCGCCCGGCCCCGGCGAGGTGCGGCTTCGCGTGGAGGCCGCGGGGATCTGCGGCTCGGACCTTCACAACTGGCGGACCGGCCAGTGGCTGGGCCCGCGGATCGCCGTTCCCGGGCACGAGCTCGCCGGCCGCGTCCTGGAGGTCGGATCCGGTGTCGAGGGCTTCGCGCCCGGCGATCTCGCGGGCGCCGACTCGCGCGTTTGGTGCGGGACGTGCCCGGCCTGCCGCGCCGGGCGCCGGCATCTCTGCGCCGGGCTCGGCTTCGTCGGCGAGGTCTGCGACGGCGGTTTCGCGGAAGAGGTGGTGCTGCCCGCGCGCCTCCTCGTGAAGCTCGATCCCGCGCTCGACCCGCTCGTCGCCGCCATGCTGGAGCCGCTCGCCGTCGCCCTCCACGCCGTCTCGCGCCTCGCCCCGCCGCCGGGCGAGGCGGTGCTCATCGCCGGCTGCGGCCCGATCGGGGGCCTTGCCGCGCTTCTCCTGGCGCGGCGCCACGACGGCCCGGTCCTTCTCGCCGACCGCAACGCGGCGCGCCTTCGCACCGTCGCCGAGGTGGCGGGCGGCCGGCCGGCGAGCCTCGACGATCCGCTCTTGAGCGCTGCGGCCCCGCGCTTCGCCGTCGAGGCGACGGGGCAGGTTCCCGTCCTGTCCGCGCTGCTCGGCCTTCTCGGCGGCGGCGGGCGCATCGCCCTCGTCGGCATCTTCCACGAGCGGCTCGACCTCGATCCGAACCGGCTGGTGGAGGCCGAGATCGCGCTTCTCGGCTGCCACGCCTTCGCGGACGAGCTGCACGAGGCCGCGCGGCTCCTGCCGGAGCTGGCCCCGGCCCTCAAACGCTTCGTCGAGGCGGAGGTCGCCCTCGACGACCTGCCGGACACCTATGCGCGGCTCGTCCGCGGCGAAGCGACGAACCTGAAGACGATCGTCCGGCCGAACGGCGGGGCTCCATGAGCGCGCTGCCCGAGGCGGCCTCGCCGCTCTACGAGCGGGTCAAAACCTACATCGTCGGCCACATCGCGGACGGCCGCTGGTCGCGCGACCAGCGCCTGCCCTCCGAGAACGACCTCGTCCAGTCGCTCGGCGTGTCGCGCATGACGGTCAACCGCGCTCTGACCGAGCTGACGCGCGAGGGCGTCCTGAAGCGCGTGGCCGGCGTCGGCACCTTCGTCGCCGCGCCCCCGGCGCGCTCGGCCCTCGTGGAGGTCGCCAACATCCCGGCCGAGATCGGCGCGCGAGGCCGCCCTCACCGCGCCGACGTCCTCGCGCTGGAGCGCGTCGCGCCCCCCGCCGCGGTTCTCGCCTCCTTCGAGTTCGAGGCGGCGCGAGACGTCTTCCACTCGCGGATCGTCCATTACGAGGACGACGTGCCCGTCCAGTTCGAGGAGCGCTTCGTCAATCCGGACCTCGCGCCGGACTACGACCGGCAGGACTTCACCCGCATCTCGACCCTCGACTACCTCCAGGGCGTGACGGCGCTGACCGAGATCGAGCACGTTGTCTCGGCCATCGCGGCCGACGAGGCGATGGCCCGCCATCTCCATCTCGAGCCGGGCGAGCCGTGCCTCCTCCTCCACCGGCGGACCTGGACCGGGCTCCTGGTCGCCACCGTGAACCGCCTCGTTTACGCCGGCAGCCGCCACTCGCTCGGCAGCCGCTACAAGCCGACGGGCAGCCCATGACCGCGCACTTCGCCAACGTGGAGGACGCGCGCCGCATCGCGCGCCGCCGGCTGCCGAAGATCTTCTTCGACTACATCGACGGCGGGTCCTCGGCCGAGACGACGCTCGAAGCCAACACCGGCGACTTCGCGCGCCTCAGGCTGCACCAGCGCGTCCTCGCCGGCCTTGCACCGCGCGACCTGTCGAGCGAATACCTCGGCCAGCGCCAGCGCCTGCCCTTCATGCTGGGCCCGGTCGGCTTTCTCGGCCTCTTCGCCGGCCGGGGCGAGATTCTCGCCGCGCGCGCCGCGCACGCGGCCGGCATCCCAGCCTGCCTCTCGAACTTCTCGATCGCCTCGCTGGACGATCTGCGGCGCGCCGGCTGCGACGGGCCGCTGCACTTCCAGCTCTACGTCCTGAAGGACCGGGGCCTCGCGACGGAGTTCCTCGCGGCCGCCGAGCGCGCGGGGGTCGAGACGCTGCACCTTACGGTCGACACGGCCGTCACCGGCATCCGCGAGCGCGACGCGCGCAACGGCTTCCGGGCCGCGGTGCGGATCGGGCCGCGGATGGGCCTCGGCTTCGCCATGCGGCCGGCCTGGGCGTTCGACGTGATGCGGGCCGGCCGGCCCGGCGTCGGCGCGGTGCGCGGCCGGGCGGAGTTCGGCGCGAACATCCTCGCGCAGGCCGCCACCCTGTCGCGCCTCATCGACCCGACCCTGTCCTGGGCTGACGTCGACTGGCTGCGCGAGCGCTGGCGTGGGCGCATGACCATCAAGGGCATCCTCCACCCGCAGGACGCCGTGCGGGCGAAGGCGGCCGGGGTCGACGCCATCGTCGTATCCAACCATGGCGGTCGCCAGCTCGACGGCGCGCGCTCCACGATCAGCGCCCTGCCGGGCATCGTCCGGGCGGCCGAGGGCCTGGAAGTTCTCCTCGACGGCGGCGTGCGACGCGGCACGGACGTCGTCAAGGCGCTCGCGCTCGGCGCGTCCGGCGTCCTTCTCGGCCGCGCCTATGCCTGGGGCGTCGCGGCGGGCGGCGAGGCGGGCGCAGCGCGCGTCATCGCGCTTCTGGCCGAGGAGATCGACGTCACGCTCGCCCTGATGGGCCTGTCGTCGGTCGACGCGCTGAAGCGGCTCGGCCGCGACGCCTTGACGGCTCTGGACGAACCGGGCTTCACGGATCGGCTCGCCCCGACCGGAGGCCGCGGGAGCGCCCCGTCCCCCGTCTAGACGGGTTGGAGCCGAGGGATCCTCGACGCCGCCAGCATTTCGCGGGATCGGCGCGGAGGCGCGCGGGTTCCGCAAAATCTATTGTCCTGATAGACATATTTTGCTCGCGGCATCGATCCCGTCGCATTAATCTGGCCTCCTGAACGGACGGGAGGCCGCATGAACCAGATGGCCGTCATGAAGAAGTCGGGCATCGCCCCGGCCGACATCGTCGCGATCGTCGGCGGCGGCTTCGCCGGTGCAGCCGTGGCGTTCCACCTTGCCCGCGCCGGGCAGCCGAGCGTGGTGATCGAGCCGCGTCCGGTGCTGGGCGGCGGCCTCGCCTATTCCACCGCCGATCCCAGCCACCGCATCAACGTGCCGGCCGCGCGGATGAGCCTCGTGCCGGACGAGCCCGACCACTTCGTCCGCTGGCTGGCCCGCACCGGGGCGCTTCGCTCCGACGCGCAGGCGCTGCGGCCGAACGGCGACGCCTATCCGCGCCGCGCCGTCTTCGGCCGCTACGTGGCCGAGCATCTCGCCCCCTTCCGGCGGACCGGCCTGGTGCGCCACGTCGAGGCGCTGGCCTGCCGGATCCGCCGGCTCGACGACCGCGCGGGATGGCGGATCGAGCCGTCGAGCGGCGAGGCCGTGGAGGCCGGGCGCCTCGTCCTCGCCGCGACCCATCCCCTGCCGGCCCTGCCGCGGGCGCTCGGCGCCCTCCACGATTCCGACGCGCTCGTCGGCAACCCCTATGCCGCCGGCGCGCTGGAGCGGATCGGCCGAAACGCCTCGGTGCTCATCCTCGGCTCGGGCCTGACCGCGGCCGACATGGTGGCGAGCCTCGACGCGGCCGGTCATCGCGGGCCCATCACCATGCTGTCGCGCCGGGGCCTTCGCTCGCGCGGCCACGCGCCCCGGCCGGCCGAGCCCTTCGGCGACTTCTCGAGCGAGCCCGCGCGCGACGTGCCCGCCCTTCTCGCCTCGATCCGCACGGCCCTGGCAAACGCGCGCGCCGAGGGCCTGTCCTGGCACCCCGTCTTCGACGCGCTGCGCAACCAGGGCTCCGCCATCTGGGCGGCCCTGCCGCCGGCCGAGCGGGCGCGGCTGGTTTCGCGCCTGCGCCCGTTCTGGGACGTCCACCGCTTCCGCATCGCGCCCCAGGTCGAGGCGGTTCTCGACGGGCGCGTCGCGAACGGCACGCTTCGCCAGGAGGCCGGCCGCGTCCTGTCGGCCGCGCCGGCGCCGGGCGGCCGGATCGCCATCACGTGGCGGCCGCGCGGGCGGGCGCTGGAGGAGGCCGCGACCTTCGACGCGGTGATCAACACGACGGGCCCCGCCCACGGCGAAGCGCTCGCCCGCAATCCGGCGCTGCGCAGCCTGGCGGCGGCCGGCTTCATCGGCCCGGACCCTTACGGGCTCGGCATCGCGACGAGCCTTTGCAGCCGCGCGATCGACGCCGCGAACGCGCCGGTGCCCGACCTCTTCGTCGCCGGCCCCCTGGCCCGCGGCACCTTCGGCGAGCTGATGGGCCTGCCGGAAGTGTCGCGCCACGCCGAGGCCGTGGCGGCGGAGATCCTCGCCTCGCTCGCCGACCCCGCAATCGCGCCCATCGCCGAGCCGGCCCGAGCTTCGGCCGCGGACGCCCTGTAGGACCGGTCAGCCGGTCAAGGCGCTCCGTCGGCGAAGAAGCGGTTGGCGGGGCGGGGCAGGCCGAGGTTCTCGCGCAGCGTCGTGCCCTCGTAGTCCCGGCGCAGCAGGCCGCGGCGCTGGAGCTCGGGCACCACCTTGTCGACGAAGTCGTCGAGCCCGCCCGGCAGATAGGGGAACATGACGTTGAAGCCGTCGGAGCCGCCGGTTTCCAGCCATTCCTCCATGGCGTCGGCGATCGTCGCCGGCGTGCCGACGAAGGAGAGGCCGGCATAGCCGGCGAAGCGCTGGGCGAGTTGGCGCACCGTCAGGTTCTCCGCCCTAGCGATGGCGAGCGCCCGCGCCTGCCCGCTCTTCGAGGCGTTGGTGTCCGGGATGTCCGGCAGGGGCGCGTCCGGATCGAAGCGTCGCGCATCGTGGCCGAGGGCGATCGACAAGGAGTCGATGGCGTTGTCGTAGTGGACGAGGGCGTCGAGACGCGCCCGCTTCTCGCGCGCCTCCTCCTCGCTGTCCCCCACCACCACGAAGGCGCCGGGCAGGATCTTCAGGTGCTCGGGATCGCGCCCGATCCGCGCCATGCGCCCCTTCACGTCGGCGTAGAACGCCTGTCCGTCGGCCAGCCCGCCGGGCGCGGCGAAGACTACCTCGGCGGTTTCGGCGGCGAGCTGGCGGCCGGGCTCGGAGGCGCCGGCCTGGACGATCACCGGCCAGCCCTGGACAGGCCGGGCGATGTTGAGCGGCCCGCGCACGCGGAAGAACTCGCCCTGGTGGTCGAGGACGTGCATGCGCGACGGGTCGAGATAGGTGCCGCTCGCCGCGTCGCGCGGGAAGGCGTCGTCGGCGAAGGAGTCCCACAAGCCCGTCACGACGTCGAAGAATTCGTGCGCCCGGCGGTAGCGCTCGGCGTGATCCAGGTGCTCGTCGAGGCCGAAGTTGCGGGCGGCGTCGGGGTTGGAGGTGGTGACGATGTTCCAGCCGGCGCGCCCCTCGCTGAGGTGGTCGAGCGAGGCGAAGCGCCGCGCGACGTGGAAGGGCTCGTCGAAGCTCGTCGATCCCGTCGCCACGAGCCCGATGCGGCTGGTGACGCTCGCGAGCGCCGAGAGGAGGGTGAAGGGCTCGAACGAGGTGACCGTATGGCTGCGCCGGAGCGCCTCCGTGCCCATGTTGAGGACGGCGAGGTGGTCGGCCATGAAGAAGGCGTCGAAGCGTCCCGCCTCGAGCTTCCTGGCAAGATAGGACAGGCGCGGGAAGGAGAAGTTGGCGTCGCGCCAGGCGCCGGGATAGCGCCAGGCGCCGGCATGGATGCTCACCGGGCGCATGAAGGCGCCGAGCTTCAGCATGCGTCTGCGGTTGGTCATGCGGCCAGCATCCTCGTCCTGCATCCCGTCCGGCCGGCGCCGAGCGCGCCCTGCGCCTCGACGGGCCGGTCCTTCAACGCCGGCCTCGCCGGTTCGGCTCCCGGCCCCCTCAAAGGCCGACGTCGAACACCATCTGGTCCATCGCCCGGGCCGGCTCGGCGCAGCCGGAATGGCCGAGGAAGCGGGCGGGGCTGCCGGCGACAGTGGTGTTGGCGGCGACGGGCCCGGTGACCACGGAGCCCGCGCCGATGCGCGAGCAGCGCCCGACCTCGACGGGGCCGAGAATCTTGGCGCCGGCGCCGATCATGACGCCGCGCCCGATCCGCGGATGGCGCCGGCCGTTTGCGTCCCGGAGCGCGCCGTTCGCGCCGAGAAGGACGCCCTGGAGGATCGAAACATTGTCCCCGACCTCCGCGGTCTCGCCGATCACGACGCCGGTCGCGTGGTCGATGAAGACGCCGGCGCCGAGCCGCGCGGCCGGGTGGATGTCGACCTGCAGCACTTCCGAGGCGCGGTCGGCAAGAAACAGGGCGAGGTCGCGCCGGCCCTCGCGCCAGAAGCGGTGGGCGAAGCGGTGGGCCTGGAGCCCCTGGAAGCCCTTGAAGTGGAGGATCGGCTCGGCGACCGCCGCCGCGGCGGGGTCGCGGTCGAGAACCGCGGCGAGGTCGAGCCGCCAGGCGCGGCGGAGCGCCCCGTCGCGCTCCATCGCCTGGGCGAAGAGCTGGGCGAGAAGGCCGGGCGACAGGTCCCCGCCGAGCCGCGAGGCCAGGCGATGGATCATCGCGGCCTCGATCGAGGCCTGGCCGAGCACCGCGGAGGAGGCGAGGCGAGCGAGCGCCGGCTCCGCCTCGCGCATCTCCTCGGCTTCGCGCCGCAGCCGCGGCCACAGGATGTCGGTCGGCCGCTTCGCCTCGTCCTCGCTTCGGATCGCGATCTGCCCGTTCGGCATCCCAGAGCCTTTCGTGTCCGCTCGGCGCGTCGCGCCTCAAACCGCCGCGAGGATGCGCTTCTGAAGCTCGGCCGCGCGCGGATCGGCAAGCTCCGCCCGCGGGCGCTCCAGCTCGACCTCGACGTCGAGCGCGATGCGCCCTTCCCGCAGGACGATCACCCGGTCGGCCAGCGCCACGGCCTCCGCGACGTCGTGGGTGATCAGGATCGTGGTGAAGCCGCGCGCCCGCCAGATGCCGTCGAGGAGGCGGTGCATCTCGATGCGCGTCAGCGCGTCGAGCGCGCCGAAGGGCTCGTCGAGAAGGAGGATGCCGGGTCGGCTGACGAGGGCGCGGGCGAGCGCGACGCGCTGCTTCTGGCCGCCCGACAGGACGGAGGGCCATTCGCCGCCGCGCCCGTCGAGCCCGACATCGGCGAGCGCCCGCTCCGCCGCCTCGCGCCAGCCGGGGCCGCGCGCGATGCCGACGTTCTGGACGACGCTCTGCCAGGGCACGAGCCGCGCTTCCTGGAACAGGAGACGCACGGCCGGGTTCAGGCCGGCGACCGGCCGGCCGCCGATCTCGACCCGCCCGCCGCTCGGCCGATCGAGGCCGGCGACGAGGCGCAGGAGCGTCGACTTGCCGCCGCCCGAGCGCCCGACCACCGCCAGGAACTCGCCCGGCCGCACCTTCAGGTCGAAGCCGCGCAGCACCGACGTCTCGCCGAAGCTCTTCGACACGCCGGACAACGCGACCGACAGGCCGCCCGTCGCCTCGCCCTCGCGGGTTTCGAGAAGCGCGCTCATCGGCTGTCCTCCCCGCTCGGCTGCCAGGCCGGATGCCAGGCGAGCGCCCGGCGCTCGACGGCGCGCGTCGCCGCGTCCGCGAGCTTGCCGAGCAGCGCGTAGACGAGGATGCCGAGGATCACGACGTCGGTCTGGAAGAACTCGCGGGCGTTCATGGTCATGTAGCCGAGGCCGGACGAGGCCGAGATGGTCTCGGCGACGATGAGGGTCAGCCACATCAGGCCGAGGGCGTAGCGCAGGCCGACCAGGATCGAGGGCATCGCGCCGGGAAGCACGATGCGCCAGAGGCGGGCGCGCCGGTCGAGGCCGTAGACCTCGGCCATCTCGACGAGCTGCCGGTCGACGGTGCGCACCCCGTGGAAGGTGTTGATGTAGACCGGAAAGAACACGCCGAGGACGACGAGGAAGATCTTCGCGCTCTCGCCGATGCCGAACCAGAGGATCACCAGCGGGATGAGGGCGAGGTGCGGCACGTTGCGCACCATCTGGACGGTGGAGTCGAGAAGCGTCTCGACCGGGCGCCAGAGACCCGTGGCGAGCCCGAGAACGAAGCCGAGGCCGCCGCCGATCACGAGGCCGACCAGCGCCCGCTGGCCGGAGGCGAGGGCGTTGGCGGCGAGCGTGCCGTCGAGAAGGGTACGCCAGCCGGCGAGCGCGACCGCCGAAGGCGCCGGCAGGAGGCGAGGATTGGCCAGCCCGGCGCGCGCCGCGACCTCCCAGGCGATCAGAAGGGCGATCGGCAGCGCCCAGGGCGCGAGGGCGCGCCCGAGCCAGGCGACATCGGGCCGCCGCGCCCGGGGGGCCTCGGCCAGGGCCTCGACGCTCACGAGCCGGCCCCGCGCACGGCCTCGGCGATGCTGATCGGCGCGGGGATGAGGCCGAGGGCGTGGAAGGTGTCGGCGATGCGCTGCTGCTCGGCGACGACCGCGTCGTCGAGCGGCTTCACGCCGTAGGACTGGCGCTCCAGCGCGATCGTCAGGACGTCGGCGGGAATGCCGACGGAGGGCGCGAGCTCGGCCGCGGCCTCGGCCGGGTTCGCCTTGGTCCATTCGTCGACCTCGCCGATCGCCGCGATCAGCGCGTCGACCGCCTCGCCGTTGGCGTCCACGAAGGGCTTGGCGCCGAGATAGAACTGGTGGTTCGAGACGATCCCTTCGCCGTTGCGCAAGGTGCGCGCCTCGGTCGCGACCTCCGCGGCGGCCTGGAACGGGTCCCAGATCGCCCAGGCGTCGGCCGAGCCCTGCTCGAAGGCCGCGCGCCCGTCGGCCGGCGGCAGGAAAGACACGGTGACGTCGCCATAGGCGACGCCCGCCTCCTCCAGCGCCTTGACCAGGAGGTAATGGACGTTCGACCCCTTGTTGAGGACGACGGTCTTGCCCTTGAGGTCGGCGACCGATTGGATCGGGCTGCCCTTGGGAACGAGGATCGCCTCGCCGCGCGGGGCGGGCGGCTCGTGCGCGACGTAGACGAGCGGCGCGCCCGCGGCCTGGGCGAAGATCGGCGGGGCCTCGCCCGTCGAGCCGAAGTCGATCGCCCCGACGTTCAACGCCTCCAGGAGCTGCGGCCCGCCGGGAAACTCGGTCCACTCGACGCTCCAGCCGAGCGGCGAGAGCTTCTCCTCCAGCGTGCCCTTGCCCTTCAGGAGGACCAGCGTTCCGTATTTCTGGTAGCCGATGCGCAGCACCTTCTCCTGCGCCTCGGCCGGGCTCCAGCCGGCGAGGAGCGGAACGGTGGTCAGCGTCATCGCGCCGGCGAGCGCGGCGGTGAAGAGGCGGCGGGTGATGCGCATGGGGCGGGCTCCGGGACTCGGCGGCGTCGCGGGGAATGCTAGCCGGAGGCGCGGCGTGCGCCGAAGCACAAACCCACAAAATCCATGACATAAGTAGATGGTTTTTCCTCGCGACACGCCCGACGCGCCGCTAGGCTTCGCGCGACACGATCGCAGGGAGCCTCATCGATGGTCGACGCCGCCCTTCACCCCGCCGCGCCCGAGCGGATCAAGGTGCTCTGGTTTCTGCCGACCCACGGCGACAGCCGCTATCTCGGGACGGTCGAGGGCGGCCGGGCGGTGGATCTGCCCTATCTCGCCCAGGTCGCGCAGGCCGCCGACCAGCTCGGCTATTACGGCGCGCTCCTGCCCACCGGGCGCTCCTGCGAGGATTCCTGGGTCACCGCCTCGGCGCTGACCCCGCTGACGAAGAACCTCCGCTTCCTCGTGGCGGTGCGGCCCGGCCTCCAGTCGCCGACGCTCGCGGCGCGCATGACCGCGACGCTCGACCGCTTCTCGAACGGCCGGCTCCTGATCAACGTCGTCACCGGGGGCGACCCGGCCGAGAACGCCGGCGACGGCATCTTCCTGAGCCATTCCGAGCGCTACGCCGTCACCGACGAGTTCCTGCGCGTCTACAAGGCGCTGCTCGCCGGCGAGACGGTGAACTACCAGGGCGAGCACATCCGCATCGAGGACGGGCGGCTCCTGTTCCCGCCGCTCCAGGCGCCGCACCCGCCGCTCTACTTCGGCGGATCGTCGGAGGCCGGCATCAGGGTCGCGGCCGAGACGGTGGACAAGTACCTCACCTGGGGCGAGCCGCCGGCGCAGGTCGCCGAGAAGGTCGCCGTGGTGCGCGAGGCCGCGGCGAAGGCCGGCCGCGAGGTCTCCTTCGGCATCCGCCTCCACGTCATCGTGCGCGAGAGCGAGGCGGAGGCCTGGGCCGCGGCCGACAGCCTGATCTCGCGCCTCGACGACGAGACCATCCAGAAGGCGCAGGCCGTCTTCGCGCGCATGGACTCGGTCGGGCAGAGCCGGATGAGCGCGCTGCACGGCGGCGACCGCTCGAAGCTCGAGATCAGCCCGAACCTTTGGGCCGGCGTCGGCTTGGTGCGGGGCGGCGCGGGCACGGCGCTCGTCGGCGATCCGGACACGGTCGCGGCGCGCATCGACGAGTACCGCTCGCTCGGCATCGACACCTTCATCCTGTCGGGCTACCCGCACCTGGAAGAAGCCTATCGCTTCGGCGCGCTCGTCCTGCCGCGCCTGCCGCTCGACCACCCGATCCCCTCGCGCGACGCGACGGTGAACACCGGCCCCTTCGGCGAGACCATCGCCGGCTCCGAGCGCCCGAGCGCCCCGGCCCGGCTGGCCAGCGCGTCCTGAGCCTCGGTCCCGGCGGCGGCGCGGGATCGCGCCGCCGCCGGGGCGCCTACTCCGCGGCCTTGGCCTCCTCGCCCGGCTTGGAGATCGAGTCGCGCACCACGCCGTAGCTGGCGCCCCAGGCATCCGTCATGTCGCAGCGCACGTCCCAGAGCTCGGGAAAGAAGCGGTGGCGGGCGCCGGCCTGGAGGATGTCCACCGGCCGGCCCTTCAGCGACTTCGAGCCGAGCCCGATGGAGCGGTGGATGAGGTAGACGTGGTGCGCCCGGAACTTCTGGAACAGCTCGTCATATTCCACCAGCGCCTCGGCCACGACGTATGAATCGTCGTGGGCATAGGCGCTGTCGTAGACCTGTTCCACGGTCTTGTTACGCCCGTCGAGATAGGTGGCGCGATAAGCCTCCCAGAGATCGAAGGGCATGCGCAGGAGCACCTGGAAGCCGGGCGATTCCTGGCCCGAGCCGTTGCCGAGCTGCTTCCTCACCTCCTGGTACTCGCGCGGCGACATGGTCTCCAGGAGTTCGAGCTGCGCCGTCAGCAGCCGCATGGTGCGGTGGACGCGGCCCATCAGCGTGACGACGCGGTGCGTGTCGCCCGCACGCATGAAGTCCATCACGTCGACCAGCGTATAGGCGATGAGCTTCATCCAGAGCTCCTCGACCTGATGGACGATCTGGAACTGCAGCTCGTCGCCGTTCACCATCTCCGCCAGAGGCTTCTGACAGGACAGCAGCGTCCCGACATCGAGGTAGACGCCGTAGTCGAGCATCTTCGGCGTCTCGATGAGGGCGTGGTAGGCGGCGCGGTCCATGGAGGCGGCTCCCGTTCGTTCGTCGGGTTGTATCTGGCTGTGACGCGGAGCGTCTCACGAAACCGCCCGAACATTGTTCCCTCGATTTCCCCGAGCGCCGTTTTGTGAGAACGTTCGGCGAGGAATTCCATGATTTCGGAGAACGAATGGATCGGATCGACCTGGAGATCGCCGAGGCTCTGGAGGCGGATGCGCGACTGTCCTTCGCGGACCTCGCCGCCGGCCTCAACATGAGCAAGACGCCCTGCTGGAAGCGGGTGAAGGCGCTGGAGGAGGCGGGTGTCCTCACCGGCTACCACGCGGCGCTCTCGCCCGCCGCCCTCGGCCTCGGCGTCGAGGCCTTCGTGCAGATCATCCTGAAGCCGGAGGAAGCGCCGGCCTTCGAGGCGGCGGTGATGCGCCACCCCTTCGTGCGGCGCTGCCACGCGACGACCGGCGACGGCGACTACCTCGTCCATCTCGTCGCCAAGGACATCGCGGGCCTCGACCGCACGCTTCGCGAGGAGCTGGCGCGCATGCCCGGCGTCCAGCGCACCCGCACCTTCGTCGCGACGCGCGAGATCAAGGCGAGCCACAAGCTGGCGGCCGCCGCCCGCGCGGCGGGGCTGCCGGCGGCTTAGCGCGTCGCCGGGCGGTCCTGCGCCTGGGCGCCCGCCGGGCGGCGGTGATGCGTCAGCACCTCGGCGAGCAGGCCCTTGGGGCGAAGCACCAGGATCAGGCAGAGCGCGACGCCGATGAGGACGATCTGGAGGGCGGCGGCACGGGCCTGATCGGCGGGATCGACGGCGGCGCCGATCAGGAAAGACGAGCCCGACCAGAGGCCCCAGACCACGACCGACCCGACCACGGCGCCGAGATTGTTGCCGGCGCCGCCGACGACCAGCATCGTCCAGACCTGGAAGGTCAGCGTCGGCAGATAGTTCTCCGGCGCGATGAAGCCGATGAAGTGGGCCTGCAGCGCGCCGCCGAGCCCCATGATGCCGCCGCCGATGGCGAAGGCCTGGAGGCGGAAGCGCGTCACCGGCTTGCCGAGCGCGCGCGCCGCTTCCTCGTCCTCGCGCACGGCCTTCAGGACGCGGCCCCAGGGCGAGCGCACGAGCCGCTCCAGCACCCACCAGACGAAGGCGAGGACGAGGGCGACGAGGGCGAGGTTGAGAAGACCGAAGACCAGCGGGTCTCCGGCGAAGCCGTTGAAGGGCCGCGGAATGAAGCCGAGGCCGAAGGGGCCGCCGGTCAGCGGCTCGAGGTTCAGCGCCGCGAGCTGCACGGTCACGGCGAAGCCGAAGGTGGCGATGGCGAGGTAGTCGGCCCGCAGGCGGATCGTCAGCCAGCCCAGCGCCAGCGAGGCGAGCGCGGCAGCCGCGAAGGCGGCCACCCAGCCGAGGGGGATCGGCAGGGCGAAGCCGCCGATGCGGTCCGCCGCGTCCGGGGCGGTGAGGATCGCCGAGGCATAGGCGCCGATGCCCACGAAGCCGGCGACGCCGACGTTGAAGAGGCCGGTCTGGCCCCACTGGACGTTGAGGCCGAGAGCGATCACCGCGTAGCTCAGAGCGATGGTCAGGAAGAAGGCGGCGTAGCCGAGGATTTCGATCATGAGCGGGCCCGCCCGAGAAGCCCCTGCGGGCGAAGGAGGAGGACGAGGGTGAGGATCAGGAAGGCGACCGCGGCGCGCCATTCCGCGCCGACCGTCTGGACGGCGAGCGCTTCGCAGAGCCCGACCACGATCCCGCCCAGCACGGCGCCCGGCACCGAGCCGATGCCCCCGAGGATCGCGGCGGCGAAGAGCGGCAAAAGGAGGTCGAAGCCCATATAGGGGCGGATCTGGACGAGGAGCCCGGCCATGATGCCGGCGGCCGCGGCCAAGCCGCCGCCGAGGAACCAGGCGGTGCGCACGACGCCGCGCACGTCGATGCCGGAGAGGCGGGCGAGGGCCGGGTTCTCCGACACCGCCCGCATCCGCCGACCGACCTGCGTCTTCGTCATTAGGAGGTGGACGGCGAGGATGAGCACCAAGGTGGCGGCCAGCATCAACAGCTGGTCCGGCGTCGCGCGAAGGCCCCAGCCGAAGCGGACCGCGATCTGCAGCTCGTTGGTGAAGTAGGCGGGCTGCGAGGTGAAGACGAATTCGAGGAGGCTGCGCAGCGCCATGGAGGCGCCGAAGCTGGCGATGACGAGAATGATCACCGCCGAGGCCTTGGCGCGAAGGACGCCGAACAGGATCGCGTCGAGAAGGATGGCGAGCCCGCCGGTGACGAGGATCGCGAGGGGCACGGCGAGAAGGACGTTCCAGCCGAAGGAGAAGTCGCCGACCGGCACCGAGCCGACGAAGGCACCGAGAAGGCCGGACAGCGCGAGGGCCGCGTAGGCGCCGGCGGTGATGAACTCGCCGTGGGCGAAGTTGGCGAAACGCAGGATCGAATAGGTCAGCGTCACCCCGATCGCACCGAGGCCGATCATGGCCCCCGCGACGAGGCCGTCGACGACGAATTGCGGGTTCATGGGGTCGCCTCCGCGTGGTCGTAGCTGCCGAGGAACAGGGCGCCGAGGTTCGGGTCGGCGCGCAGCTCCGCGGCGGGCGCGGCGTGGCGCAGCCGCCCTTCGGCGAGCACCACGCCGCGGTCGGCGATGGACAAGGCGGCGCGCACGTTCTGCTCGACGAGAAGGATCGCCACGCCCGTCTCCCGCACCCGCTCCAGCGTCTCGAAGACGTCGTGGACGAGCTTGGGCGAGAGGCCGGCCGAGGGCTCGTCGAGGATCAGGACGGCGGGGTCGACGATGAGCGCGCGCGCCGTCGCCAGCATCTGCCGCTGCCCGCCCGACAGGGCGCCCGCGACG
Organism: Antarcticirhabdus aurantiaca; assembly: GCF_009765365.1. GTDB lineage: Bacteria > Pseudomonadota > Alphaproteobacteria > Rhizobiales > Rhizobiaceae > Antarcticirhabdus > Antarcticirhabdus aurantiaca. The sequence goes on from NZ_VTOM01000004.1 coordinate 109,124, forward strand.
AGGTTCGGGCGGCTTCCGAGATCGGGGAACATGGCGAAGGCGGCGTCGATGCGCGGCTGGCGCAGGGCGGCCGGCAGGATGCCGGCGCACAGGCGCAGGTTTTCGAGAATCGTGAGCGAGGCGAAGATGTTCTCCGTTTGCGGCACGAAGGCGAGGCCGTCGCTGACGCGCAGGTGCGCGGGCCGGGCCGTGACGTCGCGCCCGCGAAGCGAGACGCGCCCCCCGAAGGTCGGCACGACCCCGGCGACGGCCTTCACGAAGGTCGACTTGCCCGCGCCGTTGGGTCCGAGCACCGCGACGATCTCGCCGGGCGAAACGTCGAGGTCGATCCCGCGCACGATCGGCAGGCTTTCCTCATAGCCGGCGACGAGGCCGCGCACCTCCAGGATGGGTGGCGTCGCGCTCGATGGACGCTGCGAAACGCTCAATGGACGCTCCCGCCGAGATAGGCCTCGACGACGCGCGGGTCCGACATCACGGCGTCGGGCGTGCCGGAGGCCAGCGGCCGGCCCGAAGCCATGACGAGGACGCTCGGGCAGAGCCGGCGGATCATGTCCATGTTGTGCTCGATCAGGAGGACGGCGATGCCGCGCGCGTTGATCTCGGCGATGCGCTCGATGATGAAGTCGAGAAGCGCCGGGTTCACCCCCGCCGCCGGCTCGTCGAGGAGAAGGACGCGCGGCTCGGCCATCAGCGCGCGGGCGAGCTCCAGGAGCTTGCGCTGGCCGCCGGAGAGGACCTTGGCCGGCCGGTCGGCGAGGTGGTCGAGCGCGAGGAAGCGCACGAGGGCGTAGGCCTTCTCGCGCGCGGCCTCCTCCTCGCGCCGCACGCGGCCGGGAGCGAGGAGGCTCGCGAGCACGCGCTCGCCGCTCTGGCCCGTCGCCGCGGTGACGACGTTGTCGAGGACGCTCATCTCGGGAAAGGGCTTCGGGATCTGGAAGGTGCGCGCCAAGCCCCGGCCGACGCGCTTGTGCGCGCCCTCGCGCTCGACCGCCACGCCCTCGATGCGGATCGTGCCGCGATCGGGCGCGAGGCTTCCGGCGACGAGGCCGAACAGCGTCGACTTGCCCGCGCCGTTCGGCCCGATGACGCCGAGGATCTCGCCGGCGCGAAGCGTGAAGCCGACCCCGTCCACCGCGACGACGCCGCCGAAGGAGCGGCCGACATCCTCCACCGCGAGGGCGGGCACGCCCGGCGGCACGGGCAAGGGGGAAGGGGCGGAAGCGGACATCGCGGCGTCCCGGAATTCGTGATGTTTGATTTGTGATCAAACTTTACAGCGGCGAGGCTATGTGCCTAATCTTCGGAAGACAAGCGAATAATTGAGCAGGTGCGAATTTGCCCACGCAGTGTGCAGATGCGAAGACGGAGGACCTGGAGGCGGCGCCCGCCCTCGTCGCCTCGCCGCTCGCCATCTTGCCGCGCATCGCCCGCGAAACCGTCTTCGACCGCGTCTACGAGGCGCTGCGGCGCTCGCTGATCGAGGGCACCTTCGACGCCGGCGAGGTGCTGCGCATCCAGGACGTCGCCCAGCGCCTGGAGGTCAGCACCATGCCGGTGCGCGAGGCGCTGGGGCGGCTCGTCTCGGAGCGGGCGCTGGAAGCCCTGCCGAACCGCTCGATCCGCGTGCCGCTCCTCACCCGCCTGCGGCTCGACGAGGTCGCCCATGCCCGCGCCCTCGTCGAGGGCGAGGCGGCGGCGATCGCCAGCGCCCGCATCGACCGGGCCGCGCTCGACGAGCTGAAGCGGATCACCGAGGCCTACGACCGGCTGATGGCCAAGGTCGGCAGCCATTCGGACCGCGCCGCCTACAACCACGCCTTCCACTTCGCGATCTACCGGACGGCGGGGTCGAGCGTCCTCCTGCCGATCATCGAGAGCCTGTGGCTGCAGTCCGGCCCGTTCATCCGGGCGGCCGCCGAGATCTACGACGGCGACGACGGCCTCAGCGCCACGCACCATCATTGGCAGATCGTCGAGGCGCTGGAGCGCGCCGACCCGGACGCCGCCCGCCGGGCCGTCGGCGCGGATATCAACCGCGCCTTCGACCTCCTGCGCGAGCGCCTGCCCTTTCCCGAGGAGAGCCGCCCGTGAGCCGGACCGACGACCGTTTCGAGCTCTTCGACCTTCGGGTCGAGGTCGTGGTGCCGGAGGACGGCCCCGTCTACTGCGGCGCCGAGCCCGGCGACCATTTCGAGCTGCGCGGCGAGATGTTGCACCTGCCCGAGGGCCAGGGCTTCTCGATCTACTCGCTCGCCGCGGTCCTGCCGCTGCTGGCCGCCAAGCAGCGGCGGACCCACGCGAACGACTGGATGACCTCCGACGCCGAGGTCGCCTGCCCCGACCCGAACTGCGCGACGCGCCTTCGCATCACGCGGCTTCGCGCCCGGACGTTCAGCCATGCCGAGACGACGGCGGTGCCCCTGCCCGCCCGCTGCGACTCGCCCGAGACTTGAGGATAGGCCCCATGCAGACCGCCGATCTCGCCCCCGGCTACCGCATCTCGCGCGTCATCCGCGGCAACTGGCAGCTCGCCGGCGGCCACGGCGCGGTGGACCGCGAGGCCGCGGTCGCCGACCTCTTCGCCTTCGCGGATGCCGGCATCACCACCTTCGACTGCGCCGACATCTACACCGGCGTCGAGGAGATCATCGGCCTGTTCCGCGAGCGCACCCTTGCGGAGCGGGGCGCGCAGGCCGCCGATGCCATCCGCGTCCACACCAAGTTCGTGCCCGACCTCGACGCGCTGGGCACGATCACCCGCGTCGATGTCGAGGCCGCGATCGACACCTCGCTGAAGCGCCTGCGCACCGAGCGGCTCGACCTCGTGCAGTTCCACTGGTGGGACTATGCCGTGCCGCGCTACGTCGAGGTGGCGGGCTGGCTCGACGAGCTGCGCCGCGCCGGCAAGATCGCCCATGTCGGCGGCACCAACTTCGACACGCCCCGCGCCGCCGAACTGCGCGCGGCCGGCCTGCCGCTCTTCTCCATGCAGGTCCAGTATTCGCTGCTCGACCGCCGGCCGGAGAGAAAGCTCCTCGCCGAGGCCGCGTCGAGCGGCATGGCGATCCTGTGCTACGGCACGGTCGCCGGCGGCTTCCTGTCTGACAAGTGGCTGGGCGTGCCCGAGCCGCGCGAGCCGCTGGAGAACCGCTCGCTCACGAAATACAAGCTGATCATCGACGAGGTCGGCGGCTGGGAGCTGTTCCAGGCGCTGCTCTCGGCCCTTCGCGGAATCGCCGACCGGCGCGGCACCGACATCGCCACCGTCGCGAGCCGCGCGGTCCTGGAGCGGCCAGGCGTATCGGCCGTGATCGTCGGCGCCCGCAACCGCGCGCACCTGCCGGCCAACCTCGCGATCTCGGACATGCTCTTCACCGCGGAGGATGCGGCGGCGATCGACGCCGTGCTCGCGGACGCGAACCCCGTGCCGGGCGACGTCTACGAGCTGGAGCGCGACCGCACCGGGCGCCACGGCTCGATCATGAAGTACGGCCTCAACAAGACGGCGGCCTGACCGGGATGGCCGGCGCCCTCGCTTCCCTCGTCCTCGCCGAGATCGCGGAGCGCCACGCCTTCTTCGAGCGCTGGTTCAACGGGCTCGGGGACGAGGACGCGTTGAGCGTCAGCCTCGAGCGCTTCGACCCCGCCTTCCGCCGCATCGATCCGGCGGGCCGGGAAGCGGGCTTCGAAGCGCTCGCCGCCTCGCTCAGCGCCCGGCGCGGCTCGCGCGCGGCCGACCCGGTCTCGATCGCCGTCGAGGACCTCGCCGTCCTTTGGGACGCCGGCGACGCGGTTCTCGCGGGCTACGTCGAGGTCCAGGGCTCCCTCGCCGCCCCCGAGCGGCATCGCCGCCGCTCCACCGCCCTCTTCGTCGCGCCGCCAAGCGGGGGAGCACCCCGCTGGCGGCACGTCCAGGAAACCACCATCCAGACCGGCGGCGCCTGAATGCGCCGGCCGCCAATCCTCAAGGAGACGCATGCCATGAAGCACCTTCTCTCCGGCGCGGCGCTGACGGCGCTTCTCCTGTCCTCGGCCGTCCTGCCCGCTGCGGCGCAGACGAGCCCCTGCACGATCACGGTCGGCGTGGTGATGGAGCTGACCGGCCCCGCCGGCGCCTACGGCCAGGCCGGCGCCAAGTCCGTCGAGATGGCCTTCCGCGACATCAACGAGGCCGGCGGCGCTGCCGGCTGCACGCTCGCCACCGACACGCGCGACAGCCAGAGCCAGGGCAACGTCGCCGTCGACCAGGCGACGCAGCTCGTCAACATCCGGAAAGTCCCGGTGCTGATCGGCGGCATCATCTCCTCCGTCTCGATCCCGATCCTGACCTCGGTGACGGCCCCGGCCGGCGTCGTCCAGGTCTCGCCCGCCTCCTCCTCGCCGACGCTCACCAATCTGGCGCAGGAGGGCAAGACGAACGGCGTCTTCTTCCGCACCATCACCTCCGACGCCCTCCAGGGCACGGCGGCGGCGAAGTACGCGATCGACCAGGGCATGACCAAGCTCGCCGTCGTCCACGTCAACAACGACTTCGGCGTCAACATGGTCCGCGAGTTCGAGACCGCCTACAAGGCGCTCGGCGGCACGATCACCTCGGTGACGCCCTACAACGAGAAGCAGGCGAGCTACACCTCGGAAGCCACCGCCGCCATGGAGGGCGACCCGGAAGGGCTCTACCTCATCAGCTATCCCGTCGACGGCGCGACCATCGCGCGCGCCTGGATCAGCCAGGGCGGCGCGCCGACCTTTCTCCTCAACGACGGCATGAACTCGGCCGACTTCGTCCAGGCCGTCGGCGCGCGCTACCTCGACAACGCCTACGGCACCTCGTCCGGCACCAGCCCCACCAAGTCGACCGAGTACTTCAACGGCAACTACAAGGAATTCTCCGGCGGCATCGATCCCGCGGCTCCAGCCGCCGACCGCTCCTACGACGCGGGCGCCATCGTCGGCCTCGCCATCGCCAAGGCCGGCAAGCCCGAGGCCGCCGCCATCAAGGACGCCATGCGGCAGGTCGTCGACCCCGCCGGCGAGCCGATCTATGCCGGCCCGGAGGAGTTCAGACGCGCGCTCGGCCTGATCGCCGAAGGCAAGCCGATCCGCTACGAGGGCGTCATCGGCCCGGTCGAGTTCGACGCGAACGGCGACATCACCGGCCCCTTCCGCCTCTGGCGCATCCAGAACGGCGAGGTGACCACCGTCGGCGAGATGTCGGCGGAGGACGTCGCCAAGATCAAGAGCGGCGGGAACTGAGGGCAGGCGGCCGCAGCCCGCCCTCCCCGGCCACTGCCATTCCGAAAAGAACGCCGACACCCTCGCCCGCAAGCGGGCGAGGGTGTCGGCCGCGCAAGCGGCTAACGCTACCTTCTCTCGTCAGCGGGAGACGGAAAGCAGCCGACATGCTGCGGCCTCTGACTGTGCAGACGCGAGGCCGCTCCATCCGTTGGGAGCGGTCCTCCGGCTAGATCTCCCGCCCGAGCGTCCGGTCCTGCCAGCGCGCCTGCGCGATGGCGAAGGAGGGGGCGAGGCGGGCGAGCGGGGCGAGGGGCAGGCGGCGGGGCGGGCCGCTCGGCACCGGCAGGCTCGCCAGCGGCGCGCCGCAGGCGGCGTCCGCCAAGACCTCGCCGAGCATGGCGGTGAGCGCGATGCCCCGCCCGTTGCAGCCGATGCCGCCGAGGAAGCCGGGGCCGAATTCGGTGATGCGCGGAAGGAAGTCCGTCGTCATCGCCGCCCGCCCCGTCCAGACGCGCTCCAGCGGCGGCACGGAGGACAGGCGCAGCTCTTCGGCGAGCCGGCTCACGATCATCCGTCCCATGCGGCCGTGCGCGCCGACCGGCAGCATCGACATGCCGCCGCTGATCAGGCGGTTCTGCGCGTCGAGGCGATAGGTGAAGAGGTTGGCGCGCGTGTCGGCGGCCGGGTGGCGGCCGGGCGCGAGGCGCCGGGCCTCGGCCTCGGGCAAGGGCGCGGTCGCGGCCTGATAGACCTGGAGCGGCACGACCGTGCCCGCGAGGCGCTCGGCGACTCCGGTCCGAAAGGCGTTGGTGCACAGCAGCACGCGCCGCGCGCTGATGCTCCCGCCGGCATGGCGCAGCCGCCAGACGCCGCCCTCCGGCTCCACCGCCTCCACCGCGACGCCCTCGTGGATCGCGGCACCGGCGTCGGCCGCCAGTCGCGCCAGGCCGCGGGCAAGCCCAAGCGGGTTCAGCATGCCGCCGCTCTCGTCGAGAAGCGCGCCGGCGCAGAGCCGGGCGCCGGACAGCGCCCGCGCCTCCTCGCGCTCCAGGATGCGCACCGGCCGGCCGAGCGCGGCCCAGGCGGACGCGCGCGCGCGCAAGACTTCCAGCGCGTCTCGCGAATGGGCGATGTGGAGCCAGCCGGTCTGCTCGGCGTCGCAGGCGATGCCGCCCTGCCGAACCGTTTCGAAGACGCGGGAAGCTCCCGCCCCGACCATGCGCAGCAGCGCCTCGCCGCGCCGGGTCCCGAAGCGCTTCACGACGGCGGCCGGATCGGCCTTGGCGAAGTTCGGCACCACGAAACCGGCATTGACGCCGCTCGCGCCGCTGCCGACCTCGCCCGCCTCCAGCACCGAGACGTCTCGTCCGCGGCGGGCGAGGTGCCAGGCGGCGGTCAGGCCGAGAAAGCCGCCGCCGATCACCGCGACGTCGACCGCGAGCCCGTCCACCGGGGGCGCGGCGGGCCCTGCGGCCGGCACCGCGGCCGTGCGCCACCAGAGGGTTCGGCGGTGCTCCGCCTCGCGCGATTCCGTCACCTCGTCCTCCCGGCCCGGCGGCTCGCCGTGATCCGGCTCGCCGCGCTCGTCCTTGCACCTTCGTCCTCGCGACCGTAAAGCACCGGGATCAAAGGATCCTCGCTCCTTCCCCGCTTCGCGCCGGGAACGGTCTTCCGGGAGACGGCGCGATGCCGCGACTTGTGTCCGCCCCCTTCGAGGGCGCGCTCCAGCCCGTCTCGGCGCGCCGCACGCTCCAGGACGAGGTGCATCGGGGCCTCGCCCAGGCCCTGATGGCCGGCCGCTTCGATCCCGGCCAGACGCTGACCATCGCGGCGCTCGCGGATCAGTTCGGCACGAGCCACATGCCGGTGCGCGAAGCGCTGCGGCGGCTCGCCGCCGAGAACGCGCTGGAGGTCTCGTCGAGCGGCACCGTTGTGGTTCCCGCCGTCAGCCGCGAGCGTCTCGACGACCTGTGCGACGCGCGCCTCGTGGTGGAGGGCGCGGCGGCCGAGCGGGCGGCGGGCACGATGACGACGGCGGTCCTGCGCCGGCTGGAGCACCTCGCCCGCGAGCACGCGGAAGCGGGCCGCGAGAAGGATGCGGCGGCGATGCTGGCGCGAAACCAGGAGTTTCACTTCGCCATCTACGCCGCGTCGGGCTCTGCCGTCCTCGACCAGCTCGCCGGATCGCTCTGGCTGCGCTTCGGGCCATACCTGCGCATGCTGACCAAGCAGATGGAGCCGCTGCTCGGGGCGGGCGAGATCGAGACCTATACGCGCCACCACGTCGACATCCTCGAAGCCCTGAAGGCCGGAGACGCCGAGGCGGCGGGCCGGCACCTGCGCGCCGACATCCGCTCGACGCAGCACCTCCTCCAGCCGCTCTGCCCGAGCGAGAGCGCGCCCGCCTCCCTCACAGTTGATTGAGGAAGGTGCCGATCCGCGCCAAGCCCTCCTCCAGCCGCTCGGTCGATTCCGAGCCGAAGCAGACGCGCAGGAACCCTTCGCCCGCCTCGCCGTAGAAGCTGCCCGCCTCGACCACCACGCCGGCCTCGTCCAGCAGGCGGTCGGCCAGCACCTGCGCCGGCAGGCCCGTGCCCGACACGTCGGGGAAGGCGTAGATCGTGCCCTCCGGCAGAGCGCAGGTGACGCCCGGCATCTGGTTCAGCCGCTGCACCACGAGGTCGCGCTTGGCCCGATCCTCGGACACGAGGCCTTCCAGCGCCTCGCGCGGGCCGGTGACGGCCGCGAGCGCGCCGGCCTGGATGAAGGTGTTGACGTGGGTGGCGTCGTTGGCGGTGATCTTGAGGAGCCCCGGCATCGCCCAGCGGGGCGCGGCGAGGTAGCCGAGCCGCCAGCCGTCCATGGCGAAGGACTTGGTGAAGGCGAACATCGACACCGTCCGCTCGGCCATGCCGGGCAGCGAGGCGATCGAGACGTGGGCATTCCCGTCGAAGACGATCTCCTCGTAGACCTCGTCGGAGACCACGAGGAGGTCGTGGCGCACCGCGAGGTCGGCGAGCGCCTGGAGTTCGCCCCGGGTGTAGACGCGGCCCGTCGGGTTTACCGGGTTGACGAGGACGATCATCCGGGTGCGAGGCGTGATCTTGGCCTCGATCGCGGCCGGGTCGATCGCGAAGCCGCGCGAGGCGTCGAGCTTGGCCGTCACCACCCTTGCGCCCGCCAGCTCGATCTTGCCGACGTGCTGGGGATAGTAGGGCTCGAGCAGGATCGCCTCGTCGCCAGGATCGAGCAGCGCCATGAAGGCGGCGAAGGAGGCGTGGGTCAGGCCGTTGGTGACGAGGATGTCGGATGGCTCGACGTCGAGCCCGTTCGCCTCGCGCAGCTTGTCCGCCAGCGCCCGTCGCAGGCTCGGCACGCCCTGGAGGTCGCTGTAGTGGACGTCGCCGGCCCGGAGCGCCCGGATCGTCGCCTCCTTGATGTGGGCGGGCGTGTCGGCATGGGGCTTGCCGAGCTCGAGATGAACGAGGTCGCGGCCCTCCCCTTCGAGGGCAGCCGCCTTGGCATACATGCCGAAGCTCTTCTTGGCGGTGGCGGAAATCCGCTGCGCGACGCGTTTCACGGGCTTGGGTCCTGTTCAGGCAAAAGGGCGGGTCAGGGCCGGCGGCGCAGCGCCGCGACCTCGATCTCGACGAGGATCTCCTCGGCGGGAAAGCCGCAGATGATGGTGGTGTTGGTCGGGCGCGGGTCGGAGAAGGTCTGGCCCAGGATCTCCGAGACCGGCATCACGTGCTCGCGCGCCGAGAGGTAGACGCGCACCTGGACGACGTCGGCGAGGGTCGCATCGGCCTGCGCCAACGCCGCCGCGATCGTTGTCAGCGCCTGACGCGCCTGGGCCGCGGCGCCGTCCGGAAAGGACATGGTCGCCGGGTCGTAGCCGGCCGTGCCGGAAACGAGCACCCACTCGCCGTCGACCACGGCGCGGGCGTAACCGGCGATCTCCTCGAACTTCGAACCCGAATAGATCGAGCGTCGCGTCATGGCGGGATTCCAAAGGCTTGGCGGGACGATAGGGTTGTCACCCGTGCCCGTCGCGACCGACGGGAACGGCCTGGGATAACGCCGCCCCACATACCGTGTAAAGCTGTTTGATCAAACGATCGAACGCTGGTAGCGTCGTATCCGACAATCGGTCGCGGGTGCCTGGAACGGCCTTGCGATCGAACCAGCCGAGCCTTCAAAAAATTCGTCGGACTGATCATCCGCCGTTTGCATCCGTCGGAATCTCGCCTATGAATTTCAAACCTAAACTACCTTCCTCGACCGGGCGGACAGGCGGGTGAGCGGCTACTTCCTCTACCATTCCATCGGCACCTTCCCCGGCAAGGCCGAAGCGCTGCGCGAGGCGCTCGGGCGCTTCGCCGACGACTGGTCGGCCGAGAACGACGCGCAGTGGCCGACCATGCTGAGCCTGCGCGCCGGCTTCATCGAGGCCTGGGCGCGGGTCATCGACGCGCCGGCCGGATCGCTGACGACGACCGAGAGCGTCACCGCCGGCCTCTACAGCCTGATCGGCGCCCTCCCCGCACAGCATCTGGCGGGCAAGCGCGTGCTCGTCGCCGCCGACTGCTTCCCGAGCCTCCACTTCCTCCTCTCGGCCCTCGGCCCCCGCTTCGGCTTCACGCTCGACACCGTGCCGTTGCGCGCCGGCGAGCGCTGGGTGCGCGACGAGGACATGATCGCGGCCTGGGGGCCGGACGTCGGCCTGGCGCTGCTCACCTTCGTCACCTCCACCGCCTCGCATCGCTGCGACGTTTCCGCGCTCGCCGCGCACGGCCGGGCGATGGGCAGCCTCGTCGTCGCCGACATCACGCAAGGCGTCGGCATCCGCCCCTTCTCGGTGGCGACGGCGGAGGTCGACGCGGTGGTCTCGACCTCGCTCAAATGGCTCTGCGGCGTCTCCGGCGCGGGCATTCTCCAGGTGCGCCCGGACCTCCTGAAAACCTGCGAGCCGGAGTTCCGCGGCTGGTTCAGCCAGGAGAACCCCTTCTCCTGGGCCCTAGACGCCTTCCGCTACGCCCCCGACGCGCGGCGCTTCGACCAGGGCACGCCCTCGATCCTGCCGGCCGCGGGCTCGCTGCCCGGCCTCGAATTCCTCCAGCGCACCGGCCTCGACGCGGTTGCCGCCCACAATGCCCGGCTGACCGACCGCGTCGTCGAGGCGGCGGACGAGGCGGGCCTTCCCCTCGCCTCGCCTCGCGAAGCGGAGAAGCGCGGCGGCAGCGTCATGCTGAACCTCGGCGAGGAGGCCGCCGCCCTCGTCGGCCCGTTGCGCGAGCGCGGCCTCTACTGCGACGCGCGCGGCTCCGTGATGCGCCTGTCGCCCGGCCTCGTCACGGAGGAAGCGGAGATTACCCGCCTCTTCGCCACCCTCGCAGAATTCGGCGTCCGGCGCTCCGCCGCCGCCTGATCGCGTCCATCCCGGCCGCCTCGACCGGCGGCCACAGCCCCAAGGAGTTTCGTCCATGCTCGACCGGCGCCGCCTCTTCGGCCTCGTTCTCGCCGCCGCGGCCCTCGCGCCGGCGCTTCCCGCCTTCGCCGCCGACCCGATCGTCGTCGGCGCCTATCCGTCGAACCCGCCCTGGGAGTTCAAGAACGACGCGGGCACCTTCGAGGGCTTCGAGGTCGACGTCGCCACGGAAGCCGCCAAGCGCGTCGGCCGACCGGTTGAGTTCCAGGACCTCGGCTTCCAGGCGCTCTTCGCCGCCACCGCCTCGCACCGCATCGATTTCGCGGTCTCTTCGATCTCGATCACCAACGACCGCCTGCAGAACCAGGCCTTCACCCAGCCCTACTACGACAGCGACGGCACGATCCTCGGCCGCGAGGGCTCGCAGATCGCCAAGTTCGAGGATCTTGACGGCAAGGTCATCGGCGTCGTCTCGGGCACGACCGGCGAGAAGTGGGCGAACGAGAACGCCGAGACGTACGGCATCGCCGAGGTTAAGGGCTACAACGCCCAGCAGGACCTCATGCTGGACATCCAGAACGGGCGCATCGACGGCGGCGCGGGCGAGATCGCCGGCTTCCAGTACGCGATGACCAAGATCCCGGGCCTGAAGATCCTGATCCGCATCCCGACCGGCGAGCGCTTCGCCATGATGGCCCCGAAGGACTCGGCGATCCTGCCCGAGATCAACGAGGCGATCTCGGCGATGAAGGCGGACGGCACGCTCGCCAAGATCCACGAGAAGTGGTTCGGCGTCGCCCCCAGCGAGGGCACCAGCACCGTCGTCGCCTCGGACATCCCGACCGCGCAGTAACGAAGAACCACCACCGGCGCGCCGGACGGCACGGGCTCCGATCGCCCGGCCGTCCGGCGCGCCGCGCATTTCTCGGGGGCCTGCCATGGGGCTGATCGATACCTTCTTCAACGCCGAGGTCATGGCGCGCGCCTTTCCGATCCTCCTGCGGGGGCTCTGGAACACGCTTCTTCTCGGGGCGACGGCGATCGTCTTCGGCTGCATCCTCGGCCTCGTCGTGTGCCTCTTGCGGCTCTACGCGCCGAAGCCCGTCCGGCTGCTGGCCGTCGGCTACATCGACATCTTCCGGGCGCTTCCCGTTCTCGTCGTCCTGATCCTCCTCTACTACGCCCTGCCCTTCGTCGGCATCCGCCTGTCCTCCTTCGCCTCGGCCGCGATCGCCCTGATCCTCGTTCTGTCGGCCTTCACGGCGGAGGTCTGCCGGGCCGGCATCGAGACGGTGCCGCGCGGGCAGTTCGAGGCGGCCTCGGCGCTGGGCCTGCCTTTCGGCCTCACCATGCGGAAGGTGATCCTGCCCCAGGCGGTGAAGGTCATGATCCCGCCGCAGACCAGCAACTGCGTCTCGGTGCTCAAGGACACGGCGCTCGCCTCGGTCGTCGCCATGCCCGACCTTCTGAAGCAGGCGAACGACGCGCAGGCGATGATGGCGAACCCGACGCCGCTGATCGGCGCGGCGCTGATCTACCTCGCCATCCTTTGGCCGATGGTGCGCCTCGTCTCCTTCCTGGAGATGCGCAGCCGCGCCAAGACCGCGCGCTGAAGGCTCCGCTCCGGAAAACCAAAAAGGCCGCGGATCGCTCCGCGGCCTTTTCATGTGCGGGTCCCGATCGGCGGATCAGGTCGTCTCGTAGGCCGAGGCGACGGTGAGGAGGGCGCCGTCGAGGGCCTTGCCCTCCTCGTCGAGAAGGGCCGCCTTGATCAGGCGCTCCATCCAGGCGCCGCCCTCGGCCTGCGGCAGAAGCGTCGGCACGGCGCTCAGCACGCGGTCGAACTTGGAATTGCCCCGCGCATGGGTGTCGGAATAGCCCTTCACCAGGCGGCGCGCCGAGAGGATCGCGACGGCGAGGTCGTAGTTCGCGGGCAGCGTCCGGCGCGCCAGCGCCAGCCAGCGCGTCCAGTGCTCGGCCTCGCGCTCGTGGCGCAGAGAGCCGCGGCGGAAGCGCTTGAGGCCGGCGACGGCATAGAGCGCCAGGAACCAATGGATGCGGTCGGTGCGCACGCGCCGGCCGCGATTGACGATCCTGTCGAGCGCGGCGAAGAGCTTCGGGCGGTTCTCGATCGCGTGGCCGAGACGGGCCGGCAGCGTGCCGGCCACCTCCTCCATGCGCGGATGCATGTATTCGGTGAGGCCGAGGATCTGGTCGTCCTTCGCGCCGACCTCGCGGCGGATGCGCGGCAGGCGGGCCGACCGCGTCTTGAGGTCGGCGACGCGCACGACGTCGTCATAGGCCATGGCGACCGCGAGGTACTTCGCCGCGTTCTCGGTGAAGCGCCAGTCCTTGGCGGCGCCGCCCGCCCGCTCGTCCTCGGCGCGGAGCTCTTCGAGCGCGGTGAGGTATTCCGCGGCATAGTTCGGGTCCTGGTAGTCGACGAGGCGCCTCGCGCCGGCATAGGCCATCGGCCTGACGCTCTCGGGCAGCGCCGCGATGCGCGCGAGCAGCGCGTCGAGGGCGGGCACGCCGACGGTTACCGGCGGCTCGGGCAGGTCCTTGCCCGGCGCCTTGGGCACGATCTCCTGGCGGTCGTTGCCGGCGACCTTGTCGAAGCCGGCGGCGAAGGCCTTGAGGCTCGGCTCGACGCCCTTGCCGCCGGCCCGGATCGCCGCCTCGAAGTGCTCGCGGGCGAAGGGCAGGACGCCGGAACCCGCCAGCGCCCCGAACATCGTCGCCGAGATGACGCTGCCGTTCTTTTCCGCCAGCGTCTGCATGTCGAAGGCGACGATGCGCTTGGCGGCGATGCCGGCGGCTTCCACCACGCTGTCCGGATCGCCGATCCCGTCGCCCGGCACCTCCTTCTCGCCGACCGCGTAGGAGCGGTGCGAGGAGGTGAGAAGCGTCGTCCGGTCCGGCGTGACGAGGCCGCGCAGCATGGAGCGGCCGGCCTCCATGAACTCGGCGGCGAGCACCACGTCGACGTCGCCCGGCGTCGGCATCAGCGACAGGATCGGCGCGACGCCGTCCCGCTCGGGCAGGAGCTCGATGTAGTAGATCGTGGCGCCCGTGCGCTGGGCGACGCCCGGCACGGAGGTCGACTGCGCCATCCAGCCGGCGCCCTCCGCGGCCGCCACGATCCAGTCGGCCAGCACCCCGCCGCCCTGCCCGCCCATGGCGAGGATCGCGACGGAGAGCGGCTTGTCGGTGGACAGGCGCGAGGGTTGATCGGCGGCGGGGAAGTTCGGGTGGACGGTCATCGCGTCGGGCCTCAGGCGAAGGACACGCGGCGCGCGTCGCGCCGGCGCTGCAGGAAGCCGATGACGCGGTCTCGCAGGCGCGCCAGCCAGCGGTCGGTCTTCGTCGGGTTGAAGACGATGTCGGCCTTGTAGAAGGAGGGGCAGAGGATCGCGGCCTCCGACACTTCGCCGCAATTGCCGCAGCCCACGCAGCCGTTGTCGATCGCCGCCACCGGATCGTCCTTGAGCGGGTCCGCCGTGTGCTTGACCGAGAGCGAGGGGCAGCCGGACAGGCGGATGCAGGCGTGATCGCCCGTGCAGACGTCCTCGTCGACGCCGAAGCGCTCCTTCACGACCCGCTCGCCGTTCTTCACGGCCTTGGCGAAGATCGGCTTCACCCGGCGCTGCTTGTTGAGCGAGCATTCGGAGGAAGCGACGATGACCTTCGGCCCCTTCTCGGGCGTCGTCAGAGCTTCCTTCAGCGTGTCGCGCATCTTGGCGACGCTGTAGGTCCGGTCGACGTGGCGCACCCATTTGGCGCCGACGCCCTTCACGGCGGCAACGATCGAGTTGTTGGTGGAGCGCTCGGCGTTCTCGGCGCGGGACGACAGGATGTCCTGCCCGCCGGTGGCGGCGGCATAGTAGTTGTCCACCACCATGATCACGCCGTCTTGGCGGTTGAAGACGGCGTTTCCGACGCTGGTGTTGAGGCCGTTGTGCCAGAACCCGCCGTCGCCCATGATCGAGATCGGGCGCTTGTCCGCCTCGACGTTGAAGGCGGAGGCCGAGGCCGGCCCGAGGCCGTAGCCCATGGTCGTCGCGCCGATGTTGAAGGGCGGCAGGATCGAGAAGAGGTGGCAGCCGATATCGGCGGAGACGTGGTGGGGGCCGAGCTCCTTTTCCACGAGCTTCATCGCCGCGAAGATCGGCCGCTCCGGACAGCCGACGCAGAAGCCGGCGGGCCGCGCCGGCACGACGCCGGCGAGCGCCTTGACCTCGGGCGTGGCGAGGATGGCGTCGGCGCTCGGCACCGGCGGGCGGTTGCCGAGAAGCTCGGGGGCGTGCTTGTCGAGAAAGGCGCCGATGCCGCGGCCCAGCACCTGCGAGGTGTATTCGCCGCCGCGCGGCAGGACGTCCTTGCCGGCGAGCTTCGTCTGCACGTCGTGGCGGCGCAGGATGAGGCTCAGCGCCTGCTCGATATATTCGGGCTGGCCCTCCTCGATCATCAGGACGGCGTCCTTGCCGGCGCAGAAGGCGACGAGCTCGTCGTCGATCAGCGGATAGGACACGTTGAGGACGAAGAGCGGCAGCGCGCAGGCGCCGTAGACGTCGGCGAGGCCGAGGTGCTGGAGCGCGCGCATCACGCCGTTGTAGAGCCCGCCCTGGAGGATCAGGCCGATCCGCCCCTCCTCCGGCCCGAAGCGCTCGTTGAGCCTGCGGTCGCGCACGAAGTCGATCGCTTTCGGCCAGCGGCTCTCGAGCTTCTCCTTCTCGTGGATGTAGGCCGCGGGCGGCAGAACGATGCGGTTGACGTCGCGCCGCGGGTTCTCGACCGCTTGCCTGAGAGTGAAGGCGGGACGCTTGTTGTCTTTCGCCACGAATTGGCCGTGGACGTGGCAGGAGCGGATGCCGACCTGGAGGATGACGGGCGTGTTGGAGGCTTCCGAGAGTTCGAATCCCGCCTCCACCGCCTCGACGATCGAGGGCAGGTTCGGCCGGGGCGTCAGCAGCCACATCTGCGACTTCATCGCGAAGGCGTGGGTGCGCTCCTGCATGATCGAGGAGCCTTCGCCGTAGTCCTCGCCGACGATCACCAGCGCGCCGCCGGTGACGCCGCCGGAGGACAGGTTCGACAGCGCGTCGGAGGCGACGTTGGTGCCGGCCGTCGACTTCCAGGTGACGGCGCCGCGCACGGGATACATCACCGAGGCCGAGAGCATGGCCGCGGCCGCGGCCTCGGAGGCCGAGGATTCGAAGTGCACGCCGAGCTCGTCCATGACGCCGCGGGCGTCGGCGAGGACGTCCATGAGGTGCGAGATCGGCGAGCCCTGATAGCCGCCGACATAGGAGACGCCGGACTGGAGCAGCGCCTTGGTGATGGCGAGGATGCCCTCGCCGCGGAAGATCTCGCCCTCGCCGAGCTTCAGTTCCTCGACTTCGCGAACAAAGGATCTCTCGGCCATGGAGCGCTCACATGTCTGGATGGAGGCATGCGGGCGCCGCCTGTCCGCGCCCGCCGATATCCATGCATCTTCATGCTTTTTGGAACCATGTCAATTTGCCGACCTGTGCAAGTTGCCTGCGCTTCCAGTCAGGCCCGCATCAAAAAAGAGGCAAATGCATAAGACAGAAGCAAGGCGCCCGAGAGGCGCATCCTGTCTCCTCCTTGCCCTCGCCGCTCCCGACCCGCTCCGTCACCCAGTTCCCGCCATCCCCGCCCCCTCACATCACCGTCCACACTCTCCGCTTCGTCATCCCGGGCTTGACCCGGGATGACGAAGCGGGAGGCGGGCGAGCGGAATTTCGGGGCTCCGCGGCTCGGTCGCAGGCCGGCCTGCGGTCGGGCCCGCCGCTCAGATGTCGTTGCGGCGGATGTTGGCGAGGATGCGGTGGAGGGTGGCGACGAAGGCCTGGTACTCGGTCTCCGAGACGCCCTCGAACATGTGGCGGAAGCGCCCGACCATCATCGGCCAGATCGCCGCGAAGGCCGCGGCGCCCTTTTCGGTGATGTGGGTCTCGCGCACGCGCGCATCCTCGGCGCGGGGACTGCGGCGCACGAGGCCCTGCTCCTCCATGGCGTCGAGGGTGCGGCTCATGGTGGACTGCTCGGTGACGGCGTAGACGCTGAGCTCGTTGATCGCGAGGCCGTTGGAGACGCTGAGGATGGCGAGCACCCGCATCTTGGCCGTCGTCATGTCGAAGGCCTTGAGCTCCTCCGACAGGTCGGCGTTCCAGCGGGCGGCGATGCGGTTGAGGAGGTAGGGCGCGAAGTGGTTCAGCCCGAGCTCGCCCATGGACGGGACGGCACCCTCGCGCTCGTCCGCGCTGCCGAGGACGCCGCGGCCGTATCGTCCCACCATGCGGCTACCTCAGGGTTTGCGCCAGAGCGAAGCCCGAGCCTGCGCCGAGCCCCGGCCCGGGATGGGTGGAGGCTCCGATATGGTAGAGCTTGGGCACGTGGGTGCGGTGATTAACCGAGGTCTTGAAGGGCCGCCAGAGGAAAAACTGGTCGATGCCGCAGGAGCCCCCGTAGGGATCGCCGCCGACGAGGTTGACGTTCATCGCCTCGAGGTCCGCCGGCGCGTAGCTGACGCGCTTCAGAACGCTGTCGCGGAAATCCTCGATATGGGACGCGAGGATCGCTTCGATCCGGTCGGCATAAGCCTCGCGAAGCGCCGGCGTCCAGCGCCCGTCGGCCGGCACGGGAATGGTGCCGGCAGCGTCGCCCTTCACCCGGCGCGGCGTTTCGGGCAGCTGCAGCCAGAGGATCGAGGCGCCGTCGGGCGCCCGGCTCGGGTCGAGCATGGCCGGCTGCCCGACGCAGATCGTCGGCTCGGCCGGGAGCAGGCCCCGCTCGGCCTCGTTGACCGCGCGCGAAACGCCGTCGAGGCCGGGCGTCAGGTGCAGGAGCGCGACCTGTCCCAGCTCTTCGCTCGGCCAGCGCGGCGGTCGCGACAGGGCGTAGTGGACCTGCATGTTGCCCTTGCCGTGGCGGTAGCGCTTGAGGCTGCGCGCGAGATCCGCCGGCAGCTCCGCCTCCGGCAGGAGGCGGCGATAAAGCTGGTCGGGCGCGAGCGAGCAGATGACACCGACGCGGGCGCGGATCGCCTCGCCGCCGGCCAGGCGCACGCCGTTTGCCGCGCCCTTGGTGTCGCGCGTCACCGCCTCCACGTCGGCGTTCGTGCGGATCTCGCCGCCATGATCCTCGATCAGCCGGCGGAAGGCGGTGAGGATCGCCTCCGCGCCGCCCTTGACGACCGGCGCGCCCGCCGCCTCCAGCGCGAAGCCGATGACCCGGACCATCTCGCCGGAAAAGGCCGCTTCCGGCCCGAGCCCGGCATGAAGGACCCAGGGCGCGAAGAGCGCGCGGGCTTCCTCGGAGGCGTAGGTCGTCTCCAGATGCGCCCGGGCGTTGACCATCGACTCGCCGAAGAAGGCCGCGAGCCCCCGCGGCCCTCGGCGCAGGATCTCGCGCCCGACCGTCTTCAGGGTCGCGCGCGTCCAGAGCGCGCCGCCGAGCAGCGCGAAGACGAAGCCGGCATTGCCGGCGAAGGCGTCCATGTCGGCGCCGAAGGCGGCGCCGTCCCCAGCCGCCAGCGCTTCCAGGCGCGAACGGTTCTCGCTCCGCTCGCGCGACAGGATCGCGTGGCGCCCGTCCGGCAGGAGGACGCCGGTCGGATAAAAGCTGTCGGCGAAGGAGAGACCCCGCGCCGCCAGATCGTCCTTGAGCAGCGCATAGGCGGGCGAGGTGGTGAAGAGGACGAAAGTCGTCGCCATCACGTCGTGGACGAAGCCGGGCTCGGTGATCGCCTCGGTGCGGATGCAGCCGCCCAGACGGTCGTTCCGCTCCAGAAGGATCACCTTGCGGCCGCGCCTGGCGAGGAGGCTCGCCGCCACCAGCCCGTTGATGCCGCTGCCGACGACGACGTAGTCCGCCTCACCCGCCATGGGCGCCACCCGCCCGACCGTCAGGTCTTCGGAACGAGCGCGATGACGCGCACGGGGCTGCCCGTGCCGCCGACGATCTTCAGCGGCGTCGCGACGACGAGCGCGCCGGTCGCCGGCAGCTTGTCGAGGTTGACGAGGCTGGCAAGGCCGTAGCGGCCCTGCTCCAGGAGGAGGTGATGGGCCGGGAAGGGCGGGTCGAAGGAATGAGCCATGCCGGCATCGGTGCCCACGCACTCGTTGCCCCAGCCGAGGACGTTCTTCTCGACGAGATAGCGGATGCAGTCGACGCTCGGGCCGGGCGTGTGGCCGCCGTTCAGGAAGGTCTCGCTCGACGAATTGCGCGGATACCAGTCGGAGCGCATGAAGACCCAGGCGCCGGCGGGAATTTCGCCATGCTCGACCTCCCAGGCCTGGACGCCTTCCTTGGTCAGGACGAAGTCGGGATCGGCGGCGACCTCCTTCGAGCAGTCGATCACGTAGACCGGCGCGACGAAGTCCTTGGCCGGCAGCTTGTCCGTGGTGTTGTCGGGCCGGTCGCGGCCGGAGATCCAATGGGCGGGCGCGTCGAAGTGGGTGCCGGTGTGCTCGCCGAGCTCCATCCAGCCCCAGGCCCACCAGGGCCCGTTGGCGTCGTAGGCGGAGATCTCGTTCATCTTGAAGCGCGGCGTGTTCCGGCCGAACTCCGGCGGCAGGTAGAGGACCGGCGTGTCGGGGCCGAGCGGGGCGGTGAGGTCGACGACCTCGATGGCGCCCGAGGCGATGGCGGAGGCGACGGCGGACAAGCTTTCGGCGGCAGGCATGGAGCGGTCCTTCAACCCTTTGGGGAACGAGCGGCCGCAGGGGTCCCGGCATCGCCGCATGGGAGGGAGGATGACCAGCGATCAATGAAAATGCAAGCATCCGCGAGGGGGCGGATTGCCGATCTTCGCGGCGGGCGCTGCCGCTTTCCGGCGCAGCGTGCCGAAAATCCGGCGCAGGTCGCGGCGGCGGGCGGATCCGGGCACATCCGGCCTCATGCAGATGCCGATATCGGAGCGTGCAGCGGGCGGGCTTGACCGCGGCGTCCGCGGCATATTAGTTTAGACCTAAATCATATCGAGGCGCCGGCTCGCCGCCGCCCATGAAGGGGCTGTCCATGCGCATCGTCTGCATCGGCGGAGGTCCGGCGGGCCTCTACTTCGCCCTCCTGATGAAGAAGAGCCATCCGGAGCACGTCGTGACCGTGGTCGAGCGCAATCGGCCCTACGACACGTTCGGCTGGGGCGTCGTCTTCTCCGACGCGACCATGGTCGCCATGCGCAAATGGGACCCGGAGACCGCGGCTGAGATCGAGGACGCCTTCAACCATTGGGACGACATCGAGCTCGTCTTCAAGGGCACGCGCCAGCGCACCACCGGCCACGGCTTCGTCGGCATCGGCCGCCGCAAGCTCCTCAACATCCTCCAGGCGCGCTGCGAGGCGCTCGGCGTCGAGCTGCGCTTCGAGACCGAGGTCGGCAGCGACGAGGAGTTCCCCGACGCCGATCTCGTGATCGCCTCGGACGGCTTCAACTCGAAGATCCGCAACAAGTACGCGGACGTCTTCGAGCCCGATCTCGCCGTGCGGCCGAACCGCTTCGTGTGGCTGGGCACCAACAAGCTCTTCGACGCCTTCACCTTCGACTTCCGCAAGACCGAGCACGGCTGGTTCCAGGCCCACGTCTACAAGTTCGACGAGACGACCTCGACCTTCATCGTCGAGACGACCGAGTCCGCCTACAAGGCGCACGGCCTCGACGCGATGAGCCAGGACGAGTCGATCGACTTCTGCCAGACCCTCTTCGCCGAGACGCTGGAGGGCGCGCCGCTGATGACGAATGCGCGCCACCTCCGCGGTTCGGCCTGGCTGAACTTCTCGCGCCTCATCTGCGGTCATTGGAGCCACTTCAACGGCCGCTCCCACGTCGTCCTGATGGGCGATGCCGCGCACACCGCCCACTTCGCCATCGGTTCGGGCACCAAGCTCGCCCTGGAGGACGCGATCGAGCTGACGCGCCAGTTCGACGCCCACGGCCACTCGGCCGATGCGATTCCAGCGGTGCTGTCCGACTACGAGGCGATCCGCCGCGTCGACGTCGCGCGCATCCAGAACGCGGCGCGCAACGCCATGGAATGGTTCGAGGTGGTGGGCGAGCGCTATGCCGACACCCTGCCCCCCGAGCAGTTCATGTACTCCATGCTGACGCGCTCGCAGCGCATCAGCCACGAGAACCTGCGCCTGCGCGATCCGCAATGGCTGGAAGGCTACGAGCGCTGGTTCGCCGCGCAGGCGGGCGTGCCGGCAAAGCCAGGCGAGCGGCCGCTCCCGCCGATGCTCACCCCCTATTCCATCCGCGGCGTGACCTTGAAGAACCGCATCGTCGTCTCGCCGATGGCGATGTATTCGGCGAAGGACGGGCTCATCGACGACTTCCACCTCGTGCATCTGGGCTCGCGCGCCATGGGCGGCGCGGCCCTGGTCTTCGCCGAGATGACCTGCGTCTCGCCCGACGCGCGCATCACGCCGGGCTGCCTCGGCCTATGGAACGAGACCCAGGCGGCGTCCTGGCGCCGCCTCGCCGCCTTCGTCCACGAGAACACCGACGCCAAGCTCGGCATCCAGCTCGGCCATGCCGGCCGCAAGGGCGCGACGCGCCTCGCCTGGGAGGGCATCGACGAGCCGCTGGAAGAGGGCCACTGGCCGCTGTTCTCGGCCTCGGCCCTGCCCTACCTCAAGCATTCCGCCGTGCCGAAGGCCATGGACCGGGCCGACATGGACCGGGTGCTCGCCGATTTCGTCGCGGCGACGCGCCGGGCGGCCGAGGCCGGCGTCGACTGGCTGGAGCTGCACTGCGCCCACGGCTACCTTCTCTCCTCCTTCCTGTCGCCGCTGACCAACAAGCGCGAGGACGAATACGGCGGCGGGCACGAGAACCGGGCGCGCTATCCGCTCGAAGTGTTCCGCGCGGTGCGCGAAGCCTGGCCGGCGGACCGGCCGATCTCGGTGCGCCTGTCGGCCCATGACTGGACGGAGGGCGGCAACACGCCGGACGACGCGGCCATCTTCGCGGCGATGTTCAAGGACGCCGGCGCCGACATGATCGACTGCTCCTCGGGCCAGGTGTGGAAGGAGGAGAAGCCGGTCTACGGGCGCCTCTTCCAGACGCCCTTCTCCGACAAGATCCGCAACGAGATCGGCATCCCGACCATCGCGGTCGGCGCGATCTCGGAGGCCGACCACGCCAACTCGATCATCGCGGCGGGCCGGGCCGACCTTTGCGCCGTCGCGCGGCCCCACCTCGCCAACCCCGCCTGGGCGCTGCACGAGGCGGCCAAGATCGGCATCCGCGAGGTCGCCTGGCCCAGGCAGTACGCCTCGGCCAAGCGCCAGTACGAGACCAACCTCGAACGGGCGGCCGCGCAGTGAGCGCGGAGGCGACAGGCCCCCTCGCGGGCCGCCACGCGCTCGTCACGGGCGCCGGCTCCGGCATCGGCGCGGCGATCGCGCAAGCGCTGGCGGCGGCCGGCGCGCGCGTGACCCTGGCCGGCCGCCGGGAGGCGCCGCTGCGCGTCGTGGCGGAGCGGATCGGCGAGGGACGCGCGTTCGTCGCACCCGGCTTCGACGTCACCGACCGCGCCGCCATCGAGGCGGGCCTCGCCGCCGCCCGGGCCGCCTTCGGCCCGGTCGCGATCCTCGTCAACAATGCCGGCGAGGCGCCGAGCGCCCCCTTCGAGAAGACGAGCTTCGAGACCTGGTCGCGCGTCCTGGCGGTCGACCTCACCGGCGTCTTCAACGTCACGCAAGGGGCGCTGCCCGACATCAGGGCCTCCGCGCCCGGCGGGCGCGTCGTCAACGTCGCCTCGACCGCCGGCCTCACCGGCTACGCCTACGTCTCCGCCTATTGCGCCGCCAAGCACGGCGTCGTCGGGCTGACGCGGGCGCTCGCCCTGGAGCTGGCGAAGACCGGCGTCACCGTCAACGCCGTCTGCCCCGGCTTCACCGACACGCCGATCATCGCCGAGGCCATCGAGACGATCGTCGCCAAGACCGGCCGCAGCCCCGAGCAGGCCCTGGCCGAGTTCACCCGCGCCAACCCGCAAGGCCGGCTGGTCACCCCGCAGGAGGTGGCCGACGCCGTGCTCTGGCTCGCGCTTCCCTCATCCTCCGCCGTCACGGGCCAGGCCATCGCCGTCTCCGGCGGCGAGGTCATGGCCGGATAAAGGATCGTCCATGCCCTTCACTCAATCCAAGCCCCTGCGCTTCGGGGACTGCGACCTCACCGGCATCGCCTATCACCCGGCCTACTTCTCCATGCTGGTCGACGTGAACGAGGCGATGTTCGCGAGCCTCGGCGTCACCTGGAAGGAGTTGATGTTCGAGCGCCGCATCGGCCTGCCGACGGTGACGATGAACGTCGAGTTCAAGCGCCCCTCGACCTACGGCGATGTTCTCGACTTCGCGGTGCACGTGCGCAATGTCGGCCGCGCCTCGCTCGACCTCGAAACGGTGGTGACGGTGCGCGGCGAGACCATCTGGACGATCCGCCAGCGCATCGTCGCGACGTCCCTCGAAGATCACAAGTCGACGCCCTGGCCGGACGACGTGCGCGAAGGCCTCAACCGCTACCTGGAGCCCGCGGCATGACCCACCAGATCCTCCAGCCCGATGGCTGGGCCAAGCCAATCGGCTATTCCAACGGCATCCTCGCCAAGGGAACCGTTCTTCAGGTCGGCGGTCAGGTCGGCTGGGACGAGACCTGCACCTTCCAGACCGACGACTTCGTCCGCCAGGTCGAACAGGCGCTGCGAAACGTCGTCGCCGTTCTCGCGACAGGCGGCGCGAAGCCGGAGCACATCGTCCAGATCACCTGGTACTTCACCGACCGCGACGCCTATCGCGGCAGCTTGCGGGAGATCGGCCGGGTCTATCGCGACGTGATCGGCCGTCACTTCCCGCCCATGGCCGCCGTCCAGGTCGTGGCGCTGATGGAGGACCGCGCCAAGGTCGAGATCGTGGCGCTCGCCGTCATTCCGGAGGCGGCGTAGGCGCGCCATCGAGGGCGCCGCGCGCCGAGCCCTTCATCTTGCGCAGGAGGCCGAGCATCTGGCGCGTCTCGGCCGGATCGAGGCCGGCGGTCAGCGAGCGGATCCAGCCCTCGTGGGCCGTCGCCATCTTCGCGAAGCTCGCGCGCCCTTTCGGCGTCATGCGGATGAAGCTCTCGCGGCGGTCGGCCGGGTTCTGCTCGCGCACGATCCAGCCGTCCTCGGCGAGGCGCTTGATCACGGAGGTGATGTTGCCCGGCGAGACCATGAGGCGCTGCGACAGCTCGCCGAGGTTCAGCCCGTCCGGCACGCGCTCGATCTGCGACAGGATGTCGAAGCGCGGAAAGGTCGTATCGAACTCCTGGAGGAGGCGCCGGCGCACCTCGTTCTCGATCAGCCGCGCCACGCTGAACAGCCGCAGCCAGAGACGGAGCTGGTCGTGCTCGTCGCCCTGCGCGTCGGCGATCTTGGTTTCCGCGTCGATCCAGACCTTCGCGCCGCTCATTCCCGCATCGCCTTCCGCTTGTGCCCGTCCCTCATGCCAGCAAGCGGCCGGCCCGCCAAGCCGGCGGGTCCGCCCGCCATTACTTGACACTTAAACTAATCTGGGGAAGCCTTCCCCGCCAGGCGGCTGAACGCGCCGCACGATCTCCCGGAGGACCCGCTCATGCCCGCATCGGTCAAGCCCATCGTCACGCGCAAGGACCAGGAGCACGCCGGCACCGGCCAGTCCGGCGGCGCCAAGCGCATCTCCGGCGTCAGCCCGCAGCACACGCCGGCCACCAAGATCTGGTTCGGCAAGGTGTCGAACGAGCCGGGCTACCGCTCGCTGCCCCACCACCACGGCGAGGCGGAGACCGGCGGCTACGTCCTGAAGGGCAAGGGGCGCATCTACTGGGGCGAGAACTACGAGGAGTTCATCGACATGGTCGAGGGCGACTTCGTCTTCGTGCCGCCCTTTATGCCGCATGTCGAGGTCAACATGTCGACCACGGACGAGCTGGTCTGGATGACCTGCCGGACGCCCGACAACATCGTCGTCAACCTCGAGGACGTGCCGGACGAGACCCTCGTCGGCTACGTGCCGCCCGCCCGCTGAGACGAACGGGAGCCAGAACCCCATGAAGCTTCTTCGTTTCGGCGAGCCCGGCCGCGAGCGGCCCGGCCTCCTCGACGCCCACGGTGCGGTGCGCGACCTGTCCTCGGTGGTCACCGACTTCGACGGCGCCGCGCTGTCGCCCGCCTCGCTGGCGCGCCTCGCCGCCATCGACCCGGCGAGCCTGCCGCTCGCACCCGCGGATGCGCGGATCGGCCCTTGCGTGCCCCGGCCGGGCAAGTTCATCTGCATCGGCCTCAACTACGCCGACCACGCCCGCGAGACCGGCAAGGAGCCCCCGCCCGAGCCGATCATCTTCATGAAGGCGACGAGCGCCTTCTGCGGCCCGAACGACGACGTCGAGATCCCGCGCGGCTCGGCGAAGACCGACTGGGAGGTCGAGCTCGGCGTCGTCATCGGGAGCGTCGCCAAGTACGTCCCGGAGGCCGACGCCCTCAACCACGTCGCCGGCTACTGCGTGATCAACGACGTGTCCGAGCGCGCCTTCCAGTCCGAGCGCGGCGGACAGTGGACCAAGGGCAAGAGCCACGACACCTTCGGGCCGACCGGCCCCTGGCTGGTCACGGCGGACGAGGTGGCGGACCCGCAGGCGCTCGACCTCTGGCTCGACGTCGACGGGTCACGGCGCCAGACCGGCAACACGCGCACCATGATCTTCGGCGTCGCGCACCTCGTCTCCTACCTGTCGCAGTTCATGACGCTGGAGCCGGGCGACGTCATCGCGACGGGGACCCCGCCGGGCGTCGGCATGGGAATGAAGCCGCCGGTCTTCCTCAAACCCGGCCAGGAGATGCGCCTCGGCATCGAAGGGCTCGGCGAGCAGCGCCAGCGCACGGTCGAAGCGCGCGAGCGGAGGCCCGCATGAGCCGCCGCCTCGAAGGGCGCACCGCCATCGTCACCGGCGGCGGGCGCGGCCAGGGGGCCGCGGAAGCGGCGCTGCTGGCCCGCGAGGGCGCATCGGTGCTGATCGGCGACGTGCTCGAAGCCGAAGGCGAGGCCCACGCCGCGGCCCTGGTGGCCGAAGGGCTGCAGGCCCGCTTCATGGCGCTCGACGTGACCGATCCGGCGCACTGGTCGGCGGCCGTCGAGGCCTGCCGCGAATGGACCGGTCGGCTCGACGTCCTCGTCAACAATGCCGGCATCATCAACCGCTCGACGGTCGCCTCGACGGAAGCAGAGGCCTGGCGCCGGGTGATCGACGTCAACCTCACCGGCGCCTTCCTCGGCATCCGCGCGAGCGTGGCGCTGATGGCCGAGACGGGCGGCGGCTCGATCGTCAACATCTCCTCGAACAGCGCCTTTTCCGGCCATTACGATCCGGCCTACACCGCCTCGAAATGGGGCCTTCGCGGCCTCACGCGCTCGTCGGCGATGGAGTTCGCGGAGAAGAACATCCGCGTCAACGCGGTCTGCCCCGGCCTCGTCGTGACCGGCCTCAACAAGGACAGCCCGCACCTCCGGCCGATGATCGGCATCACCCCGATGAAGCGCGCGGGCACCCCGGAGGAGATCGCCGAGCTCGTCCTCTTCCTCGTGAGCGACGCGTCGAGCTTCATCACCGGCGAGGACTTCGTGATCGACGGCGGCTTCACCGCCGGCGCCGCCTACCGCCGCGTCGCGACCGAGACCGGCATCTACTGAAGCGCCAGTCGCGCCCGGCGGCATTTCGGCGTCGGGCGCCGCTCCCCAGTTCCAGCCAGCGCAGGAAAGGCCGCCATGGCATCCTCCCCGTCCGACGCGACCGAGGCGCCCGCAACCGCTTGGCCCGGCCCAGCCCGACGCACCAGCACCGTCGTCCTGATCCTGTGCTGGTTCGCGATCTTCGCCGAAGGCTACGATGTCGGCGTCCTCGGCGCCGTGCTGCCGGCGCTCGCGGCCGAACCGGGCTGGGACCTGTCGCCCATCGAGCTCGGCGCGCTCGGCAGCTACACCGTTCTCGGCATGCTGATCGGCGGGCTGCTCATCGGCACGCTCAGCGACATCTACGGCCGCAAGCCGCTGTTCGTCGCCTGCCTGTCGCTGTTCACGCTCTGCATGGCCGCGACGTCGCTCGCGCCCACGCCCCTCGCCTTCGGCATCTCGCGCTTCGTCGCAGGCCTCGGGCTCGGGGGCATCATCCCGATCGCCGCGGCCCTGACGATCGAGTACTCGCCCCCGCATCGGCGCAGCCTCAACTACGGCCTGATGTATTCGGGCTATTCGCTCGGCATCCTCGCCGCGGCGCTGGTCGGCCGGAGCATCCTGGAAGAGCATGGCTGGCGCTGGGTGGTGCTCATCGGAGCCCTTCCCGTTCTCGCGGTGCCGCTGATGATCTGGCGGCTCCCGGAGTCGCTGGAATTCCTGGTGGAGAAGGGCCGCACGCTCAAGGCGCGGGAGCTCGCGGCGAAGCTCGGGCTGCCGGTGCCGCCGGTCCGCAGCCGCGGCGCCGAGGCCGTCGGTTGGCGAGGCGTGCTGGCGGAGATCTTCGCGCCCCGCAACGCCCGCGCCACGATCGCCTTCTGGATCGCCCTGTTCATGGGTCTGCTCCTCGTCTACGGCCTCGGTCAATGGCTGCCGCAGATCATGCGCCGCAGCGGCTACGAGCTCGGCGACAGCCTGCTGTTCCTCGCGGTCTTCTCGTTCACCTCGGCGATCGGCGGAATCCTGCTCGGCCGCCTCGCCGACCGCTTCGGCGTTCGTCTCACCGTGTTCCTGGCCTATGTTCTCGGCGCCGCGGGCATCGCGGCCCTGTCGCTGAAGGGCTCGATCTGGCTGAACTACCTGTTCGTCGCGGTCGCCGGCTTCGGCAGCGTGTCGAGCTCGCTCATCCTGACCGGCTACCTCGCGGGCTACCTCGATCCGCGGGTCCGGGCGGGCGGCACCGGCTGGGCCTTGTCCTTCGCGCGGATCGGCGCCTTCTGCGGGCCCCTGCTCGGGGGCACCGTCGCGGCTCTGGGCGTCCATCCGAACTGGAACTTCTACGCCTTCGCCCTCGTCGGCCTCGTCGCCGCGCTGGCCACGGCGGCGATCCCGACCAGGCCTTTGGCTCTCTCCCGAAAGGCAGGCTGACCGCGGCGGCTCCCAAAGAACGATGCGGCGGGCCGGCAGAGCCGCCTCGCCGCATAGCGCCTCGCCGACCCTCCATTCTCAGACCAGGCGGTAGCCGATGCCGGGCTCGGTGAGGATCAGCCGGGGGGCCGCCGGATCGTCCTCGAGCTTCTGCCGGAGCTGGCCGACATAGACGCGCAGGTACTGCGTGTTGCCGTCGGTGGCCGCTCCCCAGACCTCGCGCAGAAGCTGCGAATGGGTCACCACCTTGCCGACGTGGCGCATCAGGGCGACGAGGACGTCGAACTCGCGCCGTGTCAGGCGCACCTCGCGGCCGGCCTTCCGCACGATGTGCGCGCCGAGATCGACCTCGACGCGTCCCGATCTCAGCATCCCGTCGTCCGGCGAGGGCTTGGCATGCCGCAGGGCGACCCGCAGCCGCGCCATCAGCTCGCCGACCCCGAACGGCTTCTCGACGTAGTCGTCGGCGCCGAGATCCAGCGCGCGCACCTTTTCGAACTCGCGGTCGCGCGCGGACAGGACGACGATCGGCACCTGCGAGGTGCGGCGCAGGCGCTGGATGACCTCCTTGCCGTCGAGATCGGGCAGGCCGAGATCGAGGACGACGGCGTCCGGGCGCGCCTCCGCCGCGAGCCGCAGGGCTTCCGCCCCCGTCATCGCCTGGACGACGCGGTAGCCTTCCGCGGTCAGCGCCGGCTTGAGGAAGCGATGGATGGCGAGCTCGTCGTCGACGACGAGGACGGTCTGTTGGGTCATGCGCTTGTTCCGGGTTCGGACGGCAGGCGGATGCGGAAGGCGGCGCCGTGCGGACGCGTCGCGTCGGGCGGCAGCAGCTCCACCGTGCCGCCATGCGCCTCCACGATGCCCTTGCTGATCGCGAGGCCGAGGCCGGCGCTGTCGCCGCCGTCGGCGCTCGATGTCCGAAGCCTTGCGAACTTCTCGAAGACCTGGGCGCGCAGCTCCTCCGGAATTCCCGGCCCGTCGTCGGCGATCTCGATCGTCACGCCCCCGGCCTGCGCGCGAGCCACCAGCGTCACGCTCGCGCCTGCGCCCGCGTGCTTCACCGCGTTGTTCACGACGTTGCCGACCGCCTGGTCGAGAAGCGTGCCATCCGCGAAGGCGAGCACGGGGTCCGCGGGCAGATCCAGGACGAAGCGCTGCGTGGCGCCGCGTCGGCGCGCCTGGTCGACGAGGCGGTCCAGCATCTCGCGGACGTCGACCCAGGTGCGGCTGATTTCGAGCGCGCCGGCTTCGAGGCGCGTCATCGACAGGAGGTTTCGGACCATCTGGTCGAGATGGCGGGCCTCGTCGCGGACCTGGGCGAGAAGGTCCTCGCGCGAGGCCTCGTCCAAGCGGTCGCGGTACTCGATGAGCGCCGTGGCCGAGCCGAGGATCGAGGCGAGCGGCGTGCGGAAGTCGTGGCTGATCGAGGCGAGGAGGATGTTGCGCACCCGCTCGGTCTCGGCCGCCGTGCGCGCGCTGCGCACCTCGGTCGACAGGAGCGCGCGGTGCAGGGCGACGGCGGTCTGCTCGGCCAGCGCGGCGGCGAGCGTGCGCACCTCGGCGTCGAGCGGGTCGGCGCCGGGCGCGCGCTCGATGCCGAGCACCCCGACCCGGCTGTCCTGCACGCGGAGCGGCAGAAAGGTCCAGCCGCTCGAGGGCAGGGTCTGCGTGCCCGCGCCGGCGGCCTCGCCGTGCTCGTGCGCCCATCGCGCGGCGGTGCGCGCGGGCACGTCGAGGCGGTCGTCCGGGGGCCAGGCGGCCGCGATCGCGAGGTCGCTTCCGTCCGGCCGCAGGATCGTCACCGCCCGCCCGGTCGCGGCGTTGATCTCGCTCGCGGCGGCATCCGCCACGGCGCCGGCATCCGGCAGGGCCGAGAGGGTGCGCGTGAACGCGTAGAGCCGCCGGGCGGCGCGGGTGCGCCGCGCCGAGGCGCGCATCTGCTCGCGGGCTTGGCCCGCCACGGCCGAGATGGTGACGGCGATGATCAGGAAGACGGCAAGCGCCAGGAGCTCGTGCGGCCGGGCGACGGTGAAGGTTTCGACCGGATCGATGAAGAAGAAGTTGTAGGCCGCGAACGACAGGAAGGATGCGAGGATCGCCGCCCAGACGCCGTAGAGAAGGGCGGGCGCGAGAACGGCGAGGAGGTAGAGCATCGACACGTTGGGCAGCGGCACGAAGCGGACGAGCTGGGTGCCCAGCGCCGTCGCGAGGACGACGCTCGCCGCCGCCGCCGCGTAGCCGGCCCAGCCGCCGGGCTCGGGCAAGCGCCATGCGGGGGCGGGCGCCGGCTCGCCTTCCGTGAGAACCAGAACCGAAACGCCCCTCGCCCGCCGCACCAGCGCGTCGGCGAGGTTGCCCTCGGTCCAGGGCGCGCGCCAGCGGCGCGACCGCGCCTTGCCGACCACGATCTGGGTCACGTTCTCGAAGCGCGAGAAGCGCAGGATCTCCGCCGGAATGTCGGTGGCGACGAGGCTCTGCGGCTCCGCCCCCAGGCTCTTGGCCAGCTGCAGGGACGCGTCGAGCCGGGACGCGGCGGCCTGGTCCAGCGTCGCGCCCGGGCGTTCGATCGTGACCACGAACCAGGGCGCGTCCAGGAGGTCGGCGAGGCGCTTGCCCTCGCGCACCAGCCGCTCGGCCTGCGCGTCCGGGCCGACGCAGACGAGAAGCCGCTCGCCGGCCGCCCACGGACCCTCGATGGCGCCGCCCTGCATGCGCTCGACGAGGTCGGAATCGACCTGGGCGGCCACCTGGCGCAGGGCGAGCTCGCGCAGGGCCGTGAGGTTGGAGGGTTTGAAGAAGTTCTGCGTGGCGCGGGTCGCCATGTCCTCGACATAGACCTTGCCCTCGGCGAGGCGGCGGATCAGCTCGTCCGAGGGCAGGTCCACCAGCACGATCTCGTCGGCCGCCTCCAGCGTCGTGTCGGGCACCGTTTCGCGCACCCTGACGCCCGTGATGCGCTGCACCACGTCGTTGAGGCTCTCGACGTGCTGCACGTTCATGGTCGTCCAGACGTCGATCCCGGCCTTCAGGCATTCGGCGACGTCCTGCCAGCGCTTGGGATGGCGCGAGCCCTCGACGTTGGAATGGGCGTATTCGTCGACGAGAAGGAGCGAGGGGGCCCGGCTCAGCGCCGCGTCGAGGTCGAACTCGGCGATGAGGCGGTTCTTGTAAGGAACGAGGCGGCGCGGCAGCACCTCCAGGTCGGCCAGCATGGCCTGCGTGTCGGCGCGCCCGTGCGTCTCGACGATGCCGACGAGGGTGTCGCGCCCGCCCGCCTTGGCGGCCCGGGCCGCCTGGAGCATCGCATAGGTCTTGCCGACGCCGGGAGCTGCGCCCAGGAACAGGCGCAGCTTGCCCCGGCCCTCGCGCTCGGCCTGGCCGAGAAGGGCGTCCGGTGAAGCGCGGGGCGCATCGTCCTTGATCATGCAACGTCCTGCTTGGCGAGCCGAGGCATCATGTCCGCCCCGGCGGGGATCAGTTCGGCGGCGCCGCCCAGGCCGTCGGGGTCGAGACGTCCGGGGCGGCGACGGGCGGCGCGAGCGCGTCGAGGTCGAGATTGACGGCCAGAACGTCGACGCGCGGCTCGCCCAGGATGCCGAGCGTGCGCCCGGCCGTGTTCGCCTCGATCAAGCGCCGGACCTCCTCCAGGCTAAGGCCTCTCGCCTGCGCGATGCGCGGGACCTGAAGCTCGGCATAGGCGGGCGAGACGTGCGGGTCGAGGCCGCTTCCCGAGGTGGTGATCGCGTCGGCGGGCAGGATGGCCGCGCCCGTCGCCGTCTTCAGGGCCGCGCCGTCCGCGGCCAAGCGCTCGGCGAGCTTGGCGCTGGTGGGCGCGAGGTTGGTGCCGGACGATGCCGAGGCGTCGTAGCCCTCCCCGGCCGCGGAGGGACGCGGCTGGAGGTGGCCCGCCTGCGCGAAGGACTGCCCGATCAGGGCCGAGCCGACGGGCCGGCCCTCGCGCGTCACGATGCTGCCGCCGGCCTGAGCGGGCCAGAGGGCGCCCGCGACGGCGGTCATGGCCAGCGGATAAAGGAGGCCGAGGACGAGGGTGAGGATGCCGAGGAGCGTCGCCGCGGCGCGGAGCTGTGAGAGCATGATGCTGGTCCTTGAAGCCACTGTCAGGCGAGGCCGAACGCCGAGACGGCGAGGTCGATGAGCTTGATGCCGAGGAACGGCACGAGGATGCCGCCGAGGCCGTAGACGAGGAGGTTGCGCCGCAGGACGGCGGCCGCGCCCATCGCGCGGTAGGGCACGCCCTTGAGCGCCAGCGGGATCAGCGCGACGATCACGAGCGCGTTGAAGATCACCGCCGAGAGGATGGCGCTTTCGGGCGTCGCCAGCCCCATGACGTTGAGGACGCCGAGTTCGGGGATCGCCGCGATGAAGAGCGCGGGGATGATCGCGAAGTACTTGGCGACGTCGTTGGCGATGGAGAAGGTCGTGAGGCTCCCGCGCGTCATCAGGAGCTGCTTGCCGATGCCGACGATCTCGATGAGCTTGGTCGGGTCGCTGTCGAGGTCGACCATGTTGCCGGCCTCGCGCGCGGCCTGCGTGCCCGTCTGCATGGCGACGCCGACATCGGCCTGGGCAAGCGCCGGCGCGTCGTTGGTGCCGTCGCCGCACATGGCGACCAGCCGGCCCTGGCGCTGCTCGTTGCGGATGTAGTTCAGCTTGTCCTGGGGCGTCGCCTCCGCGATGAAGTCGTCGACGCCGGCCTCCCCCGCGATGGCCGCGGCGGTGACCGGGTTGTCGCCGGTGACCATGACGGTGCGGATGCCCATGCGGCGGAGCTCCGCGAAGCGTTCCTTGATGTCGGGCTTCACCACGTCCTTGAGGTGGATGACGCCGATGAAGCGGCCGTTCTCGGCGAGCCCGAGCGGGGTGCCGCCGGACTTGGCGATGCGCTCGACGGCGGCCGTGAAGGCGGCCGGCTCGGCGACCTCGCGCCCCGCGCTCTCCCGGACGAAGCGGCGCACGGCGTCCACCGCGCCCTTGCGGATGCGGCGGCCGTCCATATCGACGCCCGACAGGCGCGTGGCGGCCGAGAAGGGGATGAAGGTCACCCCCGCCGGCTGCGCGTCCGGCACGGCGATGCCGTAGGCGTCCCGGGCGAGCACGAGGATCGAGCGCCCTTCCGCCGTTTCGTCGGCGAGCGAGGCCTGGACCGCGATCTGCGCGGCCTCGACGTCGGTGACGCCCTGGACCGCGACGATCTCGGCGGCCATGCGGTTGCCGAAGGTGATCGTGCCGGTCTTGTCGAGAAGCAGCGTGTCGACGTCGCCCGCCGCCTCCACGGCCCGGCCCGACATGGCGAGCACGTTGTGGCGGATGAGGCGGTCCATGCCGGCGATGCCGATCGCCGACAGGAGGCCGCCGATCGTGGTCGGGATGAGCGTCACGAGCAGCGCGACGAGGACGGGCACCGAGATCGCCGCGCCGGCATAGGCCGAGAAGCCCGTCAGCGTGACGACGGCGACGAGGAAGATCAGCGTCATGCCGACGAGGAGGATGGTGAGCGCCAGCTCGTTGGGCGTCTTCTGCCGTTCGGCGCCTTCCACGAGGGCGATCATGCGGTCGAGAAAGGAGGAACCGGGCGCGGCCGTGATGCGCACCACCAGCCAGTCGGACACGACGGTCGTGCCGCCGGTGACGGCCGAGCGGTCGCCGCCGGCCTCGCGGATGACGGGCGCCGATTCGCCGGTGACGGCGGCTTCGTTGACCGAAGCGATGCCCTCGACGATCTCGCCGTCGCCGGGGACGAAGTCGCCCGTTTCCACCAGCACGTGGTCGCCGACCTTGAGGTCGAGGGCGGAGACCGGCTTCCATTGCGCGCGGTTCGCCCGATCGGACAGCCGCTTGGCCACCGTGTCGGTGCGCGCCTTGCGCAAGCTGTCTGCCTGCGCCCGGCCGCGCCCCTCGGCGATCGCTTCGGCGAAGTTGGCGAAGAGCACGGTGAACCAGAGCCAGGCGGTGATCTGGCCGGTGAAGAGGAGCGGGTTGCCGGCGAGGAGGTCGCGCAGGAAGAGGACGGTCACGACCGCGGCCACGACCTCGGTGACGAAGATCACCGGATTGCGCATGAGGGCGGCGGGATTGAGCTTGGCGAAGGCGTCCAGGGCGGCGCGGCCGAGAAGGTCCGGCCGGACGATGGACGAGGAGGCGGCTTTTGCAGCCATGGCGATGGGTTCCTGGATGGCGGGATGGGAGATGGAAGGCGCGGGTGGCGCGCCTTCAGAAGGTCTTGCCGGCCAGCATCTGCACCTGCTCGGCGATGGGGCCGAGGGCCAGCGCGGGGAAGAACTGGAGGCCGCCGAGGACCAGGATGATGCCGGCGAGAAGCCCGACGAAGAGCGGCCCGTGGGTCGGGAAGGTGCCGGCCGAGGGCGCGAGCCTTGTCTTGGCGACGAGCGAGCCGGCGATCGCCATCATCGGCACGATGTAGGCGAAGCGGCCGAGCAGCATGGCGAGCCCGAGCGTCGTGTTCCACCAGGGCGCGTTCGCCGACAGGCCGCCGAAGGCCGAGCCGTTGTTTCCCGCCGCCGAGGTGTAGGCGTAGTAGATCTCGGAGAGGCCGTGCGGTCCGGCATTGCCGAGGCCCGACAGGGCGACGGGCAGGACGGCGGACAGGGCCGAGAAGCCGAGGATCGCGGTCGGCAGGATCAGGATGGCGAGAACGGCCATCTTCATCTCCTTGGCCTCGATCTTCTTGCCGAGATATTCGGGGGTGCGCCCGACCATCAGCCCCGCCACAAAGACCGCGACGACGGCGATCACGAGGATGCCGTAGAGGCCCGATCCGACGCCGCCGGGCAGGATCTCGCCGAGCATCATCAGCACCATCGGCACCATGCCGCCGATCGGGGTGAACGAGCCGTGCATGGCATTCACCGCACCGTCGGACAGGCCCGTGGTGACCGCCGCGAAGAGGGCCGAGGCGGCGAGGCCGAAGCGGACCTCCTTGCCCTCCATGTTGCCGCCGGCGGGATCGAGCCCGGCGGCCGCGAGAACGGGCGTGCCCGCGCTCTCCGCCCAGTAGCAGAGGCCGATGCCGGCAAGGAGCAGGAGCCCCATGGTGGCGAGGATGGCACGCGCCTGCCGCTTGTCTCCGATCAGGCGCCCGAAGGCGAAGACCAGCGCCGTCGAAACGACGAGCATCTGCCAGATCGTCAGGGCGTTGGAGAGCGGCGAGGGATTCTCGAAGGGGTGGGCGGAATTGGCGTTGAAGAAGCCGCCGCCGTTGGTGCCGAGCTGCTTGATGGCGAGCTGCGAGGCGACGGGCCCGAGCGCCAGGGTCTGCTCGCCCCCTTCGAGGGTCTCGACGCTCACCGAGGCGTCGAGGGTCTGCGGCGTGCCCATGGCGACCTGCCAGAGACCCGTCACGATCGCGAGCGGCAGGAGGACGTAGAGCGTCGCCCGGATCATGTCGGCGAAGAAGTTGCCGACGGTTGGCGCGGCCGATCGGGCGAAGGCCCGCACCAGCGCGACGGCGAGGGCCATGCCGGTGGCCGCGGACAGGAAGTTCTGGACCGTCAGCCCGGCCATTTGGCTGAGATGGCTCATCGTCGTCTCGCCGCCGTAGGACTGCCAGTTCGTGTTGGTCACGAAGGACACGGCGGTGTTGAAGGCGAGGTGCGGCGAAAGGCCGGGGAAGCCCTGCGGGTTCAGCGGCAGGACGCCCTGCAGGCGCAGGAGGAGATAAAGGAGCAGGAAGCCGCCGGCGTTGAAGGCCAGCATGCCCAGCGTGTAGCCGAGCCAGGTCTGCTCCCGCGCGGGGTCGACCCCGGCGAGGCGGTGGACGCCGCGCTCCACGGGTCCGAGAACGGGCGCCAAGATGGTGCGCTCGCCCGCGAAGACCTTGGACATGTAGGCTCCGAGCGGGACGGCGAAGGCGACCACGGCCGCCAGGATGACGAGGATTTGCAGCCAGCCGACAAGGGTCATGGCACGAGCCTTTCCAGAGTGTCGGATGGGTCAGAACCGCTCGGGTCGAACGAGCGCGAAGACGAGGTATGCGGCGAGAGCGAGCGCGACGGCGCCGCCGAGAACGAGATCGAACATCGTCAGGCTCGGCCCGCCCAGCGCGCATAGGCGCCCATCAGGGCGAAGAAGCCCAGCCCCGTGGCCAGGTACAGAAAATCGAACATGCGAGCCCTCCTTTCGGGATCGCCGTTCAAGTGGACCCGATCGGCATAAAGGATCCATACGAATTTCGCCGGAGGGAACCCGCGGGCGCGCGGTCGATGGGCGGACTGCACCGGAGGCCCTGGCTCCGTTTCGTCACGCGCCTCAGTCTGCATGCTCAAGGCGCGAGGCCGGACGCGATACTCGGAGGCCGGCGACCGGGTCACCAATCCCGAACGATACCGGGATCCGGACATGCAAAAGTCCCGGACACCGTCCGGGACTTCTTCTGTTGTCGATCCATCAGGTGGATTGCGGAGCGACCGCCGATCTTACTCGGCGACCTGCTGGCGCTCCAGCTCCTCGGCGCGGTTCTCGAGGGTCGAGGATCCCGGCACGTCGAGCGAGACCGGGTTCTGGTTGTAGCCGCCGGTCGAGCTGGTGGTGGAGGCGTCGACGCCGGGATTGGCCGAGCCGCGCTGAGCCGACGTGCCGGCCGCGACGGCGGCGCGCTCGGCTTCCTCGCAGGCCTGAAGGCCGCTGTCGTTCGAGCCGATCGGGTTGGAGCAGCCGGGACGACGGTCCGTGGCGTCGCCCGGTGCGCCCGGCGACGCGGCCACGGCGGCGCGCTCCAGCGCCTCGGCATTGTTCTCCTGGCTCACCGATCCCGGAACGGCTTGGTTGGTCGGGCTGACCGAGGTCTGCTGAGCGAAAGCGGCGCCGCCGAAACCCGCGGAGGCGATGACGGTGGCGGCGAGGAGGGTGGAGAGCTTCATGGGAGTCAACTTTCGTTTGCGTTCGTGCACCCCAAAGTGGTTCAGCCGTGAAAGGTTGCCTGTCCGAACCATCACGTCGGCATGACAAGAACGCCATCGCGTGTTGAGAGCCTCACCCCTTGCCGGAGCCCGCGATCCATCAGGCGGTTCGCAGCTTCTCCCTCCAGGACGCGGCCAGCTCCGGCAGCGCCCCGCCGCTTCGATGCGGAAAGGGCCGCGGCGGCTTCCCGCACGAGCGCGGATCACGGCTGCGCCGACGGTGCATCGAGCACAGGACTTGCCGTCCGCGCCGGTGGAAACCCAAGATCCGAAGCAAACCACTCATACAGCGGCTAACATCATTGTTCCCGTCCTAAGCTTTTATACCGTCTAAGGGGTTGGGAGCTAGAAACCAGGCTGCACTCCGGAAGCGATCGGGTTGACACGTTCTGCGCGGCATGCAGTGTTCATCACGCCAAAAACACCTGCAACTTCCTTGTCTTCATGGAAAGGAAGGCATCATGGGAACGGCTTCCGTTCTGTTTCTTGCAACTGCGGGACTTTTGGTGGGGACCCTGGAGGCGGCACCTGCCGACCCATGGCAGTTCGTCGGCACCGCCTATACCGACATCCGGTCCGCCAGTTCCGACGATGACGACGGCAGCAATCGCGGTCTCGAGCCGAGCTACGGCGGCGGCATCAGCGCGAGCCGGACCTTCGAATTGGACGAGGACAGGGTTCTCGGCCTCTCGTTCGGGACGAGCGCGGAGCGGTTCTACGACGCGCCCGAATCCAACCGGCTGTTGTTCGACGCCGATCCATACCTGGCGATCAAGCTCGATCACGGCATGCTGCGGGAGCTGCGCTTCTTCGGAGAGGCCACCCACGCGCTCGACGACCACGACTGGGTGTTCAGCCGAGGGCGCGCGGGATCCGCGCTTCGCCTCCAGCTCGCCCCCCGCAACACGCTTCAGCTACGCGTCAGAGGCGGATACCGCGAGCAGAACGACGCGGACACGTTCCGCGGCTACGACCAGGGCGAATTCCTGCTGGACGGAACCTACAACTGGCGCTCCGAAGACTCGGTCAACCGCATCACGGCGATCCCCTACTACGAGCGCCGGGATGCCGAAGCCAGCAAGTACAGCTATGACGAGTTCGGGTTCCGGTTCATCGGCCGGCACAATCTCGATGAAAAGGTGAGCCTCGTCCTGCGGGCCAACACCTTCGCCCGCGATTACGACAATGGCCTGCGCGAGGATGATCGCCTGCGCGTCACGGTCGGCTCGGACTGGGATGTCCGGGAGAAGACCACGATCGGCGCCTTTGCCGGCTATGAGCGCAACTGGTCGACCCGCGAGGATGCCGACTACGGAGGCCCCGTCGTCGGCATCGCGCTGACGCAAGGATTCTAGAGCATCGCCAAGCGAGGCGGATCGCAACTCGCCGGACATCCTCCAGGAGGCGTTAACGACGACCCAGGGCGCGTCCAGCGTGACGCCGCTCCCGGATCGGCGCCGCCTCGATCCCGTCTCGCCGAAGATCCGGCAATGGCCCGGCGCACTGCGGGCCATCGCAGCCGAGCATCGTCTTCAACAGCGAAGGCGATGACTGCCGCCCTTCCGGTAAAGATCTAAAGATCCATCCCGCAGTAATTTGCCGCCGCAGTGTTTTTAGCCGGCATTCTCTCTATGCAACCATCCCTGCACGACATACCATTCCCGTTAGTTACACACTCTGCATCGACTATACTGACGTCGTGCAGCTTCATCTGCGGATAGATCATCGTGCGGGCCGCTCCCTGAAACGGGAGGGCTGAGCCCTCACGCCTGCGGCGATCCATGCGGCGAGCCCATCGAGACGTCTGCGTCACGCGCCCATCGGCAACCACCGGACCGGAGAAGAGCTCGTGGCAGCATCGGTCACTTCGCCGGACAGCACGGCCGACAAGGCCGACCAGGTTCTCTGGACGAGCACCGTCGCGTTCACGGCGAGTTTCGCGGTCTGGACGATCTTCGCGATCATCGGCATCGGCATCAAGGACGAGCTCGGCCTCTCCGAGTCCCAGTTCGGCCTTCTCGTCGGCACGCCGATCCTGTCCGGCTCCTTGTCCCGGCTCGTTCTCGGCATGTGGTCCGACCGCTACGGCGGCCGGAAGATCTTCGCGGCGCTGATGTTCGTCTCGGCGGCGGCGACCTGGGCGCTGATCTGGGCCGACAGCTACCCGACGATGCTCCTGGCGGGCCTCGTCGTTGGACTGGCGGGCG
This sequence comes from Antarcticirhabdus aurantiaca, assembly GCF_009765365.1. Lineage (GTDB taxonomy): Bacteria > Pseudomonadota > Alphaproteobacteria > Rhizobiales > Rhizobiaceae > Antarcticirhabdus > Antarcticirhabdus aurantiaca. The sequence goes on from NZ_VTOM01000004.1 coordinate 148,072, forward strand.
GCACCTTTTCCGTGGGCGTGCCTTACGTGTCGCGCTTCTTCTCCCCGGAGCGACAGGGCACCGCGCTCGGGATCTTCGGAGCCGGCAATGTCGGCGCGGCCGTCACTAAGTTCCTCGCCCCCTTCGTGATGGTGGCGATGGGCTGGCGGGGCGTCGCGCAGGTCTGGGCGGTGGGCCTCGTCGTGACCGCCGTCGTCTTCCTCATCCTCACCAAGGATGAACCGCGCCGGGCCGGCGACGAGGCGGCCGCGCGTGAGCCGTTCACGGCCCAGTTCAAGGTTCTCGTCCACGCCCAGGTCTGGCGCTTCTCGCTCTACTACTTCTTCGCCTTCGGCGCCTTCGTCGCTCTGTCGCTGTGGCTCCCGCACTACCTCGTCACGACCTACGGACTGTCGCTGACCTCGGCCGGCATGCTGGCGGCCTTCTACTCGGTGCCGGCCAGCCTGTTCCGCATCTATGGCGGCGTCCTGTCCGACCGCTACGGCGCGCGCGCCGTGCTGTACTGGACCTTCGCCGTCGGGATCGTGGCGACCTTCATGCTGTCCTATCCGCCGACGACCTACATCATCGAAGGGATCCAAGGGCCGATCCGCTTCTCGACGAGCATGGGCCTCACCCCCTTCCTCGTCATCATGTTCGTGCTCGGCTTCTTCATGAGCCTCGGCAAGGCCGCGGTCTTCAAGCACGTGCCGATCTACTACCCGCGCGAGGTCGGCGCGGTCAGCGGACTCGTCGGAATGATCGGCGGGCTCGGCGGCTTCCTTCTGCCGATCGCCTTCGGCGTCCTGGAGGACCTGACGGGCGTGCGGACCGCCTGCTTCGCGCTGCTCTTCCTCGTCGCCGTGGCATCGCTCGTCTGGATGCACGTCTCGGTGCAGAAGCTCGACCGCGACGCGGCGAGCCGCCGGGAGGCGGGCGGCGCCCCGGCGCGCCCGGTCGCCGCGACCGGCAGCGCGCCGATCCCGGCCGCGCCGGACGAACGGCTCGCGCCCGCGCAAGGGGCGGCGGATTCGCACCTCCTGACCGACTGGCGTCCGGACGATCCGGTGTTCTGGGAGAAGACGGGCCGGGCCATCGCCCGGCGGAACCTCTGGATCTCGACCTACTGCCTCGCGCTCGCCTTCGCCGTCTGGCAGCTCTGGAGCATCGTCGTCGCCTGGCTCCCGGCTGCCGGTTTCCAGTTCACCTCCAACCAGCTCTTCTGGCTGGCGGCGGCGCCGGGCATCTCGGGCGCGACGCTGCGCATCTTCTATTCGTTCCTCGTTCCCGTCTTCGGCGGACGGCTGTGGACGGCCCTGTCGACCGGCACGCTCCTGATCCCGGCCTTCGGCATCGGCTATGCCGTCCAGGACCCGCAGACGCCCTATCTCATCTTCCTGACGCTCGCGCTCCTCTGCGGCTTCGGCGGCGGCAACTTCGCCTCGTCGGTGTCCAACATCTCCTTCTTCTTCCCGAAGACGGAGAAGGGCCGCGCCCTGGCGATCAATTCGGGGATCGGCAATCTCGGCGTCAGCGTCGTGCAGCTCCTGGTTCCCATCGTCATATCGATGGGGATCTTCGGCACCCTCGCCGGAAACCCGCAGACGACGCCCGACGGCGCCTCGGTCTGGCTGCAGAATGCCGGCTTCGTCTGGGTGCCGCTGATCCTGGTCGGCGTCGGCGCCGCCTGGTTCGGCATGAACAACATCGCCTCGGCCAAGGCCTCCTTCACCGAGCAGCTGGTGATCGTGCGGCACCTCCACACCTGGGTGATGTGCTGGCTCTACACGGGCACCTTCGGCACCTTCATCGGCATGTCGGCCGCGTTCCCGCTCCTGACGCGGCTCGTCTTTCCCCAGGTCGACGCCCTCCACTACGCCTTTATCGGCCCCCTGGTCGGCGCCCTGTCGCGCGCCTTCTCGGGAGGCCTGTCGGACCGGCTCGGGGGCGAGCGCGTGACCTTCTGGGTCTTCGTCTCGATGATCGTCTTCGCCGTTCTCCTCGTCTGGTCGCTCGAGATCCAGAGCTTCCCGGCCTTCTTCGCCATGACGCTCCTGCTCTTCTTCGCGAGCGGCATCGGCAACGCCTCGACCTTCCAGATGGTGCCCGGGATCATGACGCGGGTCGTCGACGCGCAGGAGCCCCAGGCGAGCGCCGAGGAGCGCCGGCACAAGGCGGAATGGGAAAGCGCGGCCGTCACCGGCTTCATCTCCGCCATCGCGGCCTATGGCGGCTTCTTCATCCCCAAGGCCCTGGGAACCTCGATCGACGTGTCCGGAAGCGCGAACGGCGCGCTCTACGGATTTGCCGCCTTCTTCATCACCTGCGCCCTGGCCACCTGGTTCTTCTATACCGGGCCGCGCGGGCTCTTCCGGACGACGGAGCGACGCGCATGAGCCACTTTCTCGATCGCCTGACCTTCTTCCGTCAGCACCGCGAAACCTTCGCCGACGGCTGGGGCGTGGCGACGAACGAGCCGCGCGCCTGGGAGAACGCCTATCGCAAGCGCTGGGCGTCGGACAAGATCGTCCGCTCCACCCACGGCGTGAACTGCACCGGCTCCTGCTCCTGGAAGATCTACGTCAAGGGCGGGATCGTCACCTGGGAAACGCAGCAGACCGACTATCCCCGCACGCGGCCCGATCTGCCCAACCACGAGCCGCGCGGCTGCCCGCGCGGGGCGAGCTACAGCTGGTACCTGTATTCGGGAACGCGCATCAAGTATCCGCTGGTCCGCGCCCGGATGCTGAAGGCCTGGCGCGAGGCCCGCGCCTCGCTCGGACCCGTCGAGGCCTGGCGCCGGATCGTCACGGACGCGGAGGCGCGGGCGAGCTGGGTGACGCGCCGCGGGCGCGGCGGCTTCGTGCGCGCGACCTGGGACGAGGTCTGCGAGATCATCGCCGCGGCCAACATCTACACGATCAAGGATTACGGGCCCGACCGGATCATCGGCTTCTCGCCCATTCCCGCCATGTCGATGGTCTCCTACGCGGCCGGCACGCGCTACCTGTCGCTGATCGGCGCCGGCTGCCTGAGCTTCTACGACTGGTATTGCGACCTGCCGCCCTCCTCGCCGCAGACCTGGGGCGAGCAGACCGACGTTCCGGAAAGCGCCGACTGGTACAATGCGGGGTTTCTTCTGGTCTGGGGGTCCAACATCCCGCAGACCCGCTCGCCGGACGCCCACTTCTACACGGAGGCCCGCTACAAGGGCACCAAGAGCGTCGTCGTCTCGCCCGATTACAGCGAGGCCTGCAAGTTCGCCGATCTTTGGCTGCATCCAAAGCAAGGCACCGACGCGGCGCTGGCGCTCGCCCTCGGCCACGTCGTCCTCAAGGAATTCTACATCGACCGGCAGGTCCCCTACTTCCAGGACTACGCCCGGCGCTACAGCGACATGCCCTTCCTGGTGAAGCTGGTCGAGCGGGACGGACACCTCCTGCCCGAGCGCTTCCTGCGCGCGGCCGACTTCGCAGGCGGTCTCGGGGAAGAGGCGAACCCGGACTGGAAGACCGTCGCCCTGGACCAAACCGGGCGCGTCGTGTGTCCCCGCGGCTCGGCCGGCTTTCGCTGGGGCGATCCCGGCAAGTGGAACCTCGAGGAGGTGGATGGGGCCGGCCTGCCGGCATCGCTGCAGCTCTCGCTCGCCGGCATGGAGGATCGGCTGGCGCCGGTCTCCTTCCCGTATTTCGGCGGCACGGCACCGGGAAGCTTCGTCGCCACCGACCATTCCGAGGTCCTGAGCCGCATCGTGCCGCTGCGCCGCGTGGAGCTCAAGGACGGCGAGGCGCTGGTCGCAACCGTGTTCGATCTCCTCTGCGCCAATTACGGCGTCGACCGCGGTTTCGGCGGAGGCGACGTCGCCTCGACCTACGACGACGACGTGCCGTTCAGCCCGGCCTGGGCGGAGCGGGTCTGCGGCGTGCCGCGGGCGGCGATCCTCCAGACGGCGCGCGAATTCGCGCAGACCGCCGAGAAGACGGACGGCCGCGCCATGGCCATCGTCGGCGCCGGGCTCAACCATTGGTACCACATGGACATGAGCTATCGCGGCATCATCGCGCTGCTCGTCCTGTGCGGCTGCGTCGGGCAATCGGGCGGCGGCTGGGCGCATTACGTCGGGCAGGAAAAGCTCCGCCCGCAGACGGGCTGGCTGCCGCTCGCCTTCGCGCTCGACTGGACCCGGCCGCCGCGCCAAGTGAACGGGACGTCGTTCTTCTACGCGCATTCCGATCAATGGCGCTACGAGACGCTCGACGTCTCGGACATCCTTTCGCCGACGGCCCCTCCCGGCGACTGGTCGGGCTCCATGTTCGACTACAATCTGCGCGCGGTGCGCATGGGGTGGCTGCCCTCCGCCCCCCAGCTCGACACCAACCCCCTGGCGCTGGCGCGGACCCTGAAGGAGCGGGGCGAGGACCCGGTCGAGGCCCTGCCCGGCCTGCTCGCGTCGAAAGCCGTCCAGTTCGCCATGGCCGACCCGGACGCGCCGCAGAACTGGCCGCGCAACATGTTCTTCTGGCGCTCCAACGTCCTCGGCGCCAGCGGCAAGGGGCACGAATACTTCCTCAAGCACCTCGTCGGCTCCTCGCACGGCGTCGTGGGCACCGAGGACGGGATCCGGCCGGACGAGGTCGCGTGGCGGGAGGACGCGCCCAAGGGCAAGCTCGACCTGATGGTGAACATCGACTTCCGGATGTCCACGACGAGCCTCTACTCCGACATCGTGCTGCCGACCGCGACCTGGTACGAGAAACACGACCTCAACACGTCGGACATGCATCCCTTCATCCACCCCCTCACGGCGGCGGTGGATCCGGTCTGGGAGGCGCGCAGCGACTGGGACATCTTCCGCGCCATCGCCCAGACCTTTTCGCGCCTGTGCGAGGGCGAGCTCGGCGTGGAAACCGACATCGTCCTCAATCCGATTCAGCACGACAGCGCGGCCGAGCTCGCCCAGCCCTATGCCCCGCTCGACTGGGGCCGCGGCGAGACCGACCCGGTTCCGGGACGGACCATGGCGACCATCGCCGTCGTCGAGCGCGACTATCCCGCGACCTACGAGCGCTTCACCGCCATCGGCCCGAAGCTCGACACGCTGGGCAATGGCGGCAAGGGCCTGACCTGGGACACCCGCCACGAGATCGACCTTCTCGGCGCCCTGAACGGGCGCGTCGAGACCGGACCGGCCGCCGGCCGGCCACGGGTCCTGACCGACATCGACGCCTGCGAGACGATCCTCATGCTCGCTCCGGAAACCAACGGGCAGATCGCGGTCAAGGCCTGGGAGGCGCTGGGCAAGGCGACCGGCCGCGACCACGGCCATCTCGCGGCCGGCAAGGAAGACGAGAAGATCCGGTTCCGGGACGTCGTGGCGCAGCCGCGCAAGATCATCTCCTCGCCGATCTGGTCGGGACTGGAGAGCGAGAAGGTCTGCTACAGCGCCGGCTACACCAACGTTCACGAGCTCATTCCCTGGCGCACCCTGACGGGACGACAGCAGCTCTTCCTCGACCACCAGTGGATGCTGGCCTTCGGCGAGGGCTTCGCGACCTGGCGCCCCCCGATCGACACGCGGACGGTGGCGCAGGTCGCCGGCAAGCTGCCGAACGGCAACCCCGAGATCCAGCTCAACATCCTGACCCCGCACCAGAAGTGGGGCATCCACTCCAGCTATACCGAGAACCTCCTGCTTCTCAGCCTCAATCGCGGCGGACCGACGATCTGGATCAGCGAGGTGGATGCCGGAAAGGCCGGCATCGAGGACAACGACTGGATCGAGGCCTTCAACGTCAACGGCGCCGTGACCGCCCGCGCGATCGTCTCGCAGCGGATCATGGAAGGATCGGCGATCATGTATCACGCGCAGGAAAAGCTCGTGAACACGGTCGGCTCCGAGATCACGAACCAGCGCGGCGGCGTGCACAACTCCATCACGCGCATCAACATGAAGCCGACGCACATGATCGGCGGCTACGTCCAGTTCGCCTACGGCTTCAACTATTACGGCACCGTCGGCGCCAATCGCGACGAGTTCGTCATCCTCCGCAAGATGAACCACGTCAACTGGTTCGACAAAGTCGTCGACGACACGTTCAACACGGACGCCACCGCCGACTGGGGTGGTCACGAGGCCAAGTCGAAGGAGACGGCGGCATGAAGATTCGCGCCCAAATCGGCATGGTGCTCAATCTCGACAAGTGCATCGGCTGCCACACTTGCTCGATCACCTGCAAGAACGTCTGGACCAACCGCGAAGGCGTCGAATACGCCTGGTTCAACAACGTCGAGTCGAAGCCCGGCATCGGCTATCCCAAGGATTGGGAGAACCAGCAACGCTGGAAGGGCGGGTGGACCAGGAAGTCCAACGGCCGCATCGAGCCGAAGATCGGCGCGAAATGGCGCGTTCTCTCGAAGATCTTCGCCAATCCCGACCTGCCGGAGATCGACGACTTCTACGAGCCCTACACGTTCGAATACGGCTGGCTGCAGCAGGCCCCCGAGCTCCAGGCGCAGCCCTCGGCCAAGCCGCGCTCCCTCATCACCGGCGAGGTGATGAACAAGATCGAATGGTCGGGCAACTGGGAGGACGACCTCGGCGGCGAGTTCTCCCGCCGCTCGCAGGACTACAACTTCGACGGCATCGAGAAGGAGATCTACGGCCAGTTCGAGAAGACCTTCCTGATGTACCTGCCGCGCCTGTGCGAGCACTGCCTCAATCCGGCCTGCGTGGCGTCCTGCCCGTCGGGCGCGATCTACAAGCGGGAAGAGGACGGGATCGTCCTGATCGATCAGGAGAAGTGCCGCGGCTGGCGCATGTGCGTCTCGGGCTGCCCCTACAAGAAGATCTACTACAACTGGTCGTCGGGAAAATCGGAGAAGTGCATCTTCTGCTTTCCCCGCATCGAGGCTGGGCAGCCCACGGTCTGCTCGGAAACCTGCGTCGGGCGCATCCGCTATCTCGGCGTTGTGCTCTACGACGCGGACCGCATCGAGGAAGCGGCTTCGGTCGAGAACCCGAAGTCCCTCTACGAGTCGCAGCTCTCGATCTTCCTCGATCCCAATGACCCGGACGTCCGGCGACAGGCGCTGCTCGACGGCGTGCCGGAGGAATGGCTCGACGCGGCCATCCTCTCCCCCGTCTACAAGATGGCGATGGAATGGAAGGTCGCCTTCCCGCTCCATCCGGAATACCGAACCCTGCCCATGGTCTGGTACGTGCCGCCGCTGTCGCCGATCCAGTCGGCGGCCGAGGCCGGCAAGATCTCGGCCAGGAACGGCATGCCGGACGTCGAGAGCCTGCGCATCCCGATGCGCTATCTCGCCAACATGCTGACCGCGGGCGAGGAAGCCCCGATCGTCTCGGCGCTCCGGCGGATGCTGGCCATGCGCGCCTTCATGCGCGCCAAGACGGTCGACGGGCATATCGACGAGGAGATCGCGCGCGAGGTCGGACTGACGGTGCAGCAGGTCGAGGAGATGTACCGCTATATGGCGCTCGCGGCCTATGAGGACCGCTACGTCATCCCGACAAGCCACCGCGAGGCCGACGAGAACGCCTATCACCTTCGCGGCTCGACCGGCTTCTCCTTCGACGAGCCCACCAACGGCGCCACGCGGGCGAACCTCTTCGGCGGCGCCAAGCGCACGCCCCGCAAGCCCTACATGGACGTGCCGCTATGAAGTACACGCTGCGCGCCCTGTCGGCCCTCATCACCTATCCGAGCGAGGACCTCCAGGCCCATGTCGGCTCGGTCCGCGATGCCCTGCACCGGGAAGCGGAACTGCCGCCCGAGGCGCTCGCCCTTCTCGAGCCGCTCCTCGACGCTCTCGCGAGCCAGGACCTCTTCGACCTGCAGGCGCATTACTGCGAGCTCTTCGACAGCTCGCGGGCGCTCTCGCTGCATCTCTTCGAGCACGTCCACGGCGACGGGCGCCAGCGCGGCCAAGCCATGATCGACCTCGGCCAGGCCTATCTCGCCCGCGGCTTCATGATGCGCGAGTCCGAGCTTCCCGACTACCTGCCGATGTTCCTGGAGTTCCTGTCGGTTCTTCCCAAGCGGGAAGCGGAGGAGTGGCTGGCCCAGCCGGCGCACGTCCTCGCCGCGCTGGAACAGCGGCTGAGGGAACGCGGAACCCACTACGTGGCCGTGCTGCACGGCCTTTCGCATCTGTCGAAGCGCAGGCCCTCGCCCGACGAGGCGCCGACCCTGCCCGACTACCGCGATCCGGCGACGCCAGCCGAGATCGACCGGGCCTGGGAGGATGCGCCCATCAACTTCAGCGCTCCGCTCGAAGGAGCGAGCGAGCCGTCCAGGCTGATGACGCGCTTGCGCGCCGCCCAGCGCGACGCCAGGCACCAAGCAAAGGGAGGCTAACATGTGGGAGACCGTCAACTATCTCCTGTTCGGCTGGTACCCCTACCTCGCCGTGACCGTTCTGATCTTCGGAAGCATCCTGCGCTTCGACCGAGCGCAGTATTCCTGGCGCTCCGAATCCTCGCAGTTCCTGCGACGCAAGCAGATGCTGCTCGGATCGAACCTCTTCCACCTGGGGATCCTGGTCATCCTGGTCGGCCATTTCGTCGGCCTGCTCACCCCGGTCGCGGTGTTCGAGCAGTTCGGCATCAGCCACACGGCCAAGCAGATGATGGCCATCGCGGTCGGCGGCCTTGCCGGAATCGCGGCCCTGATCGGCTCCTCGCTCCTGCTGCATCGCCGCCTGTTCGACGCACGGATCCGCCGCAGCTCCTCCTACGGCGACATCCTGGTGCTCGTTCTGATCTGGCTGCAGCTGATCGTCGGCATCGCCAGCTTCTACTGGTCGTTCCAGGCGCTCGACGGGAGCGAGATGATCCGCTTCATGGGCTGGGCCCAGGGCCTTCTGACCTTCAAGCCGGCGGCGGCCGACCTCCTCATGGAAACGGCCTTCGTTTATCGGCTGCACATCGTCATCGGCCTCACGATCTTCCTGATCACCCCCTTCACCCGGCTCGTCCACGTCTTCAGCGCGCCGGTCTGGTACCTGTTCCGGCCGGGCTACCAGGTGGTGCGCTCGCGACGCGGCCCCTCGCAGGCCGTCGCCGATCCCTTCGCCGGCGCGGTGAGCGGCGCCGCCTCGATCAGCCGGGCCCAAGCGGAGAGCGCGCAATGACCTCCACACTCGTTATCGACCGCCGGCCGGAGCCGGCGATGCCGAGCGGCTGCGGCAGCGGCTGCGGCTGCGCCTCGACGCCCAAGCCCGCCGCGCCGCTGCCCGACGGCGGCAAGGTCAGCGTCAACGGCGTGGAGATCGGGGCCGAGGCGATCGCCCGCGAGATCCAGCACCATCCCGCGAGCGACGGCGCCGCGGCCTGGAGGGCGGCCGCGCAGGCGCTCGTCGTGCGCGAGCTGATGCTTCAGGCCGCCCGCGCGGCGGGCCTCGAGGCCAGTCCGGAACGGGACGATGCCGGCCGCCTGGAACTGGCCGAGGAGGCGCTCATCCGCGCCGTCCTCGACCGCGCTCCCGAGCCGCAGAGGCCGGGCGATGCCGAATGCCGACGCTACTACGAGGCGAACCTGCGCCGCTTCCGCATGCCGGATCTCTTCGAAGCGTCGCACATCCTCATCGAGCCGGCTTCCGAGGATGCCGCGGGCTGGCGGCAGGCGGAGGAGACCGCCCGCACCCTGGCCGCCGAACTCGGCGACGATCCCGACGACTTCGCCGCGGCGGCGCAGGCCTTCTCGGCCTGTCCGACGGCGCGCCAGAACGGATCGCTCGGCCAGTTGCGCCGCGGCGAGCTGGTGCCGGAGGTCCAGGCGGCGCTGGAGGATCTGGCCGAAGGCGCCACGGGGCGCGAGCCGGTCCGCTCGCGCTTCGGCTGGCACGTGCTGCGCCACCAGCGCCGCATCCCCGGCAAGACCCTGTCCTTCGAGATGGTGGCCGCGAAGATCGCCGAGATGCTGGAAGCCCGCGCCTGGACGATGAGTGCCGCCGCCTTCGTCCTGCACCTGGCACAAGAAGCGGACATCGAGGGCGTCGCCCTCGATCCCGACGTCTTGTCGAGCATGCCCTGACCGGGCCGTGCTCCGCCGCGGGGCCCGACGGCACCGCGGCCGGCACGCGAGAAAAGGCCTCACCTCGTGAACGATCGACACAGCCTCGACGGCCCACCCCTCAATCCGACCCTGCGCAAGGTGACGGACGGCACGACCGATACGAGCCGCACGGCCGCGCCCCTGGAAAGCATCTCCATCCGCAAGCCGCACGGCGGCTACTGGGCCTGGATCTGCCTGGCGGTCCTCGTCGCCTGCATTCTCGTCTCTCTCGTTCTCGTCTTCGGATGAGCCGCCGAGCAAGCACCCGGCCGATCGTTCGCACCCCTCGATGCGCATTCGGCCGACGATGGACATGACGGCTGGGAGCGCCTCGCCATGAGCGGATCTGTTCTGATACTCGGCGGCGACGGCTTCTGCGGCTGGCCGACCGCGCTTCATCTGTCCGCTCAAGGATACGATGTCGCGATCGTCGACAATCTCTCGCGGCGGTCGATCGACGACCAGCTCGGCGCGTCCAGCCTGACCCCGATCGCCTCGATCGACGAACGCCTCGCGGCATGGCGGAGCGTGACCGGCAAGGAGATTCCCTTCTGGGGCATCGACATCGCCGCGGACTATTCCGGCTTCCGGAACGTCGTTTCGCAGCGGCGGCCGGACGCCATCGTCCACTTCGCGGAGCAGCGCTCGGCGCCCTATTCGATGAAAGGCGTGAACGAGAAGAACTACACCATCGACAACAACGTCCGCACCACGCACCACACCTTGCTGGCCATGGTCGAGCTCGGCCTGGACGCACACTTGGTCCACCTCGGCACCACGGGCGTCTACGGATACAGCACGGTCGACATGGTGATCGCCGAAGGGTACCTCGACGTCATCATCCCGCTGGAGGAAGGGCGGAGCATCCGCGACACCATCCTCTACCCGACCCAGCCCGGCAGCATCTACCACCTGACCAAGTCGCTGGATCAGCTTCTCTTCCAGTTCTATGCCCAGAACGACCGGCTGCGCATCACCGACCTTCACCAGGGCATCGTCTGGGGGACGCAGACGGCGGAAACGCGCCGGCACCCGGCCCTCGTCAACCGCTTCGACTACGACGGCGATTACGGAACGGTTCTCAACCGCTTCCTCGTCGAGGCCGCGATCGGCTATCCGCTGACGGTGCACGGCACCGGGGGGCAGACGCGCGGCTTCATCAACATCCAGGACACGGTGCGATGCGTCGCCCTGGCGCTTGAGAACCCGCCCGCGGCCGGAGAGAAGCCCCGGATCTTCAACCAGGTCGCCGAGACGAAGCGGGTCCGCGACCTCGCCGAGATGATCGCGGGAATGACGGGCGCTCAGATCGCCTTCGTGGACAATCCGCGCAAGGAGGCGGTGGAGAACGAGCTCGCCCTGTCGAACCAATCCTTCCTGGATCTGGGACTGGCGCCCATTCTTCTTGAAGAACAACTGTTCACCGAAACGATCGAGATCGTCGGGGCCTACAAGGACCGGATCGATCGCGAGCTGATCCCGGCGCAGTCGCTCTGGACCACCGGGCATCGGCCCGGCCTCGTGAAGCACCTGAAGGGGAGCGGGTCGTGAGAGAAATCGGTCGCCTGCTGCTTCTCGGCTTCGCCGCCTTCCTTTGCATCTCCTTCGCGATCTACCTGAGCAATCCCAACATCATCTCGTCCTTGCGGCGGCAGTGGACCGAGCTGAGCTTCACGCCGCCCACCGCGACGACGTCCGACATCTTCATCCAGCGCTTCAATCGAAACGGATGGTCCGGACTTGCCGGCTTTCCCGATCGGACCGAGATCCGGTTTCCGCTTCCGCCGAACGTGCCCGCCCGATCGGGCACGTTGTATCTCGACCTGAGAACGCAGCTGTCGCAGGTCGGCGACGGCCGGCTGAGCATCAGCATCAACGATCGCACCGTCGAGGAGTTCGTGCTCGATCGCGGGCGGCACGATCGGCATTTCGTCCTGACGCTCGACCAGGCCGACCTGCAGCGGCCCTTCGTGAGGGTGGGCCTGCGCTCGGTCGGCTCGACGGGCGGGGGACAGATCTGCCCGGTCGGGGCCGTCAACGCGGCAAGCTCGGTCGAGGTGCTCCCATCGAGCGGTCTGGCGCTCGACCTGGCCGAGCCCGTCCGGGATCCCGCGGCCCGACTGGCCTTGTTGAGCGAACCCTTCGCCATCGCCTATCCCGCCGATCCGCAGGGCCAGGCGATCGCCGCCTGGACCTCGGCATACCTCGAGCGGCTCGGGCTCGGCAGTCAGTTCGTCACGGACTCGGCGCTGGCTCAGCTCGCCCTCCTGCCCGAGGGGGCGGCCGCCCTTTCGGACGTCGATGCGGCCATCGGGCTGGGGGCGCCGTCCGGGCAGCAGTATCTGGGCGCCCTGCGCACGCCCCGTCCGAGACTTCTCGAAGACGCGCCCTGGCCGGTGGCGATCGAACGCTTCACGAACGATACGCTCGCCGTCACCTTCCGGGGCGGCCGGCGCTGGAGCATCCCGTATTATCTCGCGGACATGCCCGGCGGCGCAGCCCCGTCCGCGATCACCTTCTCGATCAGGACGGGAGGCTTTGCCGAGGCCGACGCCCTGATCGCCCGCGTCACGCTGAACGGCAACCTGCTGACGTCTGCGCGCCTGTCCAACGCGCCGAACGACCAGCAGCTGCGGGTCGATCTTCCCGCGCAGTATCAAGGCCTTTCCAACGTCCTCGAACTCGCGATCGTCGACGTTTCGCCCAAGCCCGACATCTGCGCGGAGCGGCCCGAATTCGAGGCGCAGCTGCTGCCGGAAAGCAGCTTCGAGCGGGGCATCGACGAGGAAGCGGCCAAGCTCGCGCTCGTGCGGATCCTAGGCTCGGCGGGGGGCATCAGCCTCCAGCAGCCGGACGCGGCCGCGGGACCCTCCTCGACGGAAGCCTTCGGCGACCTTCTCGCCCATGTCATGCCCTTGCGGATCCCGCCGAGCTTCCAGTCTCCCCAACGGATCGCGATCGAGCTGGTGTCGGGTTCGGCGCTGTCGACCCGCGTCGCCGAACATCGCGACGCGCCGCAGACCATGGTCGTCCTGTTCGATGCCGAGGATCGCGTCGACGGGATCGCGGTCCATCGGATCGGCGAGGTGGCGCAGGACGCGCTCGTCACGCCGGCGGCGGCACGCGGCGCCCTTCTCGTGAGCTATTGAGATGCCGCAGGGAGCGGCGATGCGGGAGGCCGCACAGCCGATCTACGCCTCGGTCGACAGCGCGCCGTCGCATCTTTCCGATACGCCCCATCCGCTGACGGTCGCGATGATGCTGTGCCTGTTCGCCGGCATCAGCGCCCTGATGCTTGCGGCGTTCGACTTCGCCCACAACAGGCTGGGCCTCACCTATCATCCCGACTTCGTCTTCTATCGATACGAGGGCAACAACCCGATCCCGCTCAGATGCTTCCTCGTCTGCTTCACGCTCGCCGGCGCGCCCTTCTTCAACGGGGACGCCGCGGCGAAAGCGGCGTTCGCGCTGCGGACGATCGTCTTCTTCCTGATGTTCGCGGCCCTGTTCGATGCGACGGATGCCCTCTGCGATCGCATGTTCGGGGTGGCGCTCGACGTCTACACGGCGGAGATGCTGTCCGGCCTCTTCGGATTGCTGATGTTCGGTCTTTCCGTTCTGTCGTCGGGAAACATGCCTGCGCGGGCGGACGTGCCGGTCCTGTCCCGGCGATTTCTCGCGCGATCGTGGTTCGTCCTGATCCTCGTCCTGTCGGCGGCGGGAGCCATCACGCTCTGGTGCAGCGGCCTGGACCTCAGCCTCGTCGCCTGGATGCGCTCGACTGCGCTCCTGGGCGGCTTGGGCCCCGGCATCTTCCTGTTTCTCCCGCTCTGCGCGATCCTGTTCTACGCCCTGGGCCGGATCGGCCTTCGGCGCCGCCGCCGGGCAGCCTTCACCCCGCCGGTGACGGTGGTGGCGGCCGCGCACAACGAGAGCCACATCATTCCGGCCATGATCGAGGCCGTCGACGCGGCCGCCGCGCAGTACGGCGGCTCGGTGAAGCTGATCGTCGTGGACAACGCGTCGACCGACGACACGGCGGCCCTCGCCGAGGCCGGCATCGACCGGCTTCGCTTCTGCAACGGAACGGTTCTGAGCGAGAAGCGGCTCGGAAAGGCCAGGGCCTTGAACACCGGCCTCGCGGCGGTCCAAAAGGACTTTGTGCTGCGCATCGATGCCGATACGCTGGTGGGACCGTCGAACATCGCGCGTGCGATGACGTATTTCGTCGAGGACCGGGTCGGCATCGTGGGCGGGCTCAGCATGCCTCCGGGAGACGGGCCGTTCGACCGCGCGCGCGCCATCGAGGTCCTGATGCGCTCGGGGGTGCATCAGGTGGGCTTCAACTCCTTCGAGGCGATCGTGGGCATCCCCGGAATGTTCGCGCTTTATCGCACGGAGGCCCTTCGGAGGCAGGGCGGCTTCGCCACGGGCATCAACGGCGAGGATACCGACGCCTCGCTGCGCATCGGCGAGCTCGGCTACCGCATCATCGAGGATCCCGCGATCGTCTACGTTTCCGAAGTTCCCGCCAACCTCGCGAACCTGCGGGAACAGCGGCTGCGCTGGTTCCGGTCGATCTACCATGTCGCGGCGCGCAACCGGACCTGCATGGACGATTCCTCGTGGTCGGTGCGCGGAAAGTGCGTCCTGCCCTTCATGCTGATGAATTCGGGCCGGCGGGCGGTCACGATCCCGCTCCTGATCTTCGGCCTGCTCTGCGACGCGACCGAGATCAATCCGCTAAGCCCGGTCGCGACGCCGGCGATCTTCGCGACCGTGCTCGGCGCACCCGTGGTGATGGCCTTTCTCTCCACCTTTCTCGCGAGACATCCGAAGGCCGCGAGCGGGATGGGCGACTACTTCGTCTTCAGGATCCTGCGCGCCTACTTCACGCTGGAGGCGATCCTGTCGATCCGCCTCGCATCCGCGGCTCCTCCCGGGCGCCGCGACGTCGGCATGGAGTCAGCGACCCAAGCCGGCTTGCGATGACCCCTCGGGCAGAACCGCCGGCGCGATGGCGGTCTGCGGCGGCACAGGTGCACCGGCCGCAGGCGGCTCCGCGCCGGCCGCTCGGGGTGCAGGCGCCTGCGGCACCGGAGAGGCCGGCGTGCCGGGCGCAGCCGCTTCGGCGGCGGGCCCCTGGCCGGGCGCCGCCTGATCGGTGCCGATCGGCTGCGGCAGGATGGTGCCGTCCTTGGCCGCGACGCGCCAGACGGTGTTGCCGGCATCGTCGGCGACGAGCAGCGCGCCCGTGCCGTCGATGCCGACCCCGACGGGCCGGCCATGCGCCTCGTCCCCTTCGATGAAACCCGTCACGACGTCCTGCGCCTTGCCCGCCGGACGGCCGTTCTCGAAGGGCACGTAGACGACCTTGTAGCCGTTGAAGAAGCTGCGGTTCCAGCTCCCGTGCTCGCCGATGAAGGCGCCGTCGGCATAGGCCGGCGGCAGGGCGGCGTTCTGCGAAAAGGTCAGGCCGAGCGCCGCGACGTGGCTCGACAGCGCGTAGTCCGGAGCCACGGCGCGCTCCACCATGTCGGGTCGGGGCGGATGCACCCGCGCGTCGACGTGGTCGCCGTAGTAGCTCCAGGGCCAGCCGTAGAAGCCGTTCTCGGCAACCGAGGTCATGTAGTCCGGCACGAGGTTGGGGCCGAGCTCGTCGCGCTCGTTGACGACGGTCCACAGAGCCCCAGTCTCGGGATGGAAGGTCAGGCCGTTCGGGTTGCGCAGGCCGGACGCGTAGACGCGGGCGGCGCCCGTCTGCCGGTCCACCTGCCAGATCGCCGCCCGCCCCTTCTCGGCCTCCAAACCGTTCTCCACGATGTTGGAGTTGGAGCCGACCGAGGCATAGAGGAAGCGCCCGTCGGGACTGAGCGCCAGGTCCTTGGTCCAGTGGTGGTTGATCGGCCCGCCCGGCAGCGGGGTGAGCACGCGCGGGGCCGCCGCGATGGCGTTTTCCCCGAGCTTGTAGGGATAGGCGAGGATCGCGTCGGTCGCGGCAACGTAGAGCGTGTCGTCGATCCAGGCGACGCCGAAGGGCGAATGGAGGTCCTTCAGAAGATCGTGGCGCTCGTCGACGGTTCCGTCGCGATTGGTGTCGCGCAGGAGCGTGATCAAGTTGCTCGGCTTCTTCGGCTGATCGCCGCCGTCGCCGTGGGCGATCGACATGATCCAGCCGCGGATGAAGTCCTTGGGCCGCGACAAGGGCTCGCCGGCCGGTCCTTCCGACTGGACGACGAGGACGTCGCCGTTGGGCAGGGTGTGGACCGTGCGGGGATTGGCGAGATCCCGGGCATAGGCGGTGACGACGAGGTCCGCCGGCACGGTGGGCGTCTCGTTCTCGCGCCAGCCGACGACGGCGGCGACCTTCAGCTCGGGAAAGAGCTCCTGGGCGGGCTCCGGCAGGACCGGATCGGGTCCGATCTGGCTCGCCACGTCGAACTCGCCGCCGGCGTCGCTGCAGCCGGCAAGCACGGCGAGGGGCAGGAGAGCGCCGGCCGCGAGGAGCGCGCGAAGGGTGATCCGGGGGTCAGCCATGATGGCGCCCTCCCACCTCGTTGCTGACCCCGACGCCGTGCCGGTAGACCAGCGAGCGTCCGAGCCACACGGTGACCATCATGACGAGCACGGTCAGCGCGGATAAAACGAGACCGTAAGGCACGACGGCCGTCCAGCCGTCGCCGGCATGAACGAAGCTGTTGAGGAGGGCGAGCGCGAGAACGATCACGTTGCCGATCGCGTGCGGCCAGACGGGCCTCTGCTCGCGCACGTGGGCGCTGGAAAGAACGTCGACGATGCCGGCGAGAGCCGCGAGGCCGCCGAAGACGAGGCCTGCGAAGAGCAGCCAGGCCGAGAAGTTCTGCCACATCACGTTCGCCGTCTGCCAGAAGGCGAGATCGGTCGCGAGCGCCAGGGTGAAGCAGGCGATGGGAAAGGGCACGAGGGCGGCATGAACCGGATGCCCGGCGATCGCGGCCGTGGAGCGGGGATGCGGGTAGACCATCGCGAGGATCTCGATCTCTGGCGATTGCGGATCCCGATGATACGGCGGCCACCGGCACCGGGTTCCCGCCTGCGGCATTGCGTGCCCGCGGGGAACGGAAACATGGACTGCCGGCGGCCGCCATGCCGGTGCTTCAGCGGCCGCCGCGCTTCCGTCAGCTCGCGCCGCCGAGCCCGTCGAGGCGACGGAGGTGGTCCGATGTCAGCTCCAGGCCGGCGGCGGCGACGTTGGCGCGAAGGTGCGCCCGCTTCGACGTGCCGGGAATGACCAGGATGTTCGGGCTGCGCTGGAGGAGCCAGGCGAGCGCCACCGCCTGCGGCGTCTGGCCCAGCTCGGCCGCCAGGGTCTTAAGGCCCTCGGCCTGGAGCGGCGTGAAGCCGCCGAGCGGGAAGTAGGGGACATAGGCGATGCCGTCCGCCGCGAGGGCGTCGATCATGGCGTCGTCGGCGCGGTGGACGAGGTTGTAGTGGTTCTGCACGCAGACGATGGGCGCGATGCGTCGGGCAAGGCCGAGCTGCCGCTCGGTCACCGTGCTGATGCCGATATGGTCGAGAAGCCCCTCCTCCTGCATCCGCCGCATCGCCGCCATGGGCGCTGCGACGTCGTCCTCCGGGCCGCCCATGCGAAGGTTCACGATCGGCATGCGCGACAGGCCGAGCCGCTCCAGGTTCCCTTCCACCGAGCGGCGCAGGAAGCCCGCGTCCCGCTCCAGGATCCAGGCCCCCGCCTCGTCGCGCCAGGCGCCGACCTTGGTGACGAGGACGAGGTCGTCGGGGTAAGGATAGAGCGCTTCGCGGATCAGGCGGTTGGTGACGTGCGGACCGTAGAAGTCGCTCGTGTCGATGTGGTCGATGCCGAGCGCGACGGCCTCCTTGAGGACCGCCCGCGCTTCCTCGGGATCGCTCGGCTCGCCGAAGACGTGCGGGCCGGCGAGCTGCATCGCGCCGTAGCCCATGCGGTTCACCGAAAGGTCGGTGCCGGGAAAGGTGAAGCGGCCGGCACGAGAAGCGGTCTGGTCGAGGTCGGTCATCGCGGGATCTCCTTGGGGTTCGAGCCCCAAGATCGGGCGCGAGCGGCGCGTTGATAATCCCGGCCGGGGCGAATAGCCTGTTCGGCATGGCGAACACCGACGGCGCAGCCTCGCTCGACGACCTGCGCATCTTCCTCGCCGTCTGCGAGGCCGGCGGCTTCCGAAAGGCGGCGCGCAGTCTCGGCCTTTCGGTCTCCACCGTCAGCGAAACGGTGACGCGCCTGGAAGCGCGGCTCGGCGTGCCCCTTCTCGGCCGCACCACCCGCAGCGTCATGCCGACCGAGGTCGGGCGGCAGCTCGCCGGGCGGGTCGCGCCCGTCCTGTCGGAGGCGCGGGCGGCGCTCGACGAGGCGGCGAGCTCGCAGGCGGCGGTGCGGGGGCGCCTGCGGCTCAACGTGCCGGCCGCGGTCATGCTGGACATCCTGCCCCCGCTGATCGACCGCTACATGGCCGCCCATCCGCAGGTGCGGGTCGAGATCGTGGTGGAGGACCGGCTGGTCGACATCACCGCCGCCGACTGCGACGCCGGCATCCGCTACGGCGAGCACCTGGAACAGGACATGATCGCCATACCGATCGGTCCCCGCCGACAGGAAACGGCCCTCGCCGCCTCGCCCGCCTATCTGGAGCGCCGCGGCGCACCCGCTCATCCGCGCGAGCTTCTCGGCCACGACTGCATCCGCATCCGTTTGTCGGGGGCGGCGCTTCCCCCGTGGGAGTTCGAGCGCGGTGGGGAGGTGCTCCTGGTCGATCCGCCGGCGGTGCTGACGATCGGCTCGGCCGGGGCCATGGCAGCGATCGCCCACGCGATTGCCGGGCGCGGCGTCCTCTACATGTTCCGCAATTGGATCGACCCGCATCTTCGCAGCGGCGCGCTCGTGCCGCTCCTGCCGGACTGGTGGCAGCGCTACGACGGTCCGCGCCTCTACTTCTCCCGCCGCCTGATGCCCAAACCCTTGCGCGCCTTCGTCGACATCGTCGCGCAAGGCCGCGGCGCAGCCGGTTCCGCGCTTCCGCTCTGATCGCCTGCCCCGCGCACGTCGGCCGCGACGCTCCATTGGCCGGGCCCGGCGCCGAGGCACCCTTCAGTTCCGTGCCACGGCCGCGTAGAAGTGGACGTGCCGTCCCGATCGCGCCGGAGATCATGAACTTCACGCTGCGCCAGCTCCGCTACTTCGTCGCCGTGGCCGAAGGGGGAACGGTGTCGGGCGCCGCGCAGGGTCTCTCGGTCTCGCAGTCGGCCGTGACGGAGGCGATCAAGGACCTCGAATCCGATCTCGGCGTCCAGCTCTTCGAGCGCCACCGGCGCGGTCTCGACCTCACCTACAAGGGCCAGCAGTTCTTCCGCCACGCGCTGCGCATCCTCGACGCGGTGGCGGATGCGCGCCAGAGCTTCACGGACGAGACGCGTTCCGAGCCGGGCACGCTGAACTTCGGCGTCACCTCGCTCGTGGCGGGCTACGTCCTGTCAGACATCCTCGCCCGCTACCGCCGCGCCTTTCCCGCCGTCGAGACGCGCGCGATCGAGGACAACGGCGACTACCTCGAACACCTCCTCGTCGGCGGCGAGCTGGACGTCGCCGTCATGGTGATCTCCAACCTCAAGGACCGCGTCGCCCTCCAGGCCCAGGTCTTCGAGCGCTCGCGCTACCGGCTCTGGCTGCCGAGCGGCCACCGCCTCGCCGAAGCCGAGACCGTCGACGCGGCGCGGATCGGCGCCGAGCCGCTGATCATGCTGACCGTCGACGAGATCGAGGAGAACACCGGTCGCCTCCTGTCGGCGCTCGGCGCCAAGCCCAACGTCGCCTTCCGCACCCGTTCCGTCGAGGCCGTGCGCAGCCTGGTCGCGACGGGCGCCGGTCTCGCGCTCCTGCCGGACCTCGTTTATCGCCGCTGGTCGCTGGAAGGCGACCGCATCGAGAGCCGCCCCGTATCCGGCGACCTGCCGATGGTGGAGGTCGGCGTCGTCTGGCGGCGCGGCTCGGCGATGAGCCGGACGGCGCGCGACTTCGTCGCCCTGGCCGGATCGACGGCGGGTGCGGCGCGCCCGTCCTGAGCTATCGGTTTTTCCGAATTCACCTATCGGGCGAATGAGATTGCGGCGCTCCGGCCGCCGGATAGTCTGCCCATGCAGACACCATGGCGCCCCGATGGGCAGCCGCCAGCCCGGAGAGCCGAGATGAAGCCCTTGCTGAAGACCTGCACGGCGGCCGCCACGTCGGCCCTCCTGTGCGGCGGCGCGCTCGCCCAGAGCGCGATGATGAGCGTCGGCGAGGGCGAGGGCCAGGTGAACATCGTCGCTTGGCCGGGCTACATCGAGCGGGGCGAGACCGACAAGGCCTATGACTGGGTGACGGGCTTCGAGGCTGAGACCGGCTGCAAGGTCAACGTCAAGACCGCCGCCACCTCCGACGAGATGGTGACGCTGATGAACGGCGGCGGCTTCGACCTCGTCACCGCCTCGGGCGACGCCTCGCTGCGGCTCGTCGCGGGCAAGAAGGTCCAGCCGATCAACACCGCGCTCATCCCCAGTTGGAGCAAGGTCGACCCGCGCCTTCAGGACGCGCCCTGGTTCACGGTGAACGGCGAGCATTACGGCACGCCCTACCAGTGGGGGCCGAACGTCCTCCTCTACAACACCGCGGTCTTCAAGGAGGCGCCCACGAGCTGGGGCGTGATCTTCGAGCCGCAGGACCTGCCGGACGGCAAGCCGAATGCCGGCCGCGTCCAGGCCTATGACGGCCCGATCTACGTCGCGGACGCCGCCAACTACCTCATGCACAAGCAGCCCGACCTCGGCATCGAGGACCCCTACGAGCTGAACGAGGACCAGTACGCCGCGGTGCTCGAACTCCTGCGCGGCCAGCGCCAGCTCGTCGGCCGCTACTGGCACGACGCCGCCGTGCAGGTGGACGACTTCAAGACCGAAGGCGTCGTCGCCTCCTCCTCCTGGCCCTTCCAGGTCAACACGCTGAAGGCCGACAACCAGCCCGTCGCCTCGACCGTGCCGGAGGAGGGCGCGACCGGCTGGGCGGACACGACGATGCTGGCCGCCGACGTCCAGAACCCGAACTGCGCCTACAAGTGGATGGAGCACTCGCTCTCGCCCAAGGTCCAGGGCGACGTCGCCGCCTGGTTCGGCTCGGTGCCGGCCGTGCCCGCCGCCTGCGAGGCGAGCGAGCTTCTCGGATCCGAGGGCTGCAAGACCAACGGCTTCGACAACTTCGACAAGATCCGCTTCTGGCGCACCCCGACCGCCAAGTGCGCCGACGGCAGCGCCTGCGTGCCCTATTCGCGTTGGGTGTCCGACTACATCGCCGTCATGGGCGGCTGATCCTCGGCGAGCAGCGGTCGGGCGGCAAGGCCCGAGACGAGCGTCCGTTCCGCCCTCGGCGGGGCGGACGCGGCGGCCCCGCCGCGCATCGACACGATCAATCGAGAGAGCCCGTGCCCGCGTCCACCGCCGTGTCCCTGTCCAAGGTTTCGCGCGTCTTCGGCCCGGTCACGGCGCTGGACGGGATCGATCTCGACGTGCGGCCGGGCGAGTTCTTCGCCATGCTCGGCCCCTCCGGCTCGGGCAAGACGACGTGCCTGCGGCTCGTCGCGGGCTTCGAGCAGCCCTCGAGCGGGCGCGTCGCGATCTTCGGCGAGGACGTCACGGGCGTCCCGCCCTATCGGCGCGCGGTCAACACCGTCTTCCAGGACTACGCCCTGTTCCCGCACTTCGACGTGCGCGACAACGTCGCCTATCCCCTGATGCTGCGGAAGGTCTCCAAGGCCGAGCGCCACGCCGCCGCCGAGGCGGCGCTGGAGATGGTGCGCCTGTCCGGCTACGGCGCGCGCCGGCCGGCCCAGCTCTCCGGCGGCCAGCGCCAGCGCGTGGCGCTCGCCCGCGCCATCGTGGCGCGGCCGAAGGTGCTGCTTCTCGACGAGCCGCTCGGCGCGCTCGACCTGAAGCTGCGCGAAAGCATGCAGGAAGAGCTGAAGAGCCTGCAGCGCGCGCTCGGCCTCACCTTCGTCTTCGTCACCCACGACCAGGGCGAGGCGCTCTCCATGGCCGACCGCATCGCCGTCTTCAGCGCCGGCCGCATCGAGCAGGTCGGCAGCCCCGAGGACGTGTACCGCCGGCCGGCCAACCGCTTCGTCGCCGATTTCGTCGGCTCGGCCAACATCCTGCCCCCAGGCCTCGTCGCGCGTCTCGCCGGCGAGCGGCGCTGGGCGAGCCTGCGCCCCGAGGACGTGCGCCTCGTGGCCTGCGAGGGCGCCGACCCCGCGCTCGTCGGCCGGATCACCGCCCGCTCCTATCTCGGCGCCTCGACACGGCTCGCCCTCGACCTCGGCGGCCTGTCCGTCCACGTGGTGCGCCCCGCCGGCGAGCTGCTGCCCACCGAGGGACCCGTCGCCATCGCCTTCGAGCGCGAGGCGCTGCACCTGATGGAGCGCGAAGCGTGAGCGCCCTCGCCATGACCCGGCCGCCTCGCCGGCCGGGCGGATCGCTCGCCGACGCTTTGTGGCGGCGGCCGGGGCTTCTCGCCGCGCTGCTTCTCGCGCTGCCGGTCCTGTGGCTCGTCGTCGTCTACCTCGGCTCGCTCGCCGCGCTCCTCGTCCAGAGCTTCTACGCCCTCGACGACTTCTCCGGCCTCGTTGTCGAGGAGTTCACGCTCGCGACCTACGCGCAGCTCTTCACCGCCGCCAACCTCGCGATCATCCAGCGCACCGTCCTCATGGCCGCGGCGGTCACGCTCGCCAGCGCCGTCGTCGCCTTCCCCATCGCCTATGTCGCGGCGCGCTACGCGCGGGGATGGCGCAAGGCGGCCTTCTATCTCGCGGTGATGCTGCCGCTCTGGTCGAGCTATCTCGTCAAGGTCTATGCCTGGAAGCTGATCCTCGCCAAGGAGGGCATCCTCACCTGGGCCTTCGCCAAGGTCGGGCTGACGCCCCTCCTTGAGGCGGTGCTGGCGATCCCCGGCATCGGCGGCAACTCGCTCTCCGTCAGCTATATCGGCACCTTTCTCGTCTTCCTCTACGTCTGGCTCCCCTACATGATCCTGCCCATGCAGGCGGCGCTGGAGCGGGTGCCGACAAACCTCCTCGACGCCTCCGCCGATCTCGGCGCGCGGCCGGGCGAGACGTTCCGGCACGTGATCCTGCCGCTCGCGCTTCCCGGCGTCGTCGCCGGCTCGATCTTCACCTTCTCGCTGACGCTCGGCGACTACATCATCCCGCAGATCGTCGGCTCGTCGCGCCTCTTCATCGGGCAGGCCGTCTACACCCAGCAGGGCACCGCCGGGAACGTGCCCCTCGCCGCCGCCTTCACGATGGTGCCGATCGCCATCATGGGGCTCTATCTCTGGGGCGCCAAGCGCGCGGGGGCCTTCGATGCGCTCTGAGCGCACGCCCCTCCCCCTGGCGCTCGCGGCCGGCGCCGGGCTCCTGTTCCTGCTCGGACCCCTCCTCCTGATCTTCGTCTACGCCTTCACGACGGAGGAGCGCTCCTTCGCCTGGCCGCCGCCGGGGCTGACGCTGCGCTGGTTCGCCGTCGCCTGGGAGCGGCCGGACGTCTGGGCGGCGCTGTTTCTTTCCCTCAAGGTCGCGGCGGTCTCGACGCTTCTCGCCCTCGTCCTCGGAACGCTCGTGGCGGCCGCCGTGTCGCGCACGCGCTTCTTCGGGCGCGAGACCATCTCGCTCCTCGTCATCCTGCCGATCGCGCTGCCCGGCATCGTCACGGGCATCGCGCTGCGCTCGGCCTTCGGCATGATGGAGATCCCCTTCTCCTTCTGGACCATCGTTCTCGGCCACGCGACCTTCTGCATCGTCGTCGTCTACAACAACGCCGTCGCCCGCTTCCGCCGCCTGTCGGGCTCGCTGGTCGAGGCCTCGATGGATCTGGGCGCGGACGGCTTCCAGACCTTCCGCCACATCATCCTGCCGAACATCGGCTCGGCGCTGCTCGCCGGGGGCATGCTCGCCTTCGCCCTGTCCTTCGACGAGGTGATCGTCACCACCTTCACCGCCGGCCAGCAGCAGACCCTGCCGCTCTGGATGCTGGAGGAGCTGATCCGCCCCCGCCAGCGGCCCGTCACCAACGTCGTCGCGATGGTCGTGGTGCTCGTCACCTTCCTGCCGATCCTCGCCGCCTTCTTCCTCACCCGCGACGGCGGCGAGACCGCCGGCGTGGGCAAATGATCCACGTGACAGCCGGGAGAGACCCCATGGACACCGCGATGCTGATCGGCTCCGCCT
The DNA here is from genome assembly GCF_009765365.1 of Antarcticirhabdus aurantiaca. Taxonomy (GTDB): domain Bacteria; phylum Pseudomonadota; class Alphaproteobacteria; order Rhizobiales; family Rhizobiaceae; genus Antarcticirhabdus; species Antarcticirhabdus aurantiaca. The sequence goes on from NZ_VTOM01000004.1 coordinate 172,403, forward strand.
TCGAGGCGGGCACGGAAAGCCCGGAGACGATCCTCGATCCGAAGACGGGCCGGACGATCCTGACGCTTCCCGAGGCGTCGCCGGCGCAGATCGACCGCGCGGTCGCCGCCGCCGAGACCGCCTTCCGCACATGGTCGCGCACCACGCCGGCCCAGCGCTCCAACTATCTCCTGAAGATCGCCGACGCGATCGAGCGCGAGGCGGCGGACTTCGCGCGCCTCGAGGCGCTGAACTGCGGCAAGCCGATCAACGCCGTCCTCAACGACGAGATTCCCGCGATCGTCGACTGCTACCGCTTCTTCGCCGGCGCCGTGCGCGCCATGCCGGGGCAGGTGGCGGGCGAGTACATGGCCGGCCACACCTCGATGATCCGGCGCGATCCCGTCGGGATCGTCGGCTCGATCGCACCCTGGAACTATCCCCTGATGATGATGGCCTGGAAGCTCGCCCCCGCCATCGCCGGCGGCAACACGGTGGTCTTCAAGCCCTCCGAGCAGACGCCGCTGACCGCCCTGAAGCTCGGCCGGCTCCTGGCCGACATCCTGCCGGAAGGCGTCGTCAACGTCGTGCTCGGGCAAGGGGGCAGCGTCGGCAACGCGCTGATCAACCACCCGAAGATCGACATGATCTCGATCACCGGCGACATCGCGACGGGCAAGAAGGTTCTCCAGGCCGCGGCCAAGTCGGTGAAGCGCACCCATCTGGAGCTCGGCGGCAAGGCGCCGGTGATCGTCTTCGACGACGCCGACCTCGACGCCGTGGTGAACGGGCTTCGCGCCTTCGGCTTCTACAATGCCGGCCAGGACTGCACCGCCGCCTGCCGCATCTACGCCGCGCCCGGCATCCACGACCGGCTCGTCGCCGACCTGTCCGCCGCCGTCTCCACCATCCGCTACAACGAGGCGGACGACACGCAGAACGAGATCGGCCCGCTGATCTCCCGGCGCCAGCGCGACCGCGTCTCGAGCTTCGTCGAGCGCGCCGCCGAGCTGTCGCACATCGAGGTGACGACCGGCGGCAAGGTGTCGGGCGAGGACGGCTTCTTCTTCCAGCCGACGGTCATCGCCGGCGCCCGGCAGGAGGACGAGATCGTCCGCCGCGAGGTCTTCGGCCCCGTCGTGTCGGTCACGCGCTTCAGCGAGGCCGAGGACGCCATCGCCTGGGCGAACGATTCCGACTACGGCCTCGCCTCCTCCGTCTGGACCAAGGACGTCTCGAAGGCCATGGAGACGGCGGCGCGCCTGCGCTACGGCTGCACCTGGGTCAACACCCACTTCGCCCTGGTCAGCGAGATGCCGCATGGCGGCCTCAAGCAGTCCGGCTACGGCAAGGACCTCTCGACCTACGCCCTGGAGGACTACACCGCCGTCCGCCACGTCATGGTGGCGCACGGCTGACCCGGCCAAGGACGACCGGTCCGGTCGGTCCCGCTCCCAAGAGCTCGGGGATGCGGGATCGCGGCAAAGCGCCGATCAACTGCCGGACGGGAGCGGCGTCGATCCCAGAGCCTGCATCGTAAGGGCCATTCCGTCACTGAGACTGGTCGCGGCGCGGAAGCCGAGTTCGTCGCGGGCGCGGCGGGTGGAATAGCCGTCCGGCCCGTCCGTGGACGGATCGGCGGCCGCGAAGGCGATGCGGCTGCCCGGCCGCAGCCGCCGGACGGCGTCGATCACCTCGCCCATGGTCTGCCCCTCGGGCGCGGCGATGTTGTAGACGCGCGCGGTCGGCGCCGGGGCGCTCGCGGCGGCCAGGAGGCCCGAAACCGCATCCTCCACGAAGAGGTAGTGCGTGGCGTCCGCCGGGTGGGCGGGAACCTCGAAGGCGCGCCCATCCTCGACCGCGCGCAACAGCGCGTCGAGCATCGTCGGCGTCCTGCGGCCGGGACCGTAGATCCAGCCCAGGCGGATGGCCAGGGCGTCGAGCCGCTGCCCGTTGGCATAGCCGAGAACGGCCGCTTCCGCGGCGAGCTTGCTCGCCCCGTAGACGCCGGGCGGATCGGGCGGCGCGTCCTCGTCGAGGATGCCGCGCCGGCGCGTGCCGTAGATCTCGACGGAGGAGCAGACCACGACGCGGCCGGCCCCGCTCCGCCGCGCGGCCTCCAGGAGGTCCGCCGTTCCCTGCGCGTTGATGCGCCAGATGTCGGCCGGCCGGTCGGCGAGCACCATCGGGCCGGACACCGCTCCGCAATGCAGCACCGTGTCGAAGGGCGGTCCCGCAAAGAGCGCCGCGATCTCGGCCGGCCGCATCAGGTCGAAGGGCACGACGCCGTCGCCGGGCGAGCCGTCGCCGACGTCGGCGTCGGCGGCGACGACGTCGATGCCCGCCCGCGCCAGGCGCGCGCGAAGGGCGGTGCCGAGAAAGCCGCGCCCCCCGGTCAGGAGGACGCGGCCGAGGGTGCGCGCCGGGCGGGCGGTCATCGGGGAAGCGCCGCCAGTTCCGCCAGAAGCGCGTCGGTGTCGCGCTGGCGGCAGTAGCCGGCGATCGCCCGCACGCTCGCCGCCTGCCGGTCGGCGGAATAGGTCGCGCAGGCGTCGGGCACGAGCGTGACGAGGTAGCCGAGGTCGCAGGCGTCGCGCACGGCCGACTCGACGCACTGGTCCGACACGACGCCGCAGATCACCAGCTGACGGATGCCGAGATTGCGCAGGACGTAGTCGATGTTGGTGGAGATGAAGACCGAGGACGAGGTCTTCCGGATGACGATCTCGTCCGCGCCCGGCTGGATCGACGCGTGAACCTGGCCGTCCCAGGATCCCTTCGGCACGTCGATGCCGGAGATCTTGTAGTCGAGGCTGCGGTCGCGGCCGTCCGCCGTCAGGTTCTCGATGACGGTGTAGAGAACCTCGATCCCCGCCGCCCGGAAGCCCGCCTGGAGGCGCGTCATGTTGGGCAGCGCCACGCGTTCCAGACGTTCGAGATAGTAGGCGAAGCGCTCCGCCTGCGCGCCGCCGCCCTCCTTGAACTCGGCGCCGTCGCGATGGACGGCGTAGTTCTGCACGTCGACGAAGAGCAGCGCCGACTGGCGCGGATCGAGCGAAACCTCGCGGCTCCATTGCTGCGTCATGAGAGTTCCCGTTTCCGCCCGCGCAGGCCGTATGCCCGCATGCTAGGCAGGCACAGTTTTACGGCAGAATGGTTCTTGTAACAAATAGTATGTGCATGTTATCGATCTAACAAATGAAAAATCCAGCGGGCGGCATTGCCCGCGCATCGGTCGATGACGTTCATGCCATCCTCGTCCAGCCCGCTCCTCAAGGTCGACCGGCTCGCCAAGAGCTTCGGCGGCGTGCGGGCGCTCGACGGGATCGACTTCGCGCTCGCGCCCGGCGAGCTCGTCGGGCTGATCGGCCCCAACGGGTCGGGCAAGACGACGGCCTTCAACATCGTCACGGGCGTTCTGAAGCCGAGCTCGGGGCGCATCCTCTTCGAGGGCGCCGAGGTCACCGGCAACCGGCCGGAAACCAACGCCGCGCTCGGAATGGCGCGCACCTTCCAGAACATCCGGCTGTTCAACGACCTGCCGGTCATCGACAACGTGATGGTCGGCCTGCACCGCAAGCGGGGTCCCGGCTTCCTCGCCACGGTTCTCGGCCTTCCCGCCGCGCGGCGTTCGGAAGCCGCCATCCGCGTTCGCGCCACCGAGGTGCTCGGCATCCTCGGCCTGAAGAAGCGCGCCGGAGAGCGGGTCGGCAGCCTTCCCTACGGCGACCAGCGCAAGGTCGAGTTCGCCCGGGCCCTCGCGAGCGAGCCGACGCTGCTCCTCCTCGACGAGCCGACCGCCGGCATGAACCCGTACGAGACCGCCGATCTCGGCGCGACGATCGAGCGCCTGCACCGCGAGCTCGGCATCACGACGCTTCTCGTCGAACACGACATGAAGATGGTCATGGGCATCTGCCAGCGCCTCGTGGTCATCAACCAGGGCCGGATGCTCGCCGAGGGCACGCCCGCCGAGATCCGGGCCGACGCGCGCGTCGTCGAGGCCTATCTCGGCCACGGCCGGAAGGGGCGCCATGCTGTGGGTTGAGAACCTCGACGTGCGGCGCGGCGGCACCCACGCGCTTCGCGGCGCGAGCCTCGAAGTGCGCCGGGGCGAGATCGTCGCCCTGATCGGCGCCAACGGCGCGGGCAAGACGACGACGCTGGCGACGATCTCCGGCCTCCTGCGTCCGCGCTCGGGAACCGTCCGCTTCGCCGCCGAACCGGGCGCGACCCCGATCGAGATCACCAGCCTCAAGGCCGAGGCCGTGGTTGCCGCCGGCCTGTCGCACTGTCCGGAAGGCCGGCAGATCTTCGCCAACCTGTCGGTCGCCGAGAACCTCGCCATCGGGGCCTTCCTGCGCCGGGACCGCGACGGCATCGCGAAGGACATCGCCGACGTCCACCGGCTGTTTCCGATCCTCAAGGAGCGCGCGAGCGTTCCCGGCGATCGGCTGTCGGGCGGCGAGCAGATGATGCTGGCGATCGGTCGCGCGCTGATGAGCCGGCCCAAGCTCCTGCTTCTCGACGAGCCGTCCCTCGGCCTGGCGCCGCGCCTCGTCGAGCAGATCTTCGACATCCTGGAGCGCATCCGCGACGAAGGGATGACCGTTCTTCTCGTCGAGCAGAACGCCGCCATGGCCCTCGACATCGCCGACCGGGCCTATGTCCTGGAAGCGGGCTCGATCGTCCTCGAAGGAACGGGGCGCGCCCTCGCCGAGGATCCGAACGTCCAGCGCGCCTACCTCGGAGCGGCCTGAGCGATGACCGGCGCCTATCTCCTTTCGCAGATCGTCAACGGCCTCGTTCTCGGCGCCATGTACGCGCTGATCGCGATCGGTTTCTCGATGATCTACGGCATCGTGCGGCTCATCAACTTCGCCCACGGCGACATCTTCGCCATCGGTGCCTTCGCCGCCCTCGGCAGCATCGCGCTGGCCGGCCTGCCCTTTCCCATCGCCGTCCTCGCCGTGCTCACGGCCGGCGCCCTCGTCGGGCTGCTCGTCGAGCGCGCCGCCTTCCGGCCGATGCGGGGCGCGCCTCAGGTCACCGGCTTCATCGCCTCGCTGGCGGTCGCGATCATCATCGAGAACCTCGCGGTGATGACGATCACCGCCCAGCCGCGAACCTTCGCCGTGCCCGCCTGGCTCGGCACGCTCGTGCCGCTCGGCGGCATCTCGGTGCGGGTCGTGGATCTCGCCATCGTCGGGCTCGCGCTCGTCCTGATGGCGGCGCTCGTCGCCTTCGTGCGCTTCACCCGCACCGGCATGGCGATGCGCGCGACGGCCGAGAACTACGCCGTGGCGCGCCTCATGGGCATCGACATCGACCGCATGATCGCGCTCGCCTTCGCGATCGGCAGCGCTCTCGCCGCCGTCGCCGGCCTGATGTGGGGCGCCAAATACGGGCAGATCAGCCCGCTGATGGGCACCGTGCCGGGGCTCAAGGCCTTCGTGGCGGCGGTCATCGGCGGCGTCGGCTCGATCTCGGGGGCGGTGCTCGGCGGCTTCGTCCTCGGCCTTGCCGAAGTTCTCTTCGTCGGCCTCCTGCCGTCCGAGTTCTCGGCCTTCCGCAACGCCTTCGTCTTCGCCGCGCTGATCCTCGTCCTCCTGGTCATGCCGAACGGCCTCCTCGGCAAGTCGGCGGAGACGCGGGCATGAGCGGCGGCGCATTCCTCCTTCGCCTCGTCCTGCCGATCGCCCTTGGCGCGGCGCTCGTCTTCGCCGCGACCCTCGGGCTCGATCCCTACAGCCTGACGATCCTCCAGTTCGTCGGCATCAACGTCATCCTGGCCGTCAGCCTCAACGTCACCAACGGCTTCACCGGCCTGTTCTCGCTCGGCCATCCCGCCTTCATGACGATCGGGGGCTACGTCGCGGCGATCCTCGCCATGCCCACGGCGCGCAAGACCGCGATGCTGCGCGACCTGCCGCCCCTCCTCGCCGGGCAGGAATGGCCCTTCCCGCTGGCGCTCGCGGCCGGCGGGCTCGTCGCCGCGCTCGCGGCCGCTGTCGTCGGCATTCCGGTCCTGCGCCTGCGCGGGCACTACCTGGCGGTCGCCACGCTCGGGCTCATCTTCATCGTTCAGAGCCTGGCGGTGAACCTGCCGGGCATCACCCGCGGCGCGCTCGGCCTCAGCGGCCTGCCGCCCCTCACCAATCCGTGGTGGGTGTACCTCGTCCTCGTCCTGACGCTTCTCGTCTGCTGGCGCGTGAAGCACGCCTCGCTCGGGCGCACCATGCTGGCGATCCGCGAGAACGAGCTCGCCGCCGCCTGCCTCGGGGTGAAGGTCGCGCGCACCCGCGTCCTCGCCTTCGCCCTCGGCGCCTTCTTCGCCGGCGTGGCGGGCGGGCTCTGGGCCCACCTCGTCACCCTGATCAGCCCGAGCTCCTTCTCGATCCTTCTCGGCTTCCAGCTCATCGTCATGGTGGTGCTCGGCGGCACGGGCTCGATCGTCGGCACGGCGATCGCGGCCGTGGTCCTGACCCTCGCGACGGAATGGCTGCGGCCGCTGGAAGAGGCCGCCGGCTTCTTCGGCGCCAGCCAGATCATCGTCGCCGTCGGCGTCATCCTCGTCCTGATCTTCCGCCCCTCCGGCCTCTTCGGCACGGCCGAGCCGAGACCCTTCGCCGCCCTCGCGGCCCGGCGCCGCCGTCGAGCCGTTCCCCCCGATCCCGTCCCGTAGAAGGAGAAGCAGCATGCGCAATTGGATCTCGGGCGCCGCGGCGATCGCCGCAGCCGCCCTTCTCTCGGCCGCCTCCACCCTGCCCGCCCGCGCGCAGGACACCGGGCCGATCAACATCGCGGCGCTCTACAACCTGACGAGCGGCGGCCTGTCCTCGCTCGACGCGCCCTCCTTCAACGGCGCCAAGCTGAAGGCCAAGATGATCAACGAGGCCGGCGGCCTCCTCGGCGGCCGGATGATCGAGCTCACCGCCATCGACACCAAGAACGACACCCGTGAAACCGCCACCGCCGCCCAGCGCGCCGTGGCGATCCCCGGCCTGTCGGCCGGCATCGGCCAGAGCGACTCGACCTTCGCCCTCGCCGCCGCGCCCCTCTTCCAGACGGCCGGCATCGCCTTCGTGACGTCGGGCGCCACCGCTCCCGACCTGCCGGAGATGGTCGGCGACAAGATGTTCCTCGTGCCCTTCGGCGACGACGTCCAGGCCCACGCCATGGCCGAATACGCCTACGGGACGCTGGGTCTGCGCAACGTCGCGGTCTGGACGGACAACGCCATGGACTACACCACGGGCCTGTCGCGCTACTTCACCGAGCGCTTCACCGAGCTCGGCGGCAAGGTGGTGCTGGAGGACGTCTACATGACGACCGACCAGGACTTCTCCGCCCTCGTGTCCCGCCTCCAGTCGACGGAGGGCGTCGACGCGATCTTCGCCTCCTCGGGTCCCGACACCGCCGGCATCATCGTCAAGCAGCTGCGCGAGGCGGGCGTCGCGCTGCCGATCCTGGCCGGCGACGGCTTCGACACCGACCTCGTCCTGTCCGTGCCCGGAGAAGCCCTCGCCAAGGACGTCTACTTCACCACGCACGCCTATGCCGGCATCGAGACGGGGCCGGCGCAGGAATTCCGCACGGCCTATCAGGCGGACTACGGCACGCCGCCTGAGAACGCGTTCGCCGCGCTCGGCTACGACGCGGTGGGTCTCGTCGCCGACGCGATCACCCGCGCCGGCACGAGCGAGCCGGCCGCCGTCGCCAAGGCGCTCGCCGAGACCAAGGGCTTCGAGGGCGTCACCGGCACGATCGTCTATCCCGAAGGCGGCCGCGTGCCGACCAAGCCCGTCGCCATCATCAAGGTGGGCGAGGGCAAGATGAACTTCGAGACCACGGTGACGCCGAAGGGCTGACCCGGACCGGGGGCGGATCGGAGGGCGGCCCCTTTCGGCGGCCGCCCTCCTCCCCGAACGACGAGGACATGGATTCGAGCCATGGACAGACTGCTGCAGCCGGGCGACCCGGCGCCCTTCGGGATCGAGAACGAGGCCGGCGCTTCGCCCTTCGTCTTCGCCTGCGACCATGCGGGTCGCGCCGTGCCGGCCCGCCTCGGCGACCTCGGCCTGCCCGAGGCCGAGCTGTCGCGCCACATCGGCTGGGACATCGGCATCCACGGCGTGACGCGCGCCCTCGCGCGCGCCCTCGACGCGCCTTACGTGTTTCAGCCCTATTCGCGGCTCGTGATCGACTGCAACCGGCGCCCCGGCCACGCGCAGTCGATCGCCCCCGTCAGCGACACGACCCCCGTTCCCGCCAATGCGGATCTGTCGCCGGCCGAGGTCCGGGCGCGCCAGAGCGAGATCCTCGAGCCCTATCACGCGGCTCTCGCCCGCCTCTTCGACGCCCGGCGCGCGGCGGGGCGACCGACCCTCTTCGTCGCCATGCACAGCTGCACCGACAGGCTGCGCTCGAACGGCATCGCCCGCCCCTGGGAGATCGGCGTCCTCGCCGACCGCGACTGGCGCTTCGGCAACGCGCTGATCGCCGTCTTGGAGTCAGAAACGAACTTCACGGTCGGCCGCAACCAGCCCTACACGGTCAGCGCAGAGACCGACTACACCGTGCCCGTCCATGCCGAGGGCCGCGGCCTTCCCTATGCCGAGATCGAGATCCGGCAGGACCTCATCGGCGATCCCGCCGGCCAGGCCGAATGGGCGGCGCTCTGCGGCAGGCTGTTTCCGCTGGCGGCCGAGCGGTCGGGAGTGCTGGCGCCTTGAGCACCGCGCCGACGCCCGGACCCGCGCCGGCCGGGTCGGTCAAGGAGCGCGCCCTGGCGAGCCTGCCCGACCTGTCGAAGGCCGAGAGCCGCGTCGCCCACGCTCTCCTCGCAGAGTACCCCCTGGCGGGGCTCGAGACCGTCGCGCGCTTCGCCGCGCGGGCGGCGACGAGCGGGCCGACCATCCTGCGCTTCGTCTCGCGCCTCGGCTTCCCGACCTATGCCGAGTTCCAGGACGCGCTGCGCGCGGAGGTGCAGTTGCGCCTCCAGAGCCCGCTCGCGCGCTATCCCGCCCCGCCCGGCGAGCCGGCGAGCGGGCGGGACGTGTTCCGCGACGTCGGCCACGCGCTGCGCCTCAACATGGAGCGCCTGTCGTCCGAGATGGCGCGCAACGACCTCGGCGCCGCCTGCGAGCGCCTCGCCGACCCGGCCCGCGCGGTCTTCTGCATGGGCGGGCGCTTTTCCTGGCTCGTCGCGACCTACCTCTACCAGTACCTGCGGGAGCTGCGCCCCGGCGTGCGCGTCGTGCGCGACACCACCGCGGCCTGGGCGGACGATCTCGTCGACATCCGGCCGGGCGACGTCCTCGCCGTCTTCGACTTCCGCCGCTACCAGCGCGACGTCCTCGACTTCGCCCGCGGCGCCCGCTCGCTCGGGGCCGAGGTGGTGCTGGTCACCGATCCCTGGCGCTCTCCGATCGCGGCCCATGCCGACCTCGTGATCCCCTGCCCCGTCGACCTGCCCACCGCCTTCGACAGCGGCGTCGGGGGTCTCGCCGTCGTCGAGCTTCTCGTCGCCGGCGTCGTCGAGCGGCTGGGGGCGGAGGCGCGGGACCGCATGGCCGCGCTGGAAGACCTGCGCAAGTCCACGAACCTCGGAAGCTGATCCCCGCATGATAAGCGAGCCGCTGACCCTCTTCTGCTATGCCGACCTGTCCGGCCAGGTGCGCGGCAAGGGCTTTCCCACCCGCCTCCTCGACAAGCGCCTCGCCGGCGGCATCGGCTGGACGCCGACCAACCTCATGTTCACCGCGCTCGGCACCATCGCGCCCTCGCCCTGGGGACCGCACGGCGACCTGACGCTGATGCCCGACCGCGGAACCGGCGTCGAGGTGGACTTCGCCGACGGCTCGCCCGCCGAGCGCTTCTTCCTTTGCAACGTGACGCAGACCGACGGAACGCCCTGGGACTGCTGCCCGCGCACGGCCCTGAAGAGCGCGGTGGAGGACCTGCGGCGCGAGACGGGGCTCGTTCTTCGCGCCGCCTTCGAGCACGAGTTCGTCTACTCCGGCGCCGAGACCTGGACCGGGGACATGTACGGGCTCGGCGCCGTCCGCCGCCACGGGGCCTTCGGCGAGACCTTCATCGCCGCCCTCCACGCGGCGGGCGTCGAAGTCGATTCCTACCTGCCGGAGTTCGGGGGCGGCCAGTTCGAGGTCACCGTTCCGCCCGCCGAGGCGCTCGCCGCCTGCGACCGGGCGGTGGTGCTCAAGGAGATCGCCCGCGCCGCCGCCCACCGGCTCGGCCACCGCGTCACCTTCGCCCCGCGCGTCAAGCCGGACGGCCTCGGCAGCGGCGTCCATATCCATTTCAGCTTCTGGACCGAGACCGGCGAGCCGGTCAGCCACGATGCCGGACGCCCCTTCGGCGTCGGCGAGGCGGCCGGGCACTTCCTTGCCGGCGTCATCCGGCACATGCCGGCGCTCTGCGCCTTCACCGCGCCGACCGCCGTCTCCTATCTGCGCCTCGTGCCCAAGACCTGGACGGGCGTCTGGTCCAATCTCGGCCTCCACGACCGCGAGGCGGGCATCCGCATCTGCCCGGTCTTCGGCCCGCCCGAGAAGACGGCGCGCCAGTTCAACTTCGAGTTCCGCGCCGCCGACGCGACGGCCAATCCCTATCTCCAGCTCGCCGCGATCATCCGCGCAGGGCTTGCCGGCCTGCGCGAAAGCCTTCCCGCGCCGGAGCCGACGAGCGGCGTCGATCCCGGCGCGATGAGCGAGGCCGAGCGCGCGGCGCGCGGCATCCGCCGCCTGCCCGCCAGCGCCGACGAGGCGCTGGAAGCCCTCGAAGCCGACCCGGTCGCCCGGGCCTTCCTCCCGGCGCCCCTCACCGAGGCCTACATCGCCAACAAGCGGGCGGAGCTCGACCTCACCCGCGACTGGAGCCCCGACGAGCTCTGCCGCCGCTACGCGGCCGTCTACTGAGAATGGAAGCACCCATGGGAAAGCTCGACGGGCGCATCGCCGCCGTCACGGGGGCCGCGACCGGCCTCGGCCGCGCCATCGCGCTGCTTTATGCCGCGGAAGGCGCCGACGTCGCCGTTCTCGACCGCAACGGCGAGGGCGCGGAGGTGGTGGCGGCGCGCATCCGCGCCCTCGGCCGCCGCAGCCTGGCGGTGACCGTCGACGTCGGCGACGAGACCGGCGTCACGCAAGCCTTCGCCCGGATCGAGGCCGAACTCGGCCCCCTCGACATCCTCGTCAACAATGCCGGCATCGTCACCGTCTCGCTCCTGGAGACCATGCCGACGCAGACCTTCGACGAGATGATCCGGATCGACCTGAAGAGCGTGTTCCTGTGCACCCGCGCGGTGCTGCCGGGGATGCGCGCGCGGGGCTATGGGCGCATCGTCAACATATCGAGCCAGCTCGCCTACAAGGGCGGCGAGGGCATGGCGCACTACGCCGCCGCCAAGGCCGGCGTCGTCGGCCTCACCCGCTCGCTCGCCTACGAGGTGACGCGCCACGGCATCGCCGTCAACGCGATCTGCCCGGGGCCGCTCGACACCGACATGAAGCTGCCGCCCGAATGGGTCGGCAAGAAAGAATCCGAGCTCGTGATCGGCCGCCAGGGCCGCGTCGAGGAGGTCGCGCCCACGGCGCTGCTGCTCGCCGGGGAGGACGCCGCCTTCTATGTCGGGGCGACGTTCCATCCGAACGGCGGCGACATCATGGTCTGAAGGAGGAGCGAGATCCCATGCAACGCCCCGAAGACGCCGCCCTCAGCCGGAACCGCCCGTTCGACCCGAAGCGCACCTGCCTTCTTCTCGTCGACACGCAGAACGTCGTGTGGAACCCCGAGGTCGCGACCCGCCTGCCCGGGTTCGACGCGACCGTGCGCGAAACCGTCCTGCCGAACCTCGAAGCCCTCGTCGCGGGCTTCCGGGCGGCCGGCGCCGAGGTCATGTACACGGTGATGGAGAACCTGACCAAGGACGGGCGCGACCGCAGCCTCGACTACAAGCTGTCGAACTTCTTCATCGCCAAGGGCTCGTGGGAGGCCAAGGTCTTCGACGCGCTCGCGCCGGGCGAGGACGAGATCGTCATCCCGAAGACCTCGTCGGGCGTCTTCAACTCCACCAACATCGAATACGTCCTGCGCAACATCGGCATCGACACGCTGGTGGTCACCGGCTTCCTGACCGACCAGTGCGTCGACCACACGCTGCGCGACGCCGCCGACCGGGGCTTCTATCCCGTTTGCGTGTCGGATGCCTGCGCCACCCATACGCCCGAGCGGCACGAGGCGGCGCTGCGGGCCTTCGCGGGCTACTGCCTCACGCTCGACACGCAAGGCCTTCTCGAACGCCTCCGACTGCCGGCCGAGCCGACGCTCAGCTCCCGCTGACATCGGCGCGGCATCACTCCGGCTTCAGGCGGATGCGGCGACCGCCTCCGTGCACCTTGATGGTCTGGCCCGACACCCAGCTTCCGGCCCGCGACGCGAGCCAGAGAAAGGCGTTGGCCACATCCTGCGGCTGGCCGGCCCGGCCGGTCAGATTGTCGGGATGGGCGAGAGCCTCCTGCGCCTTGGCGTCGAGCCCGGCCGCGGCGTAGCCCGGCGTCAGCACGGTTCCGATGAGAACCGTGTTGATCCGCACCTCGCGGGCGAAATAATGCGCGAGCCCGAGCATCAGGTGGTTCAGCGCCGCCTTCGCGGCGGAATAGGCGATGAAATCGAAGGCCGGCTCGATGCCGACGAGCGATCCGGAATTGGTGACGGTGGCATTCTCCGCCTTCAGGAGGTGCGGACGGCAGGCGGCCGTCACGCGCATCGACGAGAGCGTGTTGAGCTTGTAGCTCTCGATCATGTCCTCGGCGGAAACGGCCAGGGGATCGTCATAGGCGCGCCCCCAGCCGACATTGTTGACCAGGGTGGAAACGCCGCCGAAGGCCCTCGCGGTTTCGGCCACGCAGGACCGGACATCGGCATCGCTCGTGACGTCGCAGCCCATGCCCCGCACCTCGCTCCCGGTCTGCGCGGCGATGGTCGCGGCCGTGCCCTCCGCCATCTCGCCGTTCAGATCGGCGATCATCACGCGGGCGCCGGCCCCCGCGAAGCTGCGGGCGATCGCCTCCCCGATGTTCTGCGCCCCGCCCGTGACCAGGGCGACGTGATTGTCCATGCGGAAGTCGGCAAAGGGATCGAACCGCGCCATGAGCCTCGTCCTTGCGTTGGGCGCCGCGACGGCGGCTCCGGTCAATCGAGTTCCTGCACGCCCCCGCCCGAGACGGTGAGCACCTGTCCGCTGATCCACGACGCGGCCGGCGAGCACAGGAACACGGCGGCGTTGGCGATGTCCTCGGGCCTTCCCAGCCGTCCGAGCGGCGTGTGACGCAGCATCGTCGCCTCGACCTCGGGCGTCAGCACGCTCCCCAGGGCATCGGTGCGGATCGCCCCCGGCGCGATGGCGTTGACCCGGATGCCTCGCGGCCCGAGGTCGAACGCCATGTTGCGCGTCAGATGGTTCACCGCCGCCTTGGACGAGCCGTAGGAGGTCATCCGGACGTTCTTGTTCTCGCCAGCCATCGAGGAAATGTTCAGGATCGCCCCGTGACCGGCGGCCGCCATGTGCGGGGCGGCGAGCTGCGACAGGCGGAAGAGCGAGAACAGGTTGAGCTCGAAGGCCCAGCGGAACTGGTCCATGGGCATGTCGAAGGGCTTGGGCCCGCCCCCGCCGGCATTGTTGACGAGAAGCGTCACGGCCCCGAAGCGCTCCACGGCGGTCCCCACCGCGGCCTCGAGATCGTCTTCCTTCGTGACGTTGCAGGCGATACCCACCGCCCGTCCTCCCGCCTGCGCGATCTCGGCCGCGGCGGCCTCGGCGGTCTCAGCCTTGAGGTCGCTGACCACCACCGCCGCGCCGGCCCCGGCAAAGGCTCCGGCGATCGCCCGTCCGATGCCCGCGCCCGCGCCCGTGACCAGCGCCACGTCGCCGTCCAATCGGAACTGCCTGGGATCGAACATCGCCGCCCTTCCGCTCAACCGTGAGTAGGCCGACCTTACGGCCATCCGGCGCCGTGGTGCCAGCATTAGCCGCTTATGCGGCTGCGCTTCGCCGGCTGAGTTTGGCCGGACCACGACGAAACAGGCGACCAAACCGTCACGCCGCACCGGCCTGCCGGCCATCCGGGCGCCGGCGCCGGCGCGTCACAGAAGCACGGCTCGGATGGCGTAGGCGACCGATGCCACGGCCAGGACGCCCGCGCTCCAGAGGGCGACGAACCAGCCGAGCTGCCGCAGGCGCTTCGACATCCCCCGCCTCAGTGATGATGGGTGTGGTAGCCCTCGCCCTCGATCACCTTCCCCCGGAAGACCCAGTAGGAATAGGTCGTGTAGGCGAGGATCGCGGGGATCAGAACCGAGGCGCCGACCAGCATGAAGAGGAGGCTGGAATCGGGCGCCGCCGCCTGCCAGATCGTCAGCTCCGGCGGCAGGATGTTCGGATAGAACGAGATGCCGATCCCGACAAACGACAGGACGAACAGCGCCAAGGCCGACAGGAACGGGCGGTAGTTGGACACGTGATCCTTCAGCGCCTGGAACAGGCTGAAGGCGGCGAGCGCCACGAGGATCGGGATGGGGGCGACGAACAGGATCTGCGGAAAGCTGAACCAGCGCGAGTAGAAGGTCGGCTGGAGAAACGGCATCCAGGCGGACACGATCGCGATGCCGACGAGCGTTCCGATCGCGAGCGCGGCCGCGTAGCGGGCGGCGAGACGGTTCAACGGGCCGTCCGTCTTCATGATGATCCAGGTCGCGCCGAGAAGCGCGTAGCCGACGACGACGGCGAGGCCGGTGACGACCGAGAAGGGCGTCAGCCAGTCGTACCAGCCCCCGCCATAGGCGCGCCCCGACACCTCGATGCCCTGCACGATGGTCCCCAGAGCGACGCCTTGCGCGAAGGCCGCGACCACCGACCCGATAAAGAAGGACATGTCCCAGACCCCGCGCCAGCGCACCGTGCGCCAGCGGAACTCGAAGGCGACGCCCCGGAAGATCAGGGCGAGGAGCATGGCGATGACCGGCGCGTAAAGCGCCGGCATCACGATCGCGTAGGCCAGCGGGAAGACGGCGAAGAGGCCGCCGCCGCCCAGCACCAGCCACGTCTCGTTGCCGTCCCAGAAGGGCGCGATCGTGTTCATCGCCGTGTCCCGGTTCTCGTGCCGCTTCAGGAACGGGAACAGGATGCCGATGCCGAGGTCGAACCCGTCCAGCACCACGTAGGCGAGAACCGCGAAGGCGAGGATGAAGGCCCAGAGGAGCGGAAGATCCATGACGTCGCTCCTCAGCTCAGGGCGCCCGAGACGGGGCCGTTCTGGACGTCCATGGCCGGTCCCGGCGTGATGCCCGCGGTGCGGATCGGCTCGCGGGGATCGGGTCCCGGCTCGAGGAGGTTCGGCGCCCGCCGCATGGAGCGGAGGATGTAGTAGGTGCCGGCTCCGAACAGGGCGAAGTAGACGAGGATGAAGGCCACGAGCGAGGTGCCGACGGCGGAGGCGGCGATCGGCGAGTGGCTGTCGGCGGTGCGAAGGAGGTTGTAGACCGTGTAGGGCTGGCGCCCGACCTCGGTGGTGAACCAGCCGCACGTCACCGCGACGAGGCCGGACGGTCCCATCAGCACCATCGCCCGCTGCAGCCAGGTCGCCTCGTCGATCGATCCGCGCCAGCGGCGATAAAGTCCCCAAAGGCCGATCCCGAGCATGGCGAAGCCGATGGCGACCATGATGCGGAACGCGAAGAAGACGAGCCCGACATTCGGCCAGTCCTCGCGGGGAAACTGATCGAGGCCGGCGACCTCGCCGCCGAGGGAATGGGTGAGGATCAGGGAGCCGGCATGGGGGATTTCAATCGCCCCGCGCATCCGGCCCTCCGCCATGTCGGGCAGGCCGAAGAGGGTGAGCGGCATGCCGCCGTCGCGGTTCGTCTCGAAGTGCCCTTCCATGGCGGCCACCTTCATGGGCTGGTGCTCGAGCGTGTTCAGCCCGTGCGCGTCGCCCGCGAAGATCTGGATCGGAGCCACCACCGTCGCCATCCAGAGCGCCATGGAGAACATGGTGCGCGCCGCCGCGTTGCGCCGGTCCCGCAGGAGGTGGAAGGCGCCGACCGCGCCGATGATGAAGGCCGTTGTCAGGTAGGCCGCGAGGACGGTGTGGACGAGGCGGTAGGGGAAGGAGGGATTGAAGACGATGGCCCACCAGTCCTCGGGAACGAACTGCCCGTTCGCCGCGACGGAGTAGCCCGCCGGCGTCTGCATCCAGGAATTGACCGACAGGATCCAGAAGGCCGAGCCGAGCGTGCCGATCGCGACCATGAGGGTGGCGAAGAAGTGGAGCTTCTTGCCCACGCGATTCAGACCGAACAGCATGACCCCGAGAAAGCCCGCTTCGAGGAAGAAGGCGGACAGCACCTCGTAGGCCATCAGGGGACCCAGCACCGGCCCCACCCGGTCGGAGAACACCGACCAGTTCGTGCCGAACTGGTAGCTCATCACGATGCCGGACACGACGCCCATCGCGAAGGACAGGGCGAAGATCTTCAGCCAGTACTGGAAGAGCGTCTGGTAGACCTCTCGGCCGGTATAGAGCCAGAGGCCGTTGCAGACCGCCAGGAACGATGCCAGTCCGATGGTGAAGGCGGGGAAGATGAAGTGGAAGGCCACCGTGAAGGCGAACTGGATGCGCGCCAGCAGAACCGGATCAAAAGCATCGAACACGAACCGCCTCCAATAGGAGCGCGCCGCGAAGGGCGCGCAATTCAGGCTGATCTTCCTCCGCAAGTCTCGCGCCCGGACACATCGGCCGATCGCGACACGAAGGAATGCATATCGGGGCAGTCCCGTCTTCGGACGTGCGGCTTGCATGCGCGCCGACGCGATCGCTTGCATGCGCGCGGAGGCTGCCGTTCAGCAGTTTTCGTCGCGGCAGTGATTTTGACATAGAGCGACGATCGTCGAACTCGACCAGTTCTTGGCCGCCCACGAAGAAAGGCGGGCGTCCTTCCGCGACCGATTGCTTACCGGCATGCGCTTGAACCGCCTTCGGGCAAAGACGTCGCGCCTCGCGAAAGAACAAATCGTCGCAGTCCTGCGCGAGCAGGCAGAGGGCATCTCGCCCCATGCCCGTCGCTTCGGGGCGTCAGTCGTCGCCGCCCGCGCGATCCTCTTGGCAGAAGGCCTCGAAGCTCGCGAGGAGACCCGCGGCGGGCAGCCCGTTGGTGATGAAGACGAGCTTCGTCGTGGCATCGGCCGTCGGCCACCGGGCGAGGCGCAGGGGCGGATGGAGCACGTGCTGGACGGCGTGCAGGACGATCGGGCCGTCGAGGCCCTCGACCTTGACCAGCCCTTTCATCCGCAGGAGGGCGGCTCCGCGAAGCGACAGGATCGAGCCGAGCCAGCGCTTCAGGCCCTGAGCGCTGATCGAGCGCGACGTTTCCAGCGCGAAAGCCCGGATGTCGTTGCCGTGCGCCGATCGCCCGGAACCCGCTCCCCCGACATCGGCCGGCTCGAAGGCGTCGGCCTTGAGCCAGGCCCCGACGGCTCCGCCCGTCTCCAGCGTGTCCGGCACGGCGCCGAACAGCGCGTCCGGCGACAATCGGCCCTGCTCGATGGCAAGGACGGAGGCTCCGGGATTGAGGCGGCTGAGCCGATCGACGAGGGCGGCGGCGGTGCCGGGCTCGGCGATGTCGGACTTGGTGACGACGAGGAGATCGGCGAGCGCCACCTGCCGGCCGGCCTCCGCGAAGGCGTCGAGCTGGCCCGCCCCGTTCACGGCGTCCACCGTGGTCACGACCGCGCGCAGGCGGAAGCGCTTCGCCACCAGCGGCTCGGCGACGAAGAGCTGGACGATCGAGGCAGGGTCGGCGAGGCCCGTCGTCTCGATCGCGATGCGCGAGAAGAACGGCAGCGCGCCGCTCGCCCGCTTGGCGAGAAGGTCGGTGAGCGTGTCGACGAGGTCGCCGCGCACCGTGCAGCAGATGCAGCCGCTCTGCAGCACCACGGCGTTCTCGATGGCGCTCTCGACGAGGAGATGATCGATCGCGACGTCGCCGAACTCGTTGATGACGACCGCCGTGTCGGCCATCTCGGGATGCGACAGGAGGTGGTTGAGGAGCGTGGTCTTGCCGCTGCCCAGGAAGCCCGTGAGAAGCGTCGCCGGCACGCGTTCGACGCCCTCTTCGGCCCCGCCGGCCTGTGCCGGCCCGACCCCGCGCAGGCGCACCGTCCGGCTCATGCTCAAGCCTCGGCCTGCCGGACGATGCGCGGGCGCCCGCGCAGGAAGGAGAAGACCGCGGTGACGACGGCCAGCACCAGGATCACCAGGGCGA
The DNA here is from genome assembly GCF_009765365.1 of Antarcticirhabdus aurantiaca. Classification (GTDB taxonomy): domain Bacteria; phylum Pseudomonadota; class Alphaproteobacteria; order Rhizobiales; family Rhizobiaceae; genus Antarcticirhabdus; species Antarcticirhabdus aurantiaca. The sequence continues at coordinate 190,724 of NZ_VTOM01000004.1, forward strand.
TCGGTCGCTGGAGGACGAAGGACAGGTCGCCCCCGTGGATCACCATGGCGCGGTTGAGGTTCGCCTCGATGATCGGCCCCATGACGAAGGCGAGAACGATCGGGATCACCGGGATGCGGATCTTCTCGAACCAGTAGGCGACCGCCCCGATGACGAGAGTGAGAACCACGTGGGTCGCGTAGTTCTGGTAGGCGTAGGTGCCGATCATCAGGGTGATCAGCACGAAGGGCGCGAGGATGTAGCGCGGCACGCGCGCCACCTGGACGAAGGCGTGGATGCCGGCGATGCCGACGACGAGCATCAGGAGCGCCGAGACGATCAGCCCCACGAAGACCGACATCACGAGGTCGCCGCCTTGGGAAAAGAGAAGCGGCCCCGGCACGATGCCGCGGCTGATCAGGAGGCCGAGAAGGATGGCGATGGCGCCCGAGCCCGGAATGCCGAGGGCGAGCGAGGGGATGAGCGCGCCCGCGACGATGGCGTTGTTGGCGGTCTCGGGAGCGGCGACGCCCTCGTCGACGCCGGTGCCGAACTTTTCCGGATGCTTCGACCAGCGCTTCTCCTCGTTGTAGGCGAGAAGCGAGGCGACGGTCGCGCCCGCGCCCGGGACGGCACCGACGGCGGTTCCGATGAGCGTGCCGCGCCACATGGTCGGCATCAGCGCCCGCATGTCCTTCCAGCCGACGCGGTTGCCGGCGGCGGACTGGTCGAGGTGCTTGGCGAGCTTCATGTCGTCGCCGCGCCGCGCGGCCATGAGGTTGAAGGCCTCGGGCACGGCGAGAAGGCCGGTGATGACGACGATGAGCGGCAGGCCGTCGAGGAGCGCGGCCTGGCCGAAGGCGAACCGCGTGCCGCTGAAGCCGGAGGAGCCGATAGTCGCGAGAAACAGGCCGATGCCGGTCGCGATGAAGCCGCGGACGGGGCTGTCGCCGAAGAAGCTGCCGATGATGGCGAGGCCGAAGATGCCGACCGCCAGCATCTCGGTCGGTCCGAACTGGAGGCCGACCCAGGCGAGGCCGGAGGCGCCGAACAGGAAGACGAAGCTCGACATCATGCTTCCGAAGACGCCGGTATAGAGCGAGATCTTCAGCGCCCGGCCGGCGAGGCCCTTCTGCGCCATGGGGAAGCCGTCGAGGATCGTGATCGCCGCCGCCGCGTTGCCGGGCGTGCGGATCAGGATCGAGGGGATCGCCCCGCCGTACTCGGCCGCGGCGTAGATCGCGATGAAGAACAGGACGCCCGAAACCGGCTCCATCCCGAAGGTGAAAGGAAAGGTCAGGGCCAGCGCCTGCGACGCGCCGAAGCCGGGCAGCGCCCCCAGAAGGATGCCGATCACCACGCCGATCGTCATGATGACCATGTTGGTGGGGCTCAGCACCACCCAGAGCGCGGGCAGGAAGTTCTCGACGAGCGTCACGGCCGGTCCTCCTTCAGAACTGCAGGAAGCGGGGAAGGAAGAGGAGCGGCATCGAGACGTTCAGGAGAAGAACGAAGGTGCCGTAAAGGGCGAGCATGGTGAGCGCCGCCGTGGCGAGCGCCACCGCCGGGCTGGACATCCGCGTCCAGAGCAGCGCGGCGAGAACCAGGAAGGCGGCGATCTCGAAGCCGACGAGGTTCATGCCGTAGACGAAGGCGAGCGTCGCGCCGATGGTGACGAGGTAGTCGCGCAGCTCGAAGGTGAAGCGGGGGCCGTCCTTCGGCTCGTCCCCGTCCGCGGTCATGGCGGCCGCGGCCTGCGACCGCGGGCGGAAGGCCACCATCGCGATCCAGACGAGGATGAAGAGCCCGGTGCCGCCGAGCGCCAGCATCGGAAAGAAGGCCGCACCGGGATAGCCGCGCACCGGCGAGGGCGGAAGCTTGGCCGCCTCCAGCATGAGAAAGGCGACGAGGCCGAGAAGAACCAGCGCGGTGACGAGCTCGGCCGTCCGGCGATGCAGCGACAGCATGGGCATGTCCTTTCGCGAAGGGCGGGAAAGATGCGGCGTTGCGGGCTGGGCGCGGCGACGATGCCGCGCCCAGCCGGCCGGTCAGAGCAGGCCGTTCTCTTCCATGAAGGCGCGGGTGTCCGTCAGCTCGGCGTCGAAGGACTGCTTGAGGGTGGCCGGGTCCACCTCGAAGTTCTTCTCGACGTGCGGGCTCGTCTCGAGATAGGCGGCGTATTCCGGGCTCGACATGACCTTGGTCAGGGCGTCGCGGATCTTCGCCTTGACCGGCTCGGGCGTGCCGCTCTTCAGGAAGATGCCCTGCCATTGGTGGCTGATCGGATAGGTGTAGCCGAGCTCGGCCGGGGTCGGCACGTCCGGCATGGCGGCGACGCGCGCCTCGTTCAGCACCACCAGGGGCCGCACAGTGCCGGCCTGGACGTGCGACTGGAACTGGCCGATCGAGCCGAGGCCGACCGGCACGTGCTGGCCGAGGACGTCGCGCACCGCATCGCCCGAGCCCTCGTAGGGGATGTGCACGACCTCCGCGCCCGCGGCCTTGAAGACGGACAGGATGTGCTTGTGGTGGATCGAGCCGATCTTGTTGCCGGCCACCGCGATCGAGCCGGGAGCTTCCTTGGCCGCCGCGACGACGTCCTCGAAGCTCTGGTACGGATTGTCGGCATGCGTGCCGAGGGCATAGATGAACTTCTCGATGCGGGCGAGGAACTCGAAGTCCTCGGGCTTGCGCTCGAAGGTCGGCAGGTTCATGTAGCCGCTCCAGCTCGCATTGGCGTGGAGGATCGTGTAGCCGTCGGCCTCGCGGCCGGTGGTATAGACCGCCGCCTCGTTGCCCGAGCCCGCGCCCTTGTAGGTGACGTTGACCGGCACACCGAGCTTGTCCTCCTGCGCCAGGACCTGGGCCATGAGCTGGCACCACTGGGCGGCGGTGGAGCCGGGCGAGGTCGAGCAGACCAGCTCGACGGGCTGGCTCGGATAGTCCTCCTGCGCGCCGGCGGGGAGCGACCCCGCGATCGTTGCGGCAAGACAGGCGGCAAAGGCCGCGGCGATGCGCTTCATGGTCGTTCCTCCCGAGAATGACGTGGACGTGGGCCTGCATGCGGATGCGTCGCGCCGGCCGGGCCTCCTCCCCGGAGCCGGTGGCCGGCGCGGCGTTCGGATCAGCCCTTGGGCTCGAAGCCCGCGTCGTAGTGCGGGCCGGCCATGGTGCCGTCGGCGGCCATGCCGACGATGCCGTGCGACAGGTCCTTCACCACGAAGAAGACGACGTCCTCGTCCGGCAGGGCGACGGTCGCGTGGACCTTGTTCGGCGGGAAGTAGAGAAGCGTGCCGGGGCCGACGATGCGGTCCTCCTCGCCCTCGATGTGGACGCGCAGGCGCCCCTTCACGACGTAGTTCCACTGCTCGTTCGGGTGCGAGTGCGGGCGCGCGCCCGTGCCGCGCGCCTTGTTCATCAGGCCGACCTGCGTGCGCTCGCCCTCGACCACCGCGCCGAAGGCGGTGGAATAGCCCTTGCCGGCGTCGATCTTGTCGAGCTCGGCGAGCTGGAAGACGTAGCCCTGGGCACCGCCCTTGACGGCGCCCTTGTTGCGGGTCTCGGGAATGGTCGTCTCGGCTGCGCTCATGCGGTTCTTCCTCCCTTAAGGCTGGCCGTTGCGGCCGTCAGATGTCGAGTTCGAGGACGTAGAGGCCGCCCGTGTGGCGATCGACGGCGTAGGCGACGCCGTTCTCGTCGACGTGGACGTCGTTGATCTGCGCCGAGGGCACGCGCGAGCCGGCAGGCGCCGGCGGCACGAAGGCCGCGACCTCCTTCGGGGCGGTCGGGTCGGAGATGTCGTGGACGCGCACGCCGCCGTTGAACAGCGAGGAGAAGATCAGCGTGTCGGACTGGAAGGAGGTCTCGCGCGGGGTGTTCTCGTGGACATTGTGGCAGCCGAAGCGCCCGCCCTTCGGCGCATACTCCTCGACGTCGGGCATGGGCAGGATCGAGAGCGGCACGAGGTTGTCCTCGCGCCGGGCATCGACGATCCAGGTGAGCTTCGGCCAGTCGGCGCCGTCGTCCATCACGCATTCATGGGTGAAGACGAGGAGGTCGCGGCTGAACAGCGGCATCACCGTGTGGGTGAAGCCGGGAAAGGGCGGGTTCGGGTTCCAGTGGCTGACCGGCTTGATGGCCGAAGGATTCGCGATGTCGAGGACGTAGCCGCCCCCGTCGATCATGCCGACATAGGCGCGGTCGGGACGCGTGGGATAAACGTTGGTGTTGTGGGCGCGAAAGCCGGTGTCGATGGCCAGGCGCGCCGGCTCGGGCTCGGGGTCGCCCTCGCGCGTGCCCGGAATCCACCAGCGGCCGATCTCGCGGGGCCGCGCCGGGTCGCGCACGTCGAGCATGCGGTAGGGCTGGTCGTCGAGCTTGTTCTTCGGGGTGAAGTCGGCCGAGCCGCCGCCGAAGTGCACGGTCTCGCCGTCCACGAACCAGAGCTGGTGGACGCCGCGCGAGAACGGGCCGGAGCAGTCGAAGAAGCTGATCGAGCGCGGGTTCTCGGGATCGGAGATGTCGAACATCTCGATGCCGGCCGGCGTCTGGCCGTGCTCCAGCACCTGATAGGCGACGGCCATGAGGTCGCCGCTCGTTTCCAGGGAGTTCGAGCGCACGTGGCGGTTCGGCAGCTCGGTCTGGACGACGACGCGCGGGCGGCGGGGATCGGTCACGTCGACGCCGGTGAAGTTCTTCGGCGGCCCCTCATGGGCGAGCCAGAGGATGCGGCGCCCGTCGCGCGTCGCCTGGATCGACATGCCCTCGCCGACGCCGCCGAAACCGAGGAGGTCGTCGTGGGCGATCAGCCGCATTCCCTTGATCAGGTCGGGTGTCACGAGTCGTTGAGCCTCCTTGGGGGCTGCGTTCGGTCAGAAGGGAAAGTCGAGGTCGAGGCCCGGGCCGACGGGCGGCCGGTCGAGGTCGAGAAGCCGGGCGTCGTCGAGGGCGAGAAGCGCGTCGAACAGCGCGTCGTCGGCCTCCGGAGCCGCGGGCGCGGCGTCGAAGGCGGCGCGGCGCCAGCCGGCCGCGTCCAGTCGGGCGAGACGCTCGCGCTGCGCCGCGGGCGAAAGGCGCGCGGGCCGCGCCAGCGCGACCGCGAAGCCGCGCCCGGTCCAGAAGGCGACGTCGGCGGGAACGAGGATCCCCTCCCCCACCGGCAGATGGGCGCGCGGCAGCGGCAGAGGCGCGGAGAAGAGGTAGTCCTCCGGCGCGTAGAGGCCGTGGAAGGGGGCGAGGCGCGCCTCGATCGCGGCGCGCGCCCGGCCGATCCGCCGGTCGAGCCAGGCGAAGTAGCGGGCAAGGACGCGCCGGCCGAGCGCGTCGAAGGGGTCGAGGAGGCGCTCCAGCGCGGCGAGGAGGAGCTCGCACCGCGAGAACGATCCGGCCCCGAGCGAGCCCGGCCGGGGCAGGCCGAGATCGACGCTCGAGATGCGCAGGGGCTCGCCGGCCAGCGCGTCGACGCGGATGCGCAGGCCGCCGGCCTTGTTCGGCGCGGCAGTGCCGAAGCGGAGTTCGCCCTGACGCTCGTCGAAAGGCTCGGCCATGGGTTCGGCCTCATCGCCGCGTTTCCGGGTGCCAGGCGAGGAGCCGCGCCCGGAGGAGCTCGAGGCTCTTCACCACGAGGAAGCCGAGAGCGACGATCTCGACGATGCCGGCGAAGACGCCGACGGAGTCGGCGAAGCGGCCGGCCATGATCATCGAGCCGCCGATGCCGCGCCCGCCCATCAGCATCTCGGTGACGACCGTGGTGATCATGCCGACGGGCAGCGCCACCTGGAGGCCGGTGAGGATCTGCGGCAGGGCCATGGGGAGGTTCACCTCCCACAGGATCTCGACCTCCTTGGCACCGAAGGAGCGGGCGGACCAGATCGGCCACTTGTCGAGGCCGGTGGTGCCGGCATAGGTCGCCGCCGCGATCGGGAAGAAGCAGGAGAAGGCGACCATGATCACCTTCGACGTGTCGTAGATGTCGAACCAGAGGATGAAGATCGGCAGGAAGGCGACCTTCGGCATGGGAAAGCCGACCGACAGAAGCGGATCGAAGAACCAGCGCACGACCGCCACGCGCGACATCAGGATGCCGACGGGGATGCCGATCACGGCCGCGATGAAGAAGCCGAGAAGCGCGCGGTAGAGCGTCAGGCCGAGGTCGACGAAGACGGCGCCGGACGCGGCATCCTCGCCGATGCGCGCCAGGACGTCGGTGAGCGGCGGCAGGAGGAAGGGGTTGATCGCGCCGAGCCGCGCGCCCGCCTCCCAGGCGAGGCAGAGGGCGAGCACCACGCCGACCTGGACCGACAGGTCGAGGAACGCGCCGGGGCGCCGGCGGCCGAGCCGGGATCGCGGCGGGGCGGGCTTGGCCTCGGCGCCGACGGGAACGGCGGTGTTCTGGGCGGAGCCGGCCATCAGGCGTTCCTCCAGCGCAGCTGCCGGCGCATGATCGCGGTGTAGATCCGGTCGGCGGCGAACCCGATCGCCGCGACGAAGAAGATCACCGCGAACATGGCGGGATAGATGCCGCCGTCGCCGAGCGAGGAGATCATGTAGCCGACGCCGTCGCTGGCGATCAGGAATTCGGACGAGACCATCAGGATGAAGGAGAAGGCGAGCGCCGTGCGGCAGCCGTTGAGGATCTCCGGCATGGCGGCCGGGACGATCACCTCGCGCAGCACCTCGAAGCGCCCGGCGCCCAGGCTCCGCGCCGACCAGATGAGGAAGGGATTGACGCCGCGCGCCCCGTTATAGGCGCCGACCACGACCGGCAGGAGGCAGCCGAGGAAGATCAGGAGGACCTTGGACGCGTCGCCGAGGCCCAGCCAGATCATCACGACCGGGATCAGGGCCGATTTGGGCATGGGATAGAAGATCTGCACGACCGGGTTGATCAGGAGCCGGGCGGGCCGCGCGGTCGCCATGGCGAGCCCCGCGGCGAGGCCGACGAGGATGGCAAGGGCGAGGCCGGAGAAGGAGCGGGAGAGCGAGCGGGCGGTGTTGTAGAGAAGATCGCCCCCGACCAGCATGCGCCAGAACTCGGACAGGATGGTTCCGAGATCCGGCAGCATCTGGCGCGACACGAGGCCGGAGAGGCCCAGCCCCTCCCAGATCGCGACGAGGACGAGGAGCGGGCTGTAGCGCAAGGCCGCGTCGAGGATCCCGAAGAGGCGCGGGCTTCCCGGCACCGCCGGGGCTGCCCGCCCCTGCGCGCCGGCCGCGCTCACAGCCGCCCCCGCGTCGCGGCGACGGCCTGCTCGCGCACCAGGCGCCAGATGTGTTCGCTGAGCTGGATGAACTCGCGGCTTTCCAGCGTGTCCTCGCCGCGCTCCTTGGGGAGCGGCACGTCGAGGATGTGCTGGATGCGCCCCGGGCGCGAGCTCATGATCGAGATGCGGTCGGCGAGGAAGACGGCTTCCTGGACGTCGTGGGTGACGAAGACGACGGTCTTCGGGCTGCGCTGCCAGATCGCCCGCAGCTCCTCCTGCATGACGCGGCGGGTCTGGGCGTCGAGCGCGCCGAAGGGCTCGTCCATCAGGAGGATCTTCGGGTCGACCGCGAGGGTCCGGGCGATCGCGGCGCGCTGCTGCATGCCACCCGACAGCTGCGAGGGATAGGCGTCCTCGAAGCCGGTGAGATGGACGAGCGCGATGAAATCGCGCGCCCGCGCCTCGCTCTCCTCGCGCCCGACGCCGGACTTGCGAAGGCCGTAGAGAACGTTCTCGCGCACCGTCTTCCAGGGAAACAGCGCGAAGTTCTGGAACACGATGCTGCGCTCGGGCCCCGGGGCCGTGACGCGGCCCTTGGGCGTCGTGATCGCGCCCTCCTGGACGGGAATGAAGCCGCCGAGAAGATAAAGGAGCGTCGACTTCCCGCAGCCGGACGGGCCGAGAAGGGCGTGGAACTCGGTCGGCCCGATGTCGAGGCTGATGCGGTCGAGCGCGATGACGGGCGGGCGGCCGGGCGAGCGATAAGCGTGGGTAACGGTGTCGATCCGGATGCCCGACGCGCCGGGCGCTGCGGCACCATCGGCCGCCGGGGCCTGGCGAAGGGCGCTCATTGCCCTTCCGCCTCGATGCGGCGCTTGGCTTCCTGGACGAAGGACAGGTCGACGTAGTCGGGATCGACGGTGATGCCCTGGGGCGCCAGGCCGAGGTCCACGGCGATGTCGATGCCGCTCTGGATGGTCGAAACGTTCGGGACCATGAAGGGATCGCGGTAATAGTCCTTGTCGGTGAAGACGTGGCTCAGCGTCTCGGGCGGCTGCTGCATGAAGTCGGCGACGATCTTCACGGCCTCCTCGCGGTTGGCCGGATCGTTGAACCAGCGCGCGGCGCGCACGTGGTCCTCGAAGAAGTCCTGGAGCTGCTCGCGGTTCTCCTCCAGGAAGTCGGCCTTGGCGGTGAGGAAGACGAGCTGCGAGGGGCCGATGGCGTCCTTGGCGGTGAAAAGGACCTTGTAGTTTCCGCCCGCGGTCAGCTGGCCGGACATGGGCTGCAGCACCGTGCCCATGTCGAGCTTGCCCTCGTCGATCATGGCCGGGATGTTGGGGAAGGCGACCTCGACCATGGTGTAGTCGCGCTTGTCCTCCATGCCGTGCTTGCGGAACATGGCGCGCATGGCGGTGTCGGAGGCCGAGCCGATGGCGTTGGTGCCGACGCGCTTGCCCTTCATGTCCTCGACGCTCTCGATCCCGGAATCGGCGCGCACGAGGAAGGTCTCGGAGTGGTAGCCCTCGACGCCGTCCTGGATGATGTCGGCGACGACCTTCACGTCCTGGCGGGCATTGGTGACGGCGAGCGTCAGGGTCAGCGCGCCGAAGGCGGCCATGTCGATCTCGCCGGCCGCCATGGCGGCGATCTGCGGCGAGGAGCCTTTGAAGCGCACGGGCTCCACCGTGTAGCTCGTGCCGTAGTGCTTCAGGATCTCGGGCTTGGAGTAGAGAACCGGGATCAGGTGGCCCGGCATGGTGGACCAGCCGATCCGGATGTTGACGGGGTCGGCCGCGGCGGGGCCGGCCAGGGCCAGGGTGGCGAAGGTCGCGGCCAGAACCGCGCGGCCAAGTCCAAACATCGTCTGTATCCTCCCAGGTTGAGCCGCGAACGAGCGGGTCCTCCAACCGCGCGCGTCCGCTCGCCGGCGCCTTCGCCGGGGTGCCGCTCCGGGTCGCCGGCACTCGGCCGGCGACTTGCGGATGCGACTTTATTTATCGCTAGATAATTTCAAACCACCCGCTCCTGTCAACTGCCTTTCAGATGGATGATGGAAATTGGTTCGAAGAAGGTTGCTCCTCCCGGCGCCGACGACGCCCGCGGAGGCCGCCGTTCTTAGCTGTTTCGTTCCGCGCCTCGATCATGTCTCTCGACAAACCCGCGGTTTCCGTGCAGGACCAAGAGGAGAACCATTATCGATTGGTTCTTATTGGATCAGGCACGCGAAGAATTCGACAGGGTAGGGTCATGGGTTTCGAAGCAGACGCCGGCACGATCGCCCTCTGGGTCGCCTCCATGGTCTTCGCCGGCATCGTGGGAGGCCTGATCGCCGGCCTCCTCGGGGTCGGCGGCGGCATCGTCATCGTGCCCGTGCTCTATCAGGTGCTCGCCGGCTTCGGCGTCGAGGAGGGCCTGCGCATGAAGGTCGCGGTCGCCACCTCGCTCGCCACGATCATCGCGACCTCCTCCGTTTCGGTGATGAGCCACCACCGGCGCGGCGCGATCGACCTCTCGCTCCTGAAGAGCTGGAGCCTGCCGATCTTCATCGGCGTCATCGCGGGGACCGCCTTCGGGGGCACGGTGGACGGGCGCGTCCTCACCGGCGTCTTCGCGACCGTCGCCCTTCTCGTCGCGATCAACATGCTCCTGAGGCGCGAAGGCGTCGCGGTTGCCGACGGCTTTCCGAACCGCTTCGCCAAGATCAGCTCCGGCTTCTTCGTCGGCGGCGTGTCCGCCATGATGGGCATCGGCGGCGGAACGTTGAGCGTGCCGATCCTGACGACCTATGGCTTCGACATCCGCCGCGCGGTCGGAACCGCCGCGGCCATCGGCTTCGTGATCGCCATCCCGGGCACGCTCGGCTATATTGTGACGGGCCTGGGCGCCGAGGGGCGCCCGCCCTTCTCGCTGGGATACTTCAACGCCGCCGCTGCTCTCGCCCTCGTGCCTCTCACCATGCTCATGGCGCCGGTCGGCGCGCGCCTCGCCCATTCCATTCCCCGCCGCGCGCTGCAGTTTTGCTTTGCCGGCTTCCTGCTGCTGACCTCCGCCCGCATGTTCTACGATCTCTACCAGAGCCTATGAGCGCCGCGACCGACGACACCGAGGCCCTTCTCGGGGCGCTGCGCGGCGCCGTGGAATCGGGCGACGGCGCGCTCGTCGTCGACGGGCGCCTCGCGCCCGAGCGGCGCCTGATGGAGGTCTTCGGCGTCGGCCGGCGCTCGGTGCGGATCGTGCTGGAACAGCTCGAAGCGGAAGGGCTCGTCTTCCGCCGCCAGGGCCAGGGCACCTTCATCAAGCCCGTGCCCGCCCCCGCCATGCGCACGAGCGGGCTCTCGCTCCACACCAGCCCCGTCGAGATCATGGAGGTGCGCCGCGAGATCGAGCCGGCCCTCGCCAAGCTCGCGGCGCTGCGCGCGACGCCCGCCGACATCGAGGCCATGCGCCGCCTCGCCGAAAAGGGCTCACAGGCCCAGACCGGCGCCCAATACGAGCGCTGGGACAGCGCCTTTCACGCAAAAATCGCCGGCAGCGTGCGCAACAGCCTGTTCGAGGGCCTCTTCGCCATGATCGGCGCGGTGCGCGTCGAGCAGAACTGGAAGGTCATGCGCGAAAAGTCCTTCACGCCGACCGTGCGCGACGCGCTTGTCGCGCAGCACCTGACCATCGTCGAGGCCATCGCCGCCCGCGAGCCCGATCAGGCCGAAGCCGCCATGCGCGCCCATCTCAGCCGCGTCGGCGACCTCGTGGGAACGTCAGGATAGGCAATCCGCACTCGACGGGCCTACAACCCTGGAGTGTTCGCGGTTGTAGATCGGGACGCCGATTTGTCTCGGGCGGACACGGCGTTCTTCAGGCCCGAGGCCGTCACGCGAGCCATAACCGAGCGGACCATCGAGGCGCCGCGGCGCGCCCCCGGCGAATCCATGCGGCTCGTCCCGTCCGCCGGACGCGGCAAGGGCTCTAAGAGCCTCTAACAAAACCACTTTGCAACGAAGCGCCATGTGATGAGGGCGGCTGCGAAGGTGGTGAGTGCGATGTGGATGTCGGCCCGGCGCTCGTAGCGGATGGCGAGGCGCCGGAACTGGGCCAGCCAGGCTAGAGGCTTGTTATGGAGTGTCCTGGAGGGATGCGTCATCTGGCGAGGGATGAGGACTAGTCGCAAGGCGTATCCGTCGGACGTTTGGGATGAGGAGTGGGCGCTTGTTGCGCCCTTTCTGACGCTCCTGCCCGCGGAGGCGGGGCAGCGCGAGCATTGCCTGCGCGAAGTGTTCAACGGGCTGCACTACATCGTGACGACGGGTGCGCCCTGGCGCTGGATGCCCAACGATCTGCCGCCCTGGGCGGCGCTCTACCAGCAGGCGCAGCGCTGGCTTGCAGCCGGCGGCTTCGAAACGCTGGCCGAGGATCTGCGGGCGGTTCTGCGCCTTGCCGCGGGCCGCAAGCCCCAGCCGAGTGCGGCGATCCTGGACAGCCGGACGCTTCGCTCCTCGCCCGAGAGCGGGACGAGGGCCGGCTATGACGGGGCCAAGCGTAAGAAGGGCTCCAAGCTGCACCTGGCCGTCGACACGCTCGGCCATCTCCTGGCCCTTCACGTCACGCCGGCAAACGCCGAGGATCGCGGCGAGGTCGAGCGCCTGGCCAAGGCGGTGCAGGCATCGACCGGGCAGAGCGTCGACCTGGCCTATGTCGACCAAGGCTACAGCGGTGCGCGAGCCGCCTCGGCGGCCAAGACGCACGGCATCGATCTGGAGGTGATCAAACTGCCGGACGCCAAACGCGGTTTCGTGCTCCTGCCACGGCGATGGGTGGTCGAGCGCTCGTTCGCCTGGGCCACCCGCTTTCGCCGTCTCGCAAAGGACTATGAGCGATATGCAAGCACTCTGGCAGACCTGCACGTCGTCGCATTCGCCTGCATCATGCTCAAACAGGCCGCCACGCTCGCAACCGGTCCATAACAGCCTCTAGGCTCAGGACCTATTAATTTGGTTTGATGCGTGATTCAGTTGGGCACTAAGGGAGTGTCTGATGGGCGAGTTGTTCCTGTTGAGCGAGCGCCAAATGGCGCGGATCGCGCCGCACTTTCCGCTGGCGCACGGCGTGCCGAGGGTGGACGACCGGCGGGTGGTGAGCGGGATTGTCTACGTCATCCGCAACGGCCTGCAATGGAAGGACGCGCCCACCGGCTACGGGCCGCACAAGACGCTCTACAACCGCTTCATCCGCTGGTCGCGGCTGGGGGTCTTCAACCGCATCTTCGCCAGCCTTGCCGGTGAAGGTCCAAGGCCCGAGCGCATCATGATCGACGCCACGCACCTGAAGGCGCACCGCACCGCGGCCAGCCTTCTCAAAGGGGGGATGTTCCCCGCCGTATCGGACGCACGAAAGGCGGCCTGAACTCCAAGCTGCATGCCATCTGCGACGCACAAGGCCGCCCGCTTGTCATGACGCTGACCGAGGGCCAGGCCAGCGATTATCGCGGCGCCCGCCTGATGCTGCCCCATCTACCGCCAGCCCGCAAACTGCTGGCAGACAAGGGCTACGACGCCGACTGGCTGCGCGAGGCGTTGAGCGAGCGCGACATTGCGGCCTGCATCCCCTCACGTGCCAAGCGCAGGAATCCCGTCCCGCACGACGCCACGCTCTACAAGCAGCGCCACAAGATCGAGGTCATGTTCGGCAGGCTTAAAGACTGGCGGCGCGTCGCCACGCGCTACGACCGATGCGCACACACCTTCTTCTCCGCCATCTGCATCGCCGCCGCCGTCATCTTCTGGCTCTGATCAATGAGTCCTGAGCCTAGGCAGTTTGAGGCGGAGGCCGTTCGCCTGGTGGAGACGAGGGGGCGCACGCAGCGCGAGATCGCCGAGGATCTCGGCATCGACTATCGACATTGCGGCGCTAGCTAAACAAGCGCCGGGAGCGTGATCTGGAGGTACCGCCCCCAAGCGCCATGAGGACATGGCGGCCGAACTAAAGCGGCTGCGCCGCGAGAACGAGATCCTTCGCCAGCAGCACGAGATCCTGAAGATGGCCGCGACTTTTTCGCCAAGGAGGGAAGTCGATAAGGTTCCGTTTCATCGATGCGGCGAAGAAGGAGTTCCCTGTCCAGCGCCTATGCAAAATCCTCGGTGTCAGCCCAAGCAGTTACTTCGCCTGGCAGAACCGCTCGGCCTGTCACCGTCATCGTACCGACCTGATGCTGCTCGCGCATGTTCGCGCGGCCTGCATGCCTTCCCGGTCGCGCCGAACCTGCTTGACCTGAACTTCGCTGCAACCGGGTCGAACCAGAAGTGGAGTGCCGACATCTCCTACGTTTGGACCCAGGAGGGCTGGTTGCATCTGGCCATCATCATCGACCTGCTCGCCCGACTCTCGTCGGCTGGGCCACCAGCGACCGCCTGCACAAGAAACTGGCCTTGTCGGCCCTGCGCCGAACCATCGCTTTGCGCCGGCCTACCGCCGGCCTCATCCATCAAGCGGACCGCGGCAGCCAATACTGCTCCTTGGAGTACCAGATCGTAGTGCGCCGGCACAGCATTCGGATTTCGATGTTGGGCAAGGCAAACTGCTTCGACAACGCGATGGTCGAGACCTTCTTCAAGACGCTGAAAGCCGAACTCGTCTGGCGCACCGTCTTCTACGGCCGGGCCGCGGCTACCGCCGCGATCGGCCGCTACATCGATGGCTTCTACAATCCCATCCGGCGACATTCGACGCTCGACTTCACCAGCCCGCTTCAGTTCGAGAAACAGGCCGCGTAACATCAAAATCGCTCTCCACTTTCCCGGGCAAGTCCAAGCGAGTGTTGCGGCAGGACTGTCGAGATCACGAGCGCGGCCAGCGTCGGTTCTCGCCCAACAATGCGTTCCGCCTCGCGTCGCAACTGCGCCCAATACATGTCGATCCGCGCATGCAAGGCTGCGTCGGCAATCACCCCCGCCGCAGCGGGCGTGAAGGCATCCAGGACTGTGGGCATATTCGTCATGGCTACCCTCCGGTTTCGGTGCCTCGGGCCCCTAGGAGCGGCAGAAGTGTTCGGCCCTGCCGCTCGATCTCGCGGAGATACGGCGTGTCGGACAGGATGAAGTGCGACACGCCGAGGGCGCGGTAGCGGTTCAGGGACGCCGCGACCTCCTCGGCCGATCCGACGAGCCAGGTCGTCCCCGCCCCCCCGCCGCCGTAGCGCCCCGGCGCGGTGAAGAGGTTGGTGTCCAGAACGTCGCCCCGCGCCTGGAGGTCGAGAAGCCGGCGCTGGCCGACCGCCACCTCGCCGCGATGGTCGTGCCAGCCGGCCCCGTCCGTCCGCGCCATGTCGGCCACCTTGGCTTCGGCGTCCCTCCAGGCCTCGCCGCTCGTCTCCCGCACCAGCGTCGTGATGCGCAGGCCGAACTCCAGCGGCGCATGCCGCCGGCCGACCGTGTCGCTGAGCGCGCGCAGGCGCGCGATGCGCTCCGCGACGTCCGCCAGCGGCTCGCCCCAGACGAGCTGGACGTCGGCCTCGGCGGCGGCAACGCGCTCAGCCGCTTCTGACGCGCCACCGAAGTAGAGGGTCGGATGCGCCCTACCCTCGCGGGCCACCGGCTTGGGCGCCAGCGTCGAGCCGGTGAGCGTAAAGTGGCGGCCGTCGTAGGAGACGCCGTCCTGCGTCCACAGGCGCCGGAGGATCTGCATGAACTCCTGCGTGCGCTCGTAGCGCTTCGCCTTGTCGAACTCGCCGTCGCCGTAGGCGGCCGGATCGTCGATCCCCGACACGATGTTGACGCGCACGCGCCCGCCGGTCAGGTTGTCGAGCGTGGCAAGGGCCGAGGCCGCGAGCGCCGGCTGCCAGTAGCCCGGCCGGATCGCCACCAGCGGCTCGAAGCGCGTCGTGCGCGCGGCCAGCGTGGCCGCGACGGTGAACGTGTCCGGCCGTCCCCAACCCGTACCGAGGAGAGCGCCCGTCCAGCCGTTCCGCTCGATCGCCTCGGCCTGCGCGACCAGCGTGTCGAGGCTGTTGTGGTCGGCCGCCGCCGTGTCGCCGCGATGGCCCGCGACCGACTGGTTCGGGATGTACCAGAGGAATTCGCTCGGCCCGTTCATCGCTGCTGCCCCCATCGACGCACCGTCACCCGCTCGAGGCTGGCGAAGACGAGGTTCTCGACGAGGAGGCCGATCAGGATGACGAGAGCGAGCCCGGCGAAGACGTTGTCGGTGTAGAGCTCGTTGCGGTTCTGGAAGATGTACCAGCCGAGCCCGCCGCGCCCGGACGAGGCGCCGAACACGAGTTCGGCGGCGATCAGCGTGCGCCAGGCGAAGGCCCAGGCGATCTTCAGGCCCGACAGGACGGACGGCAGGGCCGCCGGCAGCAGGATCCGGACGACGTATCGCCAGCCCTTCAGGCCGTAGTTGCGCCCGGCCATGCGCAGCGTTTCGGGCACGGCCTGGAAGCCGGAGAAGATCGACAAGGAAAGAGGCCAGAGCACCGAATGCACCAGCACGAAGATCAGGCTGTTCTGTCCGAGCCCGAACCAGAGCAGCGCCAGCGGCAGGAGCGCGATGGCGGGGAGCGGGTTGAACATGGCCGTGAGGGTCGACAGGAGGTCGCGGCCGATCTGGGTCGAGACGGCGAGCGTCGTGAAGACGAGCGCGAGCAGGATGCCGAGCGCATAGCCCTGGACCAGCACGAGGAGCGAGATCCGCGTGCGCTCCAGAAGCTCGCCGCTGGTCATGCCGGAAACGAAGGCCCTGGCCGTGGCGCCGAAGGTCGGCAGCAGCAGCGGGTTGCCCTGCCAGCGCGCGACCGCTTCCCAGACCAGGATCAGCACCGCCACGATCAGCGCCTTGCGCAGCCAGCCCTGGCTCCAAAGGCGCTCGGCGAGCGGCAGCCGACGCTCGACGACGGTCTCGGTGAACGGCGGCAGGTCGCGCTCGTATTCGGGCCGCACGGGAGGGTCGAGGGCTAGGCTCACCCGGCGCCCTCCTCGCTCGCGACCGTGCCGGCGCCGTCGTCGAACAGGAGGCGGTGGATGCGCCGGCTGGCGGCCTGAAAGGTCTCGCCGCCGAGGCTGTGCAGCCCCCATTCGTGCGCGTTGATCTCGGCCCGGACGCGGCCCGGACGCGGCGACAGGAGCGCCACGCGGTTGCCGATCACCAGGGCCTCCTCGATCGAATGGGTCACGAACAGCAGCGTGAACCGCACCTCCTCCCACAGGCCGAGGAGTTCCTCCTGCATCCGCCGGCGCGTCAGCGCGTCGAGCGCGGCGAAGGGCTCGTCCATCAGGAGCACCCGTGGCTGCATCGCCAGCGCGCGGGCGATCGCCACGCGCTGCTTCATGCCGCCCGAGAGCTGGTGCGGGAAGGCGTCGGCGAAGGTCGCGAGCCCGACCTTGTCGAGATAGTGCCGCGCCCGCTCTCGCGCCTCGCGCCTGCCCAGGGCGCGCGAGGCGACGAGCGGAAAGGCGACGTTGTCGAGGACGCTCTTCCAGGGCGGGAGCTGGTCGAACTCCTGGAACACCACGATCCGGTCGGGGCCCGGTTCGCTCACGCGCCTGCTGTCCAGGACGATCTCGCCCTCAATCGGCAGGATGAAGCCCGCGATCGACTTCAGGAGCGTCGACTTCCCGCAGCCGGAGGGGCCGAGCAGCACGAAGCGGTCGGCGCGGTGGATGTCGAGGTCGATCCGATGCGTTGCGCGCACGACGCGCTCCGGCGTGCGGTATTCGAGCGAGACGCCCCGCACGGCCAGAAGCGGCTCGCCGGCCGGCGCCGGCGATCCGTCGACCGGGAAGACCGGGGCGGCGGGGGTGGGACCCGGAACCTCGGCTTGACGGAAGGGCAGGATGCGGACCGAGCTCACGAGCCGCCCGCCACGCGCGGATCGTCGAAGAAGTAGTCGGCGAGCGCCGTCGGCTCGTTGCGGATGGCGCCGACGCCGTGCAGGAACCGGCCGAGGCCGAGCGTGTTCTCCGGCGCCACCTTGAAGGTCACCTCGGGGTTTGTGATGATGTCGAGCAGGAGCTTGCGATCGACGTTGCCGCCAGCCACCTTCAGATAGATGTCCGCCGCCGCTTCCGGGTTGGCCGTGATGAACGCCGCCGCATCGTCGAGCGCCGCGACGAAGGCGGCGTAGGTCTTGGGGCTCTCGTCGCGGAAGGCCTCCGTCGCGTAGAGGACCGTGGACGAGGCCGGCCCGCCCTGCACGTCGTAGGATTTCAGCACGATGTGGGCGTTCGGATTGCCCGCCAGTTCCTGTTCCTGGAAGGGCGGATTGCCGAAATGGGCGGTGATCTCCGTGCCGCCGGAGATGATCGCCGCCGCCGCCTCCGGGTGCGGCACGGCGACCGAGATCGCGTCGAGCTTGTCGAAGGCCTCGTTGCCCCAGAGCTTGGCCGACGCCCATTGCAGGATGCGCGACTGCACCGACACGCCGACCGCCGGCACCGCGATACGGTCCTTGTCGGTGAAGTCGGCGATCGTCTTCACGGCCGGGTTGTTGGAGACGAGGTAGTAGGGAAAGTTGCCGAGCGAGGCGACGCCCTTCACGTTCTGCGAGCCCTTGGTCCGGTCCCAGAGCGTGAACAGCGGGCCGACGCCCGCGCCGCCGATGTCGACGCTTCCCGAGAGCAGCGCGTCGTTCACCGCCGAGCCGCCGGAGAGGCGGATGAACTCGGCGTCGATGTCGAGCCCCGCCTCCTTCCCGTGCTTCTGGATCAGCTTCTGATCCTCCACCACGTTGAGCAGCAGATAGACGATCCCGAACTGCTGGGCGATGCGGATCCGCCCCTCCTCCGCGAGACTCGGAGCGGCGGACGCGGCAAGGGTCGCAAGGCCGAGCCCGGCTGCGACGATGGTTCGAGTCAGATAGGATGTCATGCGGAACGTTCCCGAGGATCGAAGGGCGTCGGATCGCGAATGCCGCGCAGACGGAGCGGGCATCCGGCGAACGCCTCCTCGGCGCCGCATCTCTATAGTGGCGATGTAGATTGATATCGCAAAGCGGAAAGGGATCGGCGGAACGGGCAGGAGCGGTTAAATCGTCCGCGTCCGACCGATTGCGTAGAACGCGATACCTGGACGGCCGTCCTCACTCGATGTCCGTGCGATCGCCTCGCTGCAGAGGCCAACGCGGCGCAGGGCCATCCCGGCCGTAGCGCTAAGCCGTTGGGTCGGCAGCGAGGATGCCGGTACTTCCGTGCGCTATCCGCATCTCTTCCCGCAGCCACAGGCGAAAGGCGGCGACGTGGCGCTCCGCCCGATCCGATGCGCCCGAGACGAAGTGATACGCGGTCTCCAGCGTTTGAACCTGACCGAATGGAGAAACGAGCCGTCGGGCTTCCAGTTCAGGCTCCGCCAGACGCAGCTTGCCGAGCGCGATACCCTGCCCTGCCAGGGCGGCATCCAGAACCAGGGAGGGGCTGCCTAATCTGACCACGCGCGCGAGATCGCCCTGCGGCACTCGGCCGGTTCCCATCCAGTGCGCCCAGTTCGAGTGCCGGGGATGCCGTTCCGCGCCGTCCTCCTGCAGCAGCGTCACATCGGACAGGCTCCGTACGTCGCCCTCCGAACGGAGGCGTTCGGCAAAGGCAGGCGTACAGACCGGTAGGATCGCCTCGCCGAACAGGCGCTCGGCCCGCGAACCGGGATGATGGCCGGCCCCGTAGACGATCGCGCAGTCCGCCTGCCCGTCCTCGATGACGGCTGAATCGTTCGTCGCTTCGATGCAGATCCTCAGGCGTGGCATGGCTTCTCGGACGCGGTCGAGGCGCGGCATCAGCCATTTGGCCGCGAAGGAGGGCGTAGCCGCCACCCGCAACGTTGCCTCGTCTCTGTGCGCGACAAGGTGGACGAAGGCCTGCTGGAAGTGGTCGAACGCTCTGTCGAGATGCGGCAGAAGGAGGATCGCCGCCTCCGTCAGCTCCAGCCGTCCGCGGGCACGCCTGAACAGGGGCTGCTGCAGATGCTCTTCCAGGAGCCGCACCTGCTGCCCCACCGCTGCGGGGGTCACGTGCAGTTCACGCGCTGCGTCGGAGAAACTGTGGTGCCGGGACGTGACGACGAATGCACGAAGCGCCGTCAGTGGGGGAAGCCTGGCCAGACTGAGCGAAGGCGAGGTCGTAACGTGGCTCATCGTCTATCCGTTTGTTCCAAGGTCAGGCGACACGGCGCTCGCTCGCTTCCCAAGCGCGATGGTCGGCCCACGCGCCCACGTCGAAATCCCTCTCGATGAAATCCCACTCCAAGAGGAAGTCCTTGAAGCGTCGGACGGCGTCGAGAAGGTCGGGGCGAAGCGAAAGACCGAGGTTCCGATGAACGTCCGCACCGTTCGCGGCCAGAACCGCCTCTTCGCTGGCGTGACTCTCGCGCGCGATAAAGCGGCGCGTTTCCTCGGGATGCCCGGCCGCCCAGTCTCCGGCCTGCACGATGATGCCGATCAGCCGCCGCACGAGATCCGGCCGCTCCTCCGCGAGCCGATCGTCCACCGTCAGGATGCGGGGTGAGCCGGAATTGATGCGCACGGCCGGGTCGGGGTGGAATCCGAATTTTGACACCGCGATCGCGCCGATCAAGTTGGCTGCGGCGACGCCGGCCGTGCCCTTGACGAAGACGGCATCCACCTTCCCGCGGAGCAGTGCTGCGCATTCATCGCCGAAAGCGAGACGTCGCGGCAGACCGAAGAGCGATGGCCCCTCCTGATCGCTCAAGACGGTGTCTTCGTGAACGAGATCGACGAGCTCCACGCTGGTTCGATCCACCGCTTCGAGCTCGAGCGCCGTCACGAGCCCCTTGATGGCCGTGGCGCGCATGAAATCGACGATGCCCTCGGGCCGGCGCGGAACGCCGAACCGCTTGCCTGCAAGATCGGACGCGGACCGGATCCCCGATTGGGGCAATGCGATGATTGCCTGAAATTCGTCCGTCCAGGTGATGCCGACGAGGCGCGTCGGTCGGCCGTCGGAGCGTGCCCTGATGGGGGGAACGTTTCTGGCCTGCCCCCTGAAAAGTGGTCCTCCGTGAAGTAGGCTTTTGAGCCTTTTTGGAGGATGCCGAGAATGCCGAGGAAGAAGCCGAGCCCGGAAGAGATCGTCGCCAAGCTGCGGCAGGTGGACGTTCTCGTGTCGCAGGGTCGCCCCGTTGCCGAAGCAGTGCGCACGATCAGCGTGACGCCGTTCACCTACTACCGCTGGCGCAAGGAGTATGGCGGGCTGAAGGTGGACCAGGTGAAGCGGCTGAAGGAGCTGGAGAAGGAGAACGAGCGGCTGCGCAAGGCGGTCTCCGATCTGACGCTGGAGAAGCTGATCCTGAAGGAGGCCGCCTCGGGAAACTGGTGAGCCCCTCCCGCCGTCGCCAATGCATCGAGCACGTCATGAAGAAGCATGGCGTGAAGGAGCGTTTGGCGTGCCGCGTCCTGGGGCAGCACCGATCGACGCAGCGCAAGGCGCCCAAGGGGCGATCTGACGATGCGGCGCTGACGGCCGACATCATCGAGCTGGCGACGCAGTATGGACGCTATGGATACCGCCGGATCACGGCCTTGCTTCGCGAGGCTGGCTGGCTTGTCAACATGAAGCCGGTGGAGCGGATCTGGCGGCAGGAAGGTCTGAAGGTGCCGGCCAAGCAGCCCAAGCGCGGTCGGCTCTGGCTGAACGACGGCTCGTGCGTGCGGCTTCGGCCCGAGCACCCCAACCACGTCTGGTCCTATGACTTCGTGGAGGATCGCACCCACAACGGCCGCAAGTTCCGCATGCTGAACATCGTCGATGAGTTCACCCGCGAATGTCTGTGCATCCGCGTCGATCGGAAGCTGAGATCTTCGGACGTCATCGACGTCTTGTCGGATCTGTTCATCCTGCGTGGTGTGCCGGGTCACATCCGCTCCGACAACGGTCCGGAGTTCATCGCCAAGGCGGTTCGCGAGTGGATCACCGCGGTCGGCACCAGAACGGCGTTCATCGAACCCGGCAGCCCATGGGAGAACGGCTACTGCGAGAGCTTCAACTCCAAGCTCCGCGATGAACTCCTGAACGGTGAGATCTTCTACAGCCTGGCAGAGGCCCGCATCGTCATCGAGAGCTGGCGCCGACACTACAACACCAAGCGTCCACACTCGAGCCTGGGCTACCGTCCACCCGCTCCAGCCGTCGTGCCGTGGCCGGCTGCGCCACCCCAACCCGCTTCGCCGGCCACCTCAAACGTCGCCGACAAGCCCACCATGCATTAGATTTGAACCGGGCCACCTAACGGGGGCAGGCCACGAGGAGACCAGCCGCGAAGAGGGCGTCGAAGTTGTCGAAGGGAAAGTCGCCGGTCGCGTCGTGGTGGGCGGCCGTCCTGGCAAACTCGCGTCCGAGAAGCTCGGCGCGTGCGAGGATCGGACCGAAGTCCACGCGCGGCGGATCGCGGTCGTGCCGCATCAGTTTCGCAGTCCCGCCTGCTTCATCAGCGGCAGCACGTCCGAGCCGAAAATCTCCAGATCCTCCTTGAAGTCGAAGAAGCTGAGCTGCAGTCCGTCGATCCCCGCCTTCTTGAGTCCCGCGAACTGCTCCACGATCTGCTCGGGCGTGCCGACGAGATAGATGTTGCCGCCGATCTGCGCGTAAGGGTCCGTCCGACCCTCGCGCCCCTTCCAGGCGTGCGCATCGCTCTCGAAGCTCTTGAACCCGTTCGGGCTGCGCTTGTCGGTTTGGGCGACGATGCGGTCAGCGAGGTCCCAGGCCTCCTTCTCGGTCGGACGGGCGATCACGAGCGGATTAATCAGCGTGCGCACCTCCCGCCCGACCTCGCGGGCGCTGCGTTTGACCTTTTCCGTGTGGGCCGGAAGCGCCTCCAGCGTCGAAGCGATGTCGGAGCCGGCCGGGCTGGTGATGAAGACGATGTCGGAATAGCGCCCGGCAAAGGCGATGCCGGCGTCTGACCCGGTCGCATTGACGAGGATCGGCCGCCCGTAATGCGGCTTCGGCGACACGTAGCCCCCCTGCATCCGCCAGGAAGACTGTCCCTCGAAGGTGAAGTTTTCCTCATCCTGCCAGAGGCGCTGCAGCACCTCGACGAACTCGGCGGCCAGTTCGTAGCGCCTGTTGTGCTCGATCCGATTCCAGCCGAACATCTCATGCTCCACCGCCCTGTGGCCGGTGACCACGTTGATGCCCCAACGCCCGTTTGAGATGTGATCGAGCGTCGCCCCGAACTTGGCCAGATGCAGCGGATGCCACGGGCCGTAGAGGACGTGCATCGTCGAGATCAGCATGATCCGCTTCGTCATCGCGACGAGTGCGGCGATGGTGGTGAAGCTGTCGAGCGCCTGCCCGTTGAAGACGCCGCCGTAGCCCCCCTTGGGCAGCCACTGGCTGAGCGCGAAGACGAGGTCGAAGCCGAGTTCCTCCGCGCGCAGCACGAGATCGCGGTTGTAGTCGAAGCGCCAGTCGGTCGAACGCGGCAACGTCGAGTTGGTCCATCCGCCTGCCTGGATCGGCAGGAACAGGCCCAGCAGGATCGGCTGCTCGCGGAGGGCGCGAGACAAGGGGCTTTCGGCGAAGTCGGTCGGGCCAACGAAGCGGTCGAGCCCCACAAGCGATCCGGGAGCGTGGGAAATCGCCATGCGTGATCCTTGAATCATGCGCTGCAGGACGACGGCGGTCCTGCGCCGCAGCGTCGACCTTCGATCAAACCAGACTGCATAGTCTACAAAATCAGTCAATTTATCGGGTGCGGAGATTAGTTCCTGAGGCTGAACCCCGCCGGGAACCATCGTTCCGTTCCACCCAGGAACGGAGCACCGATCTCCGTCCACAACCGCAATGGAAGCCGTTTTTACTCATGAAATTAGCTGCAGAAGGTCGACATTCCGCAGGAAGCAAATCTTTGCAGGGGCGAAAGAAATTTAGTCTTCCGACCCACCGATTTCCTCTCGCATCGTCGGCGTCTTCACACCAGCTCGAGGCCTGCCATGACGATCGACCGTCGCCGTTTCAACCAGTTCCTGCTCCTCGGAGGCATTGGCCTTGGAGCCGGCTTCTCCCTTCCAGCTTTCGCCGAGGTCGCTGCCCCCGCTGCGCAGCCCGTTCCCGGTGGCACCCTCAACATCGTCTATCACCCCGAACCAAACGGGCTGGTGTCGATCAACACCAGCGCCGGCGGTCCCCAGTTCGTCGGCTCCAAGCTCTTCGACGGGCTTCTGGACTACGACTACGACCTGAACCCCAGGCCCCAGATCGCCGAAAGCTGGGCCGTCAGCGAGGATGGGCTGGACTACGTCTTCAATATCCGGCGTGGCATTACATTCCATGACGGTACGCCGCTGACCTCGGCCGACGTCGCCTTCTCGATCCTGCGCTTGAAGGAGGCGCATCCCCGCGGCCGTGCGATCTTCGCGCAGGTGGAGAGCATCGACACCACCGACCCGCATGTCGCCCGGCTCAAGCTCGCCAAGCCCTCACCCGCGCTGATCACGGCGCTTGCCGCGTCCGAGTCGCCCATCGTGCCCAAGCACATCTACGAGACGCTGAAGCCGGAGGAGAACCCGACCGTCGCCCAGATCGTCGGCAGCGGTCCGTTCAAGCTGAACGAGTGGGTTCCCGGCAGCCATGTGATCCTGGACAAGAACCCGGACTACTGGGACGGGCCCCGCCCCTATCTCGACCGCGTCGTGGTCCGTCTCATCAACGATCCCGGGGCGCGCGCCGCCGCGCTCGAAGCCGGCGAGGTCGACATCGGTCCCAACCCTGTTCCGCTGTCCGACATCGAGCGCTTCCGCGCCATTCCGAACCTCGTCGTGGACGACAGGGTGTATGCCTATGCCGGCAACTTCAACCAGCTCACTTTGAACCTCGAGAACGAGTACCTGAAGAACCTCAAGGTGCGACGGGCGATCGCCCATTCGCTGGACCTCCAGGCGCTGCTCGACATCGTCTTATACGGCTACGGCGTCATCTCGCCGACCCCCATCGGACCGGGCCTCGCCAGGTTCCAGAACACCGACATCCAGCCGGCCGCCTTCGATCCCGAACGCGCCAAGGCGCTTCTGGACGAGGCCGGCTACCCCATCGGAGCTGACGGCCGTCGCTTCTCGCTCCGCCTGACCAACAATCCGTTCAACCCGCCGGCCTATGCCGACTTCATCAAGCAGGCGCTGGCCGGTGTCGGCATCGATGCGCAGATCGAGCGCTTCGACTTCGCCACCTTCGTGAAGAAGGTCTATACGGACCGAGCCTGGGATCTGTCGGTCGACGCCATGTCCAACACGTTCGACCCGACGGCGGGCGTGCAGCGCGTCTACTGGAGCAGGAACTTCAAGATCGGCCTGCCCTTCTCCAACGCCAGCCGCTACGAGAATCCGGAGGTGGACCGGCTGCTGGAAGCGGCGGCCGTCGAGCCCGACGAAGCGAAGCGGATCGCGCTATTCAAGGAATTCCAGGTCATCGTGAACCAGGACCTGCCCGTCATCAACCTGATCCAGCCCATCCAGCCGATCGTGGCGAACCGCAAGGTGCGCGACTATGCGGTGGGCGCCACGGGGCTGATCAGCGGTCTCCAGCACACCTGGATCGATCCGACAGCGGCCTGACAAACCCGACAAACCAGAAGGCCCGGCGGAGCGATCCGCCGGGCCTTCTTCCGCTGATGCCGTCTTTGAGACTACTCCGCAGCGACCCGCTGCCGCGCGTGAGGGTGCCCGGGAAACTTCAGGCCGAGATGTTCGCGCAGCGTTTGACCCGCGTACTCGGACCTGAACAAGCCGCGCCTGCGGAGTTCGGGAACAACAAGCGAGATGAAGTCCACGAGGCCCGAAGGCTTCAGCGGAGCCATGATGTTGAAGCCGTCCGCGCCATAGGCCTCGAACCGCTCCTGCAGAACGTCGGCGATATCGGTCGGCGTGCCCACAACCTGCCAATGCCCGCGCGCGCCGGCGACCTTGAGATAGAGCTGGCGGATGGTGAGATCCTCGCGACGCGCGAGGTCCAGCACCAGAGCCTGCCGGCTCTTGCCGCCGTTGGTCTCCGGCAGGTCGGTCGGCACGGGCCCGTCCAGCGGATAGGACGAGAGATCGACACCGGTGAGGTCGGAGATAAGGCCCAGGCCGACCTCCGGCTGGATCAGGCTCTGCAATTCCTCGAACTTCTCCTGCGCCTCGTCGCGCGTGCGCCCGACGACCGGGAAGATGCCGGGCATGATCTTCACGTCCTCCGGCGCGCGGCCATAGCGGGCCAAGCGGCCCTTCACGTCGGCATAGAAGGCGACGGCGTCCTCCAGCGTGACCTGCGCGGCAAAGATCGCCTCGGCCGAACGGGCGGCCAGATCCTTCCCCGCCTCGGACGCGCCCGCCTGGATCACCACCGGATGCCCCTGCGGCGAACGCGGGACGTTCAGCGGCCCGCGAACCCGGAAATGGCGGCCTTCGTGGTTCAGGAGATGAACCTTGGCCGGATCGAAGTAGAGCCCGCTCGCACGGTCCCGCAGGAAGGCGTCGTCCTCGAACGAGTTCCATAGCCCCCGGACGACCTCATGGAACTCCACGGCCCGGTCGTACCGGTCGCCGTGATCGATCGCGTCCGTGTGGCTGAAGTTGAGCGCGGCCTCCGGGTCGGTCGAGGTCACGAGGTTCCACCCCGCCCGCCCCCCGCTCAGCCGGTCGAGCGAGGCGAACTGCCGTGCGAGGTTGAACGGGTCGGAGAAGCTCGTGGATGCCGTGCCGACGAGACCGATGCGCCGGGTCACGGCCGACAGCGCCGACAGGAGCGTCAGCGGCTCGAAGGGCGTGACGCCCGAATGTGCCTTACGGCTCGCCGCCGCCGCATTGCGCAGGCGCACGGCGACGCCATCGGCGAGGAACACCATGTCGAACTTGGCGTCCTCGGCGAGACGGGCGAGCTGGACGTAGTCCTCCAGCTCGATGCCCTCCGCCGCCTGCGGATGGCGCCAGGCGGCGACGTGATGCCCTGTGAAATAGAGGAAGGCGCCGAGCCGAATCTGATCCTTGCGTCTAGCCATGGGGAGCCTTTCGATGAGATTTCGGGTCCAGTCAGGACCCAGCCCGTGAGGCGATCGCGGCGCGGAGCGTATCGAGTTCCTCGCAGCCTTCCGGGCACAGGAACTCGAGCTGGACGAGGTTGCCGCGCGCGGCCTCAACGTCGCCGGTCTGGAGAAACAGCTCGCCCTGGTATTCCAAGGCCGGGCGGTGTTGCGGGTCGTAGTAGAGGGCTTCCCGGTACCAGCGCCCCGCCTCCTCGAACCGGCCCAGCTTGCGCGTGGCGAAGCCGAGGAGGTTGTAGATGTCGGCGTGCCGGACCGTCTTCGAGAGGGCCGAGAGATCGGCGGCCGCCCCCTCGAAGTCATCGGAGTAGATCTTCGCGCGGATCGCGGAGAGATCCGGCAGATCGTCCGAAGGCGGCGTGTCGACGGCCGCCGCCGGCGCCGCGATCAGTGCGGCGAGCAGGGCGGCGGCAAGGCCGGCGCGCCTCACGCGGCGGCCAGGGCCGGCGCGGCCTCCATGTCGGCGAGGATGCGGCGCTTGAGATCGGCGAACGCGTGGCTCGCGCGGTCGCGCGGCCTGGGCAGATCGACGGCGATCGTCTGGGCGATGCGGCCAGGATGGGCGTGCATCACGACGATCCGGTCGGACAGGTAGATCGCCTCCTCCACGTCGTGGGTGACGAGGATCATCGTCACGCCCTCGGCGCGCCATATGCGCAGAAGCTCCTCCTGAAGGCGAGCGCGGGTCAGCGCGTCTAGAGCGCCCAAGGGTTCGTCGAGAAGCAGGATCTCCGGGCGGCCGACGAGGCCGCGCGCGATCGCCGCGCGCTGGGCCATGCCGCCGGAGAGCTGGTGCGGATAGGCGTGCTCAAAACCTTCGAGACCGACGAGCGCGATGTGTTCGCGCACCGCCTTCTCCTTTTCGGCGGCGCTCCAGCCCGAGTTCTCGAGGCTGAGAGCGATGTTGCCCTTCAGCGTCAGCCAGGGCAGGAGCCGGTGGTCCTGGAAGACGATGCCCCGATCGAGGCCCGGCCCGACGATGCGGCGTCCGTCGAGCAGGATCTCGCCCTTGTAGGTCGTGTCCAGGCCCACGGCGAGCCGAAGCAGGGTGGACTTGCCGCACCCGCTGGGGCCGACGATGGAAACGAAATCGCCCGGCTCGACATCGAGGTCCACATGCGAGAGGACCGGGAAGCTCCGCCCCTCCACCGAATAGGACTTCGACACGTCGCGGATCTTCAGGCTTCCGGCATGGTGGGTCATCATGGTGGTTCCTTTATCGTCCGGTTCAGCCTTCGAAGCCCTGCTTCCACCGCAGGACGCGGCGCTGGGCGAGATACATCAGGCGGTCGATGCCGAAGCCGACGAGGCCGATGATGACCATGCAGACGAGAAGCTGGTCGGTCAGCAGAAGCCCCTGCGCGCGAAAGATCAGGAAGCCGATGCCCTCCAGACCGCTGAGCCCCTCGGCGACGACGACGAGCGCCCAGGCGAGGCCCGCCGAATAGCGCAGGCTCACCATGATGCTAGGTACCGCGCTCGGCAGGATCACCTTGCGCACCAGCTGCCAGCGCGTCAGCGTCAGCACCGCCCCGAGTTCGACATGCGACTTATCGACGTTGCGGATGCCCTGCAGCGTGTTCAGGAAGACCGGGAAGAACACCGACTTCGCGATCACCACGACCTTGGCCGGCGCGCCGATGCCGAGCCAGAGCACGATGAGCGGCAGCCACGCGATGCCCGGAATGTGGCGGATGGAATCGAAGGTCGGCCCGAGGAATCGCTCCACGTTGCGCGAGAGACCCGCCGCCACACCCAGAACGATCGCGAGAGCGGAGCCGTAGAGGAAGGCCTGGCCGACGATGGAGATGGAGACCAGGAAGTCCCAATGGAGGTTCTGGCGCGTCAGCATGACCCAGAAGGCCTCCGCGGTCGCCAGCGGCGACGGTAGGAAGACCGGCTGGATCCAGCCGAGCGACGAGGAGGCCTGCCAGAGCGACAAGATGATCAGCGGCAGGATCAGGCCGATGGCGTTGGACCTGTCGAAGAAGCGTCCGAACCGGTTCGACCAGAAGGGCGAGGCGGAGGCGGCGAGGATCGCCTCGCCTGGGGCGGCGACTTGGCTCATGGCGGATTCCGACTGTGAAATATGGCAGGACACGGCCGCCCGCCGCGACGGGCAGCCGCAGGCTGAGGTCAGTAGATCGAGTACTGGCCGCCGGCGAAGAAGCGCTCGTCCACGAAGTCGTCGATCGCCGCTTCGCTGAGACGGCGGTCGGTCAGGATGTCGTCGCCGTTGGCGATGTACCAGTCCTGAAACGCCTTGATGCCCGCCCGCGCCTTGTCGGCGTCCGGCTCGCCCTTCATGAACTCGAAGGAGGACGGATCGGTGATCTGGAACTTCGCGACCTCGACAGGCACGCGCGTGCCTTCCGCGATGATCTCGGCGGCTTCGTCCACATTGGCCGCGATCCAAGCCTTGGTGCGCTCATGCGCGACGAGGAACGCCTTCACCGCCTGCGGGTAGCGATCCACGAAGTCGCGCATGGCGAAATAGGAGACCCGGCCCGCGCCGTTGACGTAGACGCCGTCGTCGGGCGAGCGACCGATCACCTTGACCTGCCCCGAAAGCCAGAGCGCAGCCGCGTTGTTGGTGCCCAGATGCGCCGCGGTCGCGTCGATCGCGCCGGAAAGGAGTGCGGCGTTGACGGCGGCCGTGTTGTCGATCGACTGATAGCGGACCTTGCCTTCCTTCAGCCGGGAGTCCAGCGGCAGGCCAGCCTTGGTCAGGATCTCGAAAGGCGACGTGAAATAGCAGGAGATGCGGCTGGAGGCGAACTTCTTGCCTTCCAGATCGGCCACGCTGTTCAGTTCGTCGTTGTTGACGCGCGCCAGAATGGGCGTCCGGTACTGGTCGGACGGCTCCGACTCCCAGACGATCACCGCGTCGAGCCCGTTCGCCTTGTGGACAGTCGCCGGATAGATCATGCGCTGGGCGATCGCGATCGAGCCACGGTCGAGCGCCGCCGATTCGGCGCCGACGAGTTCGGCCGTGCCGGAGGCGATTAGGTTCACCTCGCGGGTGCCGATCTTATCGAATTCCTCCTTGAGGAAGCCCTTCTCCTGCGCGACGACGGTCCAGGGCCGGAGTTGGAGATTGATATAGGGCAGGACTTCGGTCGGCCCGGCGCCGGTCGCCTGTTCGCTCGCGCCGGCAGGCTCGACGACGCCCTGTCCCACCGACAGAACACCCAGAAGGGCAGCGGACAGAACGCTTCCCGCAATCGTCGCCTTGATCTTTCCAATCATATTGAAATCTCTCCTGACCGGACGTGAGTAGAAGCCTGAGGGGTCTTCGTCTTCTCCGATCCGCTCCGAACAAGCTACGGCCCGCCAAAGCATACTGCGTGAGAAAATATTTCCTTTCTTCCTATGAACCGCCGATCGCCGAACCTTTCGTTCTTCGGCTGGCACTCCTAGGAGAATGGCGTCTATCGCTCCCGTACTGGATGAAACGAATATTTTCCTTGCAATTTTTCCTTTTCAGAATGCGAAGAAAAAATTTCTTTCGGTGGCATGCCGATCGAGGCAGCCTCCCGGCATTTCCGCCGGCCAAGGTCTTCAATCCAGAATGCCGAACCCGTTCTTCTCATCCGCCGTCGCCATAGCATCGGCGATCATCTCGTGCGCCAGCGCCGCCGCGACGGAAGGAACTCCCGCCTACCCCATCCCCTTGCGCGTCGGCGTCTCCCATCTCACGCCGGAGCCCGCGACGCCTGCCGCGCGGCTCTACACGGAAGAAGGCTTCGAGACGGATCTCGCTCGAGACCTCGCCAAGGCGCTCGGCCGCCCCGTCGCCTTCGAGGTGGTCGCTCCCGACGACATGGCTTCGGCCCTTGCGGACGGCCGGATCGACGCGGCTCTCGCGAGGGGCGGCGAGGGTATCGAAACGGGCTACGGCTCGGCGCTGACGGTCGCCATGCGCTCCGATACGACGATCCGTTCCTGGAACGACCTTGAGGGGCGTACGGCCTGCGTCTCGGACGGCAACGAAGAGGCACTGGCGCTGGCCACCCGCCACAAGGCGCGCATCCGTAAGGAACCCGTCCCCGCGCGCTCGCTGATGCGGGTACGCACAGGCGAATGCGACGTCGCGATCCACGACGCCGTTCTGCTCGACCGGCTGTTCCGGCAGGAGAACTGGCAAAAATTCTCGGCCACGCTGCAGCCGGTCGGAGCGCGCGACCTCCACCTCTCCGCATCGCCTGCCACAAGGGAGGAATTCGCTGCGGCCCTCGCACGCATCAATGCCGAGAAGCCCTGGAGCCGGCGGGTGGAGCGGTGGGCGGCCAATGTCGCGTTCGAAATCTATCTCGACCAGGAGGCTCCCGATTGTCACT
This sequence comes from Antarcticirhabdus aurantiaca, assembly GCF_009765365.1. Classification (GTDB taxonomy): domain Bacteria; phylum Pseudomonadota; class Alphaproteobacteria; order Rhizobiales; family Rhizobiaceae; genus Antarcticirhabdus; species Antarcticirhabdus aurantiaca. Next base: position 221,256 of record NZ_VTOM01000004.1, read on the forward strand.
GACAATGCTCTCCCGCATCGCCTTGGCGGCCCTGATCGCCGCAGCCGCCCCGCGGGCCGCCGTCTCGGGGCCGTCCGTCGGCACCACATTCAGCCTGACGACGCAGGAGGGCCGGCGCTTCGGCGACGCCGATCTGGCAGGCCGGCCGTATCTCGTCTTCTTTGGCTTCACCTCGTGCGCCGAAGTGTGCCCGACGACCCTCTACGAAATCTCCAGTGCCTTCGATGCCATCGGAGCGGACGCGGAGAACTTGCGCGTCGCCTTTATCACCGTGGATCCCGAGCGTGACACGCCGGAGCGGCTGAAAGCCTACCTGTCACCGTTCGGCGAACGGTTCGTCGCCTTACACGGGACGCCCAACGAGACTGCGGCCGCCGCCCAGGCCTTCCGCGTCACCTATCGCAAGGTGCCGACGGCCAACGACGACTACACGATGGACCATACGGCGCTGGTCTTCCTGATGGACCAGCACGGGCGCTTCTTCGACAAGCTGGACTACCGGGCATCGCAGGAGGAGCAGATCTCCAAGCTGAGGGCCCTGATCGCTGCGCCGTGAAGGCTGGACGCCTCGCGGCGGCTCTTCTTGCGGCCTTCTCCATAAGCCAGGCCTCCTCTCACCCGTCGATCTCGCCAGTTCGGGATCTACGCCTGTCGTATGCAGGTACGCCGGAAACGTGGCCGCGTCCGCACCTGCGGGCGGGGGCCATCTTTGCCGAAATGGGCCTTCCCCCCGCCACCGTGCCACCGTACGCCGAGCGCGCCGCCCTCGGTGCCGGGCTCTTTTTTGATCGGCGACTATCCGCAAGGGGCGACGTGTCCTGCGCCACCTGTCATTGGCCGGAACTGGCGTGGGCGGACGACAAGCCACTGTCTCGCGGCACGGGTGGCAAGGCCACGCGGCGCAACACGCCGAGCCTTCTTCACACCGCAAGGACTCCGCTCTTCGACTGGGATGGCAAAGGCCACCCCCTGGCCGCGCGGAGCCTCGCGCCGCTGTTCGACCCGGCGGAGATGGGTCCGCAGACGGCCACAAGGCTCGAGGATCGCGTAGGGTTGGGTACCGCGGAGATCGGCGAGTCGCTTGCGGCCTATGTCCGGACGTTGCAACGGCCGAGCCGCTTTGACCTCTTCCTCGCCGGCGACAAGTCGGCTCTCAGCGACGAGGAACTTGAGGGGCTCCACCTATTCCGCACGAAGGCTGGCTGCGCCAATTGTCATTCCGGCCAGCTTCTAACGGACGGACGGTTCCACAATCTTCGCCTTTCCTCGTTCGGCGAGGTCAGTCAGGATCTCGGGCGCTATGACGTGACGTCGGTGCCCGAGGATGCCGGCCGCTTCCGAACGCCCAGCCTGCGGCACGTTTCGATGACGGCGCCCTACATGCACAATGGGCTCCTACCCTCGCTGCGGGCCGTCGTGAACTTCTACGCCCGCGGCGGCGGCGACGTGCGCGCCCGCAACGCGGCGGAGGCGGCGCGGCCCCTGTTTCAAGAGGCGGCGCGCCTGTCTCCCCTCGTAGAGGCGCTCACGCTCGGAGACTCCGAGCGTGAGGCTCTGGTTGCCTTTCTAAAGAGCCTATGACGAGCAGGCGATGCCCACCCCAGACGGCTTATCAGGTCCGATCCGTCTAGTCTTCGATCTGCCAGGACGGAAGGCTGCGCAGGTCGCTAGTGTCCTTACGCGTGAACTCGGCGGCTTCGGGTTTCGATCCCAGATGCTCGTAAGCCTGCTGCGCCAGCGGCGCCGTGCGTTCGAACGCACCCTTCATCTGTGCCCAGGTCAGGGGCGCCTCGATCGCCTTGGAAGCGACGAGGTATTTCGATACTTCGAGCACCGCTGTCGCGTCCGCTTCGGTCGGCCAGGACCAGTCGCGGCGGAACAGGACGTCTGATCTACCCCATCGAAATGGTCGGCCCTGAAGTACGGCTTTTGGAGCCTGAAGGAGGACGGCCATGGCAAGACGACCCAAGCCCGAAGAGATTGTTGCAAAGCTGCGGCAGGTTGACGTTCTGGTATCGCAGGGCCGCACGGTAGCGGGCGCGGTGCGCTCGATCGGCGTGACCGAAGTGACCTATTATCGGTGGCGCAAGGAGTATGGCGGCCAAGGTCAACCAAGGTCTGGATGCGCTCTTTGGACGCACGCGAATCCTCGGCGGGCTCTGCCATATCGGCGTCACCCTCGATGATCTCGGTGCGATCTGACATCTGAATACGGCGCAGCAGTTCGTTCTCGGTGCCAGAATACCGGAGCAGGCCGACGCCGTTGAGGCCTTGCATCGCATCCTCCTCCAAGGCGGATTCGAGCCGATCTTGAGCCACGACATCATGCAGGAGATAGGGGAGAAGTTCTCGTTTCTCGCCATCTATGCCGGCATGACCACGCTGATGCGGGGGCCGATCGGCGCTATTCTCATGGCAGACGAAAGGGAGGCCATCCTGCGCGAGATACTTGCCAAGTGCGTGGCGACGGCCGCGGCCATCGGCCATGCCCCGCGCGGGGCTGCATCGAGCCGAATGGTCGCTGAGCTGACGCAGCGCGGATCGACGGGAACCGCCTCCATGTTCCGCGACATCGCGCGCGGAGGGCAGACCGAACATGATCACATCATCGGGGACATGCTGGCGCGCGCACGATCGCTGGGCGTCTCGGCTCCGCTGCTTCGGATCAGCCTCGCTCACATGCAGACCTATGAGGCGATACGAGCGGGGATCGTGACGCCATGACCATCCGTTCATCGAGCGCGTGGCTGAACGGGCTGACGGGAATGCTGATCTTCAGCGGCTCGCTTCCGGTCACGCGAATCGCACTTGGCGGGATCGAACCCCTGTTCATCACCTACTGCCGCGCGCCAGCAACGCTTCTGCGTCGATGGTCGCGCGAGTGCTTCTTCACGATCGAGCAACAGTCCCTGTCCGGTTCGCGATGGAGCGCGGCTGTCGTCTTCGCATTGCAGCAAGACAGACAGACGGCAACGAGGATCCATCGCAATGACCGGCAATCAAAGCCTGCTGACCGAGCGCAGCATCGATGCGCAGACCGCGACGCGGCTGATCGAGGTCGCCGAGGATGGCGCCCGCGAGATCGGCGCCCGCGTGTCCATCGCCGTCGTCGACCATGGCGGTCATCTCGTCGCCTTCCGCCGCATGGACGGAGCCTATCCCGGCAGCATCGAGGCGAGCATCGGCAAGGCGAGGAGTTGCGCCGGCTTCCGCACGCCCCTGGCGCAGTTCGGCAAGATGGCCGAGCACCAGTCCTGGCTCGGCAACCTGCCCGGGCTGATCCCGCTCGGCGGCGCCGTTCCGCTCTGGACCGGCGAGCCGAACGAGAGCGACTTCGTGGGCGCCGTCTCGGTGAGCGGACATACGGAAGACACCGAGCAGCAGCTCGCCGAACGCGCCGCGCAAGCCTTCCGGGTTTGACCCGAGGGCCCGTGACGGCCCCGACCATCAGCAGCGCATCGCCAGGATCGCTGAGTTCCCGGTTTCGGTCCTTGCAGCCAACGGCTGGATCGATCTCGCCGACGGCGATCCACGCTCCCTGTACCGCTGCTCCGCCGCCGTGCAGGACCATTCTTCAGAACGAGAGCCTTCCTTCATGACACGCCTCACCCAACACAGCCTCGTCGATCCGCTAACGCGCTATCCGCGCCCGGACTTTCCGCGCCAGCGCGAACAGCCGGCCCCCGGCCTGACGGGGCCGATGGATCCGCGCCCGGACCACGGCGAGGACACCTATGTCGGCGCCGGGCGGCTCGCGGGGCGGCGCGCCCTGATCACCGGTGCGGATTCCGGCATCGGCCGTGCCACCGCCATCGCCTTCGCGCGGGAGGGAGCCGACATCGTCCTCTCCTATCTCCCCGCCGAGGAGGAGGATGCGGCAGAGGTCGCGCGGCTGGTCGAGGCGGCGGGGCGCCGAGCCGTCCTCGCGCCCGGAGACATTTCCGACGAGGCCTTCGCGACCTCGCTCGTCCAGACGGCGCTGCGGGAGCTCGGCGGGCTCGACACGGTGGCGCTGATCGCGGGCCGGCAGGTGAACGTCGACGACATCGCCGATCTCGCGACGGAGGACTTCGAGGCGACCTTCCGGGTCAACGTCACGGCCATGTTCTGGATCTGCAAGGCGGCGGTGGCGGTGCTGCCGAAGGGCGGCTCCATCATCACCACCGGCTCCATCCAGGGCTACCAGCCCTCGCCCGGCCTTCTCGACTACGCATCCACCAAGGCGGCGATCATCAACTTCTCGCGCGGCCTCGCCAAGCAGGTCGCCTCAAAGGGCGTCCGGGTGAACGTCGTCTGCCCGGGCCCGGTCTGGACGCCCCTCCAGCCCTCCGGCGGCACGCCCATCGACGAACTGTCGAGCTTCGGCGCGTCCGTGCCGATCGGGCGTCCGGGCCAACCGGCGGAGGTGGCGCCCGCCTACGTCTACTTCGCTTCCGGCGAGTCGAGCTACGTCACCGGCGAGACGCTCGGCGTCACCGGCGGCAACCACCTGGCATGAAGGAGAAGCGTATCATGAGCTTCGCACGCGGCATCGAGCATGTCGGCATGACCGTGCCGACGATCGAGGAGGGCGAGGCCTTCTTCGCCAAGGCCTTCGGCGCAGAGGTTCTCTACCGCGTTCTGCCGAAGTCGCGGCCTGCCCAGACGGGCGAGGATATCGGCCCCGTCAACGGCCTCGAACCGGGCAACGCGCAGCGCGCCATCTCCATGCTGCGCATCGGCACGGGCGCCAATCTCGAACTGTTCGAGGTCGATCATCCGAAGGGCAAGCCGGCCGGCATCTCGACGCTCGGGCCCACACACTTCTCCATCTATGTCGACGACATCGCGGCCGCGGGCCAAGCGGTGGTGGCGGCCGGCGGCAGCATGCTCGACGGTCCGCAGGACTGCTTTCAGGAGGAGAGCGGCCCCGGCAATCAGCTCTGGTTCTGCCGCACGCCCTGGGGCAGCCTGATCGAACTCATTCACCTGCCGTCGCCGATGACGTACGTTTCGGGCGCGACGAAGGAACGCTTCATCCCCGAACCGGAGAGCGGCTCGTGAGATCCTTCGCCTTCGAAGCTGCTGCGCGGTTTGCGCCATGACCCGCCGCGAAGCGATGCTGGGCCTCGGCGCCGCAGTCTCAGCCGCCGCGATCGGCCGCCCTTTCGGCGCGATGGCGCAGGAAGCGAGCCTCGAAATCGTCGCGAGATCGCCTGTCCTGACCAACGGAGCGGCTGCCCTCGGCGACGGGACGATCATCCTGAACGCTCCGCGCATGCCCGGCCATGGACGGACGCCCTCGCTTCTGCGGGTCGGCGTGGACGGCAGCGTCGCACCGTTCCCCGGCAACGCATGGAATGCGTGGACACCCGGCGGCGACGGCCGCGATGCATTGGTCTGCGTCAACGCATGCCGCGTCGCCGGGGACGACTCGCTCTGGCTGATCGACCAGGGAACGAACGGCGACGGCGAGCCGCCTGCCGGCGCCCAGAAGATCGTCCGATTCGCTCCGGACGGCGGGGAACCGATCGAGGTCCTGCGCTTCGACGCCGGTCTCCTGCCGCCGGGCGCGCGAATGAACGATCTCCGCCTGCACGGCGACGTCGTCTACGTCACGGACTCCGGTCTCGGCGGCATCCTCGTCCACGATCGATCGAGCGGGCGCACGGTGCGGCGGCTGTCCGGCCATCCCCTGCTGAAGGAAACGGCGGGCCGTCCCCAGAAAGGCTTCGGCGGCAGGCTCCTGGTCGACGAGGCCGGCGAAACGTCGGCCGTTCACAGCGACCTGATCGAGGTCAGCCCGGACGGCGCCTGGCTCTACTTCGCGGCCCCGTCCGGTCCGATGCGGCGGATCGCGACCTCGGCCCTGAACGATCCGGGTCTCACTGATGCCGATCTCGCCGATCGGATCGAGACCGCCTTCGAGATGCCGACGGTTCATGGAACGGCGATGGACGATCTCGGCAACGTCTACCTTGCGGATATCGAGCGCCGGCGGGTCGTCGTGCGCTCGAGTTCCGGTCGGGAAGCGGTTCTGGTCGCGGACGAACGGCTCGTTTCTCCCGATGCGATGTTCATCACTTCCGACCGCCGCCTGCTCATCCCCGCACCGCAACTCGAACTCTTGGCGCCCATGAACGGCGGAAAGGACGCCACCACTCCGCCCTTCGAGACCTTCGCCATTGCCCTGCCCGAAAGGCTCGGCGATCTGCCGCTCGGTTCCGCCTTGCGCTTCTGAACCTCCTGTTTGCTCGACGCAGCCTGTTTCGGCACTCCTGAAACGGGCGGCGCGAAGCGAGACGTGACGCTTGCTATTCGCCGGGGAAGCCGGATCGTGTCCGGCAGAGCCGGGTACTTTTTCGCTCGTATCCCTTGTCGAAAGGTTAGACGCCTCCAAGCTATGGCGGCGTGCAACCGGCAGGACGCACGAAGCCCACACCCGCCCTGGATCGCCCGCATCGATCCTTTCCGTGATCGCCCGCCCTTCCCGGGCGGATGCGCGGGGCGTTGATCTGAAACACTCAAGAAGGATTGGCTCCGTGAGCACACCAAGCCATCCTGGGCCCGCCAACCGCCTGCGCTGATCGGTGCAGACCCGGTTGCCGGGTCCTGACCCTCGACGAGCTCCGACCATCAACGCTTCGACGCAGTCGACCTGCGCGGCGCGATCGTCGGTCTTTGATACGCCCATCCTCACGCCCTCGCGTCGGCGCCACCTCGTCTCACCGTTCGTACCGCCCCGACCCGGACTATCCGGGCTCTCGGCCGTGCGAGGAGGGCGTCGCCGCAGGCATGCGCAAACATCGACAGGCCTGCTTATGTCCGACATCCACGTTCCCGCCGGAACGATGGCGTTCATTCCGAACGCCGAACGTTCCCGTATCAGTGTTTCCCTGGTCCTCCTCGCCCTTGCCCTCGGTGCCTTCGCCTTCGGGACGGCCGAGTTCACGGCCATGAGCCTCCTGCCGGAGATCGCGGCCGATTTCCGCCTCGCGGAACCCGTCGCCGCCAGCGTCGTGAGCGCCTACGCGCTGGGTGTCGTCATCGGGGCGCCCCTGATCGCCGTTTCCCTGTCGCGCACGTCGCGTCGGCGGCTCCTGATCGGCTGCATGGGGCTCTTCGCGATCGGCAACGCGCTGAGCACGGTGGCCCCGTCCTTCGAGGCGCTGCTCGTTTTCCGCTTCGTGAGCGGCCTACCGCACGGCGCCTATCTCGGCGTCGCGGCTCTCATGGCCGCTTCGCTGATCGAGCGCCGCAGGCGTGCGAGCGCGGTCGCGCGGGTCATGCTCGGTCTGACGCTGTCCATGATCCTCGGCGTCTTTGCCGTCACCGCTCTCGGTCAGGCTCTCGGCTGGCGATGGGCGTTCGCGCTGCCCGGATCGCTGGCGATGATCGTCATGGCCTTATGCGTCTGGCAGCTTCCGCGCGACGTTCCCGACCTCGGCGCGAGCGCCCTGTCCGAGTTGAAGGGGTTGGGCAACCGGCAGATCTGGCTGACGCTGCTGACGGGGGCGATCGGCTTTGCCGGCTTCTTCGCCGTCTATGCCTATACGGCCTCGACCCTTATCGGCGTCACGGGGCTGGAACGTCATTGGGTTCCCTTCATGATCGCCCTCTACGGCATCGGCATGACGGGAGGAACCGTCGCGGCCGGATGGTGTGCCGACCGCGCGCTGATGTCGACTCCAGCGATCTTCCTGTGCGCCAGCGCGCTCGCCCTCGTCGCGTTCGCCCTGACGGCAGAAAGCGCGTGGGGCATCGGGCTCGCCATGCTTGCGGTCAGCTTCTTCAGCGCCACCGGCGGCGTCCTGCAGACGCGGCTGATGGACGTGGCGGGTCGCGCGCAAACCACGGCGGCGGTGCTCAATCACAGCGCCTTCAACATGGCGAATGCGATCGGGCCCTGGCTCGGCGGGATTCCCATCGCTCTCGGCTATGGCTTCCCCTCCGCGGGCCTCGTCGGTGCGGTTCTTTCCCTCGGGGGTTTGGCGATCTGGCTTGTCGCCTGCAGGGACGACCGCCGGACGAACCCGACCACCTAACCTTTCCCGTCGTCGTTGCCCCGCCCTTGTGCACCCCCGACCGAAGTCCGTCGGGGGTGCCCGACAGAGAAGGAAGTCCCACATGAGTTCTCCGACCCGCCGTTCCCCGCCGGATGCATCGAGCGCCAAGACGACCGGCCCGATCCGAACATCCGTTTTCGTGCGTTGGCTCGGTTGGGCCGCGACGCTGACGGCGATGACCATGTTCCTGTCCTATATCGACCAGATCAGGCTCAACCTCGCGGGCCAGCCTGGTTCGATCGTCATGCCGCTGGCGACCGTCCTGAATTGCGGCCTGTGGTCCATCTACGGCGCTTTACGCCGTGATTGGCCGGTCGCGATCGGCAACTGCCCGGGCGTGGCGCTGGGGGCGATCACCTTCGTCACAGCCCTGTAACGATCCTCTTTGATCCCGAGACAGAAGAGGATGAGCCTTCGACGCCTGAGACTTCCGGTGCGGCCCGATGCCCCTGGAGGTCTCGGCCGCTCGAACTCCTGGCCCCCGTGAAGGGCGGAAGGGATGCCACTTCGCCGCCTTCCGAGACCGTCGCCATGGCCTTGCCCGAGCGGCTCGGCGATCTGCCTCTCGGTCCCGCCCTGCGCTTCTGACACCCTCCTTCGCTCCGCGCAGCCTGCCCGGCACGTCTTAGCTGGGTGGCGGCGCGGCGCGATTGGGTTGAGGCCTGTCTCAGATCCCGGCCTCTTGCCGCAGGCGCGCGATGGTTTCCTGCGCCTGCGCGATGAGGGCCTCCTGGTCGACGCGGGTATGGCGCCCGTTCTCCTTGTGCACGACGCCGTCGACCAAGACGAAGTCGACATTGGTCGGCTGGGCCGCATGGGTGAGCATGAAGTCGACCGTGCCGACAGGCGCGGTGTTGATCGCGTCGCGGCGCACCGCGATCACGTCGGCCCGCTTTCCCGGCGTCAGGGATCCGGTGGTCTGCGCGATCCCCAGCCCCCGCGCGCCGCCGAGGGTCGCCCATTCGAGGACGCGCCGGTCGGACAGCGCGCCTTGGTCCTCGCGCATGCCGCTCGCCAAGTCGGCGGTGATGCGCATGACGCCGAACATGTCGGCGTGGCCCGCCAGCACCATGTTGTCGACCGAGAGCCCCATCTCGACGCCGGCATCGGCCATGTCGGCGATGACGGGCAGGCCGTAGCCGACCTCGAGCTCCGTCCAGGGGCTGATCGAGATCGGCGAGCCGCTCTCGGCGACCCTGCGCAGGTCGTCCTTCGTTGCATGGGTCGCGTGGACGAGCTGGACGTCCGGCCCGAGCAGCGCGTCGCGGTGCATGACGGCGATGTTGCCCATGGCGGCGGCCGCCCGGTCCGAGGCGACATGGGCGGTGATCGGCAGGCCGAGCGAGCGCGCCGCTTCCCATTCGCGGCGCCAGACCGGCGAGGCCGAGCGGTCCGGGCCGCGCGCGCAGATGCCGAGCGAGACGAGGCCCGCGCTCCCGCCGGCGAAGTGCCGGTCGCGCATGCGCTCCAGGTCCGAAAGGTCCATCACCTCCTCCTCGCCGAGCGCCTGCGGGTAGCCGTAGGCGAAGCGTCCGCGCAGGCCGGAGGCGACGAGCGCCTCGCGCTCGGCTTCGGCGAAGTCCGGTCCCTTCACGTTGTGCGCCCAGTTGTGGACCGTGGTGATGCCAGCATGGATCGCTTCCGCGGCGGCGAGGCGCACGCCGAGCGCGCTCGCCTCCGGCGTCCAGGCGCGGGCGAGCGGCGCCATGGTCTTGCCGAAGGGGCCGAGCCGGCTCTGCGGCAGGCCGCGCGCCAGCGAGTTCCACATGTGCCAGTGGGTGTCGACGAAGCCCGGCATGACGACGCAGCCGCTCATGTCGCGGCGCGCGACGCCGGGCGCCTCGATGGCGGCGGCGACCGCCACGATCGCGCCGTCGCGCACATGGACGTCGCCGCGGGCAAGATCACCGATCGACGGGTCCATGCTGACGACGTATCCGCCCGACAGGATCACCTCGGAGGAGCCGGCGCCGCTTGGCGCCGGCTGCGCGAGGCCGGGGCGCGCCGACAGCGCCGTCGCCGCGAGAGCGGCCGCACCGGAAAGAAGGAAGTCGCGGCGAAGGAGGGTCATCGGAAAGCTCGCAGGGAGGGGACGAGGGAACGCGCCGACCCGGCGGATCCGGCGCGGCGGAGAGGGTCGGCATGACGGTTGCGCGGGGCGGCTCCCCTGGGGAGCTGCCCCGCGTCGGGAGCCTCAGCTCGGTGCGAGATCCTTCAACAGGCGGCGGCCTTCGCCGAGCGGCTGCGCGAGGGACTCTTCGAAGATCGCGTTGAGCGGTTCGTTGTAGGGCTGCTCCAGATGCGCCTCGTGTTCCGCGACGCTCGTCCACCGCTCCATGATGAAGAAGGCGTTCTCGTCGTCCGCGTGGTGGTAGACGTCGAAGGCGAGGTTCCCCGGCGCGGCGCGGGACGGCTCGACCACGTCGAGGAGCGTCGCCTGGAACCGCTCGCGCATCTCGGGCTTGACGTGAATGGTGACGGCGACGTTGCGCGTGGCGGCGGGGTTCGCGATCGGCTTTTCCGGTGCCATCGGCGACAGGCGCACCAGGGGCTGCTCCTGCGGGGCGGCGGCGAGGTCGCCGTCGACGCGCGCGACGACGGCCTGGAGATGCGGCGTCCTGCCATGGGCTTCGACGGCGGCCCGGTCGGCCCAGCGCTCCATCAGAAACAGCTCGTTGCCGCCTTCCTCGCGCCCGTAGACGTCGAAGGAGACGTTGCCTTCCTCCGCGCGGGAGGCGCGCGCGTTCTCGCGCATCACCGCGAGGAAACCGTCCATCGCCTCCGGCTTCACCGAGATCGTCGCGTGGAACTCGACCGGTGCCGGTGCAGCGTCCTGGGCGGAGGCCGGTCCGTTCAGGGAGGGGGTGAGAAGGATCGCGGCAGTGCCTGCCAGGGCCATGCTGCGGATGGCGGCTCCGATGGTAGTCGTCATGTCGGGGTCGTGCTCCGTGCTGCTTTCGGCCTCGTCGGATTGAGGCGGGGGGCGCGGAGACGACGATTATTAGCTAAGTACAGTTCCTTCCGTCACCGGCAATGGATTGTTGCGGGATCGGCAAGTCTGCGCCCCGGGGCCGCGACGCACCGGGCGAGGCGGTTCGATCAGGACGTCTCGAGCAGGCCGAGATCGGCGTTCTCCTGCACCACCTGGGCCAGTTCCTCTTGAAGGAAGTCCATCAAGGCGCGTACGCGACGCGGCTGGTGCCGGCGGGCCGGATAGACGAGGTGGAGCCAGCGCCCTCTGCCGCCCGACCATTCCGGCAGGACCCGCACCAGCCGGCCGCTGCGGATGTCGGGGAAGAGATCCCAGACGGACTTCAGCGTGATGCCGCCATCGGCCAGCGCGGCGGCATGGGCGATCTCGCCGCTGGTGCCCGTGACGGTGCTGGCGATCTCGATCTCCACGGCGTCCTCGCCCTGCCACAGCGGCCAGCGGCGCGGCGGCGGAAGGCCGATCGCGAGGCAGCGATGATCCTGGAGATCGCGGGGGTGGCGCGGCGTGCCGTGCCGGGCGAGATAGGCCGGAGAGGCGCAGAGGATCCGCGCATCGGGGGCGAGCCGCCGCATGACGAGGGCGCTGTCCGTCAGGTCGAGCTGCCGGATGGCGAAGTCCAGGCGATGCTGGATCAGATCGTCCATCTCGTTGCTGGCCATGAGCTGGATCGTCACGTCGGGATGGCGATCCAGGAAGGCCGGCAGGCGCGGGGCGATCTGGCGCTGGGCGAAGGCGACGCCGGCCGACAGGCGGATCGTGCCGCGTTCGGTCTGGCGAAGGCGCACGTCCTCGGCCGCCGCCACGGCGTCGAGCACGTCGCGGCAGCGCTCCAGGAAGGCCTCGCCCTCCTCCGTCAACGCGAGCTTGCGAGTGGAGCGCTGGACGAGCCGCAGCCCGAGCTCGCCCTCGAGCTCCTTCAAGCGTTTCGAGACCAACGTCAGCGAGACGCCGAGTTCACGCGAGGCGTTCGTCAGACTTCCCGCCCGCGCGACCGCGTCGAACACCCGAAGATTCTGGAGATTGTTCAGCTTGACCAAGGACGGCTCCGGGACGGTACCGTCCTAGCTGTTAGCGGCTGAGACTGTTAGGCGTCAATTATTTCTGGTTTCGGGACTATGACGTGGGTTTTGGCTTGCGAGTGGCCTGAGGACGACCATTCTCGATCGCCGGCAACCCAAAGACAGGTTCAGCCTTATCATCGACATGGATGGCAGCTTAGCGCAGCGCCGCCCGCAAAGCCGATTGTCGCCTTTCCACCCAGTCGAGCCGATCAACGTGAAGAAGCGGACGCTCGGAACCAGACCTTCTCAAACGACCCCTTCTACGTCGTTCACGAATGCCATCATTGCCACCGGAAGCCGACACTTAGCTTCCGGTGAGGCTCCTCACGTCATTGAGGACGAAGTGCCCGAAGCTCGAAGCGACCCTGTCCCTGCCGTAGGGGACGCCTCCGGCGGGGAACTCGTAGACCGGAGCTTCGCCCAACTCGTCCGCCTCGTCGCAATCCAAAAGGTAAGCAGGTCCGTAGCCCAAGGCCATGAAGAAGATCATTCCGGCTGTGATGAGACCCCGGCAGCGTGCATCCTCCGTGGCGAACACGACGTAGGGCACACCCTTGGCGTTGAGGCCGCTCGGCTTCGTCAGGTCGTAGATCTCGAGGTTTTCGAAATCGACGGTCCCGTATCAGCGGACCACGGCCTTGTACGAGGGTGGAAGCCGGACGCCGAGGCGGATCTCCAATGCTGCAATGTCTGTGTCATCGCCTGGAACAAACCCGTCCACCACCATACCCGATTGCTTGGCGTGGTCGATCGCTTCCTCGAAGGCCGCCTTGCCGTCGGTTTGGGTCGTCATGCCGTCCTCCAATCCTGCGAACCCTGATGTCAGCTTCCATCCCCCCTCCGTCAAACAGCAGACGGTCACCTTCCCACCCGCAGCCCCTTTCGGTGTGGATGTAGAGCGCTCGGGCGCACAGCGGGTTTTGGCTTCCCGGCTCCATGCTGCCATTGGCGGCCGAACAGCGTTCAAGCTTCAGCTCGCGGGCGATCATCTCGGCGGGCTGCTTCCCGCGTGGCCAATGTTGACGCCAGCGGATGATGGCGCCCCGCTTCTTCGACAGGCCCTGAACCCTCGAAGGGCACCGCGTGAGATCGAGAGCCAGCCGTTCGCCTTCGACCGTCCTGCCATTCACACGGTCGCCGGGCAAAGCGGGTTCTACCTCTTCGCCGAGCTTTGAGCTGCCGAGGACATATCCCTGTAACCCGAGCGTGATTAGTCGGTTTTGAACTCGAGACGCCCAACCCCTTCGTCGTCATGTCTCGCCCCGGTTCACCAACCGGACGGGAGAGAATGCCGAAGACCAAACATCGCTTCGACACCAGCCGCTCCGATGGAGGTTGGGTGGCCAAAAGCCATCGTTTCATCTCAGCGGCAGATTGACCGAGCATCCAGCGAAGAGAGATCCCATGATCCGCCCGTTTCTTGCCGCCACCGGTGTCCTCGTCCTGACAGCCATCACGGCCACCAGCGCCCTTGCTTTCGACCCCGCCGACGCTGATCGCATCAAGACGCTGGTGGATACCGGGATGCGGTACTACTGGACCGGCGGCGACGTGAAGAAAGCCGAGGCCGAGGTGTTCAAAGGGATCACCCTGCACGGACGCTACGATGTGGTGGAACAGTCATTCGCTGAGGCTGCGAAGCTTGCCCCCGAACGCCTCGATTTCCTGTTTGCGGTTGCATCCTCGCAGATTCTCCAGAAGAAGACCGACCAGGCTGCCGCGACCTACCGCTCCATCCTCGCCAAGGATCCGAACTCGTTTGAAGCGCAGGCTTGGCTCGAAGCGCTGGCGCGGATCAGGAACAACGAAACGCTTGCTTCCCTGACGCATCAGTCCCTGGCTGGCCTCGACGCCGAACGGGCCGAAACCTACCGGCGCCTGTTTGGTCGTGTCGAGCAGATTATGGCGGAGAAGCCGAATGCCGATATCGCAACCATCCCAGGCAAGACCTCGATCGTGGTTCTGGGTTACGCGCTTGCCAAGGACGGCACGGCGGAGAAGCCTCTTCTCGACCGGCTCAATGTCGCGCTGAAGGTCGCACAGGCCAACCCGGCCGCACGGGTGATGGTCACGGGTGGGCAGCCGCAAGCCGGCGTCACCGAAGGCGATGTCATGATGCGGTGGCTGGTGGAACGCGGGATCGACCGCGACCGGATCATGATCGAGGACAAATCCAAGGACACGGTCGGCAACATGCTGAACGTCGCCAACCTGCTTCGTCGGCATACGGCAGACAATGTTATTCTCGTCACCAGCTCCAGCCATATGCGTCGTGCTCGTGTGGTGCTGGAAGAAGCCCTGTCGCAAACGGGTATCTCTGCTCTTGTCGTTCCGGTGGTGGCGCTTGATGCCCCCAGCATGGACGAGGCGGTGAACGTCTCGGCCGACGAACGCCTTGTGGTCTACCGCGACTTGATGCGTGTATCGGGCCTTTGGGCCTATCCTGGTCTCCAACAGTAGGGGCCGGTGAGAGGATAGGTTGCGACCACCACCGCTGCCGGCAGGCACTGACCAAGCGCCAAATCCCGCATCGTACGCCCGGCGCGGTATCGAGAGCAGCCAGCGCCGGGGACGCCACAGGTGGGTGGTCGAGCGCAGCCTCGCCTAGCTGGCCCAGTTCCGGCGCCTCGCCAGCCGCTACGAGCGCCGAGCCGACATCCACCTCGCACTCACTACCCTCGCAGCCGCCCTCATCGCTTGGCGCTTCGTCGCGAAGTGGTTTTGTTAGAAACTCTTAGAGCCGCCGGCTTCGAGCTGAAATTGCTCTGTTGAAACCCTAACTCGGCTGGATGGTTTCGTTCCCTGTCCGCGGTTCGAGTGGCGCGGGAGGCCTTGATGGTGGGCCGGTCCGCGCTGCCGGTCTACGGCTGCCGATACTCGCGCAAGGATTACACTCAACCGCAGCTCTTCGCCCGTTTTGTCCTGCGCCAGCTTCTACGCACGGACTATCGAGGCGTGGTGACGCTGGTGGGCGAGTGGAGCGAGCTGCGACAAACCCTCGGCCTGTCCAAGGTGCCGCACTATTCGTCGCTGGCCTACGCCTCGCGCCGCATTCTGGCGGGGGCCGATAAAAAGGGGCTTTCGGTGACATCCAGGCGGCGGCTGTCGAACGAGCCCGCGCCTTTGGCCTGATGGATCCCGCGCCCGTGGCCGCGGTTGATGCGACCGCATTGGAAACGCGGCACGTCAGCGCCCACGTCGGCCATCGGCGAGGCCAGGGGCGAAAGCGCAAAGGCCATCGCCAGCGCCTCTGGCCCAAGCTCACCGTCGTCCTGCATACCCAATCCCACTTCATCCTTGCAGCCGTGTCGGGCCTTGGCCCCAGCCAGGACTCGCCCGACTTCATCCCCGCCATGCGTCAGGCCGCCGAGCACGTCCCTTTGCACACTGTGCTCGGCGATGCCGGCTACGACGCCGAGCACAACTACCGCCTCTGCCGCGAGGAGTTGGGCGTTGCCCGCACGCTGATCCGCCTCAGCCGCCGCAACACAGGGCGGTACTGGCCCAAAACGCCCTATCGGCGGGCCATGCGCCATCGTTTCCCAAAATCCCTCTACAACCAGCGTTGGCATGTCGAGAGCGGCTTCAGCCAGCATAAGCGCCGCCTCGATCCAGCCCTGACCGCCCGCAAGCCTGCTTCGCAGACCCGCGAACTCCTTCTGCGCGTCATCTCCCACAACCTCATGCTCCTCGCCCAGGAAGCTCCATGAGCGTTTCAACAGAGCAAGCTGAAATGAAAGGTACGCGCTCCAAAGCACGTCGCCAGCTCGGGTTTGCACTGCTGAGAAGCTATGTCGGATCCGACATCGCGGGTTCGCAGATCATCGCCTGCACGACAGACCCCGAGAAGCGACGATTCTTCTCTTGAAGCCCCGAGATTTGATCGACGCCCGCCCTGATCTTGCTCGGCGAATTTGCTCCGCGACAGTCATGCCCTTCCGGGCACAGAAGAACCGAGACGAATGACGGAATGATCGTCAGCCACATGATGGCACCAGATGATCTCGTCGATACCGCAAGGTTCGAACCAATAATCCAAGAGGCTCGCGCTTCCCGCATTGTCGTTGGCGGCACGCCAGGACTTGTGCACGGGAATGCTCTTCACGAATTCGCGTAGCCAGCGCGACAGCATGACGGACCTCGACTCCAAGCCTGATCCGCTTGTTCAACGAGCTTATGATGGCGAACGCAACGCCATCTTGCTTGGGCTGGCATACGTGGTCAGAACGCGAAGAGCCTCGCACCGGCGAGGATCGGGCGAGGCCGGGCAGAGATCATGCGCGACCGGTCGGCGTGCCTGCCTGCGGCCCGCTGACGCAGGAGCCGGCTTGTTTTTCTCCTGCAAATAAACGCCGAAAGGTCGAATGTGGGCTTCCCGGCCAAGCGAATGGATGGCGAGGAACACCCGCCCGGCACCATCAACTCAGGTCGGGCGGCGAACCTGTCGCGGAAGCGTCTGCGAGAGCAACTGCGGCGCCCCGAACAACGAAACCCATGCCGCGGCGGGGATGGAACGAACCCATAGCTTGTCGGTCGAACGACCCGGACGAGCGATGCAAGCTCTTCGCCGCATGTGATGCAACGCCGACTCTGCGGCGTCAGTCCCTACGGGCGAGTGCGTCGAGGAGGCCCAGCATGTGGCGTCGCACCTCGGGATTGTCGATTTGCTCGAGCGAAACCCAGCGAGTCGCCTCGTTGGCGCTCGGAACCCGGGACCCGAGGGCCGCGTTCGTGGGCAGGTCTTTAAAGAAGTAGCTTATCTCGACATCCAGGGTCTGGGACAGACGATAAAGCGTGGCGGCGCTGATGCGGTTCTGTCCAGCCTCGTAGTTGCGCACCTGCTGATAGGATGTGCCGATCGCGCGTCCGAGGTCTGCCAGACTCAGCCGGCGGGTTTCACGAAGCCCCCTAAGTCGTTCGCCGAGCGCTGCATCGATAGGGTTCTTTCCAATGGTCGATTCATCCATAATGACGAACAATCATCCAAGCTTCATTAATCAGGCGGTTAATGATTATTTTAGATCAAGATATCCTTCGCTCAAAGCCACTCGCACTTGAATATTTCGTTGCGCTCAACAGTTCCAATCAGAGGGTGCAGGGATCGTCACGTCTAGGTCGGCGGAGATATTTTTTGGGAAGTCAGTCTTGGCGGTCAGACCGCGTGCCCGAATACAAGCCGCTTGGCTTCTGGAGCGTCGACGTCTCGACGCTGCGGTCGAAACTCGATCCGTCGATGAGCGGCCTGTTCGGTGTCGACGCCGCCGAAGGCGCCGCAGGGCTGGAGCAGGACCGTCTCGTTCCGCGCATCCATCCGGACGACCGGGCCCGAGCCTCACGCTGCCTGGACGAGACGATCAAGAATCGCGGTCCCTACAGCTACCGCTACCGGCTGAAAACGGAGAACGGCGGTTTTCGTTGGGTCCAGGCGACCGGGCGTGCCTTCATGGACGAAGCGGGTCGGGTCACCCACCTCTCGGGCATTCTGACCGACATCATGCACCCTCCTGTGCCCGCCGACATCGCGGTGATCGACAAACTCCTGGAGGCCCATAAGTTCGCTCAGCTGACATCCGATCCCATGCTTGGCTGTCTCATCGAGGCCGTGCTGCTTCATGCAGGACGCGCGATCGCCAAGAACATGGATCCGTTCGCCCTGGACTGAACGACGACGCGTTCCGCCGCGGCGCGTGGGCTCGCTCCCGGTGGCCTGATGATGCGCAGGCTAGCGGAGGCGCTGCAAGCGCCCATCCAGAGCCGCGGACATCTGCGCAAGAATCGTTGTCACGCTTGCTTGTTCGCTCGCCCCCGCGAGGGCCGATGCCAGTTCGGCATCTGTCTGTTCCCAGATCCTGCGGACCTCGGTTTGAACCTCCAGGCCGACGGGGGTCAGTCGTAGCCGGGTCCGTCTGCCGTCCTCATCATCGACCTCGCGCAGCACCCATCCTTGAGCGACCAACCTGTCGGCCATCTTCGAAGTCGTCGACGGACGCACGTTGAGCCTCTGTGCCAAGAGGCTGACAGGGATCCCCCGCTCGGCCGTCAGGACGTCGAGGAACTGGTCCTGTCCGACCATGACGTCGATTTCGACGAGCTTTATCTGCATCAACTGCCGGCACGAACGCGACAGCGACAGGAGCACCGCGACGAGAGCCGGCTCCTCTTGTGGCATCGTTTGGCGATGAACTTTGGAAGGGGTCGGCATGGATGCCTCCGAAGCAACCGCTGATCTTTCCAGGATGGAAGCGGCGCGGCTGATCACAGGCAATTGGTAGCTATGCACCAAACGTCGAGCTGCGACTTGTTGCAGAACGCGTAGCTAGACCCCACGAGAGCGACAAGTTTCGGCCTGGCGACGATCTTTTCCGGACGCGCCCCGTCCTCGACATTTCCTCGCATCCTCCGCACGCGCGAACGCCGACTTCAGGGAAAGCCGCCTGTCGGCGAGGCCATGCCGCTCAGGGACAGGCGGTCCATCGCGGCACCGATCGTCGAGGGCGGAAGCGCCGTCGGCCCCATGCCGAGGATCAGGACGAGCGGGGTGCAGACGCCGGGGAAAACCAGGGAGGAGCGGCGTCCCGGTCAGGCCGGCTCAAATCGCGAGCTTGAGGTAGGCGCCTATGAAGTTCGCGCGGGCTGAACGACCACGCCCGTCGATGAGCGCTCCATATCGACGGTTTCGCCAGACGGAGCCGCGTCCATGCCCCCTTCGAAGCCTGCCGACACGTTGGACTTGGCGCACGCGAAAGGGGCGCTGGCGGGATCCGACCTGCGCCAGTCGGCCCGCGACTGTCCCTACCTGCATGACCAGCGTGAACTGCGCGGCGCGTGGCTGGACGGATTCAGCCAGGGACGCGTCGGCTTGGGCAAGCCGGCACTCGCCGACGGGCATGGCTGACGGCGCGTTCTCGCCCGCGGTCACGAGCGTCAGATCGAAGGAGGCGGGTTGTTCATGAAGCGTCTGATCGCGATCGCCGTCGCCGCCGTGCTCATCCTGGGGCTGGGCTATCTCTGGTGGTCGCGGGCGCCGGACGAGCCCGTCGACGAGGCCCAGAAGCTTGCCACCGGCTGCCAGGACGCCATCGAGGAGTGGCGGCGGATCCGGGC
The DNA here is from genome assembly GCF_009765365.1 of Antarcticirhabdus aurantiaca. GTDB lineage: Bacteria > Pseudomonadota > Alphaproteobacteria > Rhizobiales > Rhizobiaceae > Antarcticirhabdus > Antarcticirhabdus aurantiaca. The sequence continues at coordinate 240,458 of NZ_VTOM01000004.1, forward strand.
CGACTCCGAGAACGCCCGGAGCCGCGTCGCGCACGACGCTTTGGAGGCCGCCGAGCGCTGCCAGTACGAAGCCTCACCCGATGATGTCGACTTCGCGGACCCCTGACGGCGGTGCGATCGTCGCCGAGGCCGGCCGTGCGACGCATCGCTCGGGTGCGATGCGCCCTCGACCGCCGCGTTTGCCGCGGCGATCGAGAAGCCGGCATCGAAGCGCATGCCGTGCGGCGCGGCGGTTATTCCTCGTCGCGCGGCCGAGCGATGTCACTCAGGTCCGCGTCGTCATCCTCGTCGATCGCCAGGATCCGGCCGTCGTCCCCGTCATCGTCGTCGTCGCTCGCCTCGTCGTCCCCGTCACCGTCGACGTCGTCGCTCGGCAGCTTCGCCGCGTCGTTCTCGTCGTCTTCGATGTTGGTCAGCGAGATCTCTTCGTCCTCGGCGTCATCCTCATCGGTCTCGACCGCTTCAACGGCCTGTTCCTCGCGATGGGTGTACTGCGGCGCGGCCCGCCGCGAGGGCGCGCTCGCCGGAGGGTCGAAGAAGGACAGGGCGTAGGAGGTTCCCGTATAGGGCGACACGATGGGGTTCTTGCCGAGATCGTAGAACTTGCGCCCGTTTTCCGGATCGACGCGCTTGGTGCCGAGTTCAGGTCTGGCCATGGGATGGCTCCGTGTTGGCGGCTCGTCGCCGCGGATGAAGAATGGTGACGCAGCGCCTCGCTCCACGCTGCGGGATGTCGGCGGAATGGCGGTCAGGCAAAGCTCGCGCCCGCTTGCGTCGCGGCTCCCGCGACTTCCTCCGTCGTCACGACGAACCGCTTGAGCTCGCCGGGGCCGAAGGTCAGCGTCAAAGGAACATCGGCGGCGTCGCGTCCGCGCGCCACGAGGACGCGACCGACGCGCGGGCTGTTGTTGCGCGGGTCGAACATGTGCCAGCGCCCTGCGAGGAAGACCTCGATCCAGGCGGCGAAGTCCTGCGGCGCATAGGGCGGCGGCAGCCCGATATCGCTCACATAGCCCGTGCAGTAGCGCGCGGGAATGTTGAGGCAGCGGCAGAACGCCAAGGCGAGATGCGCGAAGTCGCGGCAAACGCCCCGTCTTTCGTTGAAGGCCTCCCAGGCCGTTCGCGTCGGGCGCGAATGCTCGTATCCGAACGTCAGGTGGGCGTGAACGAAATCGACGATGGCCTGGACGCGCGCCCAGCCGAGCGGCTGATGCCCGAACAGCTTCCAGGCCGTTTCCGACAGGAGATCCGTTTCGCAGTAGCGGCTTCCCAGGAGGAACTGGAGCGTTTCCGCCGGAAGCTCGTGAACCATGGTCTGGCCGGCAAACATGTCGGCCTCCTCGCTGTCCCACCGGCCGGCGTCGCGGATGATCGCCTGCGTGCGCAGCGACACCAGGCCGGCGGGCGCCAGGAAGCGGCTGCACCAGTTGCCGTAGCCGTCCCGGTATCCTTCGACGGGAACCGAGGGCGAGACCATCAGGAGGTCCGGCGTCTCCAAGTCCGAGGCGCGCGAGAAGTGAACGGCCAGGAGCGCGATCACGGGCGTTGGCTGCGGAAACTCGAAGGTCAGTTCGCTGCCGATGCGGATGCGCAATCCCGTTCTCCCTTGTTCAAGTTTTTCAGCGCGCCGCGTCCCGGCGGACGGCGCGGAGGCCGCGCTCCCGCCATCCGGTCAGTTGAGCGCGCTGTCCTCGTCCCAGGTGACGGGCTCGACCGCGTGCGCGAGCCAGGTCCCGTCGGGATGGCGGGCGACCACGGAGAACGCCATCTCCGGATCGTCCGTTTCGTCGCCGTCCAGATCGAACAGCTCGACGATCTCGCAGAGCGTGCCGTCCGACAGCTTCAGATGCAGGACCGGCGGCCATGCGGGATCATCGGTCATGACGGCCAACCCCGTTGAGGCGGCGAAAGGCGGCTTCCGCCTGCGCGAGCGCGCGCTCGCGCCCGACGCTGAGAAAGCCGGGGGCAATGAGATGATCGCTGGGAATCATGATCCTGAGAACCTCGGCCAGGCGCCGGTCGTCGGCCACCGTCACGGCATCCTCGGCGCGGCGGGACACACTGGCGCGTTCTCGAATTCCGAATGAGCATGGCGGTCGGACGCGTGTCCGGACCCCGCCCCCACGCGAGGCGCATAGGTCGCGGCCGCCAGGATCTGGCGGATTTCCGCGATGGCCGACCGCTCGCCGCGCAGGAACTCGCTGTCGGCCTCCCGTCGCGCCTCTCCCATGTTGCGATCTTCGATCTGGCGAAGCACTTCGTCGACATGGTCGCCGGAGTAGCTGTCGAACAGGGGCTCTCGGCTCATGCGGTCACCTCGCCTTCGCGGACAAGCGCGGCTGCCATGCCCCGTCCGAGGTCGTCGCCGGGTTCGATGACGGCCAGCGCGGCATCAGCGGCATCCTCGGCCTTTCGGCGCCGCTCCGCCATGACCGAATGGCCGGACGCGCTCTCGACATCGTGCTGGGACGAGTAGATCGCCGCCGCGATGGCGCGCGCCATGCGCTGCTTCAAAACTTCAGTCATCGGGTTCCACCTGCGTCCTTTGAAGGACCACTCCGGGATCCTTGATGATGCTGCGATGCGCGTGCGGCTACTTGGACGAGCCGGACTTGGACGTCGTTCCCGTCCCGCCCTTGAGGCTGGGATTGGAGGCGTTCGTCTTCTCGACGACCTTCTTCGGCTTTCTCGTCTCGCGGCTTCCCTTGCCCATGATCGTGATCCTCGCTGATTGAAGGTCGATGCGGCATGCAAAAAGGCCCCGGCCTCCATTCCGAAGCCAGGGCCTCTCCGATCGCGTCGAACGACGATGCGTAGCGCTCAACGACCTGCCAGTACATCCGTGGTCAGGCGCGTTGAGCGCGCATGCGGCATCGTTCGAGTGGAGCTCCGAAGCTCGCTTAGCTCGCGAGTTCGAGATTGTCCGCCGACATCTTGCCGGTCTTGCGGTCCGACACGAGGTCGAACGTAATCTTTTGGCCTTCGCGCAGATCGCTGATGCCGGCGCGCTCGAGGGCGCTGACATGCACGAAGGCATCCTTGCTGCCGTCGCTCTGCTCGATGAAGCCGAAGCCCTTGTCGTGGCTAAACCACTTGACGGTTCCCTGAGACATGGGACACCTCTCTAAGAATAAAAGTCCATCGGCTCGCACGATCTGCGAACCGTTAACGATCGAAATATGGAATGAAGCAAGATGATCAGACGCCCGAAAGGACGAGAGGCCAACTGATCCGGCCGTGTTCGATAATGTCTATATGGACGATGCGGATCGAAATTGCAAGGACTGCTGGTGGCGATATGGATCCAGACCGGATTCGTCAGCCTGTTTTCGCGGCGAATGCCTCTCGCCCATTCATGAAAACTACGATCTCATCTGGTGCCTGACATGCTCCGGGCGCTTCAGGGAACAATCTCCCGCGATCTCGTGCTTCGACGATATCCCTGCCGTCGCGGATGAGCCGACGAGTGCCGATGCCAGGTGGTCGGCGACGTGGATGCCTTGCCTGACGCGTTTGCGCACCACTTACATCCGCGAGGCTGGTGCTGATTGGTGCTCCCACCACGATACGCGGAGCCCAGCCGCCGAGCGTCGATCACGGAGGCCCGCTATGTGGACGATCAACGAGGCGTACGACGAAGGCAGGGCCGCCTATCGGGGCGGACATGTCGAGGAAATCGACTGCCCCTACCGGCGAGACACGATCCCGGCCGTGATGTGGATCGGCGGCTATCGGGATGCCGAGCAGAACGACGCGCGCTTCGTGCAACGCTTCGATCCTGGCTTCGGAGGCGTGCAATGACGACAGGATCGTGGCTCCGCCTCACGGCCCATCCCTCCGGGTCGTCCATCGCGATCAACATGATCAACGTCTGGCGGCTGGATGAAGGCCACGACGGCACGACGGAGATCCATTCGCTGGGCGCCAACACGGCAGGAGCCTCGGCATCGGTTCGCGTGTCGCAGTCCGTGGATGCGATCCTTGCCATGCTGGACCGGGACGCGGTCCCGGCCGAACGGGACGATCGGCCTCCGGCCAATCAGAACCATTTCGTCAGGCATCTCTACCGCAGCTCCAACGGAGACGAGTGGAGCCTCGAGCGCGATGATCAAAGCCGGCAGGTGTTCGTTCGACATCGCGCCAACGAGGCATCCGGCGGCACCGAAAGCTGCGTGGAGGTCGGGCCGTTTCTGTGTTCCGGCGGCGATGATCCTCAACGGCGCGAACTGATCCGGTTGATCGGAACGCTTGTCTGATCGCCGATCGAACGCCGTCGTCGACATGGCCCCGTTCGGCCACGACCCTTCCGATGTCGCACGTGGCCGATGCGCACATAAGCGGCTCGGAACCATCCTGAGTTTCAATCACTTACATTGAGGATCAGGAGACTATTCATGGCGTCGAACATACCCTACGACCGCGGTCTTGCTGCATTTCAGCAAGAACAACCGACCTCATCTTGCGAACACCCTTTGGGCTCGGGCCGAGCCCGGGAATGGGTTCGCGGCTGGACCGATGGCCAGATCGCGGACCGGCTCAAGCTGAGCGAAGAGCGCAATCCCTGAAGGGCCGGCCGGCGCGAAGCGTCAGCTTCGGTCCGTGCTTCCAAGGGCCGTCAGGATGAAGCGCTTGTCGAACGGTTTGCCGACGATGCCGAGAGGCCGGATGGCCGCCATCTCGTTCTGGATCGAGGCTTCGACGCGGCCGCTGATCAAGAGACTTGGAACATCGTGACGCTCGCGCAGCACGCGCGCGAGCGTCAGACCCTTTTCGCCGTCGATCAGTCCGAGGTCGACGATGGCGGCATCGACGCCGACGCGGCCGGCAAGCTCCAACGCTTCGTCGATGCCCGATACCGATCCCGCCACCGCGTACCCGGCCTGCTCCAGAATCATCTCCAGCTCCATGCGCGTGAAGATGTCGTCCTCGACGATCAGGATGCGCTTCGACATGGGTCGTCTCCTTCGAACGAAGAGCGATCAGCCGACGGGACGGATGAACCTCCCGGCATAGGTGGGACCGACCGGCGTCGTTACAAACGCCGCGACGAACACGCGTCACCCTGGATCCGAACGGCCCGACAGTCGTGCCCCCGAAGGCGCGTTTCGTGATCGCGGATTCGCAAGACGCGCTTCAGCGAGCCAGCAGTTTCCGGATCTCGGCGGCCAGCTGGTCCTGGCTATAGGGCTTGCCGAGCCTCGGCAGTTCCAGGCGCGCACCCGACGGAAGCTCGGCATAGCCGGTCGCCAGGAGGATCGGCATGCCGGGGCACAGGGCGAGCGCCGCCTCGGCCAATTCCGCGCCGTTCATGCGGGGCATGGAGAAGTCGGTGATCATCAGGTCGAAGGGGCCGTCGCTGCGCAGGATCTCGAGAGCCTGCGGGCCGGAGTTCGCCTCGACGACCTCGTGGCCGAGATCCTCCAGCATGTCGAGCGTGCTCATCGCGATCAGCATGTCGTCGTCCACCGCCAGGATGCGCGCCCGGATCGGATCGGCCGGCTCCTTCGGCGCCGCCGGCGGCGGCGCCGGGACGACCGCGTCCGACACGGCCGCCGCCTCGGCGGCCGGCAGCCAGAGCTCGGCGCGCGTGCCCTGTCCCGGCTCGCTCGACAAGCGCAGGGCACCGTGGAGCTGGACGGCGAGGCCGTGGATCATGGACAGCCCGAGCCCGGTGCCCTTGCCCACCCCCTTGGTGGAGAAGAAGGGCTCCGTCGCCTTCTTCAGCGTGTCCGCGTCCATGCCCTGGCCCGTGTCGGACACGGTGAGCCGCACGTAGTCGCCGGGCACCAGATCGCCGTCGGCGGGAGCGGGCTCGACCTCGATCACCAGCTCGCCGCCGTTCGGCATGGCGTCGCGGGCGTTGACGGCGAGGTTGAGGACCGCGAGCTCCAGCTGGTTCGCGTCGACCATCGCGATCGGTGCCGTGGCGGGAAGGTCGAGCCGGAATTCGACGGAGCTCCCGAGCGAACGTTCGAGAAGGTCGGTCATGCCGCCGAGAAGCTCGGACAGGTTCCGCGGCTCGACCACGAGCTCCTGGCGCCGCGCGAAGGCAAGGAGGCGCTGGGTCAGCGCAGCGCCGCGCTGCGCACCCTTCAAGGCGCCGTCGATCAGGCGCGCCGCGCGCGGGTCGTCGCCCAGATGCTTGCGCAGGAGGTCGAGGTTGCCGAGAACGGCCATCAGGAGGTTGTTGAAGTCGTGCGCGACCCCGCCCGTCAGCTGCCCGATCGCCTCCATCTTCTGGCTCTGGCGAAGCAGCGTTTCCGTGCGCTCGCGCTGATCGACCTCCGACATGACGACCCGGTGCGCCGCCTCGAGCTCGGCCGTGCGCGCAGCGACCCGCGCTTCCAGCGTCTCGTTCAAGCGACGCAGGCTCTCTTCCGCCGTCCGGCGCTCGGTGATGTCGGCCGACACGCCGACGAGCCTGACCTTGCGTCCGTCGCGGTCGTGGACGACCCGGCCGTTGATCGCCGCCCAGTGGGTCGAGCCGTCGCGCCAAAGGGTCCGGTACTCGATGGTGTAGTCGGCGCCCGTCTCGACGCTGTCGCCCACGGCCGATCGCATTCGCGCCTCGTCGTCGGGATGGATGCTGCCCAGGAGCTCGGAATAGCCGAAGGTCTCCTCCGGCGCGTAGCCGAAGATGGCCTTGCAGGTGGCCGAGGCCGTCAGCTCCCAGGTCGTGAGATCGAGTTCCCAGGAACCGAGCCGTCCGGCAAGAAGCGCGGTTCGCAGCCGCTGCTCGCCTTCGTGCAGCTCCTCCATGCGCGTGCGCGCTTCGAGCTGGCGCTGGCGCCCGCGCGCGGCGGTCCTGGCCAGGCTGATAAAGGACGTCGGATGAAAGGGGCGTTCGAGAAACGAAACGTTGCGCAGCACCTCCGCCAACCGGGCGGCGCTGGGATTGCGCTCCGGCCCGCCGCCGCGCTGGGTGAGGACGATGAACTGGAAGTCGGACCAGGCGGGCTGCGCCGTCAATCGCGCCGTCAGACCGCGCAGGTCGGCCGAGCGCAGGGTCTCCTCGGTGACGATGGCGAAGCACGCGCTGTCGTCGATGCGGTTCTCGAGACCGGGCAGATCGCCGCAAATGTCGGCTTCGAGCCCGGCCTCCCGCAGGATGGCCGCCGCGAGTTCGGCATCACGCCCTTTGGGAGCGAGGATCAGGACGTGCGGCTCGCTCACCTTAGATGTCGGCCTCGGGCGCGATGAGCGCGGAGGTCACGGGCGCGGTCTCGACGAGCGTCGGCACGCCGCGCAGGACGCCCTGGAAGCCCGTGATCGGCGCTCCGAGGCTGAGCCCGCCCTCGTTGATGCGATATTCCCGGATGGTGTCCTCGTGTCGCCCGGACCGTTTCTTGATCACCGACACCGCGCGCCGGACCGTCCCCAGCGCCTCGAAATAGCGCAGGAGGATCACCGTGTCGGCGAGATAGGTCACGTCGACGGGCGTCTTCATGTCGCCGACGAGGCCGTGCTGGGCCAGCGTCAGGAAGGTCGTCGCACCCTGCCGGTTCAGGTACTGCAGGAGCTCGTGGATGTGGAGGACGAGCGCGTTCTCCTGCGGCATGGAAGCCTGATAGCCGTTGAGGCTGTCGATCACGACGGTCTTCGCCTGCGCCTTGTCGACGTAATCGCGAACGCGCTGGGCGAACTCCCCCGGCGAGAGTTCGGCGGCGTCGACCTGCTCGATGTGCAGGAGGCCGGCGGCTCGCATGGCTTCGAAGTCGAAGCCGAGAGCTCGCGTGCGGTCGAGAAGCAGTCCCAGCTCCTCGTCGAACACGAAAATGGCCGCCCGCTCGCCGCGCGCGATCGCGGCGGCGACGAACTGGAAGCTGAAGGTGCTCTTCCCCGTCCCCGCCGGACCGAGAACCAGCGTGCTCGAGCCCTGCTCGATGCCGCCGCCCAGAAGAGCATCGAGTTCCGGGATGTCGCTCGTGTTCTGGGTGCGATCGAAGTGCGTCCTGTGCTCGGCCGACACCAGGCGCGGAAACACGGCGACGCCGCCGCGCCGGATGGCGAAGTCGTGATAGCCGCCCCGGAAGCGCTGGCCGCGGTACTTCATGACGCGCAGGCGCCGGCGCTCGGCACCGTAGTCGGGCGCGAGCTCCTCCAGCTTGACCACTCCGTGCGCGACGCTGTGCACCGTCTTGTCCATCGACTCCGACGTGAGATCGTCGAGAAGGAGCACGGTCGCGCCCTGGCGGGCGAAGTAGTGCTTGATGGACAGGATCTGGCGGCGGTAGCGCAGGGAGCTTTGGGCGAGGAGACGGATCTCCGACAGGCTGTCGAGAACGACGCGGGCGGGCTTGACTCGCTCGAAGGCCTGGAAGATCGCCCTCGTGGCTTCGCCCAGCTCCAGGTCGGACGAGTAGAGGAGGCTCTGCTCGCGATCAGTATCGAGCAGGGCGTCGGGCGGGATCAGCTCGAAGACCTCGACGTTGTCGTCGATCGTCCAGCCGTGCGAGGCGGCGGTTTCCCGAAGCTCCTGCTCGGTTTCCGAGAGCGTGATGTAGAGGCCCGTCTCGCCGTCCTCGGCGCCGGTCAGGAGGAAGCGGAGCGCGATGGTGGTCTTGCCCGTGCCCGGGCTTCCCTCGAGCAGGAAGACGTGGCCCTGCGACAAGCCTCCCGACAGAATGTCGTCGAGACCGGGAACGCCCGTCCTGGCCATGGGCCGCAAGCCGTCGCTAGTCACCAAAGCCTCCGATCAACTTCAGCATCTCGGGCGGAAGCGTATGAATGGGATAATCGGTCGTCTCGACCGCGGCCGGGTCCAACCGGTCGAGGTCATGTTCATTCTGGCGCATGAGCCAGACGCGTCCAGGCACGCCGCAGAAGCGCTGGAGGCGCAGGGCCATGTCCGGCGAGATACCCGCCTGCCCGCTCAGGATCCGGTGGAGGGTCTGGCGGGTGACGCCGAGGTCGCGCGAGGCCTGGGTCACCGAGAGGCTCAGAACCGGCAGGACGTGACGGCGCAGCAGGGTTCCCGGATGCGCCGCCCGGCCGACCCACTCCCTTGGTTCCACAGTGTTCATCGCTTCCTGTAACGTTTGGCGCGACAGCTGGCAATGCGAGCGGGAGCCCGCAGCCTCGGCCGCGCTCCGGCTCGCGGACACGTCCCGGACGACGTGTCGGCTCCATCGATTTTCCGGGGGGCGCTCGCCCGATCTTCCTCTCCGTCAAGGCCGATCCGGCCGAGAGGACCGTGGCGACGGCCGCTGCTGCCCATACACCCTCGAGCCGGCGGCTGGACGAGGGTGCTCAGTCCCCGCGACCCGGAGATCGCAGCATCTGCAGAAGCTCCAGGGCGTTCTGGGTGGCGGCCCCGTGCATGGTGTTGTCGTAGATGGTCCACACCTCCGCTCCACCTGCGCCGAGCGCCGCGACGGCCTCCGCGTGGCTCTCGATCCGGCGCCGGTCATACGGCGAGTCGTAGATCCGCGGCGAGCCGTGCAGACGGAAGTAGACGATCCCCGCCCAGCCTCCGGGCTGGGCCGCATCCGCCGAGAGGGCTGGATCGGCCGCGACCCGCGCCACGCCGTGCCGCTGCAGGAGATGGTCGATATCCGGCGTGAACCAGCTCGCATGTCGGGGCTCCAGGACGGCCTGCCCTCCGACGATCGACCGGAACGCCTCCAGGAACTCGGTCGCGAGGCCGCCGGGATAGGTGAAGCTCGGAGGCAGCTGCACGAGAACCGGGCCGCGCTTCATGCCGAGGCCGGCGGTCTCGTCCGCGAAGGCCTGCAGGAGCGGTTCGCAGTCCTTGAAGCGGCGCTCGTGGGTGATGGCGCCGGGAAGCTTGACCGCGAACCTGAAGTGATCCGGCACGCTGGCCGCCCACCGCTCGTAGGTCGAGCGGCGATGCGGTCGATAGAAGCTGCTGTTGATCTCGACGGCCGGGAGGCGAGCGCCGTAGCGCTCGAGATGGCTTCCCGCGCTTGGGAAATCCTCCTTGGAGGACGCCGGGATCGACCAGCCTGCGACGCCGACGATCAAGGGCATCGGTGACGAGCCAGCGACCTGCAAGGCTGCCGCCTCATTCCTCCGTCTCAGCGGGCGTTATGATCTCCGCGCCGCGCAGCAGGCGCAAGGCGGCTGCCGCGTCGCGGACGCCTTGCGGAAGCCCCGCCACGTGCCCGAGATGGATGAGGCGGTAAAGGCGCCCCAGTTCCGCCGCGTCGGCCTGAACCATGTCGCGAACGCCCGATGCCTTCTCCTCCACCTCCTCCCGGCTCTGGCCCAGGATGCGGGCGGCTTCGTCGATGCCGAGGCCGCATTGGGCGATACATGCAGAAAAGACGGTCATCGAGGCACCTCATGCATGGTCGTTCCGGGCGGATGCGAGAACTCCTGGCGCGGCCCGGATGTTTCATCGATCGACCCGCTTAAACCATCTCACGAAACCATTTCTCGACGAAGTGAAAGGTGACGGGAGCGACCCGGCCCACCGGGTCAGGACCGGCCTTTTCCTGGAGTTTCGGGAACACGATCGCCGGCCTCGGCGGCGGACGACCTCACAGCGGGAAGTGGCAGGCGGCGAGGGTGCCGCCGTCCTTGGCCTCCAGGCGCGGGCGCTCGGTGCGGCAGCGATCCCGCGCGCGCGGGCAGCGCGGCTCGAAGCGGCAGCCGGCGGAGATCTTCGTCGGGCTCGGCGGCTCCTTGGCGGGCAGGCGGGCGCCGCGCGCCTTGCGGATGCCGAGGTGCGGCTCCGGGATCGCGTCGAGGAGCGCCGCCGTATAGGGATGGCGCGGCGCCTCGAAGATGGCGTCGACATCGCCGATCTCGACGATCGCGCCGAGATACATGACCGCCACCCGCGTCGAGATCTGCCGCACCACCGCGAGGTCGTGGGCGATGAAGACGTAGGTAAGGTTGAAGCGGTCGCGCAGATCGCAGAAGAGGTTGACGATCTGCGCCTGGACCGAGACGTCGAGCGCGGAGACCGGCTCGTCCGCGACGATGAGCTTCGGCCGCAGCGCGAGGGCGCGCGCGATGCCGATGCGCTGACGCTGGCCGCCGGAGAGCTCGTGGGGATAGCGCCGGGAAAAGTCCGCCGGCAGCTCGACGCTGGCCAGAAGCTCGGCGACGCGGCCTTCGATCTCGGACGAGGCGGCGAGACGGTGGACGCGCAAGGGCTCGGCCAGAAGGTCGCCGATCCGCCGGCGCGGGTTCAGCGAAGCGTAGGGGTCCTGGAAGACCATCTGCAGCTCGGCGCGCAGCGGGCGCATTTGGCGCATGGGCAGCGCGCCGATGTCCCGGCCGTCGAACTCCAGCCGGCCGCCGGACAGGTCGTGGAGCCGCGTCAGGCAGCGCCCGAGGGTGGACTTGCCGCAGCCGGACTCGCCGACGAGCCCGAGCGTTTCGCCGGGCATGACGGCGAAGGACACGTCGTCGACCGCCGTCAGCACGCGGCGCCGGGACGGGAACCAGGAGCCGCCGGTCACGAAGCGCTTGGTGAGGCCGCTCGCGCGCACCAGCGGGCGCGGTTCGGCAGCGACAGCGGCGGGAGCGAGGGGGCCGAGGGCGGGCATCGCGGTCACGCGGCGAGATCCCCGGCGCGGCGGAAGCCCTGCTTGGTCTCGCCCGGCAGGAAGCAGGCGACGCGCTGCGCGCCCTCGGGAGCGAGCGGCGGGCGCGCCGCGCACGGGGCGAAGGCGTAGGCGCAGCGGGGCGCGAAGGCGCAGCCCGTTTCCGGGGCGCCGCGCGAGGGCGGCAGGCCGGGAATGCCGGTGAGCCGCGCCGGCCGGGGGCCGCGCAGGGGCGGGATCGAGTTGAACAGGCCGTGGGTGTAGGGGTGGCGGGGCGCCGCGAACAGCGCCTGCACCGGCCCGCTCTCGACGATCCGGCCGGCATACATGACCGCGACCGTGTCGGCGATCTCGGAGACCACGCCGAGATCGTGGGTGACGAAGACGATTCCCGTGCCGTGGTCGCGGCGCAGCCGGTCGAGAAGCGCCAGGATCTGCGCCTGAACCGTCACGTCGAGCGCCGTCGTCGGCTCGTCGGCGACGATGAGCTTGGGCTCGCAGGACACGGCCATGGCGATCACGACGCGCTGTCGCATGCCGCCGGACAATTCGTGGGGATAGCGCTCGACGACGCGGGCCGGATCGGGAATGCCGCATTCGGCCAAAAGCGCCACGGCCTTGTCGCGGGCCGCGCGGTTTGAAAGCGAGGAATGGGCGCGGATCTGCTCGACGATCTGCCAGCCCACCGTGTGGACGGGGGTGAGCGCCGTCATCGGGTCCTGGAAGATCATCGCCGCCTTGGCGCCGCGGATGCGGCGCAGGCGCCGGTTCGGCATGCCGACGAGTTCCTCCCCGTCGAGCCGCACCGAGCCGGAGAGAACCGCGTTCGGATCGAGGATCAGGCCGAGGATGGAGAGCAGCGTCTGCGTCTTGCCCGAGCCGGATTCGCCGACGAGGCCGAGGACCCGGCCGGCTTCGACCTCGAGGGAAACGCCCTCGACGGCCTGGACCAGCCCGCGCTCGGTGCGGAAGGCGACGGACAGGTCGCGGATCTGGAGAAGCGGCTCAGCCGGCACGGCGCACCCTCGGATCGATCACGGCATAGAGCGCGTCGACGAGCGCGTTGGCCGCGACGACGAAGAAGGAGGCGTAGAGCACGGTCGTCAGGATCACCGGCAGGTCGAGCGTCTGGAGCGCGTCGTAGGTCAGCTTGCCGACGCCGCGCAGGCCGAAGACCACCTCGGTGAGGAGCGCCCCGCCTCCGATGAGAGCCCCGAAGTCGAGGCCGAACATGGTGACGAAGGCGATCAGCGAGGAGCGGACCCCGTGGCGCAGGAGGATGCGGCTCTCGGGCAGGCCCTTGGCGCGGGCGGTGCGCACGAAGTCCTCCTGCATGGTCTCGATGAGGTCGGCGCGCAGGATCCGGCCGTAGAGCCCGATATAGAGGATCGCGAGCGTCACCCAGGGAATGACGAGCGCCTTGAACCAGCCGGCGGGGTCGGTGAGGAGCGGCTTGTAGCCGAGCGGCGGGACCCAGGAGAACAGAAAGGTGTGGTGCAGCCGGCTCTGGCTGAGGAGGTTCATCACCTCGCCCACCCAGAAGACCGGCATCGAGACGCCGACGAGGCTGAGCGCCATCAGCCCGCGATCGGTCCAGCCGCCGCGCGTCGCGGCCGCCGCGACGCCGACGATCAGCCCGCCGATCACCCAGAGCACCGCGGCGCCGAGAACGAGGGAGAGCGTGACGGGGATCGCCTTGATCACCGCCGGCACGACCTTCTGACCCCGGTTCACGAAGGAGGTGAGGTCCTGGGTCACGAAGAGGCGCTTCATCATGACCGCGTATTGGACCGGCAGCGGCTGGTCGAGGCCGAAGCTCTGGCGCACCTGGGCGAGCGTCTCGGGCGAGGCGTTGCGGCCGGCGATGCGCGCGGCGGGGTCGCTGCCGGGGGTCGCGAAGAAGATCAGGAAGACGACGACGCTGATGCCGAACATCACGAAGACGAGCCGGCCGAGGCGGGACAGGATCGCGACGAGCATCAGGCGATCCTGACCTTGGCGCGGGGATCGAAGGCATCGCGCACGCCGTCGCCGAGGATGTTGAGGCAGAGGACGGTCAGCGCCACGGCGAGGCCCGGCGCCAGCGCCACGATGGGCCGCGAATAAAGGAGCCCCTGCCCGTCCTGGATGATCGTGCCCCAGGAGGCGTCCGGCGGCTGGACGCCGATCGACAGGAAGGAGAGCGAGGACTCCGTGATCATGTTCAGCGCGAGAAGGATCGGCACGAGGACGATGACCCGCGGCATGATGTTGGGCAGGAGGTCCTTGACGAAGATGCGCCAGGGCGGGACGCCCAGCGCGATGGCGGCGGCGATGAACTCCGAGCGCATGAGGCTCAGCGTCTGTCCGCGGATCGGCCGGGCGACGTAGGGAACGTAGACCACGCCGATGATGGCGATGGGCAGCCAGAGGCTGCCGGCGCGGATGTCGATCGGGCCGATCGTCAGGCCTTCCGCGATGAGGACGATCGAGAGCGAGATCGCGAGAAGATAGATCGGGAAGGCCCAGAGGACGTCGAGGACGCGGTTGAGCACCCCGTCGACGATGCCGCCGAAGAAGCCGCAGAGAAGGCCGATCGCGACCGCGAAGACGAGCGTCAGCACCGTCGCCGCGCCGGCGATGAGCAGCGAATTGCGCCCGCCATAGAGCATGCGCGCGGCCACGTCCCGGCCCTGGTTGTCGGCGCCGAGCATGTAGGGGCCGAGCGCCCAGGTCGGGCCGATCGGCGTGACGCCGAGGCCGAGGCCGGTGGTCGAGGGCGCGAGCACGGGCTGCGCCGTGCCGTCGATCGTCACCTCGCCGTTGAGGTTGGTGGCGAAGGGGTTGGTGCCGGAAACGGCCGAGGCGTAGAGGGGCGCCGCGGCGCAGGCGAGCGCGACGAGGCAGAGAATGGCGAGCGCCACCATGGCGCCCCGGTCGCGCCTCAGCCGCCGCCAGGCCGTCGCCCAGGGACCAAACGACGCCTCCTTCGCACCCCCAAGAGCGGGGTCCGGCAGCGGAGCGGCGGCGGGCAGAGCGGACGGGTCGAGGATGCGGTCGGTCACGAGGCGCCGTGTTCCTGTGGCGGCGGCAAGCGCGGGGACGAAGACCGCCCGCGCTCGCTGCCAAAAGCTTACTGGACCGCGAGCTTGGAGAAGATCGCGTAGAATTGCGGGCTGAAGGTGAAGTTCTGGACCCGCGAGGAGACGAAGTCGACGCGCTTCGGGGTGAAGAGCACGGCGGCGGGCGCCGCGTCCGTGACTTGTCTGTCGACCTCCGTCCAGATCGGCAGGGCCGAGGCCGGATCCGTCACGGCGGCGGCGAAAGCCTCCTTCATCTTGGCCTCGACGGCCTCGTCGCAGAAGCCGGCGATGTTGACCGAGGCGTCCGAGCCCGGGTGGAAGGAGCCGCAGGAGAACAGGACGTTCAGGAAGTTCGAGGGCGAGGGATAGTCCTGGAACCACTGCGAGATCGAGATCTGCACCTTGTTGTTGGTGTTCTGGATGTAGGTGAACTGGAGGTTCTGCGAGATCGGCTGGACGCTCGCCTTGTAGCCGAGCTCGGTCAGGACGTCCTGGAGGTAGACGCCGATGGCGCGCGACACCACCGTGTCCTCGGCGATGATCTTCACCTCCTGGCCCGCCGTCCCGGATTCGGCGACGAGGGCCTTCGCCTTCTCCATGTCCGGCGCGCTCCAGGTCGTGCCGGGATTGGCCGTGTAGGGGCAGTAGGGCTCATAGCCGGGAAAGCCCGGCGGCAGGATCTGGCAGGCCGGCTGGGCGAGGTTGGCGCCGCCGAAGAGCTTGACGATGGCGTCGCGGTCGATGGCGAAGTTCACGGCTTGGCGCACCTTCGGATTGTCGAAGGGCGCAAGGTTCGTGTTCATCGGCGCGTACCACATGGCCGAGAGCGGGTGCAGCGACACCTGGCTCTCGTACTGCGTGCCGATCTCGGCGAGGCGGTCGGGCGGGGGCGGGTCGAACATCCAGTCGGCGTCGCCGTTCTGGATGGCGGTGACGGCCGCCTCCTCGGTCAGGCCGAAATCGTACGAGATGTCGTCGACGAAGCCCTCGGGCTGGGCATCGGCGCTCCATTCCTTGAACTGAGGGTTGCGCACGAGCTTCAGCGAGGCGTTGGGGTCGTAGGACTGGACGGCATAGGCGCCGGTGCCGGGGATCGGGGTCGTGCCCTGGTCGCTGGCCGGCGTCGCGGCCGGCAGGATGTAGGCGTGGGGCACGGCGAGCTTCTGGAGGAACTCGCCGTCCGGGGCGGTCAGGTTGATCGTGACCGTGCCCGCCGCCTTGTCGGCGACGACGCCGCCCTCCAGCGTGCAGTCGGCGGGCGCCGAGAGGCATTTGTCGGCGCCGACGATGCCGTTGTAGAAGGTGCCCGCGGTCGGGCCGGAGACCTTGAAGATGCGCTGGAGCGAGGCGACGACGTCGTCCGTCGTCAGGTCCTGCCCGTTCGAGAACTTGATGCCCGGACGGAGCTTGAAGGTGTAGGTCTTGCCCTCGTTCGTCGCCTCGGGCAGCGCCTCGGCGAGATCCGCCACGACCTCGAAGCCCGTCTCGTCGCCGACCTTCCGGAAGGTCACGAGGCCGTCATAGGCGATGTAGAAGACCTGCCACTGCTGCAGCGTGTAGTTGATGTGCGGGTCGATCGTGCCGGAGGCCGCGCGGGCGAGCAGGCGCAGCGAGCCGCCCTTCTCCTGCGCGCTCGCGGGCGCGATGGCCACGCCGAAGAGGACGGCACCGCCCGCCAGGGCGGCGGCAAGGGCTCGAAGTCTCAGCCGGTGCATCGGGCGTGTCTCCTGGTGGCGCGGACGTCCTGGCGGCGGAGCGCGGCCCGGATCGGTTCCGAAGCTTTAATCCGGCAGGGCGTTCGAGCTAGCTATCAAAAGCGATAGGGTCAGAGCGCCGCGTCGAGCAGGCGGTAATGCGCGGCGCGCGCGACGGCCTGGAAGCGGTTCTTCGCGCCGAGCTTCCGGCCGGCGCTGTTGAGGTGGAGGGTGACGGTCGGCACCGAGCGGTCGAGCTTTCGCGCGATCTCCTTGGCCGTCAGGCCCTCGGCGCAGAGGCTGAGGCACTGCGCCTCGCGCGGCGACAGGCGCATGTGGCGCGAGCGGCGCGTTTCCCCCGAGAAGCCGGCGCGCGCGATCTCGTGGAAGCTCTGGCCGATCACGCCGACGAGGGGCGCGAGGGCGCCCGCGCGCTCCGAGAAGTCGGTGTCCGGATCGATGCAGATGGCGGTGAAGGTTGCGAGGTCCCCGCCGGGATGGTGGATCGGGACCGTCACGCCGCAGGAGAAGCGCATGTCGCGCATGTAGCCGAGCACGGGATCGTGGCGCCGGCACAGCACGGTCTCCATCACCCGGCTCTGCCGCCCGAGGCCGGACCAGACGAAGGGCGCGGCGGTGGCGAGCGCGGCGTCCTGCACCGGATCGAGCTGATAGAAGCCGGAGCGCCAGAGCTGCATCATGTCGGCCGGCACGCGCCGCGCCTCCAGGATGTTCGGCGTGATCAGAACCCCGTCATGGGTGCGCGGCACGGGCGTGTAGTCGTAGATGACGGCGGTGAAGCCCGCATCCCCGACGAGCCCGAGGGCGGCGTCGAGCGCGGCGTCGAAGCCCATGCCGGGCGTCAGGCGAGTCTGGATATCGGGCAGGTGTGGCATGAGGCTTCGAGGACAGGCGGCATGACGGGGATGCTGGCACCTTCCCGCCTGCCCGTCAATTATGCGCGCCCAGATAACGGGCAGAAGAGCCGGCCGCGCGAGGCTCACCCCTCTTCTTTTCGATAGCTGTCGGCGAACCGGCTCGGTGCTTAAAGCTCGCAGGACCATTCGAGGGAGGCCCTGCCATGTCCGCCGCCGCTGCAACCGCCGCCACGCCGTCCGCGACCGAAGGCTTCGCGCCGCACGGTTCCTACCAGACCTGGTACCGCGTGACGGGGGATCTCGCCTCGCCGCGCCTGCCCCTCGTCGTCGCCCATGGCGGGCCGGGCTGCACGCACGACTACGTCGACAGCTTCAAGGAGCTGGCGGGACACGGCCGGGCGGTGATCCATTACGACCAGATCGGCAACGGCCGCTCGACCCACCTGCCCGACAAGGGCGGCGACTTCTGGACGGTTGACTTCTTCCTGGGCGAGCTCGACAACCTCCTCGCCCATCTCGGGATCCAGGACCGCTACGCGCTTCTCGGCCAGTCCTGGGGCGGCATGCTCGCCGCCGAGCACGCGGTGCGCCGGCGCGCGGGCCTGAAGGCGCTGATCCTCGCCAACTCGCTCGCCTCGATGGAGCTCTGGGTTCGGGGCTGCAACAAGCTGCGCTCGGAACTGCCCGAGGCGGTTCAGGAGGCCCTCGACCGCCACGAGGCGGCGGGCACGACGCAGGACCCGGAATATCTGACGGCCTCCCGCGTCTTCTACGACCGCCACGTCTGCCGGGTGACGCCCTGGCCGGAGGAGGTCGCCCGCACCTTCCTGGCCGTCGAGAGCGACCCGACCGTCTACCACACGATGAACGGTCCGAACGAGTTCCACGTCGTCGGCACCATGCGCGACTGGACGGTGATCGATCGTCTGGACCGGATCGAGGCCCCGACCCTGGTGTTTCGCGGCGCCTATGACGAGGCGACGGCCGAGTGCGTCCAGCCCTTCATCGATCGTATTCCGAAGGTCGAATCCGAGGTCTTCCCGCAGTCCAGCCACATGCCCCACGTCGAGGAGAAGGAGGCCTGCCTGTCGCGCGTCGAAACATTCCTCCGGCTCCATGACTGACCGGACCCGCCCTGCCCGGCATCAGCCGCCGGCGGGCACGGGGACGTGCGCGAAGCTCGCCCGCAGCATCTCAGAACGCCCTCGCGCGGAAAGGCCGGGCACCTGCGGTCCTGATCGCGAATGCGGGACCGCTTGCGAGATGCCGTCGCGGCCGTTCCGATCGCTGGACGGGTGTTAAGCGGCCCGGCAGCTTTCCGGACACGACATCGTGGGAAGCGGACGCTTGGAGACGATGGGGGCAGCTTGGCCGCGGGGTCACTCCTGCGTCCGGGCGAAGACCCCTTCGCCCGGACGGTCGGACCGCGTTTCAGCCTTCGACGGCGCAGCCGAGCTTCTGCAGGGCGGCGTCCACCCAGGCGCGGTCGTTGCGACCGGCCCTGATCGCCTCCATCTGGCGCGTCTCGGCCTCGTGCTTGGCCGAGGCCGCGGCATGGATCGTGGCGACGTGGTCGAAGGGCACGACGAGGAGGCCGTCGCCGTCGCCGCAGACGAGGTCGCCGGGCTCGATCACCATGCCGTCGATGGCGATGGGCACGTTCACCTCGCCGGGACCGTCCTTGTAGGGGCCGCGATGCGTGACGCCGGCGGCGAAGACGGGGAAGGAGCCCTGGGCGATTTCCTCGCTGTCGCGGATCGCGCCGAAGATCACGATGCCCGCGAGGCCGCGCGTCTCGGCATGGGCGACCATCAGCTCGCCGATGATCGCGTTGGTGAGGTCGCCCCCCGCGTCCACCACCACGACGTCGCCGGGCGCGGCGATGTCGAGGGCCTTGTGGACCATGAGGTTGTCGCCCGGCCGCGTCTTCACCGTCACGGCCGGGCCGATCATCCGGCCGCCGCGATGCATGGCGTGGAGCGAGGCGCCGCCCGCCGTCATGCGGGACATCACGTCGCTGAGGTTGGCGACGGGCAGGTCGCGGAACTTCGCGACCCAGGCGGCGTCGACGCGGCGACGAACGGGCAGTACCCGGAAACCGATCATATCCATTCTCCCTTGGGTGATCTTTCGGCGGTGCCGGCCCGCTCAGCCGGCGGCCCGCGGCTCGTTGGCGCAGGCGCGCGCATCGAAGCCGCGGCCTTGGAGCACCCCGATGATCGCGCCGGCACTCCCGACGGCCATGTTGCGCAGGGCCGAGCGGCTGGCGCCGGCGACGTGGGGCGTGGCGAGGACGTTGGGCAGCGACCAGAGCGGATGATCGGCGCGGGGCGGCTCCTCCTCGAAGCTGTCGAGCCCGGCGCCGGCGATGGTGCCCTCCCGTAGCGCCGCGACCAGCGCCGCCTCGTCGACGACGGCGCCGCGCGCCGTGTTCACGAGAAAGGCGTTGCGCTTCATCAGCGCGAGGCGCTCCGCGTTCATCAGGTGGCGCGTCTCGTCCGTCAGCGGGCAGTGGAGGCTGACGACGTCCGCCTGACGCAGCAGCTCGGGCAAGTCGCCCAGAACCGGCGTGCCGTCGGCCGCCGTTCCCGGCGCCGCGACGGGGTCGTAGGCAAGCGGGCGCATGCCGAGGCCCCGGGCAAGGGCGGCCGCGCGTCGGCCGATCTCGCCGAAGCCGACGATGCCGAAGACGGCGTCGCCGAGGTCGCGGCCGACATAGGTCGTCTTCGGCCACGTGCCGCCCTTCACCGCCGCGTCGAGGGGACGGATGTCCTTCATGAGGGCGACGGACAGGGTGATCGCCAGTTCAGCGACCGACTGGGCGTTGGCGGCGAGCGCGCGAAGAACCGGAATGCCGAGGGCGCTGGCGGCGGCGAGGTCGATGTTGTCGACACCGCTGCCGTGCTTGGCGATCACCTTGAGGCGCGGCGAGGCGCCGATCACGCCGGCGTCGATCCTGCCCTGGCGCACCAGGAGCCCGTCGATGGCCTCGGCGCGGGCGAGCGCGGCTAGGTCCGCCGGCGAGGCGTAGCCGTTCGCGTAGACCGCGCGGACGCCGTTGTCGGCCAGAAGCGCGCGCGCCTCCTCCACCAGTTCGGCGCCGGTGACGAGCACGGTGAACGCGCCCGTTTCTCCGCGCCCTTCGTCCTGACAAGCTTCGACCATCCGCACGCGACCTCCTCCCTCGGGTTGACGCGTACCGGATAACAGCTATTGTACTAGCTGAAAAGATGTTGTACTCAGTACAGCGTACATCACCTTGGGAGGTCAACATGCCGGGAAACGCGAATGGGGTCGCCGCGGTGGAGCGCGCGGTCTCGCTTCTGGAGGCATTCACCGAGCGCGACGCGTCGCTGTCGCTCGGCGAGCTTTCGCGCCGCGTCGAGCTCGACAAGGCGACGGTGCTGCGCATCGCGCGCTCGCTGGCGAAATCCAGCATGCTCGTGCGCAACGAGGATGCGAGCTGGCGCCTCGGGCCCAAGCTCATGCGGCTCGGCGCGATCTACCAGTCGACCTTCCAGCCGGCCGCCATCGTCGAGCCGCTGCTGGCGGACCTGAGCGAGCGCACCGGCGAGAGCGCCGCCCTCTACGCCCGCGAGGGCGACAAGCGCGTCTGCCTGTTCCGGCACGATTCCAGCCAATCGATCCGCCATTCGGCGCGGGTCGGCGACACGTTTCCGCTCGACCGGGGCGCCCCCGGCCGCGTGATCCTCGTCTTCGCGGGCGAGCCGGATCCGCAGGCCGAGGAGATCCGCGCCCGCGGCTGGCACTGCACGCACGGCGAGCGCGACCCGCAGGTCGCCAGCCTCGCAGCGCCCGTCTTCCGCGACGGGCGCGACCTGTTCGGCTCGCTCGCCCTCACCGGCCCGCCGAGCCGCTTCACCGAGGAAGCGGTCGCGAGCCACCTGCCCATTCTCCTCGAAGGCGCCGCCAAGCTGTCGGCGGCCATGGGAGCAAGCCCGGAAACCGAATAGCGGCGCGCCGGGGCGCCGCATCCACCCCTGTCTGGGAGGACATGCATGAAGACCTTGATGAAGACGGCGCTGCTCGCCGCCACCATGCTCGCCACCGCCGCGGGCGCCGCCCGCGCCGAATGGCCGAACGACCGTCCGATCCAGATGATCGTCGCCTTCGCCCCCGGCGGCTCGACGGACGTCATGGCCCGCGCCATGGAGCCCTATCTCGAGAAGCGGCTCGGCGCCGACATCGTCATCGAGAACCGCCCCGGCGCGTCCGGCGAGATCGCCTATACCGCGCTCGCCAAGGCCGATCCCGACGGCTACACCTTCTCCTTCATCAACACGCCCGGCTTCCTGTCCATGCAGGTCCAGCGCGAGCTCGGCTACGATCCGCAGGACATCAAGCCGATCGCGCGCATCGTCGACGATCCCTCGGCGGTCGTGGTGCCGGCGGGCTCCGAGATCCAGACGCTGAAGGACTTCGTCGAGGCGGCCAAGGCCGCTCCGGGCTCGGTCTCCTTCGGCACCTCGGGCGTCGGCACCGACGACCACCTCGCGATCATCCTTCTCGGCGCGCAGGCCGGCGCGACGTTCACCCACATCCCCTTCAGCGGCGCGGGCGAGACGCGGACTGCGATCCTCGGCTCGCAGATCACCGCCGGCGGCCTCAACGTCAGCGAGTTCGGCGGCAACGACACCTCGGGCCTCAGGATGGTCGCCCATTTCGGCCGCGAGCGCTCGGCGCAGCTTCCCGACGTGCCGACCGCGGCCGAGCAGGGCTACGAGGTCTTCATGACCTCCGAGCGCGGCATCGCCGCTCCGCGCGCGACGCCGGACGACATCTCCGCGAAGTTCGCCGACGCCGTGAAGGCGACGCTCGACGATCCCGAGTTTCAGAAGCAGGCCGAGCAGCTCGCCTTGCCGCTCGCCTACCTGCCGGGCGCCGAGTGGGAGGCGCAGATGCCCGCCCGCCTCGAGGAGTTCCGCAAGATCTGGGCGGCGACGCCCTGGGTGCAGTGATGCGCGCGGCGGGAGCGACGGGAAAGCGCGACCGTCCCGACATTCTCGCCGGCGGCCTCATGGTCGGCATCGGCGCGCTCGGCCTTTGGGCCGGGCGCAGCCTGGCCTTCGGCACGCCCGCGATGATGGGTCCCGGCTTCCTGCCGGGGGTGATGTGCGGCCTCCTGATCCTGATCGGCGGCTTCGTCCTCCTCAAGGGCATCGCCAAGCCGGCCGAGGGGCTCGGCCTCCTCAACATGAAGCCGCTCGCGATCCTCGTCGTCGCCATCGCCGGTTTCGCCTTCGCCTCCGAAACGCTCGGCTTCGTGGTGGCGACCGTCTGGCTCCTCGTCATCGGCAGCCTCGCCGACCAGGAGTCGCGATGGAAGGAGATCGCCATCTCGACGGCGCTCCTCACGGTCGCCGGCGCGCTGGTCTTCATCGAGGGCCTCGGCGTCCAGATGCCGATCTGGCCGTTCTGACAGCCCTCTTCCGCCACCGACCGGATTCGAACCCATGCAGTTCCTCGACCTCCTCATGCTGGGGTTCTCGGAGGCGTTCACGCCGACGAACCTTCTCTTCTGCTTCATCGGCGCGCTTCTCGGCACCCTGATCGGCGTCCTGCCGGGCATCGGCCCGACGGCGACGGTGGCGATCCTCCTGCCGATCACCTTCTTTCTGCCGCCGCTCGCCGCGCTCATCATGCTGTCGGGCATCTTCTACGGCGCGCAGTACGGCGGCTCGACGACGGCGATCCTCGTCAACCTGCCCGGCGAGGCCTCGGCGGTGGTCACCGCCATCGACGGCTACCAGATGGCGCGGAAAGGCCGGGCGGGGGCCGCCCTCGCCGTCGCCGCGCTCGGCTCCTTCTTCGCCGGCACGGTCGCGACGATCGCGCTCGCCGTCGCGGGGCCGACGCTCTCCTCCTTCGCCCTGTCCTTCGGGCCGGCGGAATACGTCGCGCTCTGCATCTTCGGCCTGCTCGCCGCGACGATCCTCGCCCACGGCTCGGTGATCAAGGCGATCGGCATGGTCTGCCTCGGCCTCCTCCTCGGCATGGTCGGCATCGACGTCAATTCCGGCTCGACGCGCCTGACCTTCGGCTCGACCGAGCTCTACGACGGCATCGAGTTCGTGGTGATCGCCGTCGGCCTCTTCGGCGTCGCCGAGATCGCGGTGAACCTCGAATCCAAGGAGCAGCGCGGCATCCTCCAGAGCACCATCGGCCGGCTCTGGCCGACCAAACAGGAGTTCAAGGAGAGCTGGGCGGCCGTCCTGCGCGGCACCGGCGTCGGCACCATCCTCGGCGTCCTGCCGGGCGGCGGGGCGACGCTCTCGGCCTTCTCCGCCTATTCGGTGGAGAAGAAGATCTCGCGCACGCCCGAGAAGTTCGGCCACGGGGCGATCGCCGGCGTCGCCGGTCCCGAGGCGGCGAACAATGCGGGCGCCCAGTCCTCGTTCATCCCGCTCCTCACCCTCGGCATTCCGTCGAACTCGATCATGGCCATGATGCTCGGCGCCATGACCATCCACGGCATCACGCCGGGGCCGGGCGTCATCCAGAACCAGCCCGAGCTCTTCTGGGGCCTCGTCGCCTCGATGTGGCTCGGCAACGCGATGCTGCTCGTCATCAACCTGCCGCTGATCGGCCTCTGGGTCCGGCTCCTGAAGGTGCCCTACCGGCTGATGTATCCGGCGATCCTGATGTTCTGCTGCATCGGGGTTTATTCCGTCAGCAATCGCGGCTTCGACGTGGCCCTGGTGATCCTGTTCGGCGTCCTCGGCTACGTCCTGCGGAAAGCCAAGTGCGAGCCCGGCCCGCTGCTTCTGGGCTTCGTGCTCGGGCCCCTCCTGGAAACGAACCTGCGCCGCGCGCTCCTCCTCTCGCAGGGCGACCCCCTGGTCTTCGTCGAGCGTCCGATCAGCGGCATCCTCCTCGCCGTGACCGCGGTCATGCTCCTGATGCTGGTGCTGCCCTCGATCCGGAAGAGCCGGAAGGTCGCCTTCGAGGAAAGCGAGAACTGATCCGGCGGGGCGGGCGCGCCGCCCGCTTCGAACGACGCGGCCTGCGGGGGGTGCCCGATGCCCGCAGGCCGCCGCATGCGAGACGGGACGCTTCGGCGCCCGGAACGATGAAGGAGCATGAGGAATGACGACGAGCACGCCTGGCGGGCCGAGCACCTTCGTCGAGACGCGCCGGGAGGTCCTTCCGCGAGCCGGGAAGCGGTTGCCCGGGCGCTTGCGGGATGTGCTGTGCCTCGAGGACTTTGAGCCGCATGCCCGACGGATGCTGCCGCGGCCCTTGTTCGGCTACATCGCGGGCGCCAGCGAGACGGGCGCTTCGCTGCGGGAGAACGCCACCTCGTTCAAGCGACACGCCTTTCGCCCGCGCGTCCTCACGAACGTGTCGAAGCGCAGCCAGCGCACGCGCCTCCTCGGCCGCGACTACGACGCCCCCTTCGGCATCGCGCCGATGGGGATCAGCGCGCTCATGGCCTATCGCGGCGACCTCGTTCTCGCCGAGGCGGCCGAGGCCGCGGGCATCCCGATGATCATGAGCGGCTCCTCCCTGATCCCCCTGGAGGAGGTCGCGGCGGCCGCACCCTCGGCCTGGTTCCAGGCCTATCTTCCCGGCGAGCCCGACCGCATCGACGCGCTCGTCGACCGGGTGGCCGTCGCTGGCTTCGAAACGCTCGTCCTCACCGTCGACACGGCGACGCTCGCCAACCGCGAGAACAACGTGCGGGCCGGCTTCTCGACGCCGCTGCGCCCGAGCCTCGCGCTCGCCTGGCAGGGCGTCTCGCACCCCCGCTGGACGGCCCTCACCTTCCTGCGAACGATCGCGCGCCACGGCGTTCCGCACTTCGAGAATTCCTATGCCACGCGCGGCGCGCCGATCCTCGCCCGCTCGGTGATGCGCGATTTCGGGAAGCGCGACCATCTCGACTGGCGCCATCTCGAGCAGATCCGCCGACGCTGGCCGGGCAAGCTGGTCGTGAAGGGCATCATCAGCGCCGAGGACGCCGTCGCCGCCGTCGAGCGGGGCGTCGACGGCATCGTCGTGTCGAACCATGGCGGGCGCCAGCTCGACGGCACGATGGCGCCTCTCGACGCGCTTCCCGCCGTCGCCGATGCCGTCTCCGGACACGCAGCCGTCATGATCGACGGCGGCGTGCGGCGCGGCAGCGACGTCCTGAAGGCCCTCGCCCTCGGCGCCGACTTCGTCTTCGTCGGCCGCCCCTTCCTTTACGCCGCCGCCGCCTTCGGCCGAGCCGGGGCGGACCGCGCCGGGGCCATCCTCAAGGAGGAGATCCACCGAAACATGGCGCTCCTCGGCATCAACAGCGTCGGCGAACTGGACGCGACCGCGCTCACGCGCAGCCGGCTGCCGCGGTGAGGCCGAAGCGCAGCGTACCGGCGTCGCTGCGCTTTCCAAGCGGCCTGACCGCCGATGCCGGGCTTCAGAGGATCGTCGTGCCCGCTCATCTTCGGAGTCGGAGCCTGAAGGCGCGTTGCATCCGCCGGGGCGGAGCCGCCGCTCAGGATCGTTCCGGGCGGTGTCTCCTGACATGGTCCACGAAGGCGCGCAGTCTCGAGGGCATGTTCCGGCGGCTCGGATAGTAAAGGAAGAAGCCGGGAAAGGGCGGGCAGTAGGCATCGAGCACGGAGACGAGAGCACCGCTTTCGAGGTCGGGCCGGAAGGTGTCCTCCATGCCGAAGGTGATGCCCGCCCCGGCCCGCGCCAGCTTCACCATCAGATGCATGTCGTTCGTCGTGACCTCCGGCTCGACCGCCACCGCGAAGTCGCGGCCATCGTCCGTGAACTCCCATCGATAGGGCGCGGCGCGAGGCGCCGGCCGCCAGCCGATGCAGCGGTGCGACGCCAGATCGCGCGGATGGGACGGCGCGCCCGCGCGCGCCAGATAGGACGGCGCGCAGACGGCAGCCTGGCGCTGGTCGGCCGAGACGGGCACGGCGATCATGTCCTGCTCGATCACCTCGCCGAGCCGCACGCCGGCATCGAAGCCGTGGGCCACGATGTCGAACTCCTCGTCCGTCACGAGCACGTCGAGCTGCACGTCGGGGCAGGCCAGGCAGAACTCGGCGAGAAGCGTGCCGGACAGGATGCTCTCGGCGATCGACGACACGGCCAGCCGCAGCTGCCCTCGCACCTCGGCCCGATGGGCGCGGGCGCCGTCCAGCGCCGCCCGCATCTCGGCGATGGCCGGCGCGATCTACTCGCGCAGCCGTGCCCCCTCCTCGGTGAGGCTCATGCTGCGGGTCGTGCGCCGCACGAGCGTCACGCCGAGCTCCTCCTCCAGGCGCCGCAAGGTCTGGCTGACCGCCGAGCGCGTCACGCCCAGGCGGTCGGCGGCGCCGCGAAAGCTCGTCTCCTCGGCCACGACGGCGAACACGGCGAGGGCGTTGAGATCGGCGCGCATCGGTTAGTTCTGCTTTCCAGCCTGTCAAGCATGAGGCGTCTTCCGACGACAATGGCGCAGGTCTACATCCACGGCAACCGCTGCGGAGCGTCATCGATCGCTCCCGCGACGGGCCAGCGAACAACCAGACCACCAAGGAGACTTCCCATGGCACTCGACAAGGTCGTTCTCATCACCGGCGCGTCCTCTGGCATCGGCGTGGGCATCGCCCGCGAGCTCGCCGCGGCCGGCGCCACCCTCATGCTCGGCGCCCGTCGCACCGACCGGCTCGACGCCCTGGCCGACGAACTCCGCCAGAACGGCGCCGCCGTCGCCACGCGCAGGCTCGACGTCACCGACCGCGCCGACGTGTCCGCCTTCGCGAACGCCGCGCGCGAGGCCTTCGGGCGCGTCGACGCGATCGTCAACAATGCCGGCGTCATGCCCCTGTCCCCCATGGCCTCGCTCAAGGTGGACGAGTGGGACCAGATGATCGACGTCAACGTGAAGGGCGTTCTCTACGGCATCGCCGCCGTTCTGCCGGAGATGACGGCGCGCGGCTCCGGCCACGTCGTCAACATCGCCTCGATCGGCGCGCTCGCCGTCTCCCCGACGGCCGCCGTCTACTGCGCGACGAAGTTCGCGGTGCGGGCGATCTCGGACGGATTGCGCCAGGAGCGGCAGGACATCCGCGTCACCTGCATCCATCCGGGCGTGGTGGAAAGCGAGCTGGCCTCCACCATCACCGACCGGCAGGCGGCCGAGCTGATGGAAACTTATCGCTCGATCGCCCTCAAGCCGGACGCGATCGGCCGGGCCGTCCGGTTCGCGCTGGAGCAGCCCGAGGACGTCGACGTCAACGAGATCGTCGTGCGCCCGCTTCGGTCGGCCCATTGATGCGCCGGCTCGCCCTCATCGGCCTCGCTCTCGCGGCGGCCTCGATCGACCCGTCGACGGCGGAGGAGACCACCATGTCCGCAACGGACCATCCCTATGTCGGCCTTTGGGTGACCGACGACGGCCATGTGCGCCACGCGCTCCTGCCGAACGGGCGCTACGACGAGGCGCGGGGCACGCGCGAGAGCGCTTATCGCGGGCGCTACGAGGTGACCGGGACCCACATCGAATACTGGGACGATACCGGCTTCACCGCCGACGGCGACTTCGTCGACGCGAACACCCTCCACCACGGCGGCATGGTTCTGCGCCGACGGCCCTGACAGTCGCGTGCCTCCCGCCGGACCGGTTTGGCAGACCCGCGCCACGGATCCGCCGCTCCGGCTCGGCGGGCGGCACGCGGCCATCGGCCCCGACTTGCAACAGGTGCTTCGCGCCTATCGCCAACCCTTTGCCGAGGCGACGCCGAAGCGCATCGCGGGCGGAAGCTGGAAGATGAAGTAGGGGTTGAGCATCGGCACGGCGCTGATCTGGTCGAGGCGTCGTTCCTGATCCTCCGTCAAGGTGATGTCGAGCGAGGCGATGTTCTGGGCGATCTGCTCGGCACGGCTCGCACCGATCAGCACGGAGGAAACCCCGCGACGCGTGACAGTCCAAGCCAGCGCGACCTCGGCCATCGAGCGACCGATCTCGCCGGCAACGGCTCGAAGCGTGTCCACCACGTCGAAGTTGCGCGCCGTGAACAGCATGCCGCCGAACGGGTTGTCGCCCTTCAGTCGTTCGCGACCCTGCTCCGCCTCGCCTTGGCTCGGCGCTCCCTTGTCGGGGAGGCTCGATGAGCGGCCGGCCTCGCTCAGCATCTCGCGCCCGTACTTGCCGGTCAGCATGCCGCCGCCGAGCGGGCTCCAGGGCATCAAGCCGAGGCCGAACTCGTGCCCGACGGGCAGGATGTCGAGCTCCACGCCGCGATCAAGCAGCGAGTACTGGTACTGAAGCCCGATCGGAACGGGCAGGCCATGGGCCTCGGCCAAGGTTGCGATCTTGGCGACGTACCAGCCCGGCGCGTTCGAGAAGCCGTAATACAGGATCTTGCCGGCCTTGACGGCACCGGCCAGCGTCTGAAGAACCTCCTCCGCGGGCGTGATGCGGTCCCAGACATGAACCCAGTACAGGTCGATGTAGTCGGTGCCGAGACGGCGCAGCGACCCGTCGAGGCCGGCGCGGATGGCCTTCGCGCCGTTGCCGCCACTGTGCGGATTGCCGTCCTGACTGCGGGCGAACCCGGCCTTGGTGGCGATCACCGTGCGGTCGCGCGCGCCCGTCTCGCGGACGAACGCACCGACCATCTCCTCGCTGCGCCCGCCCGCGTAGATATCGGCCGTATCGATGAAGTTGCCGCCGGCCTCGACATAGGCGTCGAACACGGCGCGTGATTGTTCGCGTCCCGAACCCCAACGCTCGGCGCCGAATGTCATCGTTCCCAAGGCCAGCGGGCTGACGAGAAGACCTGAGCGGCCAAGCGTGCGGTAATGTGTCAGATCCATCGATCGGCTCCGTGCGAGTTGTGCTCGCTCGAAGAGATAGATGGCGTCGCCCGTCGTGATTAGCGGTTGCTGCCCGCATGATCTTGTGAGCAGCATGCAGGAATGCAGCGAACCGAACTCAACGATCTCATGGCGTTCGAGGCGATTGCTCGCGAGCGCAGCTTCACCCGCGCGGCGGCTCGCCTCGGCATGTCGGCGTCAGCGCTCAGTCATGCCATGCGCGGGCTCGAAGCTCGCTTGGGCGTGCGCCTGCTCGCGCGAACGACGCGCAGCGTTTCGCCGACGGAAGCGGGCGAGCACCTGCTGCGCTCTCTGACGCCGGCTCTTGCCGAGATCGAGAACGGTCTGACGAGCCTTGCCGACTGGCGCGAGATGCCGTCCGGCACGGTGAGGCTGACCACCTTCTCCTATGCCGCCGAGACCATCCTGCGCCCGAAGCTTCCGGCCTTCCTGCTCGCCAATCCAAACGTCAACGTCGAGATCGACGTCAACGACGCGCTGACCGATATCGTCGAGGCCGGCTTCGATGCCGGCATCCGCTTCAACGAAACGGTTCCGAAGGACATGATCGCCGTCAAGGTCGGTCCCGACCTTCGCACGGCCGTCGTCGGCACGCCGGACTATTTCAAGCGCCATCCGATCCCCGAGACACCGGACGACCTGCGCCGGCACGTTTGCATCAACTACCGCCTGCGGACGAGCGGCGGACTTCTGCCATGGGAGTTCGAGTCCGGGAGACGCGACATCAATGTCCGCCCCAGCGGTCAGCTGATCACCAATGACGGCCCTCTCGTGGCGGCGGCCGTGCGCGCCGGCGCAGGCCTCGGCTACATGATGGAGCACGAGGTCGCCGATGATGTCGCCGCGGGCCGCCTCGTCCAGGCCTTGACCGATTACTGCCCCGTCTTCCCGGGATGCCGGCTCTATCATTCGAGCCGCCGGCAGATGCCGCCGGCCTTGCGGGCCTTGGTCGACGCCCTGCGCCACACCGAAGCCTGAGCGTCCCTTGAAGGGTCGCGCGTCGTCGGGCATCCCCAGCCATCCTCGCTATCACCGAACGGCGGCGTCCATCACATGACCAAGCGCGCGATCGTCGTGATCGGCGGCAAGACCGTTCCGGCCGCCGGTGTGCACACAGCCGACATGGCGGGGCTCGGCCGGGCTTGCGGCAAGGCCATGTCGGCTCGGGGCCGTCGGTCGGCCGCTCCTCCGCGCCATCTCAGGCGCCGCCCCTTCCCTTTCCGTCGATCAAGACCGCCTGCTGCCACCGGCCTGGCGCTTTGTCCGTCCGGTGGATGCAGCCCGCCCAGCAGCAAGGCCGCCGTTTTCCCTCCGAGAGTTCTTCGAGGGTCCGCCGGATGCGGCGCTCACGCGTCGCCGGCTGCTTCGCATCCTCAACCCAGCAGATGAATTCGTTCCGGCCGAGCGGCGTCAGGCGCTGCCAGAGCGCATAGACCACCGGATCCGATCGCAGCGCGACCTGAAGATCGTCCTGCGCTTCGTGGACGGTTCCATGCGGGAATGCTGCCTCCACGGGAGCCTCCGATCACCCCGGCCCGACAGTCGATCGTCTCGGTCCGGCTTCGATCAACAGGCTCGGAGACTGCTCGCAAAATGGCGGCATGTCGATGACCGCTCGATCAACGCGTCCGGCGTCACGAAGGAGCCGTCGGCACCTTGCGCCGAGACGAGGGGCCCGCCTCGCCTCGTCGGCTGGGTCGAAGAACGCGGCGGCGCTTGCCGCGAGCCGCGCGGTACTGGCACCATTCCTTCCGGCGGCAGCGACCTGGCCCTGAAATGCGGGCCGGAATGGCTCCGGCGCGGCGACGGAGAATGCGATGGTGTTGATTCTTCTGTTCCCGATGGCCGTTCTCGGCGCCGCGGTGCTGCTTCTCCTGTCGCGGCACCGGACGGGGACGTGGAAGGCCGCCCGCGGCGGCCCGCTCCTGCTGCTTCTGACGCTTCTCGCCAGCTACGCCCTGGCCTTCGCCGCCTTGAACGCGGATCCCTATTACGAGGACAACGGGGCGGCGGAGTTCATCGAGTTTCGGTATCGCTGGACCTGGGCGGCGGTGATCGGCGGCCTCGTCTCCATGTTCAGCGTGCCCGGCGTCTTCGCCCTGCGTGCCCTCTGGCTCTGGTGGCGGTGCCGGAACGCGCGGGGTACGGACGGACCGCCCCGGGAGCGCGCCTGAAGCGGCGTCGGACCCGACGCGCCGAGCATCGGGGGAACGTGCGGCATCCTCGATCGCCCCGACCGCCCGGGATGAGGTCGCGGCTCATCGCGGTCCGAGGATGCTCGCAAGGATGCCGGCCGCCAGGCAGAGCGGGAGGCAGAGGACGGCGCGAAACCCGGCCCAGGCGAAAACCTGCAGGGCAAGGCCGGCAAAGGACGCCGTCGCCAGCGCCATGATCAGGGCGAGCGACTGGTCGAGACCGTCGATGCCGATGCCGGCCAGGATCGCCGCCGCGAGCACCGCGGTCGCGAGACCGCCGCTCCAGAGCGCGGATCGGTAGACGCGTGCGAACTCGCCGCGCTCGCGGCCCCGTCCCCAGCGGCGGCGCGCCCGGCCGCGCCAAAGGGCGGCCGAGCGGCGCCATCGGGCCCGCGCCGGCCGACCGAACAAGCGCAGGGCGGCCGCCAGCGCGAACACGGCGCCGAAGAACAGCATCGAGCCCGCCTCCGGCAGCCACGTTCGATCGAGCCCCTGCCCGGACCCGCTCGCGAACACCACACCGACCCACCAGCCGGCGAGGGCCAGCGGCGCGCCGGCAAGCAGCAGGAGGGCTTCGCGAAGGGGGCGCGATCGGGCGGCGCGCCGCTCCTCGATCATCCGCCTGCGCTCCTCCCCCTCGGCTCCATCGAACCAAGGTTCGCGCCAGGCGGAGGGCCAGCCGTCGAAGTCCCGCGCCAGCCATATCGCCTCCCCTTCCAGGACGAACAGGGCGTAGGTCGGCGGGTCGGGCCAGCCGCTCCAGGTCCGTTCCATGACGATCCAGCGCCGCTCCCCCCAGTCGGCGAGCGCCACGGCGTCGTCGGCGAAGCGACCGAAGGTCGGATGGGCGCAGATCGAACGGCGCTCCTGCGGCGTCGGGGAGCGCCAGGGAACGGGAAGACGCCGGACCTGGCGGAATCGACGGGCCCAGCGCAGGTCGTCGCACAGGCTCTGTCCCAACCCATCCTCGCCTCCCATCTACGTCCCGCAGTCCACCGACGCCATCAGGTCCCAGGCCTCGCTCAGGTCCGGCTCGCCGCCGTCTTCGGCCTGGCCGCGCCATTCGAACCGAAGGATCCCCGTCGCTGTCGCCCGCTCCGCCCGCAGGGTGATCTCGTCGCCTCCCGAGCCGCCGCTCTCGCGGGCGAGAGCGTAGCGCACGATGTCGGCGCCGACGCGGCGCCGCTGCCCGAGACCGGGCGTCGCCTCGCCGGGCGGATGAAGCGAGACCGTCATCTCGCGGACCGCGCGCTGCGTCCGCCAGCCCAGGGGACGGAGCCGGAAGCCGCTTGCCGTCCGCTCCGTCTCGTAGCCGGCGAGATCGGCGGGCGGGCAACCGCTGCCGGTGCCGGTGCCGGTGCCGGTGGTGATCCGCAGGGTCGTATCCGGGAACACGAACTCCACGAAGCTTCCGTCCTCGCTCCAGCGGATCACCCGGTGCGCGGAGCGCGAGCCGAAGAAGGGGCCGGGGACGGGAGTGCCGATCAACGCGTGCCGCACGCCCGGCCCCTCGAGCCGGTATTCGAACCAGCGGCGGGGCGTGCCGGTCAGGAAGGAGCGCTCCGACCAGTCGGTGACCGAGGTGGTGAAGCGCCCGTCGGGCGAGGCGCGCGTCTCGCCGGTGCCGACCGGCATGACCTCGAGGTAGCGCCACGCGCCGCCCGCCGCGAGGCCGACAACGAGAAGGCAGAGGAGCGCGACGCTTCGCCGGCTTATCAAGACGCGCCCTCCGGATCCTGTCTGCGATCGCCGGTGCTCTACTCCTCCGCCGAGATGGCGCGCGTGTAGAGCACCGGCCAGTCGCTCGCGGACACGCCGCGGCACTCGCCCATGCTGGACAGGCCGACGAGCTGGAAGGTCTCGCCGTCGAAGCTCCAACTGCTCGTCGAGCCGCAATCGCCGATCCCCCAGCCCTTGGAAAAGTCGATCAGGGTGAGGCCGTGCTCGTCGAGCCCGGCATTCACCAGCCCGGCAAAGGCGTCGGAGCCCGGTTGGCCAGGGATCCGGAAGTCGAGAGGCCGCACGCCCGTCGCGTCGGACAGCCAGTAGTCGACGCCGAAATTATAGGCGCCGGAAAAGCTGCAGGAGCCGAAGATGCGCGTCCCGTTCGACGCCTCGTAGGCTTCCGGTTCGATGCCGTCGGGACACTCGTCGCTCGGCGCGGGAATGCCTTGCGGCAGCGGAGGAGCGGGGTCGAGCGCCACCAGCTTGAGCGCGCGCGCCGGTGCGGATGCCGCGGGCTTGGCAACCGCGTCGGCGGGCGCGGCGCCCTTCGCCACGATCGCCGTGACGCCCCCGGCGCGGCCCTGCTCGGCATCCATGTAGCGCAGCGCGGCGCTCATGCCGCGCAGCGAAACCGGCGCCGTCTCCCCCTTCGTCCCATCGCCGACGCGAAGCGCATCGCCCGTCAGGAGCGCGTCGAGGAACGGGCCGACATCCGCCGCACCGATGGGCGCGGCGAGATAGCTGTCCGAAGCTCTCGCGTTTAGGTGCTCGACGGCGAGCGTCGCGTCCGTGCCGGCGAGTTCGAGATCGAGGACGGCCTCGGCCGTGTCCACCTGCGGCAGGAAAACGACGGACACCTGCGGGCGCGCCTCGGGGCCGGCCTGACGATGCACTTTGATGTAGGCGATCGCGGCCGCGCCGTCGGCGGTCGTGCCGATCGCCGTGCAGGCCCGCAGGTTGTCGCAGCCCACGATCCAGTCGTTGAAGCTGCGGGACTGGCCGACGTCCGGCCGCGACGGGGCGTTCTCGGCGACGACCGGCTGCAGCGCCGGCACGGCGAGGAGAAGCGCGGCGGGGATCATGCGCATGGGGATGCCTCTCGGCTATAGCATCGATGCGGGCGACTTTTGTTCCTATATGCTGTGTTCCGCACCATTGTCGCCATGAGGAGGCCAGATGCCAAAAAAGCCGAACTACAACTTCGAGCGTCAGGAACGCGACAAGGCCAAGGCCGCGAAGAAGGACGCCAAGGCCGAGGCCAAGGCCGCCAAGAAGGACAGGGACGCGCCTGCCGACAAAGCGGATGACGCGAATTAGGTGTTTGGGCTATCTCGCTGCTGAGGCAGCTGCCGCCAGGTCACTGGCGGCACCTTCGAGGCCCGTTGACTGCTATCATGAGGACCAGTTTTGAAGCACAGGAACGACGATTTCGCCGAGCGGCGCGAGGTTGCGAAGAACGCCAAGGCGGCGCTGTTGGAGAAGGCGAAGGCTCGTCAGAGTGATCCCGCGCTTGAGGCTCGCCGCAGCGAGCGTGCCGCCGTGGCGGCCGCCCGGACGGAGCGCGAGGCCGCCAAGCGCGCGGAGGCGGAGGCCAGGAAGGCGGAGCGACAGGCTGCCCTTCTTGCTCAGAAGGCCGCCGATGACGAGGCCGCGGAGAATGCGAAGAAGTCCGCGACGGACAAGCTGATCGCACAGGCCGTCGAGGACGAGGCCGCGCGCAAGGCGAAGCGCGACGAACGCTATGCCGCACGGCAGGCACGAAAGCGGTAACGCTCCGAACGACCATCTCGCCTCGTCTCCTTCCGTCTTGTGAAGGACACGCCAGGCGCAACGGCTTCGAGGCAAGGCGACACTTCGCGGTGTCGCCTGCGGGTCCGCAGAGGCGGCACGATATCCGGATCCCTCAGGCCGGCGGATGCTCAATGCCTCCGGGCCTTTTCCGTGCGGCCTGGGCGGCGTGTCGAACGTCACGCGCTGGCCTCGGGTCGACCTTGACCGAATGCGGGACGCCGCGCTGCTGCGAGATGAGCCGCTGGCGGTTCGAATGCTCCGACCGCGCCTGCGAGAAGGTGTTCAGCCTTGGTGCCGAAGGCCGCCGCCCTCGGCTTCGCGCCGCGGCGGCGCGCCGATGGCCGTCAGCGCCCTGGAAGCTTTCGGATCGTCGCCACTACACCTTTTGGTAGTATATCGACAATATCGAGGACGCCGATACGACGACACCGTCGATTTTGAGCGCCAGCCAATCTTTAGAACGGTCGACTAGGCAAGATTTTAAGCTGTTTTTATCCATATTCAATCACGGTGATCGCGCCCTGGGGAGAGGGGCGCGGCTGATTTCGAGGAGAGCTCGGACATGAATGTGAGCTCGACCTCCGCCGAATGAAGCGGATCATCGCCTGCTCCCCGATGACGTCCATTGCTGATGAAGGCGGTCCGCTCGATCGCCCGGAGCCTCCATGCGCCTGACCGTGACCACCAAGATCCTCGTCGCCGCCGCCGCCAGCATCACCCTCACGGTCGGCGCAACGATGAGCTTCATCGCCTACGAGGCGATCGGCCAGGCCGGGGAGATGGTCGCCACGGCCACCCATTCCGAAGCCCAAGCAATGGCGGGCATCATAACGACGCCGGTCGTCGAGCTCGCCGGGGCGGCGCGCTCCATGGCCAAT
This sequence comes from Antarcticirhabdus aurantiaca, assembly GCF_009765365.1. Lineage (GTDB taxonomy): Bacteria > Pseudomonadota > Alphaproteobacteria > Rhizobiales > Rhizobiaceae > Antarcticirhabdus > Antarcticirhabdus aurantiaca. Next base: position 276,038 of record NZ_VTOM01000004.1, read on the forward strand.
TCCATCGGCGAGCGCCATGCGTTCGGCGATCGAGATCGCAAGGCGCTGGGTTTGAGCCTGCGTCCCAACCTCGTGGATCACCCGCTTTCGGTCGGCAGCTGGTTCATGGAGGCGGACGATCGCCCCTTCGACGGCCAGACCATCACCGACGTCGCGGAACTCGGCGCGGACAAGGACGGCTACTTCAACCCGATCTGGACGCGCACGCCGGACGGAGCGGTCGCCTACGGAGCCTACGACAACACCTACCAGGACTCCTTCTGGAGGTTGCCGGCCGAGACGCGGAAGGGAGCCGCAACACCGCCTTATCTGGATACGTCCGCCGAGCAGCCGCAGCTCATGTTCAGCGTCGTGTTTCCCGTGATGTCGGGGGATACGTTTCTGGGCGTTTCCGGCATCGATATCGGTCTCGGCAAGATTTCGGAGAAGCTTGCCGATGTCAGACCCTTCGGCAGCGGGCGCGTCACACTCTTGTCGGGCGATGGCAGCTGGATTGCTCATCCCGACGCCACGCGCTTGACCAAGCCTTACGGCAGCGAAGCTGGGGCGGAAGCACTGGCTGCAGCCTTGTCGGATGGAAAGCCCCACACGGCCGAAGGCATGTTCGACACGCTGTCGGAGGCCGCAGAGCGCACGTTCCTTCCGTTCGACCTGCCGGGCCTCAATGCGCGCTGGGTCGTCGCCGTCGATGTTCCCTTGTCGGTCGCTACCGGACCCGTTCGGGACCAGATCTGGACGATGGTCGCCGGCGGCATCGCCATTCTCATCTCGACGCTCGTTCTGCTGGCGCTGATCATCGATCGCGTGGTGCGCCGGCCGGTCGCCCGGGCCGTGCGCCTGGCGGATGCCATCGGCGCGGGCGACGTGTCGCAGCGCGCCGCAGCCACGAGCGCCGACGAGCTCGGCGACCTCCTGCGCTCGATGAACACGATGAGCGCCAAGCTGTCGGAGATCGTCGGCGACGTCCTCGGCTCGGCCGCTCAGGTGGCGTCCGGCTCCCGTCAGTCGGCGGCGACGGCCGAGCAGCTCTCGTCGGGCTCGACCGAGCAGGCCGCGGCTTCCGAGGAAACCTCGGCGGCCGTCGAGGAGATGACGGCGAACGTGCGCCAGAACGCCGAGAACGCGGCCCAGGCGGAGACGATCGCCGCCCAGTCCGCCACCAGCGCCGAGAAGAGCCAGGCGGCCATCACCGGCTCGCTGGAAGCCATGCGCTCGATCGCCGAGCGCGTCCGCGTCGTCCAGGAGATCGCGCGCCAGACCGACCTTCTGGCCCTGAACGCGGCGATCGAGGCCGCGCGTGCCGGCGCCCATGGCAAGGGCTTCGCCGTCGTGGCTTCGGAAGTGCGAAAGCTCGCCGAGCGCAGCCAACAGGCGGCGGCCGAGATCGGCGAGATGTCGATCTCGACGCTGCAGATTTCGGAGGAAGCCGGGCGCGAATTCGACCGCCTGCTTCCCGACATCCGCCGGACCGCCGAACTGATCTCGGAGATTTCGGCCGCCTGCCGCGAGCAGTCGATCGGCATCGAGCAGATCAACCAGGCCGTGGTTCAGCTCGACCAGGTGACGCAGGCGAACGCAGGGGCTGCCAACGAGATGACGGCGACCGCCGAGGCGCTGTCGGGCGAGGCCGTCTCCCTCAACGAGCGCGCCGCCTTCTTCAAGCTCGACACGGCCCGCGGCATGGGCTCGGTCATGGCGCCAGGAGCTCCGGCCCGTCGCCCGGACGCTCCGCTGCGCGCCGGCGCTGCGCCCCGGCAGGACGTTCGCGCGCTTCAGGCACGGGCAGTGAACTTCCAACCGGCGCGCCGCCCCGCCGATCCTGCGCGCGGCGCCGCGCTGGACTCCGATGGCGGCCGCGACGAGGCCGGCTTCGTGCGCATGAGCGGCTGAGGATCCCGACCGTTCAGCCCGCATGACCGCCTCGACCGGCGGCCAGCTTCAACCCCGCTCGGCGCGGCGCCTGTCGAGCCGGTCGATCCGAAGCGGACCAGCAGGCGAAGCCGATGAAAACTAAGCCGCCTCCCGATCGGGCGCTTCGCTGACGCTTCGGCCCGCGCCGCCATGCAGGTCCAAGCATCGTTCGAACCAGGCGAGAACGGGGTCGTCGACAGCCAGGATCTTGAAGGAGGTGGTGACGCGCGCCCATTGCAGCGCGGAGAAGACGATGTAGTCGGCGAACAGCGGCGCCTCGCCCCCGAGGAAGGGCTGGCGCTTCAAGACGTCCCGCACGACCCCGAGCCGCGCCCCGAGCGCCTCGCGCGCCTCCGCCCGTCCGTCCCGCAGCGCTTCCAACCGTTGGCCGAAGCGCTTCTCGCGACTCTGCCGACAATAGGCCTGGTCGGCCGGGCCCAGCATGTCGTGGATGTCCGGAACCGCGCAGGCGGCGATCAAAGGATGCAGCATCCCGTTCGCATAGGCTTCCACGAAGCGCGCGGATGCTTGTCCGCCCTCGCCGCCGAACAGGGTGGGACGATCCGGGTAAGCGCGCTCGAGATATTCGGCGATGGCGAAGGAATCGGACACCACCGCATCCCCGTCCCGGATCACCGGAACGATGCTCGAGGCACCGTTCTCGATCGCGGGGATGGCCGTGAAGGTCGTCGGGATCGACTCGAACGCCAAGCCCTTGTGGAGGAGCGCCATCCGCACCTTCCAGCAATGCGGGGAGAAGGGCCGCGACGTGTCGGAGCCGACGAGGTCGTAGAGCGCGACGGGCATGGATCCTCCATCGGAATGCATCGAACTCGTCACCGTCGCGTCTCCAGTTTCGGCAGGAAGATGGTCAGAAGGCCCGCCACCGGCAGGAAGGAACAGGCGGTATAAACGGCCTCGATCCCGACGCTGTCCGCCCAGCCGCCGAGCAGGGCGGCCGCGATGCCGCTCAGGCCGAAGTTGAGACCGTAGAACAGGCCGCCGATGAGACCGATCCGATGCGGCACCAGCTCCATGGCGTAGATCATGATCGAGGCGAAGGCGCTCGCCATGACGAGGTTGATCGCCACGGTCAGGACGCCCGTCCAGGCGAGGTCCGCGTAGGGAAGAAGGAGCGTGAGAGGCAGCGGGCCGAGCACCGAGATCCAGATGATACGGTAGCGCCCGATCCGGTCCCCGAGAATGCCGCCGATCAGCACGCCGGCAGCCGAGGCGACGAAGAAGACGAAGAGCATCATCTGCGACTGGGGGATCGACACGCCGAAGCGGTCGATGAGGTAGAAGGTATAGAAGGAGCGGAAGCTCTCGAGATAGGCGATCTTCGAGAACATCAGGATCGTCAGCACCACGAGGCCGAGCCCGACGACGCGCGGCGCGTGGGCGGGGGGTCCGCGGCTGCCGGCCGCGCCGCCGGCGCTCGCGTCCATGACGTGCGACCGAAGCGTTTCGTGGTGGCGGGCCGTCCAGCCCATCAGAGCCATGGCGAGAAGCACGAGGGCGGCGAACCATGCAAGGCTCGGCCGTCCCTGGGGCACGATGACGAGGGCGGCGAAGAGCGGCCCGAGCGCGCCGCCGAGCTGGCCGCCGACCTGGAAGATGCCCTGCGCCAGACCCTGCCGGCCGCCGGATGCGTGGCGCGCCGAGCGCGTCGCTTCCGGGTGGAAGACCGAGGAGCCGATGCCGATCAGCGCGACGGCGACGAGGATCTGCGCGTAGCTCTGTGCCTGCGCCAGCCAGACCACGCCGCCGAGGCTGAAGGCGAGCCCGAGGACGGTCGAATAGGGCAGCGGATGCCGATCGGTGGTGAAGCCGACCAGCGGCTGGAGCATCGAGCCCGCGAGTTGGAAGGTCAGGGTGATCATCCCGATCTGGGCGAGGTCGAGGGTGAACTCCTCGCGCAGGATCGGATAGACGGCCGGGATCAGCGACTGGACCGTGTCGTTGAGGAGGTGCGAGGCGCCGAGCGCGAAAAGAATGCCCAGGAAGACCTTCGGGCGCGTCGGTGCCCTTGCGATGCTGTCCAAGTCGTGTCGCCTTCCGGCCGGTTGGGTGTCGACGGCGGACCAAGCCGTTCCGCTCGAACGGTCGGGGCGATCGTTCGCGCATCTCTCCCCCGCTCTGTCTCAAGCGTTTCAGCACGCAGGCGGCGGAACGTCCAGCGCATGGATGTTTCGCCGCCTCACGCGACCCGTCGCGCGGCGGCTCAGGGGCTCGTCACCATGCGCTCCTCGATTGGGGTGAGGAAGGTGTCGGAACAACCGTCCGAGACCTTGATCTCGCTCCAACCGAAAAGGTCGCGCATCGTATCGATGGAATGCTGCATCCGCGCCTCGTCGACCGTACTGAGGTCGACCGCCCGCACGCGCGATGTCGAGGGCGGAAGATCGGTCGCCGAGGCGACATGCCGGCCGCCGACCGAAGCTATCCCTGGTGCGACGCTCAGGCGGCGGCCGCCCGGCGCATGGCCTGCGTTGATCCACCATAACCCCAGGCATCGGCCGGCACCTCGTCGACGACGACGTAGGTCGCGAGCGGAAGATCGGGGCCGACGACCCTGGCGAGCAGGCCATGGGCCTGCCGAATGAACTCGGCCTTCTCGTCCTCGCTGTTGGTGCCCTCCGTCACCCTGACGTCGAGATGGGCCGCCGCCGGAACCGGCCGGCCGCCGATGCTCCAGCGCGCCGCATCATGAATCTCGACGAGGACGGCGGTCAGCTCGGCCTTCTTGCCCATCGCGTCCGCCATGAGCCGGGTCGCCTCCCTTTGGAGGGTTTCGACCTGGGGCGGCGCGAGGTCGAGGCCTGCGACGCGGATATGGACGAAAGGCATGAGGGCGGCTCCCGATCTTGGTTGACGGGATGATCATGCCGCGCCACGATCGTCGCGAAAATCGCGAAGTTCAAAAGCCATGATCGAGGAAAGCTGAATGGTTGTGGCCCGGCTCAACCTCGACATGGACGTCCTGCGCACCTTCGTCACCGGCGTGGATCTCGGCAGCTTCGCCAAGGCCGCCGACCGGCTCGGGCGCTCGCCCTCAGCCGTCAGCCTGCACCTGCGCAAGCTGGAGAGCCAGGTCGGCCAACCGCTCATGCGCAAGCAGGGCCGAGGACTCGCGCTGACCGAGGCCGGCGAGACGCTGATGGCCTATGCGCGCCGCATCCTTGAGCTCAACGACGAGGCGCGCCTGGCGCTCGGCGGCCTGGCCGGTCTGGACGGCTGGGTGCGCGTCGGCGTTCCGCAGGACTTCGCCGAGACCTGGCTGCCCCCTCTCCTCGCGCGCTTCCAGCGGGCCTACCCCCAGGTGCGCGTGGAGGCGCGCGTCGATCGCGGTGCGTCGATGGCCGACGCGGTGAGTGCTGGCGCCCTCGACCTCGCTTTGACCTGGGGGACGCTGGGCAGGCCGACTTGCGAGACCGTTGCCGACGTGCGCCTCGCCTGGATCGCCGCGGAGGATTATCGCGCGACCGAGGGAGAGCCGGTCGCGCTCGTCGCCTTCGACGACCCTTGCGCCTTCCGCCGCCGCGCGACGGACGCCTTGGAAGCGGCGGGCCTGCCGTGGCGGCACGTCTTCGCGACGTCGAGCCTCGTTGGGGTCTGGGCGGCCGTCCGGGCAGGCCTCGGGATCACGGCGCGGTGCGCGGACATGATCCCGCCCGATCTGCGCGCGTTCGGCCCGTCCGCCAGGCATCTCCCCGATCTCGGATCGATCGAGCTCGTGCTGCATCGCTCGCCCAAGATCACCGCCGCAGCGGGGGCCTTCACAGAGCTTCTCCTCGAAGCCGCCGGTTCCCGGCTCCAAGAGCAGACCACCTGACGCTGCGTTATGGGCGGCGCAGCGGCCGGCGTCCGGTGCCGGCCGGCGTTCGACTCACCCGTGGAAGCGGTCGCGATAAGCGCTCGGACCGATCCCGAGATGGCGCAGGAAGACGCGCCGCATGGTCTCCGTTGTCAATCGGCATCCAAAAGGGACCCAGGATCGGCGTCCAAAAGGGACCCACCTTCAACGCTGATCCAGCCGCTCCGTAGAGGTCGGCGACGCGGAGCCTCCCAATCAGCGCAGCGGCGCCGACCTCGTCTCCAGACCGCCGCCTGCTCCTCAAGCGCGTGTCTTGAGCCGCCAGCTCGCGTTGCCGGTTTCCAGGATCTCGCAGTGGTGCGTCAGCCGGTCGAGAAGCGCCGTGGTCATCTTGGCGTCGCCGAACACGCTCGGCCACTCGGCAAAGGGAAGATTGGTCGTCACGATCACCGAGGTGCGCTCGTAGAGGCGGCTGATCAGGTGGAACAGCATCTGACCGCCCGCACGCGGGAACGGCAGGTAGCCGAGTTCGTCCAGGATCACGAGGTCGGTTCGGCCGAGCTGTGCGGCCAGCCGGCCCGTCTTGCCCGCCCGGCTCTCCGCGTCCAACTGGTTGACGAGATCGACCGTGTTGAAGAAGCGCACACGCGCCTCACGCTCGCGCACGCAGTTGGCGCCGATCGCAATCGCCAGATGCGTCTTGCCAGATCCCGTGCCCCCGATCAGCACCGCGTTGCGGCTTTCGGCCAGAAAGGCTCCCTTGTGCAGCTCCCGCACAATGGGCTCGCCCACGGGTGAGCCGGCGAAGTCGAACTCGCCTAGCGTCTTCATCACGGGAAAGCGCGCATTGGCCAGCCGATGGGCGGTCGCCCGCGTCTGGGTTTCGGCCAGTTGCGCCGCGAGAAGCTCGCCCACGACGTGCTCGGGCGAGTGATGGCGCTTGGCAGCGAGCGTCATCACCTCGTCATAGGCCGTCCGCATGCCGCGCAGCTTCAGCTTGACCATCATCTCGAGAATGGCCGGACGCTCCATCACGCCCTCACCGCGGCACGAAGAGAGTCGTAGCGGGCACAGTCAGCCTCGGGCAAAAGGCCCAGCGTCAGGGATGCCGGCGTGAGGATGGGGGCTGGCGGTTCTGGATCGCGGGCACGAGCCAAGCAGTTCAGAACCGCATCGGCGCTGTTCAAGCGAGCCTCCAGAGCACTTGTGCAGGCTGCTTCCACGGCCTCAAGGCCGGCTTCCGGCACGGCCGAGAGGATCGTGACGAACTGCCTGTCGCCATCTGGATGCACAGCCAAGCGTTGGCGGATCCGGCGAAGAGCATCGGGCAGGTCCCAGTCACGGAAGGGCTCGCCGTTGCGCAAGGCGCCGGGCTTGCGGGCGAGGACGGGCAGGTAGTGCCAGGGATCGTAGACCGTCGCGTGGCGAGCGAACGAGCGTGGATGCTGGGCAACGATCTCGCCGTTCAGGAAGATGGCGATGCGTTCGGCATAGGCACGAAGCTGCACCTGACGCCCGGCGGCGCGAGCCGCCACGGAGTAGCGGTTGTGATCGAAGCGCACGAGGCAGGTCGAAGACGCGACCGCTTCGACCTCGTGGAAGCCATCGAAGGGAAGGCGCAGCGGCACGAGCGCGGGCTGATCCTCGCGGGTGAAGACCTCCATCACCGTTCGATCGCGCTGGACAGGGTGAGCGGCCGTTCGCGCCCAGGTCAGGCAGCGTGCCTCGAGCCACTCGTTCAGCTCTGCCAGCGAGCCGCACCGAGGCGGCGGCTTGAAGAAGCGGTTGCGGGCGGTGCGCACCTGGTTCTCCACCTGACCCTTCTCCCAGCCCGCACCTGGGTTGCAGGCGGTGGGCTCGACGAGATGGTGGGAGCAGAACTGCTCGAAGCGCCGGTTGAAGATGCGCTGGCGGCCTATGAAGATCGTGGCAACGGCCGTGCGCATGTTGTCGTAGATGCCGCGCCGGCAGGCGCCACCGAAGAAGCGGAATGCCTGTTCGTGGGCGTCGAAGACCATCTCCTGCGTCTCGCGAGGATAGGCGCGCACCAGGAAGAAGCGGCTGTGACAAAGCCGAACGTGTGCGACCTTGATCTGCGTGGTGGTGCCGTCGATGATTGCGGTCTCGTGGCTCCAGTCGAACTGATAGGCCTCGCCGGGCGCGAAGGCGAGCGGCACGAAGACGCCTTGCGCTGACACGGCGCGCTCCTTGAACCAACGCTGAGCATAGCGGCGCACGCTGTCATAGCCGCCGGCATAACCGTTCTCGCGCAGCATCTCGAACAAGCGCGTGTAGCTCAGGCGCTGTCGCTTGGGCTTGGGCAGCTCCTCGGCCAGCAGCGCTTCGAGCTGCCCGATGTGGGTGTCGAGCTGAGGGCGGGGCTGACGCTTGCGCTTGTAGGTGAAGGCGGTGACGTCTGGGCGCAGCGCCTTACGAACGACCTTGCGAGACAAACGCAGCTCTCGCGAGATCTCACGGATGGTCATGCGTTCGACGTTGGCCAGACGTCGTATCTTGGCGATGGTTTCCACGATCATCATCCCGGCTGGCTCCCACCTTCTTGGATCGGCGGGAGCATGCATCCATTGTGCCGGGGGTGGGTCCCTTTTGGGCGCCGATCAGCCCGTCAGCCGGGTCCTTCTTCCATGCTTAACCGCAGTCTCCGTCGAGCCGAAGCCGCATCGGGCGGCGGTTCGGGTCACGCTGGCGCCCTCCTCCAGAAGCTGGCGGGCGCCGTCCAGCCGGATCATCTCGACGCCTTCGGCAGGCGTGCGCCCCGTTCCGCTTTTGTAGCGGCGGGAGAAGGTACGAAGACTCATGCCGGCTTGGCTTGCCAAGGTCGCCAGCGAGAGGTCGCGATCGAGATGGGCCGCGATCCATCCGTGCAGTTCCTCGAAGGTCTCGTCCGCCGACTGAAGCGCCAGCGTGGCGCTGAACTGCGCCTGACCGCCCGGCCGCTTGAGAAAGACGACGAGTTGCCGTGCCACGGCGAGCGCCAGCCGCCGGCCGTGATCCGCCTCCACCATGGCAAGCGCCAGATCGATGCCCGCCGTGACGCCGGCCGAGGTCCAGACGGTTCCGTCCCGGATGAATATGGGGTCCGGGTCGAGCAGCACCGAGGGATAGCGGGTGCGGAACTCCGCGCAGCGCTGCCAGTGCGTCACCGCCCGGCGCCCGTCGAGCAGGCCGGCCTCGGCGAGGATGAGGGCGCCGCTGCACACGGAGGCCGTCCGCCCGGCCGACGCCGATCGCCGCCGGACCCAGTCGATCAGCGCCCGGTCGCGGCGCGCCGCATCCACCCCGTAGCCGCCCGACACGATCAGCGTCCCGAGCGCGCCGTTGCGCTCTGCCGCCGGCTCGGCCTTCAGCGTGAGGCCGGAACTCGTGGCGATCTCGACGTCGAGCGAAACGAGGGCGACCTCGTAGGGCCTCGGTGCGCCGGGCGGCGACAGGTCGTTGGCGGTAGCGAAGACCTGCGCCGGCCCGGTCACGTCCAGGATCTGCGCGTCGGCGAAGGCGAGGATCTCGACGCGGTGGGGAGGCGAAGGACGTGTTGGCATGAAACGAGCGATGATTGGCGCAACGGCCAAGTCGTCCCGCGCTAGGCTCCTCCCGTCAAGACAGGAGCGCACCCATGACCCTTCGCTTCGGCATCCTCTGCTTTCCCGGCGTGCAGCAGCTCGATCTCACCGGCCCCTACGAGGTCTTCGCCTCGGCCAGGGGCGCGGCCGTCCACCTCGTCTGGAAGGACCTCCGGCCGGTCCGCTCGGCGACGGGACTGATGCTGACGCCCGACACGACCTTTGCCGAAGCGCCGGACTTCGACGTCCTCTGCATCCCCGGCGGCAGCGGCGTGAACGCGCTCCTCACCGACGAGACGGTGCTCGCCTTCATCCGGACCAAGGCGGCGACGGCGCGCTTCGTCACCTCCGTCTGCACCGGCGCCCTCGTCCTGGGGCAGGCCGGGCTCCTTGCCGGCAAGCGCGCGGCCACACATTGGAACGCGATGGACTTCCTGCCCGCCTTCGGTGCGATCCCGGTCTCCGAGCGCGTCGTGCAGGACGGATCGCTCATCACCGCGGGCGGCGTGACGTCGGGCATCGACTTCGGGCTGACGGTGGTCGCCGAACTTCTCGGCCGCGAGGAAGCCGAGACGATCCAGCTCGCCCTGGAATATGCCCCCGCCCCGCCCTTCGACGCCGGCCTGCCCGCGACCGCATCGGGCGCGGTCGTCGAGGCGGCGAAGGCGCGCATGGCGGGCTCGCGCCGAGAGCGGGAAGCACTCCTGCGGCCGTGACGGCGCCGGCCGGAGGCGCTGAGACGCGAGCGGTCGAGACAGCTTCGACCCCGGCCTGTTGCGCGACCCGGCGGCTCGGCCCATAGTGAGTCGATCCGCGTGACTGGCGAGAACGGATGGATCACCATCGGGGAGCGCGGATCGTTCGCGACGCCGCTCGCCTGGGCACTCCACTTTTCCCAAGGAGCCTGCCCCATGTCCGCGTCCATCGCCCTTCTCGGCATTCTCGGAGCCCTCCTCGTCGGGGCCGTCAGTCCCGGCCCGAGCTTCGTCCTCGTGTCGCGCATCGCCGTCACCGCGTCCCGGCGGGACGGGCTGGCCGCGGCGCTTGGCATGGGCGTCGGCGGCGCGGTCTTCGCGACGCTGGCGCTGCTCGGCCTCGTCACCCTCCTTCTCCAGGTGGACTGGCTGCACCTGACGCTGCGCGTCCTCGGCGGCCTCTACCTCCTCTATCTCGGCATCCGCATCTGGCGCGGAGCATCCGAGCCGCTCGACGTCTCGAACCTCGACGCGCCCCGCCCCTCGACCGCGCTGCGGTCCTTCGGAATCGGTCTGGTCACGCAGCTCAGCAATCCGAAGACGGCGATCGTCTATGCCAGTATCTTCGCCGCCCTCCTGCCGGCCCCGGCTCCGGCATGGCTGGTCCTGTCCCTGCCCCTGCAGGTCCTGGCGCTGGAAGCATCATGGTACGCCGTCGTCGCCTCGGCCTTCTCGGCGCGACGGCCGCGCTCGGCCTACCTGCGCTCGAAGACCTGGGTCGACCGTGCCGCCGGGGCCGTGATGGGCGCTCTCGGCACGCGCCTCCTGTCGGAAGCGCTGCTGCCGCGGACTTGATGGCGATACGTCGATCGGGTGTCCGCTTCCTACAATACCGAGACGGTTAGCGGACATTTCGCAACCGATCCGTTTGAACCGCGCAGTTGACCCGAAGCGATCTCGGAAGCTGACGTGGCCGAAACTCAAGTCCTGAGCTGTTCGTGTTCCTTGTCAGGTCGGAGGGCGGTCGTGAAAATTTCACACCGCGAAGCGATCCGCTGCGCGGATGAGGCGGTCGAGTATGCCCGGCTCGGTCCAGGCATGACCGGCTCCTTCGATGAGATGGAACTCGGCCTCCGGCCATTCCTGGTGGAGCGCGAAGGCATAGCGCGCCGGGCATGGCATGTCGTAGCGCCCATGGACGATGACACCAGGGATGCCGCGGAGGCGGTGAGCGTCCCTCAGAAGCTGACCCTCGTCCAACCATGCCCGATGAACGAAGTAGTGGTTCTCGAGGCGCGCGAACGCCAGAGCATAGTGACCATCGCGGAATGGAGCCGAGAACTCCGGGTCGGGAAGAAGAGTGATCGTCTCGCCTTCCCAGATCGTCCAGGCTTTCGCCGCCTCGATCTGCGCGACGGGATCGTCGCCGACGAGGCGCCGATGATAGGCTTGGACCATATCGTGACGTTCGTTTTCCGGGATCGGGGCTTGGAAACGCGCCCACTTGTCCGGAAACATCTCCGACACGCCGAACTGATAGTACCAGTCGATCTCCGCCTTCGTGAGCGTATAAACGCCCCGCAGCACCAATTCGCTGACCCGGTCGGGATAGGTCTGCGAATAAGCCAGAGCTAACGTCGATCCCCACGACCCGCCAAAGACCATCCACTTCTCGACGCCGACATGATCGCGAAGACGCTCGATGTCGGCCACGAGGTGCCAGGTTGTATTGGCTTCTATGCTTGCATGAGGCGTCGAGCGACCGCAGCCGCGCTGGTCGAAGAGGAGAACGTCATAGCGCGAGGGATCGAACAAGCGTCGCTGAGCCGCCGAGATGCCCCCGCCCGGCCCACCGTGAAGAAAAACAGCCGGCTTGGCACCCGGTGTCCCGACCCTCTCGAAGTAGACGACGTGTCCATCGCCGACATCCAGCGTGCCTGTCTCGTAGGGTTCGACGGACGGGTAGAGGGAACGGAGTTCGGACATGGGGCCTCGTGGACTGCATGGCATGGCGGCCTCTGCTCTTACGATACCCTGAGCCGCCAGTCTCCCTTCCATCCGCCTCGCCCGCAGCACATCGAGCCGACGAGGTTCATGAGGCCAAGCGTCGCCGAAGCGGTCGGGGCGAACACGGACATGGCGACCCCCGTCCCGACCGGCACGCTCAGCGCAGGAGGCAGGCGGCCGCAGAGGCGGTCGACGGCGCGGCGCGGTCCTGCGAGAAGCAGCGCCTGGGGCTCGTGCCGCGCGAGGGGCGCAGCGGCGATCCGGCCGGCGTAGTCCTCATAAGTTCGGGCCTCGAAGGCGGATCGCATGTAGGCGAGCCGCACCGGCAGGCCGTCCGCTGCGACGAACAGCGGGAGGAGGTCGGCGGCCGGCGCGCCGAGGACCGGAAGCGCGACGGTGGTGATGCCGGGGAGCGCGACGCCGTCCGCGGTCGGCGTGTCGGCGCCGACGAGGTCGGGCATGAGCTTGCCCAGGCTCATGGCGAGCACGGCGGCGTAGTTGGCCTTCAGGCCGACGGGCAGGGTTTCGGCGAGGACGATGACGGGCTTGATGGACATGGGCAAGACTCCTTATTCCCCGCTCATGCGCCTCGCCTCGCGTGTCCGGATTGAAGGAAATTGACCTTCAGTGCCGGATCATCGCGCCCGGCGTCACCCCGAAGTGCCGGCGGAACAGGCGGATCATGTGCGTCTGGTCGCTGAAGCCCGCGGCGGCCGCGGCCTGCGCCGCCGGCATGCCCTGCACGAGAAGGTCGCGCGCCCGCCCGACCCGTCGCTGGATCACCAGCGCGTGCGGCGTGAGACCCGTGCTCCGGCGCACGCTGCGCACGAGATAGGACGGGTGGAGACCGACGCCGGCCGCGAGCTCGCCGAGCGACAGCGATCGGCCGTCCTCGACGGCGGCCGCGATTCGCTCGCGCAGCTCCGTCACGGCGCGCGTCTCCCGTCCCGGCGCTCGAAGCTCGGCGCGGCCATGACGAACGAAGGCGGCGCCGAGAACGGACTGCACGCCCTCCTCGACGGCGAGGCGGCGATCCGCACGTCGATCGGCGTTCAGCGCAGCAGCGAGACGGCACAGCCGCCGGGCCAGCTCTCCGCCGCGATCCTGCGGCGCGACGTCCGAGAAGCCGGCGAGGTCGCGCAGCCCGAGGAGCGCGCGAACCGCGTCCTCGCTTGCATAGAGCATGTCGTAGCGCAGCGCGCCGGACGCGGCGTGGCCGGTATGGGCCTCGTCCGGATTCATCAGGGACAACGAGCCTTGGGGCAGGAGGACGTCCGCGCCCCGGAGCCTGTAGCCGCCCACGCCGGCCGAGATCGCGCCGATGGCGAAGCCCTCGTGCGAATGGCGGCCGAAGGTCTGCGAGCGCAGATCGGCCTCGAAGACCTCGACGCCGTGCAGCCAGCTCAGATGATGCAACCGCCCCTTCGTCATGGCTCCGCTGTGCGGCCCCGCGCGTCGGAACACAACGGCTTTCCGCTTCTGGCGCCCTTCCGGCCTCTCGGTTGACGCGAAAGGCCTTCCCGTTTGAGACCATTTCGTGCCCGGCCCCGGGTTTCCCTCGGCGGAGGCACGACCGCCGGCATACGGGCGGCCCCCATCGTCGCGCTTCGAACGCGCGCGATGGCGCGGCGGCTATGATCGCGCGCGCGCCGCCCGCTGACCGAACCAGATGCTGGCGATCACCATCCCGATGCCGAGGATCTGCGGGAGCGACAGGGTCTCGCCGAGGACGAGCCAGCCGAGAAGAATCGCCGTCACCGGGCTCAGGAAGCCCAGCGAGGAGACCACCGACGGCTCCAGCCGGGCGATCCCCCTGAACCAGAGGATATAGGTCATCGCCGCCCCGACGAGGCCGATCCACGCGAGCGCGAGGGCGTTCGCCCTGTCGAAGGCGGCCGGGATCGGCTCCAGGAACAGGACGGGCGGCAAGAGGAGGAGCCCGCCGGCGGCGAGCTGCCAGGCGGTGAACGTCACGAGCGGCACCGGCGGCTGCCAGCGCCGCGTCAGGACCGTGCCCGCCGCCATGCAGGTCGTCCCGATCAGCGCCGCCGCCACGCCCACCGGATCGAGCGCGGCCGCCGGCGACAGGACGAGGAGCGCGACGCCCAGAAGCCCGATCGCGGCCGCCAGAAGGGCCGAGGCCCGGATCGGCGTCGCCAGCGCGACGCGCGCCATCAGGATCACGATTAGGGGCTGCACGGCGCCGACCGTCGCGGCGACGCCGCCCGGCAGGCGGTAGGCGGCGACGAACAGGAAGAACCAGAAGAGCGAGAAGTTCAGCGCGCCGAGCACGAAGCAGCGCGTCCACCACGGCCCCCAGGGCAATCGGCGCACGATCAGGAGGAGCAGGAGCCCCGCCGGGAGAGCCCGCAGCATCGCCACCGTCAGCGGCGGGAATCCGGCGAGGAAGCTGGTCGTGACGAGATAGGTGCTGCCCCAGATCATGGGCGCCAGGGCGGTGAGGACGATGTCGGTCGCGCGGGCGCTCATGTCGGCGATCCTGTACCTCGCGGCGCCTTGAGGATAATGGGCTTCATAGTCACGACTTCATCCACTCGGACGAACGGATCGCATGGACCGCTACACCGCCCTTCGCGTGTTCCGGGCGATCGCCGAGCGCGGCAGCTTCGTCGAAGCCGGGCGCCGGCTGTCGCTGTCCGCCTCGGCGGTGAGCAAGAACCTCGCCGAGCTCGAGGCCGACCTCGGCGTGCGGCTGATCCAACGGACGACGCGGCGCATGGCGCTGACGGAGGAGGGCCGCCTTTATCTGGAGGCCGTGTCCTCTGCCCTCGACGCTCTAGAGGAGGCCGGGCAGGCCGTGTCGCCGGAAGGCGGCGAGCCGAGCGGCCTTTTGCGGGTCAGCGCGCCGCTGACGGTCACGCTGACCTGGCTGTCGCACGCCATTCCGGGCTTCCTGGCGAAGCACCCGGCGCTCAGGCTCGATCTTCACCTGGACGACCGACGCGTGGATCTCGTGCGCGAGGGCTTCGACCTCGCGATCCGCGGCAGCGATCGCCTGGAGGACTCCAGCCTCGTCGCGCGGCGCCTCGCGACCATGCGGCACGTCCTTTGCGCCTCGCCCGACTATCTCGCCGCCGCGGGACGCCCCGCTGCCCCGGCGGACCTGCGCGCGCACGAATGCGTCCGCTTCAGCCTGTCGGGCCACGCCGACGTCTGGGAGTTCACGAAGGACGGGCAGAGCCAGAGGATCGCGATCGAAGGGCGCTACGTGGCCGGCTCCAGCCTCGCGGTGCGCGACGCGCTCCTCGCCGGCTTCGGCATCCACCTCATTCCCCGCGCCTATGTCGAGCCCGACATCGCGGCCGGGCGCCTGGTGCCGCTGCTGACCGAATGGACCCCGAACGAGACGGTCCTCTACGCCGTCTACCCTTCGCGCCGCTTCACCGCGCCGAAGGTGCGCTGCTTCGTGGATTTCCTGGTCGAGACGTTCGGGGACGACGGATCGGAACGCCACGGTGCCTGACCGGCGCCTCAGGGGCGGACGGCAGATCGTCGACGCTCGGTTTCGGAGCTGACGTCACATGCCCAGCCGGCCGAGCCGATCAAGCGCTGTTCAAGCGAACAGCTGGACGCCGCCGGACGGATTTCGGCCCGGTTTCCACCTTGCTCCGCATGCTCGCGCTTTTCACAGGCCGCCCGGTGTCCGAGCGGCCACCACGGCGATCCTCCAAGTGCCGGGCTTACCGCCTACGCCGAACGCGAAGCGGAGGCCTCGCACCGACGCAGCGTGTCGGCCGCGGCGTCGAAGGCGGCCCAGGCTCGTTTGGCGAGGCTGCCGCCGACGCTGCAGCGGCGGACGCCGATCGCGGCCAAGCGCTGGATGCTGTCGTCGTAGTCGTGGACGACCACGTTGACGGGCTTGGGCGCGACGGCCGCGACGAGCTCGGCCACCGCGCCCGGATCGAGGACGAGCGGCACGAACAGGCAGTCGGCCCCGGCCTCGGCATAGGCGACGGCCCGGGCGATGCTCTCGCTCACCGGCATATCGGGCACCTGGTAGTTCTCGTTGCGCCCGACCAGCATGGCGCTCGGGTCCACCGCGTCGATGGCGGCGCGGGCGGCGGCGATGCGCTCGACGGCGAGGCCCTGCTCGTACATGAAGCTGCCCGACCAGTCCTCGATCGACAGCGCCGCGACGCCCGTGTCGAGCGCCCGCGCGACGTTCACCGCCACGTCTTTCGGATCGTCGGCAAAGCCGTTCTCGAAGTCGGCATTGACCGGCAGGGGAGTGGCCGCGACGAGCGTGCGAAGGTTGGCGAGCGTCGCCTCGAGCCCGAGTTCCCCGTCGTCCCGGCCCGCGCCCCACGCCGCGCCCGAACTCGTGGAGGCGATCGCCTTGAAGCCCAGCTTGGTCAGGCGCGCCGCGCTGCCGGCGTCCCAAGCATTGGGAAGGACGAAGAAGCCGCTCTCGTGCAGTTTTCGAAAGGCCGTTCGCTTCTCTGCCGTCGTGGTCATCGCTTTCTCCCGTTCCAGATCGGATGACATTCAGCCCCTCTCGGCGTTCGAAATCGCTGCCTCGGGACGACGCTTGGATCCATCCCGGGATCGCCGTTCAGCGTCATCGAAGCCGGCCCGAGCTCATGAGGTGTACGAGTTCCTCCGGGAGGTCCAGTCCGGCGGAAAGGTCCGGCGCGGGGCAAGCCGGGGCGAAGCGTGTTTCGAGCGGCAGGACGCCCGCCCAGACCGGATGATCGGCCTCGTCGCCGTCGCCCGGCGGGGCGTCGCGCGTCTTGGCGGTGGCCTCCTCGATGTCGAGAAAGAGGACGCTCGTCGCCTTCAGCTCCTGGGGCGTCATCGGGCGCAGCCTCTCCCAGCGGCCGGGAAAGAGCCCGTCGGTGAAGCGGCGAAGGGCCTCGGCGACGGCGTCGGGCTCCTCCAGAAGCCGAGCCCGGCCGAACACCATGGCGGAGCGGTAGTTGACCGAATGGTTGAAGGCCGAGCGCGCCAGCACGTAGCCGTCCATCAGGCTGACGGTCAGGCAGACGCGCTCGCCCTCGACTTGGCGCAGGAAGCGGCTCGCCGCCGAGCCGTGCCAATAGACGCGCTCCCCCTCGCGCCAGTGGATCGTCGGCGTGACATAGGGCTGGCCGTCGATGACGTAGCCGACATGGCAGATCGGGGCGGCGTCGAGGACGGCGTGGACCGCGTCCCGCTCGTAAGCGACGCGCTTGTGGAGGCGCCGGGCGCGGCTGCGCGCGGTGACCGGGTAGGTCGAACCGTCGGTGGGTTGGGCGGAACGGGGCATGGCGGCGTCCTCGGGCTGGATGCTGGAAGGTCATGACCCGAAACCGGACGCCTCGCGCCGGCCACTTGCGCGATTGTGTCCAGTCCAGTTCACTGGTCGTCATGCCGGCCCCGATCCTTCCACCTGCCAGCGCCTGGCTTCCCCTGGACCGCGCCGCGGGCAAGCTCGAGCAGCAGATCCACGCGGCGATCCGCGATCGCATCCTCGACGGCCGTCTGCGGCCGGGCGAGCGCCTGCCGTCCTCGCGCGCCCTGGCGCGATCGCTCGGGCTCGCGCGCTCCACGGTCGTCGGCGGCTTCGAGCGCCTGCGGGCGGAAGGCTTCGTGCGAGGGCATCCCGGATCGGCCATGCGCGTCGCCGACCTGTCCGCGCCTCCGGCGGGTGCCCGGGTCGAGGCCCGCGCGGAGACCCAGAGCGGCTCCGCCCGTGCCCACGTCCCCGACGAGCCGGAACGCTTTCTCCCCTTTCGCCCCGGCCTGCCCGATCTCGACAGCTTTCCGCACGCGACCTGGGCGCGCTGCCTGGCCGCGCGGGCCCGCGCCCCGCGCATCCACGATCTCGGCTATGGCGAGGAGAACGGCTTGGCCGAGCTGCGGCACGCCATCCTCCGGCACGTGGTGCGGGCCCGCGCCGTCCTGGCCGATCCCGAGCAGGTCGTGGTCATGCCCTCCGCGGCGTCCATTCTGTCGATGCTCTCGCGCGTCGAGCGGGTCGGGCCTGACCGCCCGGTCTGGCTGGAGGAGCCAGCTTACGGGATCGCGCGCGAAACCTTCCGCGCGGCGGGGGCCGCGCTCGTGCCCGTTCCGTGCGACGAGGAGGGCATCGCGATCGGCCGTGCCGAGGGTCACGGGCCGCCGCCCTGCCTCGTCTACGTCACGCCCTCGCACCAGTATCCGACCGGCGTGTCCATGAGCCTGCCGCGCCGGCTGAAGCTTCTGGAGTTCGCGGCCTCGGTCGGGGCCGTCGTGATCGAGGACGACTACGACAGCGAGTTCCATTACGCCTCGCGCCCGCTGGCGGCCCTTCAAGGCATCGACCGGGCGGGCTGCGTCGCCTATGTCGGCACCTTTTCGAAGGTCCTGGCGCCGGCCTTGCGCGTCGCCTATGCGGTGCTGCCGCCGCGCCTCGTCGGCCCCGTGCGCGCCGTCCTGCGACGGGAGGGCGGATCGGTCCCGATCCACGTGCAGGCCGCGCTCGCCGACTTCCTGAACGAGGGGCACCTGCGCGCCCACATCCGGCGCATGCACGCCGTCTACGAGGAACGCATGCGGGCCACGCGCGACGCCTTGCGGGACGTGGGCGGCGGCCTGTTCGAGGTCGGCTCCGGCAGCGGCGGCTTGCAACTGCCGATCTGGTTCCGCGACCAAGCCGACGACGACGACGCGTGGGCCCGAGCTCTTCACGCACAAGGGCTCGGTCCGATGGCCTTGTCGCCGTTCCATATCAGTTCGCCGCGCCCGGGGCTCCTGTTCGGCATCGGCGCCGCGACGGAGGAGCGGATCGCCAGGCTGAAAACGGCGATCGGCAGACACCGGCCCGCATGAGCTGGCTCGATGCGCGATCATCGATGGGCTGATGCGCCCGCTTTGACCCATGAAGCCGGCCGTCTCGGCGTCGCTCACGGCTGACAACCACTGCAAGAACAGGCGTCATGCCAAGATGTGCAGTGCGCCCCTCGCTCTCAGATGTGGAACGGCGGGCTCGGAGGCCCCGATCCGGGAGCAGTGACCGGCCAGGACGCGCCGTCCTCGCTCGCCTGCATGCCAGATGCCCGTGCAGAGGACGTGGCCCGTCAGGCCGCCGCGAGGGGGATGGTGCCCGGCATGACAGCTTCGAACGCGATCGTCATACCTAGCATCCATCCCGCAAACGGCGTTTGCATCGGGATCGGTTGGCCGGAGAGCGGAAGCGCCTCCCCACGATCCATGGGGCCCACCACAGCGTCGCTTCCGCGTCTCGTTCAGTGCTGCCGCTCCACTGCGCGTCTTGCCTCGGCCGCATCGGGCGCGTGCCAGACCGGCTCGCAGCGGAAGACGTCCACGAAGCCTCGCTCGCCGGCCGGGGTGATCGCCAGCGTCCGGCTCTTCGGCGCGCGGGCGACCCAGCCGAGTTCGAGCGAGCGCGCGAGCAGCGCGGCGCCGAGGCGGCCGGCCAGATGCGGGCGCCGCTCGCTCCAGTCGAGGCAGGTCCGGCAGAGGGGCCGGCGCGCGGTGGCCGGCCCGGCGAGGTCGATCCCGAACGCGGGGAAGACGGCCTCGCCCGCCGGCGTGACGAGCCCCGCGCCGCTGTCCAGCCGCAGCCGCCCGTCGCGCTCCAGGGCATCCGCGAGCGCGACGCCGAGGCGACCGGCCATGTGGTCGTAGCAGGTGCGGGCGAGCCGCATGGCCGCGTCCCTTGGGCCGCGCGGTCGCCGTGTCGCGGTCGTCGTCACTGCCGGAGACGCCAGCGCCATCAGCCCCTCCAGCGCCTCGGCGACCGCGGGCGATGCGAGGCGCACGTAGCGGTGCCGGCCCTGGCGCTCGACGGCGACGAGGCCGCCCTCGACCAGCCGCACGAGATGGCTGCTCGCGGTCTGGGCGGTGATGCCGGCCTCGGCCGCGAGCTCGCCCGCCGTCAGCGCCTGGCCGCCGAGGAGCGCGGCCAGCATCGCGGCCCGGGCGGGATCGCCCATCAGGAAGGCGGTGGCGGCGATGCCGCCGCCGGTGCGAAGATCGGTCATGGCGCGAGGATAGGCGCGGCCCTCGTGCTTGTCAGGCCGGAACGCTTCGGCCAAGAGCGAAGCATCCGGCGCCCGCGAGCGGGTAGACCCGAGCCACCGATCCCGTCTCACCCGAAAGCATGCTCCTCATGGCGGACACGCAGCCGCGCCTTCTCGTCAGCCTCGCGATGCTGCTCGCGCTCGCGACGCTCTGGGGCGCCTCCTATTCCTTCATCAAGCTCGGCGTCGAGACGATCCCGCCGGTGACGCTGATCGCCGCGCGAACGCTGATCGCCGGCTCGCTTCTCCTCCTGATCCTGCGGCTTCGGGGCCTCAGGCTCCCGACCGACGCGCGCAATACGAAGCGCTTCCTCATCCAGGCCGGGCTCAACTCTGTCCTGCCCTTCACGCTCGTCGCCTGGGGCGAGCAGTATGTCGACGCGGGGCTGGCGGTGATCCTCAACTCGCTCACTCCCGTCTTCGCCTTCCTGATCAATGCCGGCATCACCCGCCACGAGGCGGTCACAGGCCCGAAGATCTTCGGCGTCGCCGCCGGGCTTCTCGGCATCTGCCTGGTGATCGGCCCCTCGGCGCTCGCCGGCTTCGGCACGGAGCTGACGGCACAGCTCGCCATCGTCCTCGCCGCCGCCCTCTACGGCGCGGCCGTCACCTTCGGACGCACCTTTCGCAACCTCGACCCGATGATGCCGGCGGCGGGCTCCTTGATCTGGGGCGCGGCGGTCCTCATCCCCGTCAGCCTCATCCTCGACCGACCCTGGACGCTGCAGCCCTCCTCCGCCTCGGTGCTGGCGCTGATCGCCCTCGCGGTCTTCTCGACGGCGCTCGCCTTCGTGATCTACTTCACGCTGCTGAAGCGCCTCGGCTCGGTCGGCA
The DNA here is from genome assembly GCF_009765365.1 of Antarcticirhabdus aurantiaca. Taxonomy (GTDB): domain Bacteria; phylum Pseudomonadota; class Alphaproteobacteria; order Rhizobiales; family Rhizobiaceae; genus Antarcticirhabdus; species Antarcticirhabdus aurantiaca. The sequence continues at coordinate 296,907 of NZ_VTOM01000004.1, forward strand.
CCACGGCGCAGGCCTATCTCCGGGTGCCGATCGGCGTCGGCATCGGCATCCTCTTCCTCGGCGAGACGCCGCAGCCCACCGCCTGGATCGGCCTCGCCTTCGTCATCGTCAGCGTCGTCGCCATGACGCTGCCGGCACGGCGGCAGGCGCCAGCGGCCTGATCGGCAATCGCAGCAGGAGGGCGAAGCGAACGGCTCAAGCGCGCCCTCCGTCGCCAAGCCGATGCGCTCGGCGAGTATCACCCCGACAAGCTTGGAGCGGGCGGCGCATCCTCCATCGACGAGCCATGCCGATGGCGAAGCTGGCCGATCGGCAGGCGGTCAAGACGAGGGTAGATGGGCCTGGCGCACGAGGTCGGCCTTGAGGCGGGCGGTCTCCATGCCGAGCGTGATGAAGCGGCGCGCATGCTCCGCCAGCGCGACATTGTCGCTCCAGAGATCGCGCCAGATCGCGGTCTTCAGCGACAGGTCCCGGTCGACGATCGCCGAGGAGAAGGATTCGAAGGTCACGACGTCGTCCCAGCCGATCGCGACCAGCGCGTCGAAGATCTTGGGAAAGTCGATCGAGCCCGTGCCGAGATAGCCGCGATGGCTCTCGCCGATGTGGACGTAGCCGATCTTGTCGCCCGCATGGCGGATGGCAAGACCGACATCGGCCTCCTCGATGTTCATGTGGAACGTGTCGAGGTGCAGAAGGACGTTGGAGGCGCCGGTCGCCTCAATGAAGGCGAGGCCCTGCGCCGCCGTGTTGAGCATGTTGCTCTCGAAGCGGTTGACGATCTCGAGGTTCAGCGTGACACCGGCCTGCTTTGCGCGGTTTGCAGCGCGCGAGACGGCGGCGACGCTCGTGTCCCAGCCGCGCTTCGTCACCGCCTGCTCCTGCTTGCCGTGCGAGGAGGACAGGATGCCGGCGAGCTTGGTGCCGCCGAGGTCGCGGGTGAGCGCGACCGCCGCGTCGAGGATCGCCTCGCCGTTCGTCACGACGGCCGGATCCTCGCTCGACACGTCGCCCTCCGGGGGCAGGCCCATGGAGATCGCGACGCCGAGGTTCAGCTCGCGCAGGCGCCCGGCGAGCCAGGAGACCTCGACCTGTTTGGGGTCGATATAGGAGAATTCGACGAGGTCGAAGCCGAGCTCGTGGCTGCGGGTCAGCACCGCGTCGAGCGCCTCGCGCGAGGAGCCGGCGCTCCAGACGAAGGAGTGCACGCCGATCTTGGTCATGGAAAGCCTCGCCTTCGAGGAATGATGCTGGAATGGGAGCCGCCCGCCCGGGGCGGCTCCCTTCGATGTCAGCGGGCGGCGGTCCAGCCCTTGTAGTCCTTGAGATTCTCCGAGGTGATGAGCTGCGGGTCGAGCAGCACCGTCGCCTCGGCCGGCTTGTTGCCGTTCAGCACTTCGACGGCCATCTGCAGCGACTGGCCGGCCATGACGTAGGGGTCCTGCGAGGCCGAGGCCTTGATCAGCGAGCTGCCGCCCTCCAGCGCCTTCTCGATGTCCGGCGCGCCGTCGACGGCGGTGATGATGAACTCGTTGCGGCCGAGCTGCTTGGCCGCGAGCTCGGCGCCGATCGCCGTCGGATCGTTGATGGCGAAGACGCCGTCGATCTTGTCGAAGCGGGTCAGGAGCCCCTGCATGACAGCGAGGCCGCCGTCGCGCGAGCCTTGCGCGTTCTGGTCGTCGGACAGGATCTTCATGTCGGGATGCTGCGAGAGGACGTTCTTGCAGCCCTGGACACGGTCGATGATCGAGGAGGAGGCCGGGCCGTTGATGATGACGACGTCGCCCTTTCCGCCGAGATTGTCGACGAGGTACTGGCAGGCCTCTTCGCCGGCCTTGACGTTGTTGGTCATGACGGTGACGTCGGCGCCCGGCGCCGAGACGTCGAAGGCCGCGACGATGACGCCGGCGTCCTGCGCCTTCTTCACCGCCGGGGCGATGGCCTGCGCGTCCACCGCGTTCAGCATGATGATGTCGACGCCGGCGGCGACGAAGCTGTCGATCTGCGAGACCTGCTTGTTGAGGTCGTAGTCGGCCGAGACCGAGATCACCTCGACGTTCGGGTTGATCTCCTTGGCGCGGTCCTCGATGCCCTTGATGGTGGCGACGAAGAAGGGGTTGCCGAGAAGGCCGACGGAGATGCCGATCTTCTGGAGCTCCTTGGCGGAAGCCGGGGTGGCGGCGGCCAGGGCCAGAAGGGCGGCGCCGGCGGCGAGTGTCTTCAGGATGCGCATGGGTTTCAGGTCTCCTCCCAGGTGGATCTGCGGCCGGTTGTTGGCGGCGCGTCAGGGTTTCTCCGGCGCCCAAGCGGCGCGGAAAGCGGGTGATGCGGGGGGCTTCAGGTGCGGCCGAGGCCCCCCAGCCGGTAGCGGTCGAGCGCCACGGCGACGATGATGACGAGGCCCTTGATGATGTACTGCCAGATGTCGGACACCCCGACGAGGATCAGGCCGTTGGACAGGACCGCGATGATGAGGGCGCCGATCAGCGTGCCCCAGATCGAGCCGACGCCGCCGACGAAGCTCGTGCCCCCGAGGATCACGGCGGCGATGGCGTCGAGCTCGTAGGCCTGGCCGAGCTGGAGGCCGTTGGCGGCGTAGAGGCGGGCGGCCGACATCGCGCCGCCGAGGCCCGCCAGCAGCCCGGACATGGCGTAGACGAAGAGGAGGACGAGCGAGACCTTGATGCCGGTCAGCCGCGCCGCCTCGACGTTGCCGCCGACCGCGTAGATCCAGGTGCCGAGCACGGTCCGCTTCAGGATGAACCAGGACACGAGGATCGTCGCCAGCGCGATGATCGCCAGCCAGGGCACGCCGAAGAGCGTGCCGTTGCCGATGAAGGCGAAGGGGAGATCCGCGTTGAAGACGGTGGTGTCGCCGCCCAGCAGCCGCGCCAGGCCGCGCACGGCGGTGAGCGAGCCCAGCGTCACGATGAAGGGCGGCAGCTTCAGGAAGGCGATGACGACGCCGTTGGCGAGGCCGCAGGCGAGGCCGACGAGGATCGCGGCCGGGATGCCGAGCAGCCCCAAGTCGGGCCAGAGCGAGACGATGACGCCGACCATGGCGGCGACGGCGAGGATCGAGCCGACCGACAGGTCGATGCCGCCGGTGAGGATGACGAAGGTCATGCCGGCGGCGAGCACGGTGTTGATCGAGGCCTGCTGGGTGACGATCGACAGGTTGTTGACGGTCAGGAACCGGCCGGACAGGAGGTGGAAGCCGACCGCCAGGATCACGAGCACGGGCAGCATGCCGAGCGCGGTCATCGCCGAGCGGAAGCGGGCCTTGTCCATGCGCGCGGCGGAGGCGGCGCTGTCGGTGGCGGTCATGGGGTTCCTCCGATTGGCCCGAGCTCCGGCCGCGCGCCGGCCTCGGGCACGCCGCCCGTCGAGAGCGCCATGATGGTTTCCTGGTCGATGGGCCGTCCCGGCGCGGCCGACACCTCGCCGGCGATCCGTCCCTCGCGCATCACGAGGACGCGGTCGGCGATGCCGATGATCTCCGGCAGGTCGCTGGAGATGGCGAGGATCGCGATGCCGCGCGCGGCGAGCGCGTCGACGATGCGGTAGATCTCGGACTTGGCGCCGACGTCGACGCCGCGCGTCGGCTCGTCGAGGATGACGACCTTCGGCTCGGTCTCGAGGAGGCGGGCGAGCAGCACCTTCTGCTGGTTGCCGCCCGACAGCGCGCCGACGTTGAGGGCGGCCGAGCGGGTGCGGACCGACAGGTCGTGGATCGCCTTGTCGGCCCGGGCCCTGGCTTTGGCGAAGTCGAGGACACCGCCGGGCTTGGCGTCCTTGCCGAGGACGCCGATGTTGACGTTGTCGGAGATCGACATGTCGAGGAAGAGGCCGAGCCCTTTGCGGTCCTCGGTGAGGTAGGCGATGCCGGCGTCGAGCGCGTCGCGCGGGGATCGGATCGCGAGCTCCCGCCCGTCGAGCGAGACCGTGCCGGCGGTTCTCGCGTCCGCGCCGAAGATCAGGCGGGCGAGCTCCGTGCGGCCCGCCCCGACGAGGCCGGCGATGCCCAGCACCTCGCCGGCATGGACGTCGAGGGAGCAGTCGTGGACGCGCCGGCCGTCGGACAGGCCGCGCACCGACAGGACCGCGCGCCGCGTCGCCGAGGGCGGCCGGTGCTCCTTCTTGTAGAACGAGGACAGGTCGCGTCCGACCATCATCGAGACGAGGCGCTGGGCCGACAGCTCGCTCCGGTCGAGGGTTCCGACCGAGGCGCCGTCGCGCAGCACGCTGACGCGGTCGGCGAGGCGATAGACCTCCTCCATGCGGTGGCTGATGTAGACGGTGGCGATTCCATCCGCCTTGAGGCCGGCGATGACGTCGAAGAGGCGCTCGGTCTCACGCGAGGTCAGCGAGGTCGTCGGCTCGTCCATGACGATGATGCGGGCGCGAGTGGTGAGCGCCCGGGCGATCTCGACCATCTGCCGCTCGCCGAGCGAGAGCGAAGACACCTGCGTGTCGGGCGAGAAGCCGATGCCGAGGCGCCTGAGGATCGGCTCGGCGAGGCGCCGCATGCCGGCCCGGTCGACGAGGCCGAAGCGGCGTGGCTCGGCGCCGAGAAACATGTTCTGGGCGACGGACAGGTTCGGGCTGAGCGACAGCTCCTGGTAGATCACCGCGATGCCGGCGGCGCGCGAGGCGATCGGATCGCCCATCGGCGCGGGGCGCCCGTCGATGAGGATCTCGCCGCCGGGATCGGCCCGGTAGGCGCCGGACAGGATCTTCATCAGCGTCGACTTGCCGGCGCCGTTCTCGCCCATGAGGGCGTGGACCTCGCCGGCGGCGACGTCGAAGGATACGCCCGACAGCGCCCGCGCCGCGCCGAAGGTCTTGGTGATGCCGCGCATCTCCAGGAGGCGCGGGGCGGCGGGTGAAACGGGCGCGGGGGCGGCGGTCATCGCGGGTCTCCCATCGCGTCGGCGAGCGCCCGCCAGCGGGCACGGTAATTGGCAAGGCCCGGCAGCCCGGCCGGCGCGACGCGGCGGCCGGGATCGCGGGTGGCGGGCACGCCGATCGCGTCGAAGACGAGGCGGGCGGCGCCGAGCGCGCTGCCTTCCGCGTTGGCGCTGGCGAGCACCGGCTGGCCGGGGCGCAGAGCCGCGAGGAGCGCCGGGAACAGGTCGGAGCGGGCGAGGCCCCCGTCGACCACGATCGGGTTCGCGGACCCGATGAGGTCGAGCGAGAGGTCCGTCATCAGCGCGACGTAGAGGAGCGCCGCGGCCGCGCGGGCCTCCCCCTCGACCGGGGGACCGTCGAAGCGCCCGGCATGGCCCGGCATCGGCCCGCCGGGCGCGAAGGACGGCAGCGCCATCGCGCCCGACGAAAGGACCGACGCCACCGCATCGAGGCCGATCGGCCCCTGCCAGCCGCCGGAGGCGAGATCGAACTCGCGCCCGCCCATGAAGCGGATGGTCGGCACCGGCTGCCCGTCGACGGCGACGTTGGCGAGCATGTCGCGCCGCTCGTCGAGGCGCTCCAGCGGGCAGTCCGGGTTGAAGACGATGACCCAGGTGCCGGTGGAAACGAGGGTGAAGCTCCCTTCGCGCTGCGCGCGGTGGAAGGCGAGCGAGGCGTTGCTGTCGTGGACGCCGTTGTGGACGGCGATCCGCGCCGAGCCGCCGGAGGGGAGGCCGATCTCCAGCGCGCCGATCTCCTGGCCGGCGGGAACAAGCGGCGGCATCTTGGCGCGCCAGCCCCTTATGTCGACGAGGCTCGAATAGTCGTGTCCGAGCGGCGCCCAGAGATGCGAGTGGCAGCCGAGATAGGACACCTCGGAGACCTTCTCGCCCGACAGGCGCCAGGACCAGAACTGCGGATAGGACAGGATCGCGTCGGCCCGCGCGAAGGCTTGCGGGCGCGCGGCCTCCAGCCAGAGCATGTGCCGGCCGTAGTTGAAGCCGAGCGGGAGGGCCGGCGAGAAGGTCTCGGCGAAGGGCGGGGCCAGCGCGTCGATCTCGGCGGCGATGCCCGCCGGGGGCTCCTGCTCGTAGTCGAGAACGGGATGAGCAAGGTCGTCGCCGTCGGTGAGCGCGAAGGTGCAGCCGTGGCCGGACACGATGACCCGGCGCGCGCCGTGAGCTTCCGCCGCCTCGCCGAGGCTTTCGAGGATCCAGCCGTGAAGGTGGGCGTCGTCGAGGACGCAGAAGCCGTCGGCCATGCGCCAGACCGGCCGGGTGCGCGCCTCCGACAGGATCGCGCCTTCGGCCGAGACCACGAAGAGCTTGGAGTTCGTCTTGCCGAGGTCGACGACGGCGACCGGATCCCGCGCCGCGCTCATGCCGCCTCTCCCGCGCTGGCGGAACCGGCGGAACCGGCGGAACCGGCGGGAACGGTGACGACGGAGATGCCCGCGGCTTCCATGACCTGCGCGTCGGCATCGGCGAGGTTCTCGTCGGTGACGAGCGTCGAGATACGCGACAAGGGCAGGGCGACGTTGCGGGGCTGGATCGCGAACTTGCGGCTGTCGGCGAGGAGCACGATCTCGTCGGCGCAGGAGGAGAGTTCGCCGATCACCTTGACGAGGAGCGGATGCGATTCGAGCACGCCCTCCGGCCCGATCCCCTGTGCGCCGAGAAAGAAGCGCGAGGCGAAGACGTCGGGCGCGCCGGCCGTCGGATCGTGGATGATGCCGGGCTCGCGGTAGAGGATGCCGCCGGCGACCGTCAGGTGGCAGGTGCCGCCCGCTCCGAGCGCGGCGGCGAGCGGCATGGAGTTGGTGAACAGGCTGACCGGCCGCCGGGCGACCCGGATGCCGAGCTCGAAGCAGGTCGTGCCGGCATGGACGATGATCGAATCGCCGTCGCGCACCAGGGTCTCGGCGAAGGCGGCGATGGCGCGCTTGGCCTCCACCGCCATGTCGCGGTTCTCGTCGTAGGGGCGTGCGGAAAGCCGGCCGGCGCCGGGCGTCTCGGCGGCGGAAATGCCGCCATAGACCTTCCGCGCCACCCCGAAGCTGTGGAGCTTGTCGATGTCGCGCCGCACGGTCGCGGCGGAAACGCCGAGATGGAGCTGAAGGTCGCGCACCGAGGCGAAGGGCTGCTCGCGCAGGAACTCGGTGATCAGGCGATGGCGCTCGTGATCGCTCAAGATTGCCTCCCTGCCTCTTGCGCGTCGATGAGCGAGAATAATCATCTGTCGAGCTGATTTGCAAGCGTTCGCCCCTTCGCAGCTGCAGCATTGACGCATGATGATCATTTCGCCTAGTTGTTTGCTCGATATCGCTCATCCACGAGGTCCGAGCGAGATCCAGGGAGGACCGTGACATGCCCTTGCCGGACGCCGTGCCGCCGCCCGAGGATTTCGCCGCCTTCCTGGGTCTCTCCGCCCGTCTCGGCCGCGACATCCGCCGGACGCAGGGAGCCGGCGGCAACACCTCGATCAAGCAGGATGGGGTGATGTGGGTGAAGGCCTCCGGCACCTGGCTCGCGGAGGCGGAGGCGCGCCCGATCACCGTTCCGGTGCGCCTCGATCCGCTCGCCCGGGCGCTGCGCGAGAACGATCCGCGGGCCGAGACGGCGGTGGATTTCGTGCTCGCCGAAGGCAACGCGGCGGGACTGCGCCCCTCGATCGAGACGAGCTTCCACGCCGTCCTGCCGCAGCGGGTCGTCGCTCATTTCCATTGCGTCGACACGATCGCGCTCGCCGTGCGCACCGACCGCGAGGCGCTGATCGCCGAGCGCCTGGACGCCCTTCCCGGGCTCGCCTGGACGAGCGTGCCCTATCGCCGGCCGGGAACGCCGCTCGCGCGGGCCATCGACGAGCGCATGGGCGAGCGGCCGGACGTCCTGGTCCTGTTCAACCACGGCCTCGTCGTCTGCGGCGAGAGCGTCGAGGAGGTGGCCGCGCGCATCGAGGCGGTGACGGCGGCGCTCGCCGTTCCGCCCGCGCCGGCGCCCGCGCCGGACCGCGCGGCCCTGGAGGCGCTCGCGGCAGGCTCGCCTTGGCAGCCGGCCGAGGAGGATGCGGCCCACGCCCCGGCGCTCGTGCCCGCGGCCCTGCGCTTCGCCACCGCCGGCGCTTTCTATCCCGACCACGTCATCTTTCTCGGCGAGCGAGTGAGAGTGGCCGAGGACCGCGCCGGCCTCGACCGTCTTGCGGCCGAGGCCGAGCCGTCGCGCCTCGTGCTCGTGCCCGGCCGCGGCGTGCTTCAGTCCCGCACCCTCACCCTCGGCGGCGCGGCCATGGTGCGCTGCCTCGCCGAGGTGGCACGGCGCGTCCCCGCCGAAGCGCCGCTCGTGCCGCTCGGGCCCGCCGACCTCCACGCCCTCCTGAACTGGGAGGCCGAGCAGTACCGCCAGACGCTGGATCGCGCCGCCCCGCAGGCCGCGGCGCGATGAGTGGGACTGCCGTCGCGGTCGGGCTCGACCTCGGCACGAGCGGCGTGCGGGCCGCGGCGCTGGACGCCGCCGGCGACCTCGTCGGCTTCGCCGCCGCGCCCTTCGCCGACGCCGCCGAGACGCGGAGCCCCGCGGCCTGGTGGCGGGGCGTCTCCGCCTGCCTCGCGGACCTCGCGGCCGCCTGTCCGCTCGCCGCTGTGCGGGGCCTTGCCGTCGACGGCACCTCCGGCACGGTGCTCGCGGTGGACGAGGCCGACGCACCCGTGGGCGACGTCCTGATGTACAACGACCCCTGTCCCGACGCGGCGGTGGTGGCGGCCGTCGACGCCGCGGCGCCGGGGTCGAGCCCGGCACGGGGGGCGAGTTCGGGCCTTGCCCGCGCCGTCCATCTGTCGCGCGCGCCCGGCGCCGCGCGGGTTCTCCACCAGGCCGACTGGATCCTGATGCGCCTGTCCGGCGCGGCGCCCTTGACGGACGAGAACAACGCTCTCAAGACCGGCTACGACCTCGACGCGGAAGCCTGGCCGGAGTGGATCGAGGCGGCGGGGCTCGACCGCGCCCGGCTGCCGCAGGTCGTGCGGGCCGGTGCGCCGCTCGGGCTCGCCGGCTCCCAGGGGCGCGCGCTCGGCCTGCCCGAGGCCTGCCGCCTCCATGCCGGCACCACGGACGGCTGCGCGTCGTTTCTGGCGACCGGCGCGGCGCGGCCGGGTGAGGCGGTGACGGCGCTCGGCTCGACGCTCGTCGTCAAGCTCGCCTCGGCCCGCCCCGTCAACGCCCCGGCCTACGGCATCTACAGCCACCGCGTCGGCGATGCCTGGCTGGCGGGCGGCGCCTCGAATTCCGGCGGCGCGGTGATCCGCGCGCTGTTCGGCGACGAGCGCCTCGACGCGCTGACCGCCCGGCTCGACCCCGACCGCCCGACCGGCCTCGACTACTATCCCCTGCTGAAGCCCGGCGAGCGCTTTCCCGTGTCCGACCCGAACTTCGCCCCGCGCCTGGAGCCGCGCCCGGCGGACGATGCCGTCTTCTTCCAGGCGGTGCTGGAAGGCCTCGCCGGCATCGAGGCGCTCGCCTATCGCCGCCTCGCCGAACTCGGCGCCCCGTCCCCCGTTTCGCTGCGCACCGTCGGCGGGGGCGCGCGCAACCCGGTGTGGACTCGGATGCGCGAGCGGGCACTCGGCGTGCCCTTCCTGCCGGCCCGCTCCGTCGAGGCCGCAGTCGGCACCGCCGCCCTTGTCCTGTCCCGCCTGGAGGCGTCGGAATGAGCGATGCGCCCCCGATCGACCTGTCCGGTCTGATGGAACGCTACGACATTTTCTTCCTCGACCAGTTCGGCGTCCTTCGCGACGACGAGGGGCTCTACGAGGGCGCGACAGATGCGCTCCGGGCGCTGAAGGCGGCGGGAAAGACCGTCGCCATCCTGTCCAATTCCGGGCGCGAGGGTGCCTTCAACGCCGAGCGCATCGCCGCGCTCGGCCTGCCGCGCGAGTGCTTCGACCATTTCGTCACCTCCGGCGACGTCGGTCTCGCCGTGCTCCGGTGGCCCGGCTCGCCGGCCAGGGCCGGCGGGCGGTGCCTGACGATCGCCGGCGCCGGCGCGCCGGGCTTCGGCGCGAGCCTCGGCATGGCGGAGGCCGCGTCGGGCGCGGAGGCCGACCTCGTGGTGATCTCCGGCAGCGAGGCCGAACGCATCTCGATGGACGCCTATGCCGATCTCCTGCGGCCCGCCGTGGCACGCGCCGCTCCCTGCCTCTGCCTCAATCCGGATCAGCACAAGCTCTGGCAGGGCCGCAGCGTGCCGAGCGCCGGCGCCATCGCCGACCTCTACGAGCGCTTGGGCGGCACGGTGATGCGCCTCGGCAAGCCCTTTCCCGAGATCTACGAGCACGCTCTGCGCCTGTGCGGCGATCCCGACCGGGAGCGCGTCGTCTGCGTCGGCGACAGCATCGAGCACGACATCCTCGGCGCGCGACGCGCGGGCCTTGCCTCGGTTCTCGTCTCGACCGGCCTCGCGGCCTGGCAGGCGCCCGCCCGGCAGGCCGCGATCATGACGGCTCAGAACGCCTGGCCGACATGGCGGATGCCGGCCTTCGTCGCTGACGTCACCTGAGTCAGCGGCTTGATCGGGTCGGAGCGACCGCCATCGCCTGGAGCGGCGGGCGCAGGAGATCGCAGAGCCCGACCATATCGCGAAGGGGCCGCAAAGCTCCCTTCTTGCTTGGGCGCCGGTACGACGAGGCGAGCACCCGCGCCCTCGCGGGAGCGCAGACGAGGCCGAACACGACTCCCATAGCGCGGTAGAGGGGCCGAGCCTCATGGGTAAGTCTACCCGCCGCCGCGAGGTTCGTGGGGATGCGGCTGCGAACCGCCCGCCACTCAAGCCTGTCCCGAGCGAAACGCTGTATGCATCCGCTTTGCCATCATTTCTCGTCGTGACGGGGGTGTAGACGCCAATGGAAGCATTTCCGCGCGATGCGTGGCTCCTTCCCCGAGTCGAGCAATGCTCCATGCACAGCAGGCGACCAGCCTGTCGCCCGTTGAGGCGTTCTTCCGAGGCCACGACCGAACCCGGCCCCGTCGGCGTCAGACGGCGACGGGCACCCAAGCTGCGCGCACGGGGACGTGCGGGAAGTTCGTCCGCAACACCATGAAGTGCGCCTCGCGCGGCGTGTTGGCAGTGCCGCCCTGGATCGGGACGATGTCTTGTGGGCAGGCCGAGAAGGCGACGACGCAGTCCATCTCGGCGCGCAGGCAGACGCTGTCGCCGGGGCGGCAGGGCGTCGGGCCGGTCAGGAGGCTGCGCCCGTCCGGCTGGACGGCGATGTTCATGAAGACGTTGAACGAGGCGAGGATCGGGGCCGGCGCGTCGAGGCCGAGCTCGGCCAGCGCCTCGTGCATGTTGTCGAGGCAGTTGCGGTGATAGCCCTCGACGCCGAGAAGGCGGTAGCGGTGGCAGTCGCAGGCGGCCATGAAGGTGTCGTGGACCCCCGGCGAGGTGTCCTCCACCAGCGTCAGGATCGGCCGCCGGCGGGTCGTCACGAACGTGTCACCGACGATCGGGTTGAGGCGCTGCGTCCAGACCCGGCTCGCCTCCATGGACATGTGCTCGGAGAGATCGGCGGCGTTCCAGGCCCAGCAGTCGACGACCTGCGTGCCGTGGGTGTTGATCAGCCGCACGGTCTCGCCGGCCGAGAGGCGCAGGGCGCGGCCGCGGCCGGCGGGAATGGTCTGGAGGCTTTCGCTCATGCCGCGGTGTCCTGCGCTGCTGGATGGAGATGGTTGCGGACCTCGACGCGGAGGTGCCCGCGACCGGTCGCGATGCCGAGGTCGCTTGCGCCGGCCGCGACGACGAGGTGGGCATCGATGAGCACGCGGCAGGTGATCGCCCGGCCGGGCAAGGGCGCGGCCTGCCGCGGCACGAGCCGGCCGGTTTCTTCCACCGCGACGTCGAGGAAAAGGTTCACCGGGTCGGGCAGCTTGGGCGGAGCGAGGCCGTGCGCGGCGAGGCTGTCGACGAGAAGGTCTGAGAGGCCGAGCTCGCTTGATAAGCCGGCCTTTATAAGGCTGTCCCGCGTCGCGCCGGGCATCAGGAGGTCGTGCCCCGCGCCGCCGTCGCGGCCGAGGACCATGATCGGGCGGCGGCGATTGGTGACGAGGCGCATGCCGAGGGTCAGGCGGTAGGAATTGCTGAAGACGCGCGTGTGGTGCGGCGACAGGAACTCGGCGAGGTCGGCCTTCGTGAAGGCGAAGAGCTGGGCGGCGCGGTCGCCGCCGACATCGGTGATCGTCAGGAGCTGGCCGGCCGCGACGGGCAGCAGCGCGGCCGTGCCGTGCGCGACCTCGCGCATGGCCTCTTCGGGCTCTGGGCCGGGGACGGGGACGGGGACGGGGACGGGGACGGGGACGGGCGATTTCATCAGAAAGGGCATGGCCGGCTCAGTTCTCCTGACTCGATGGCGGCGTGTCGGAGACGACGACGCGCATGTCGGTGACGACGAGGCCGTTGCCCGGGATGATGTCCTGCGGGCAGGGCGAGAGCGCACAGACGACATCCATCAGGGCTTCGAGGACGAGATGGTCGCCGGGCCGGCTGATCGGATCGGTGACCGCCATGCGCCCGTCTGGCGTCACCGGGCCGTTCTGGAAGAAGTTGAAGGGCTCGGGAACATCGAGAAGGTCGAGGCCGTAGGCCGCGAGCGGCTCGTGCATGTTCTCCAGGCAGTTGCGATGGCCCGGCACGCCGAAGTCGACGGCGTAGCGCGTCGGATCGCAGGCCGGGACGTTGGAGTCGTGGATGCCGACGGTGTCGGCGACGACGCGGAACATCGGTCGGCCGCGCGAGGACATGAGGCAGTCCCCCACCTCGAAGAACAGCGACATGAGGTGCCGCCGCGTGTGGACGGGCGAGAGCACCTCCTTGAGGTTGTGCCGGTTCAGCGCGACGAAGTCGCCGGCCTGCCGGCCGAAGAGGTCGATCAGCGTGACGAACTGCCCGGCGCCCGCCTCGAAGCCGTGCCCGAAGCCGCCGGGCACGGTGTCGTCGCAGGCCGTGGCGGCGAAGGCGAGCCGCGGGCAGCCACAGGGGGACGCGGGAACGGGCGTCATCCCGTCACCGTGTAGTGCGCCTCGGTCGGCGGGTGGCCGACGCCGTTGATCGGCAGAATATCTTGAGGACAGGCGGAGAACGCGATGACGAGGTCCATCTCGGCCTTCAGCGCCACGTAGCTGCCGGGCGTCGAGACCGGCGCCTCGAAGGAAATCGTGCGGTCGGGCTTGACGGGAATGTTCATGAAGAGGTTGAGCGGGCTGGGCACCTCCGGCGCCTGAAGCCCCAACTCGGCCATGCCGGCATGGAGGTTGTCGGTGCAGTTGTCGTGGTAGCCCTCGACACCGAGGAACTTGTAGCGGTGGCAGTCGCAGGCCGCGATGATCGTGTCGTGGATGCCGCCCGACGTGTCCTCGACGAATGTGAGGATCGGCCGGCGCTTGTTGGTCAGCATGGTGTCGCCGACCACCGGGATGATCTTCATGATGTGCGCCCGGCTGTGCTCCATCGACATGAATTCGTGGAGGTCCGCGGCGTTAAAGGCCCAGGTGTCGACCACCTGGTCGCCGTGGGTGTTGATCACCCGGACGGTCTGCCCCTTGGCGACGCGATGCGCCTTTCCGCGGCGGGCGGGGATGGTGTGGATCTCGTCGGTCATGATGCGTTCGGTCCTCCCTGGGGTTCAGGCGATGGGATGGGCGTCGCGCCAGCGCGGCTGGGCGCAGATCTCGGCAAGAAAGCCGATCACGAGCGTCGCGGCGAGATAGGCGGTGGCCCCGGTCCCGACGTCGAGCGGCGGATTGACCTCGACGAGGTCGAAGCCGGCGACTTCGCAGCGCTGCGCCACGGCGGCCAGCGCGTCGCGCAGCTCGGAGTAGGTCATGCCGTCCGGCTCGCCCGAAACGCAGCCCGGCACGAGCGAGAGATCAAGCGCGTCGATGTCGATCGAGACGTAAACGGGCGCGCCCTCCGGTAGGAGCGCGGCGATGCCCTCGGCACCGAGGCGGCGCAGCTCGGGCATCGGCACGACGCGGTTGCCCGCCGCCTCGATCGCCTCGTGCTGGCGCCGGTCGGAGCGCAGCGAGCGGATGCCGACCTGGGTGAGCGAGAGCGCGGTGTCGAGGCCGGCCATGTGGCGGAAGGCGTGACCGTTGGTGAAGCGCATGCCGTCCTCCTCGGCCGCGTAATCCATGTGCGCGTCGAAGTGGAGGATATGGAGCGGGCGCTCGAAGGCGCGGAAGATGGGATAGCTGATGGAATGGTCGCCGCCGAGCCCGACCGGCAGGGCGCCGGCCGCGAGGATCGCCCGCACCGTGTCCGTGATGTTGGCGAAGCTCTTCTCGACGTGGGTGGGCGCGATGTCGACGTCGCCGACATCGGCGATCAGCTTGTGCGCCATCTCGGGACCGAGGAGGTCGCGGCGCGTCGCGGGATCGTAGAGGCCGGCGGCAAAGCGAAGCGAATGCTCGCGGATCGAGCGCGGCCCCATGCGGCTGCCGGGCAGGAAGGGCGAGCCCTCGTCGAAGGGCACGCCGTAGACGACGATCGGCGCTGTCAGGGCCGAAAGGTCCGTGCAGACCGGCGCGCGCAGAAAGGACGGGATGCCCGTGAAGGGGCGGTCGATGCGGGTCATGGCTGGGCGTCCGGATGTGCGGTCAGGCAGCGGGGCGGCCGGAGCGGATGAGGTCGAGGAAGGCGGCGAGGCGGGGATCGGCGGGCGCCTCCATCACCTGCCGCGCCGGTCCGTCCTCGACGATGCGCCCGCCGTCCATGAAGGCGATGCGGTCGGCGACGTGGGCGGCGAAGCCGATCTCGTGGGTGACGACGACCATGGTCATCCCCTCCCCCGCGAGGCGCCGCAGCAGTTGGAGGACGCCGCCGACGAGCTCGGGATCGAGCGCCGAGGTCGGCTCGTCGAAGAGCATCAGCGCCGGATCCATGGCGAGCGCGCGGGCGATCGCCGCGCGCTGCTTCTGCCCGCCGGAGAGCGCATAGGGGAAGCGGTCCTCCAGCCCGCCGAGGCCGAGCCCGGCAAGCAGGTCTTGCGCGCGGGCGACGGCCTCCTCGCGCGGGCGCTTCAGGACGACCACCTGCGGGCGCACGACGTTCTCCAGTGCCGAGAGGTGCGGCCAGAGGTGGAGCTGCTGGAACACCATTCCGATCTTCGGGCGGAGCCGGTCGATCTCGCGCCGGCCCTGGCGCCGCACGGTGTCGCCGACGAGCGCGCGGCCGAAGGGCTGCCCGTCGATGAGGATGAAGCCGTCGTCGGGCGGGTCGAGCCAGGTGAGGCAGCGCAGAAGCGTGGACTTGCCGCAGCCGGAGGGGCCGATCAGCGCCACGACCTCGCCCTTGGCGACGTCGAGGTAGACGTCCTTTAGAACCGGCGTGCCGCGGAAGGATTTGCGCAGAGCCGAAACGGACAGGAGCGGAGTGGCGGGGGGTGTTGGGGTCATCGGCGCTTCGGGGCCTCCAGCGTCAGGAAGCTCGCGGCGAGCGCGTTGCGCTCCACGTCCTCGCGCTCGGCCGTGCCGGTGCGCGCTTCGAGGATCGCCGCGAGCCGGGCGACGACGACGGTGATCGCCCAATAGATCAGGGTCACCGCGGCGAAGGCCTCGAAGGGGGCGAAGGTGTTCCCCTGCACGACGAGGCTCTGATAGGTGAGCTCGGCGACGGTGATCGAGGAGAGCACCGCCGATTCCTTGATCATCGTCAGCGTCATGTTGACGGATGGGGGAACGAGGCCGCGCAGGATCTGCGGGAAGACGACATGGCGCATGGCCTGGAGCGGCGACATGCCGACGGTTCGCGCCGACTCGAATTGCCCGCGCGGCAGGGAGAGGATCGCGCCGCGCACGATCTCGGCGTAATAGGCGCTGGCGAAGAGCGCGAGCGCGAGGGTTCCGGTCACATAGGCGGGGAAGCGGATGCCGGCGAAGGGCAGGCCGTAATAGACCAGGAACAGAATGATGATGAAGGGCACCGAGCGCAGCAGGCCGACATAGGCGCCGACGAGCGCCCGGACGATCCGGCTCGGCACGAGCGCGGCGAGCGCGACGAGGATGCCGATCGAGTAGCCGACGATGAAGGCGACGGCGCAGATGCGGACGGTGAGCCAAGCGCCCTGTAGGAAGAGCGGCCAGTAGTCGGCGAGAATGGCGGGGTCAAAGGTCACGGCGGTTCAGCTCCGGGCGTCCGCGCCGCGGCTCTCGATCAGCCGGCCGGCGGCCATCACCGCGAGGTTGATCGCGAGGAAGCACAGGGCGGCACCGACGAGCGTCTCGAAGGGCCGGTAGGTCGAGCTCGCGATCTGCTGGGCGGTGCGCAGAACGTCGACGACGGTGATGACGGACAGGAGCGCCGTGCCTTTCACGACGATGGTGATCTCGCCAACGAGGGCGGGCAGGATGCGCCGGAAGAGCTGCGGCAGGACGATGCTCCGCCAGATCACGCGGCGCGGAAGCGCCAGCGCGCACCCCGCCTCGATCTGGCCCGGCGGGATCGACTGGAGGCCGCCGCGCATCATCTCGGTGATGAAGATCGAGCTGTTGAGCGCGATGGCCGTCACCCCCGCCGTCTCCGGGCCGAGGTCGAGCCCGAAGGCGGGCGCGACGTAGAAGAACAGGAAGATCTGGATCAGGAGCGGCGTGCCGCGGATGAAGGAGATCAGGACGGCGATCGCGGCGTTGACCGGACGGATCTTCATCGCCCTGAGGATGGTGAGGAGTGTGCCGCCGAGAACGGCGAGCACCACGATGATCGCCGCGAGGCGCAGGTTGACGAGCGCCGCCTGGCTCAGCGCCGGCATGACGGAGAGAAGCGTCGCGAACTGGAAGGTCATGAGTCGGGCCGCTCTCCGCCGGACTGCAAGGCTCAGACCGCGCCGGGCGGCAGGTAGCCCTCGTCGGGAATCTCCATCCGGAAGCCGAACCACTTCTCCTGCAGGGCGTAGAGCCGCCCGTCGCCGCGCATGTCGCGGATGACGCCGGAGATGAAGTCGCGAAGATCGGTGTCCTCGGGCCGGGTGACCCAAGCGAGATAGGTGAAGGCGCCGGGAAGCTCGACCGGCCCCAGGAGTTCGAACGTGTCCGGCTGGTCCTTGGCGAGCACCGCGAGGGCCGGAAGCGACTGGATGACGGCATCGACCTCGCCGTTGGCGAGCGCGACGTAGGCCTCGGTAAAGGCGGTGAAGAGCTTCAGCTCGGAAAATCCCTCGCCGCCCTCCGCCTTGAGCTTCTCGTCATAGGCCTTGGCGACCGGCTCGGTGGAGGAGGCGAGCTGGGTCGCGACGACCTTGCCGTTGAGGTCGGCGGCGGCCGTCATCGCGTCGCCCTTGCGCTTGGCGGCGTAGGGCTGGCCGTCGGCGATCGGCAGCGTGTAGGCGTAGCGCTTGGCGCGCTCCTCGTTGATGCCGACGGTGGTCGCGACGAAGTCGAACTTGCCGGCGAGGACGCCGGGCAGAATGCCCTGCCAGGGCAGGTCCAGTTGCTCGACCTCGACGCCGAGCGCCTTCACCACCTCGGCGAGGATGTCGCTGCCATAGCCGACGATCTTGCCGTCCTCGACGAATTCGAAGGGCGGGAAGGCGGCTTCGGTGCCGACCGTCACCTTGCCGGTGCGGCGGATCTTCTCCAGCGTCGTCTCGGCGAAGGCGAGGCGCGCCGGCAGGAGACCGGCGAGGGCCGCGCCGGCGGCGAGAAGCGCGAACTGCCTGCGTGTCACGTCATGCGGCATGGATGTCTCCTGCGGTTGGAGGCGGTGGGAGGGTTCAGGCGTCGGCGGCGTCGAAGTAGCCGGCGCGCACGGCCGCCCCGACGAGGTTGACGATCAGCCGGCCGGCGGTGATCGCGGTGATGCCGTGGAGGTCGGTGGAGGGGGTGATCTCGACGATGTCCATGCCGAGCACACGGCCCTTGGCGACGAGGCCGTGGATCAGGCGGCGCACCTGATGGAAGGTGAGGCCGCCCGGCGCCGGCCCTTCCACGGCGGGCATCACGGAAGGGTCGAGCCCGTCCGCGTCGATGGTGATGTAGTAGCGGCCGCCGTCCGGGATGCGGGCGAGAACGGCGTCGATGCCGCCGTCATGCACCTCGAAGGCCGGGATGATGTTGGCGCCGTAGGCGAGCGCCGCCTCGACTTCCTCCGGCCGGGCGCTGCCCTGCGATCGGATGCCGATCTGGAAGATGTCGCCGATATGGGCCATCTCGGAAGCCCGCCGGATCGGGCTCGACAAGCCGTCGGTGACGCCGTTGACGTGGTCGCGCCAGTCGATGTGCGCGTCGACCTGGATCAGCGTGATCGGCCCCTCGCCCGGCGCGTCCTCCAGGGCCCGGAAGATCGGGATCGGAATGCCGTGATCGCCGCCGACCGTCACCGGCATGGCACCGGCGGCGAGGATCTTGCGCACCGCCACCTCGGCCCGGGCGAAGTGACCGTGATGGTCGTGGATGTCGAAGGCGACGTTGCCGACGTCCACCGCCTTCACAGGCCGGTTGTCGTAGATCGGTCCGCCGACGTCGAAGTCGTAGCGCTCCAGCCCACGCGAGATGCGGTCGGTCACCGCGCGCACGGCGTCGGGCGCGCGGATCTGGTCGTTGGCGACGGCATCCGGCGTATAGGCGTTGCCGAAGGGCATGCCGAGGAAGGCGACGTGGGCGTCCAGCGCGTCGAGGTCGGGCTGGTAGGGCGCGTAGAGAAAGGTCGAATGCCCCGCATGGGGAGCAATCGTGAGCGGCATGGCCATCGCTGCACCTGATCATCGATCGAACAAATTGCTCATGAAGTGACCTATCGATGGTCAATCCATGATCATTTCTAGATGATGCCCGGTAAAATCATCAGCCTCAATTGCAATTATGGAAACGATGCTTGTAGGATCCGCAACATGGACCTCTTCAAGCATGCGCCGATCTCCACCTTGAGCGAGAACGATCTTCGGCTGATGCGGATCTTTCGCGTGGTCGCCGAAAGCGGTGGCCTGACCGCGGCTGAGCTGCGGCTCAACATGGAGCGCTCGACCATCAGCCGGCACATCAAGGCGCTGGAGCATCGGCTCGGCGGATGTCTGTGCCTGCGCGGCCCCTCCGGTTTCGAGCTGACCGACTTCGGCGACACGGTGCTGGCGGCAGCGGTCGCGGCCTGCGACATGCTCGACAGGGTGCGCGACGACCTCAACCGCGCCCGTAACGTCCTCACCGGCGACCTCCACGTCGGCATCGCCGACAACTGCCTGAGCAACCCGGCCTGCCGGATCAGCGAGGCCTTGGCGCGGCTCAGCAAGGCGGCGCCCAACGTGCGCATCCATCTCGTGGTTCATCCGCCCGCGGATCTGGCGCGCGAGCTCGCCGCCCGGCAGCTTCACCTCTGCATCAACGGCGCCCTGCAGCGGGAAGAGGACTTCGTCCGCCACCCACTCTTCCAGGAGGAATTCCGCCTTTATGCGCGGCGACGACACGACGTGCCCAGCGCCCGCCTGCCCGACCTCGTCGCGGCGGGCTACGGCATCGTCACGCGCCTGAGCGAGCCGCACAGCGAGCGGCTGGCCGCCCTCCTGCCCGAGGCGCGACGCTCCGAGGCGCTCGGCCTCGAAGCCGTGGCGGCCCTCGTCGCGGGCGGTCAACACGTCGGCCTCCTGCCGACGCACTACGCGACGCTGATCGCGCCCTTCTGCCCGCTCGACGAGGTCGAGGCGGCCGATCACCTCGCCTATCAGTCACCCTTCTTCCTGAACTACGAGCGCAGCCGCCCCCTTTCGGCGCCCGGCCGCCTCTTCCGCGACATCGTGCGTGACGTTCACCCCCGCGACGAGGCACCAGCTATCGCGGCGGCGCGCTGAGCATCCACAGGCTCCGGTTCCTATCAGACGGCGC
Organism: Antarcticirhabdus aurantiaca; assembly: GCF_009765365.1. Lineage (GTDB taxonomy): Bacteria > Pseudomonadota > Alphaproteobacteria > Rhizobiales > Rhizobiaceae > Antarcticirhabdus > Antarcticirhabdus aurantiaca. Next base: position 316,667 of record NZ_VTOM01000004.1, read on the forward strand.
CTCGCGGCTGCCCCGATCTCCGGATGCCGCGCGCAGTTCGGCAACGATGCCGGATGGTCGCACGTTCACGGGTGGGGCCGCGCACCCTTGCTCGCCCCGTCTGGAAACCGCTAACGGCGGGCGAGTGCCGAGAGGGAGCGGGACCGATAGCGGCCGGCGGGAGCCGGTGCGACGAGGCGACCGCCCTCCACCATGACCTCGCCGCCAAGAATGACGGTCGTCGGCCAGCCCTGCACATGGATGCCTTCATAGGGGCTGTAGTCGGCACCGTCGTGAAGGTCGGCATGGCGGATCGTGCGCCGCTCGTTCGGGTCCCAGATCGCGATGTCAGCGTCCATGCCGACGGCAAGGCGCCCCTTTCGCTCCAGCCCATAGACCTTGGCGTGGTTGGTTGCGGTGAGGGCGACGAAGCGGGGAAGGTCGATGCGGCCCTTCATCACCCCTTCCGAGAACAGGATCGGCAGTCGCACTTCCACGCCCGGGATGCCGTTCGGGATGTGGCGAAAGCTTTGGCGCCCCTTCGGGTTCAGCTTGCCGGCGGGATCATCGTAGCGAAACGGGCAGTGGTCGGATGAGAAGAGGTCGAAGACACCGGTCTCGATCCCACGCCAGCAGGCCTCCTGCTCGGCCTCGGTTCGGGGCGGCGGCGAGCAGACGAACTTCGCGCCCTCCCAGTCCATGCCATCGAGGTCCGCGGCGGTCAGCATCAGGTATTGCGGGCAGGTCTCGCCGACGATGGGCCGTCCGCGCGAGCGGGCGCGGGCGATCTCCGCCATCGCCGCGCCGTTGGACACGTGGACGATGACGACGGGGACGTCGACGATCTCAGCGAGCGAGAGCGCGCGGTGCGTCGCCTCGCGCTCGGCGGCGACGGGCCGCGACGTGGCATGGGCTCGCGGGGCGACGTTTCCCTCCGCCTCGTGGCGATTGATGAGGTAGCGGATCGCATCCTCGTTCTCGCAATGGACCATCACGAGGGCGCCGGTGCGCCGGGCGACCTCCATCGTGTCCAGGATCTCAGCGTCGTTCAGGCGCAGGTCCTCGTAGGTCATGAAGACCTTGAACGAGGTGTAGCCGTCGGCGACGAGGGCCGGCAGCTCCTGGCCGAGGACGGAGGGCGTCGGGTCTGAGACGATGAGGTGGAAGGAGACATCGGTGTAGCAGCACCCTTCCGCGAGCGCGTGGTAGCGGGTCAGCGCCTCGCGCAGCGACTGCCCCTTCTCCTGCAGGCAGAAGGGCAGGACGGTGGTGTTGCCGCCGACGAGGGCCGAGCGCGTGCCGCTCTCGAAATCGTCGGCCATGACAATGCCCTCGCCCGAGGGCTGGGCGAGGTGGACGTGGCTGTCGATCCCGCCGGGCAGGACGTAGCGGCCGGTGGCGTCAATCGTGCGCGCGGCTCCGAGCAAGTTCTCGCCGATCTGCACGATGCGTCCGTCACGCACGCCGATGTCGGCGGGAAAGACGTCCGAGGCGGTAGCAAGCGTGCCTCCGTGGATGACGAGGTCGAAGGCCTCGCTCAAAGGCTCGGCTCCAGCGCTGCGATCAGCCGGTCGACCTCGGCTTCCGTGTTGTAATGGACCATGGAGACGCGCACGACCCCTTCGCTCGCCGTCAGCCCATGCTCCTCGACGATGCGCTTGGCGTAGAAGTCGCCGTAGCGGATGCCGACCTTGGCGGCGTCGACGGCTTCCACGACCTCGCGCGAAGAGCGGTTCTCGGCAGTGAAGGAGATGGTCGAGACGCGCTCGTCCTGCGCCGCGTTGGCCCGGCCGATGATCCGCACGCCGTTGCGACTCGAAAGGAAATCGAGGAGGCGCCCGGTAAGCGCTTCCTCCTGGCGCGCGATGGCGGAGAAGCCCGCCACGATTGCCGCGCGACCGCCCGCCGCGCCGGCGCGCGCACCCAGCGCCTCGACGTAGTCGACGGCGCCGATCGAGCCCCAAGCGGCCTCGTAGTTGATGTTGCCGGGCTCCAGCTTGTGGGGCACGCGGCTCTTGTCGAAGAAATAGTGGTAGATGTTGTCGAGCGCGAGGAGCTTGTCGCGCTTGCCGAACATCACGGCGTGGTGCGGTCCGAAGACCTTGTAGGCTGAGAAGACGTAGTAATCGGCGTCGAGCGCGCGCGTGTCGATCGCCCGGTGCGGCGCGTAGGCGACAGCGTCGACGCACAGTTCGGCGCCCGCGGCATGGACGATGTCGGCGATCTCGCGGATCGGGTTGATCGTGCCGAGGATGTTGGAGGCGTGGGTGACGCAGACGAGCTTGGTACGCTCGTTCATCAAGCCCTTCAGCGCCTCCAGGTCCAGTTCGAACGTCTGGGGATCACAGCGCCACCACCTGACAACGATCCCGCGCTCGGCGTGGCGCAGCCAGGGGCCGATATTCGCCTCGTGGTCGACATTCGTCAGGACGATCTCGTCGCCCGGCTGGAGAAGGCCGGTCATGGCTTCCGAGAGGTAGCGAAGCAACGCCGTCGTCGAGGCGCCCTCGACGATCTCGCCGGGATCGCAGTTCATGAAGCGGGAAAAGGCCTCGCGCGAGGCGGCGACGCGGCGCATCGAGACCTGGCTCGGCTCGTAGCTCGCGCCGGTCTGGACATTGGTGTGGAGGAGGTAGTCGCGGACGCGATCAGCGACGCTCTCCAGCACCTGCGAGCCACCGGCATTGTCCATGAAGGCCCAGTCGCTCTTCAGGCCGGGAAACTGCGCGCGGACGAAGTCGAGGTCGAGGTCGGTGCTCATGGGGATGCCCTGGAGTATCGGCGCGGCGGCGCCGGGAGATCAATGGTTGAGGACGGCGTCGAGGAAGGCGCGGGCGCGCTCGTTCGCCGTGCCGGAGAAGAAGGCGGCCGGCGTCGACACCTCGCGGATCTCGCCGGCCTCCATGAAGACGATGCGGTCGGCAACCTGGCGGGCGAAACCCATCTCATGGGTGACGAGCACCATGGTGACGCCGGAATGGGCGAGCGAGCGGATGACCTGCAGCACCTCGCCGACCATTTCCGGATCGAGCGCCGAGGTCGGCTCGTCGAAGAGGAGGATGCGCGGCTCCATGGCGAGCGCGCGGGCGATGCCGACGCGCTGCTGCTGCCCGCCCGAGAGCTGGCCCGGATACTTCTCAGCCTGGCTGCCGATGCCGACCCGGTCGAGGAGGGCCCGCGCCTTGGTGCGCGCCGCCTCCCAGGTGAGCCCCTTCACCCGGACGGGCCCTAGCGCGACGTTGTCGAGGACGGTATGGTTGGGAAAGAGGTTGAAGGACTGGAAGACCATGCCCGTCTGCTGGCGGACCTTGAGGAGGTTCGGCCCGCGCTCGACCCTGACGCCCCCAACGAAGACGTCGCCGGAGTCGTATTCCTCCAGGTGGTTGATGCAGCGGATCAGCGTCGACTTGCCCGAGCCCGAGGGGCCGAGGAGCACGACGACCTCGCCGGCCGCGACATCGAGGTCGACGTTCCGCAGCGCCTCGAACGTGCCGAAGCGCCGGCCGACGCCGCGCATGCGGATGATGGGATCGGGGATCGTGCTCATCGGGCGCGCCCCTGATAGCGCTTCTCGAAGCGGGCGACGAGCCGCACCAGCGGCAGCAGAATCAGGAGATAGAGCACGGCCGCACCGATCAGCGGCGTCGGATTGGCGGCAAGCGCCTGGGCCTGCGTCGCCTGCTTCAGGAGGTCGGGAAGCGCCACCACGGATGCGAGCGCCGTGTCCTTCATGACGTTGATCGAGTTGTTGGTGAGCGGCGGAATGACGATGCGGATCGCTTGGGGAAGCACCACGTCACGCATCACGTCGAAGGCCCTGAGGCCGACCGACTGCGCCGCCTCGAACTGGCCGCGCGGGATCGCCTCGATGCCGGCGCGGTAGATTTCAGCGGTGTAGGCGCTCGACACGGTCGAGAGGGCGAGGCAGGCCGAGGCAAAGGGCGAGAGGCTGATCCCGACGAAGGGAAAGGCGTAGTAGACGATCACCAGCCAGACGAGAACGGGAAGCGCCCGGAACACGTCGATATAGGCGACCGCCAGCCAGCGCAGCCATCGCGGCGCATAGAGCCGCACGAGCGCGAGCGCCAAGCCGCCGACGAGCCCGAGCGCGATCGACAGAGCACCGAGAAGGATCGTGCGCCAGAGCCCCTGAATAAGCAGTGGCAGCGACCGGACAAGGACGTCCAGATTGAAGAAGGTATTGACGATGTTCATGAAGGCCCGTCCGCATCGCCGCGAGGATTGCCGGGCCGACGCGCACCGTCAGGCGCGCCAGCCCGGCGGCGAGCGGCGAACTACTGGAGCTTGGGCGTCTCGCGGACATCGGCCGAAGAGGTGCCGGCATCGGGCTTGGAGCCAAACCACTTCTCGTGGATCTGCGCGACGAAGCCCTCGTTCTTCAGGGCCGTGATCGCCTCGCTGGCCTTCGAGGTCAGCTCGCTGTCCTTGGCAAACATCATGGAATACTGCTCGCCGGTCGGGATGCGGGCGACGACGGCGAGCTCCGGCTTGTCCTTGATGTAGTAGGCGACGGCCGGGATGTCGGAAATGTAGCCGTCGAGACGTCCGCCCGCCAGGTCGAGCATGGCGGGCTGAAGGCCCTCGTAGCGGCGGATCTCACCGATGCCGTATTCGGCCTGGTGGGCCGTCGCCCAGATGTCGCCGGTCGAGCCTGTGTCGACGCCGACGGTCTTTCCCTTGAGCGTGTCGAGGCCCTTCACCTCGGAGTCGGTCCGGGTCGAGAGCGACTGGTCACTGTCGTAATAGGGCTGAGCGAAGGAGACCGACTTCAGGCGCTCCTGCGTGATGGTGATCGAGGAGATCGCGGCGTCGATGCGACCGGACTGGACGGCCGAGAACAGGCCGTTGAACGGGATGTTCTGGATGTCGACGCCGTCATAGCCGAGGCGCTTGGCGACTTCCGTCGCGAGGTCGACCTCGAAGCCGACGATCTCGCCGCTCTGGTCCTGGAACTCCCAGGGCAGGTTACCGACGTTGGCGCCCACCGTCAGCATCTCAGCCGATGCCCCGCTAGCCGAAAGGGAGAAAGCCGCGACGGCGAGAGCGGCCAGTTTCATGCGGATCATGTCGGCTCCTGTAGCGTGAAGACGGTTGCCTTGCCGGCGTGGCGAAAGGGCGCGCGGGCTGATGAAGGAACAGGCGTAGCTGCCCAGAAAATGCACACAACAACTGCATGCACTTCCTTGCACAAGAAGTATGACGGAAAGTCGGACTTTGGAAGCAAAAAAACAGGCGAACGAACAAATCCGTCGGGCTGCTCCGGGCTGGCTCCCCGCACTACCCAGTTCACGCCTACCCGGCTTGTTCCGGCTTAACTCGGTCCAATTCCTCTTCCCGCAAGAATCGTCGTCCCGCTTTGAGCCGGGATGGCGAAGTGGAAAGGTGGGGGCAACTGCGGGAGGCGGCGTGGAGAAACGCTGAGAAAGTGGGAAGGGCGAGCAGCCCCACTTTTCCCTTCAAACGCTGCGCTTGCGGCGCTTTGGAGCCGGGATGGGCGCGTCGACGGCAGCGTAAGGGGCGAGTATGTCCATCAGGTCGCCGCGCGGCTCTGGCGTCTGGAGAAGCGCGCGCCGCGCCACCTCATCCAGATGTCCAGCCATGACGCTCATGGCGCGCGTCTCGTCGCCGGCGACCAGGGCGTCGATCACCTCCCGGTGCTCAGCGATGGCGCAGTCGCTGGAATGCGGACGGCCGAAGGTCGCGAGCGATAGGCAGGATCGATAGGCTGTCTCACGGACGTAGCGCAGCAGCGTCGGCTTGCCGGTCATCTCAGCAAGTCGGACGTGGAACTCGGTGGCGAGACGCAGCGACACGACCTCGGAGCCATCGCGCGCCTTCTCCTCCTCGAGCGCATGCGCTCTTAGTTCCTCGATCTGGCGCTGCGACAGCCGGCCGCACAGAGCCCGAACCACGAGGCGCTCCAGCTCAATGCGGATGTCGAACTCGTCGCGCGCTTCCTCAAAGGACGGCGTCGCGACAACGGCGATGCGATTGCGCCGCAGCTCGACCAAGCCTTCCGAAGCGAGCTGGCCGAGGGCGTGGCGGGCGATAGTGCGACTGACGCCGAAGCGCTCGCCGAGTTGGTCCTCCGGTAATTTGTCGCCGGGCATAAGCGCCCGCTCCAGGATCGCGCGGCGAATGGCGCGGCAGATCGCGGACGCTCGGTCGCCATGCTCCACCTGCATGTCCACGATCTCGCCCTCCAAGCCGACGCCATTGCCCGATCAGGCCTCGCGCATAGCATCACGCAGTTGCCAGAAGAAGCACCTCATGATCCAGACATGTCAGCGACGCAGGGTTTTGGCATGCAACTTTCGGCAAATCTGCATGCAGAACTCTAGTATCGCGACCGGTTGCGCTGGTGCGCACAACATTCTCAGCCGCGGACCGCAGCGCGTCGACCGCTGGCGCGCAGGCTCGTCCTGATCGTTTGTGTGCGCCAGAACTGTGAATGGCAGGACGGTCGAAGGCGAACGGCTGGCTCTCGATCTCACGCGCGCCCTTCGAGGGTCCAGGGCCTGTCGAAGAAGCGGGGCGCCATCATCCGCTGGCGTCAACATTGGCCACCGCGAGCTGAAGCTTGAACGCTGTTCGGTCGCCAATGGCAGCATGGAGCCGGGAAGCCAAAACCCGCTGTGCGCCCGAGCGCTCTACATCCACACCGAAAGGGGCTGCGGGTGGTTAGCGGTCGGTCTGCTTCGGAGCGCTAATCAAAAACAGCGGACAGTCATCGAGCGAGCGGTGGCTCCGATCATCGTCCCGCCTTCAAACGCCAGTCGGCGAACAGGGACAGGTTGGTCTCGTCGGTCGCAGGGTAGAGCCCGATGATCGTATGCCCCGCTTTGACGCGCTCCACCACAAAGTCCTCGTAGGCCGTCATCTCGACGGCCTCGTCGGCGATCTCGTCGGCGATCGCCGCCGGGATCACGATGACGCTGTCCTCGTCGCCGACGACCACGTCGCCGGGGAACACGGCAACGTCGCCGCAGCCGATTGGAACGTTGATGTCGATCGCCTCATGGAGCGTCAGGTTGGTCGGGCTGGAGGGGCGATGGTGATAGGCGGGAATGTCGAGCTCGCCGATCGTGCCCGCGTCGCGGAAGCCGCCGTCGGTGACTACGCCGGCGCCCCCGCGCACCATAAGGCGCGTGATCAGGATGTCGCCGGCGCTCGCCGCGCGCGGGTCCTTGCGGCTGTCCATGACGAGGACGCAGCCCTCGGGGCAGGTCTCGATGGCGAGGCGCTGCGGGTGCTTGGGGTCGCGGAACACGCTCATCGGATTGCGGTCCTCGCGTGCCGGCATGTAGCGCAGCGTGAAGGCCGGACCGACCATGTTGCGGCCTTTGGGCGCCACGGGCCGCACGTCCTGGATCGTCTGGTTGCGCAGGCCGCGCTTGTAGAGCGCCGAACACAAGGTTGCGACCGAGACGCCCATTAGCTTCTCGCGGGTCGCTTGGTTCATCGTCGTCATGAGCGTGTCCTTCAGTTGATCGCCGGCTCGGGCGTTGGGCCGCCGTAGTCGGCGCGCAGAAAGTCGAAGTCGCAGCCCTTGTCGGCCTGCTCGATGTGCTTGGAGAACATTGGTCTGCCCCCTGAAAAGTGGCCCTCCCTGAAGTAGGCTTTTGAGCCTTTGGAGGATGCCGAGAATGCCGAGGAAGAAGCCGAGCCCGGAAGAGATCGTCGCCAAGCTGCGACAGGTGGACGTTCTCGTGTCGCAAGGTCGACCTGTTGCCGAAGCGGTGCGCACGATCGGCGCGACGAGCTTCACCTATTATCGCTGGCGCAAGGAGTATGGCGGGCTGAAGGTCGACCAAGTGAAGCGGCTGAAGGAGCTGGAGAAGGAGAACGAGCGGCTGCGCAAGGCGGTCTCGGATCTGACGCTCGAGAAGCTGATCCTGAAGGAGGCTGCATCGGGAAACTGGTGAGCCCCGCCCGCCGTCG
>NZ_VTOM01000040.1 GCF_009765365.1 Antarcticirhabdus aurantiaca
GAGGCCGCCCGCCGGGCAGGCGCCGGAGGCCGGCGCGGCACGGCCGGCCGAGACGGGCGGCGCGGCCGGGTCGCCGGGCGGCGCACCGGAGCGTCGCGCCCCGGCGACGGGCAGCGCCGGCTCGCCGCTTCCGCGGCGCGCGGCGACGGGTGCCGCGAAGGCTCCGGCCAGCCAGGCGTCGAAGAACCGGCTCGTCTACGGCCTCGTTCTCGCCGCGGTGATCCTCTTCCTCGCTGCCGCGGCCTATCTCGTCCTGCCGGCCCTGTTCGGCGGCGCGAGCGATCCGGGCGCCGTGTCCGGGGACGCCGCGAGCATCGTGCCGAGCGCGGACGGCTGGATCACGGTCTTCAGCGCCGACCGGCCCGAGCTCGTCACGACGCCCAGCGGGGGCAGCGTCGAGGCGATCACCGGCGAGGGCGAGCGCGCGGCGCTGCGCATTGCCGTGCCCGACGAGCCGGCGAACGGCGAGATCGTGTTTCCCGTCGGCCCCGGCGTTCTCTCGCGGTTCGGCGGCCAGTCCGTCCAGGTCGAGATCGAGGCCGGCTCGCCCGACGGAAACCCGCGCGAATTCGCGGTTCGCTGCGCGATCGGCGAAGAGGCGGTCTGCGGTCGCCAGCGCTTTTCCGTCGCGCAGGCGAGCGAGCCGGTGCTGTTCGCGATGGACGCGCCGGCCAACGCCGCGGCCTCGGCGATGATCGCCATCAATCCGGGCCTCGGCGGCCCGGGTCAGTCGGTGGACATCTACGCCATCCGCATGCGGGCGGGCTGAACCGACTGTCATCGCCCTGTCGGACGAGGCGGGTAAGGCACGGGACTCCGCGACTCGTCTTCGCGGACGCGCCGCAGCCGCAGGATCGTCCATGAGCCCCCTCGCCGAATTCCCTCCGGAGAGCCGATCCACAGGCTTCGCGATGCTTGCCGAACCCTTCCAGCGCCGCGCCGTTCTCGCAGCCGCCATCGGCTTCGGACTGGCGCTCCTGATCCGGCCGGATGCGCTGGTGCCTTGCCTCGTCGGCTTCTGCGCGGCCGTCCTGGTGCTCCTCCTGCCGCTTCGCGCCGGCGGCGAGCGGGCGGCGAGCGGGCGCGGCAGCACGCGCGAGGTGCCGGGCGCGCGGCCCGGCGGGCAGCTGCGCGCCGCGGTGGACGCGCTGCGCGAGCCGGCCTTCCTGATCGACCGCGCGATGATCCTGCGCCACAACAATCCGGCTAGCCTCGTCGCCTTCGGCAACGTGGCGATCAACGAGCCCGTCTCGCTGCGCTTCCGCTCGCCGGACTTCCTGGCAACCGTGGAAGCGGCCCTGCGCCAGGACGAGGCGGCCGAGGCCGCCTTCGAGGAGCGACGGCCCTTCGACCGGATCTGGCAGGCCGAGATCACCCCGATCCGCGTTGAGGGCACGGGGGCAGGCGGTCCCGCCTTCTTCCTCCTCTTGTTTCGCGACCGCACGGTGGAGCGGCGGCTGGAGCGGATGCGCTCCGACTTCGTGGCCAATGCCAGCCACGAGCTGAGGACGCCGCTCGCCTCGCTGATCGGCTTCATCGAGACGCTGCAGGGTCCGGCACGCGGCGACGAGGCGGCGCGCGAGCGCTTCCTCGGGATCATGCGCGAGCAGGCCCGGCGCATGTCGCGCCTCATCGACGACCTTCTGTCGCTGTCGCGCATCGAGATGAAGCGCCACGTCGCGCCGTCCGCGCGCATCGACCTGCGCGACGTTTTCGAGGACGTGCGCGGCGAGATGGAGCTGATGGCCGAGGAAAACGGCCTCGAGATCCGCTTCGAGCGTCCGGAGGAGCCCTTTATCGTTCTCGGCGAGGAGGACGAGCTCATCCAGGTGTTCAACAACCTCGTCGAGAATGCCTGCAAGTACGCGGGCGGCGGCGGGCGGATCGACCTCGAGCTCTCCGCGGTGACGGAGGGCGGGCGGCGCTTCGTGGATGCGGGCGTCCGCGACCACGGCGCGGGTATCGCGCCCGAGCACGTGCCGCGCCTCACCGAGCGCTTCTACCGCGTCGACGTCGCCTCCTCGCGCTCCAAGCGGGGGACGGGACTCGGCCTGTCCATCGTGCGCAATCTCCTGCTCCACCATCGGGCGCGGCTCATCATTACCTCGGAACTCGGCCGCGGTTCCGTCTTCCGCGCGCGCTTCCCCATCGCGGATACGGCGGACGAGGTGAAATCCTCCCAGCAATGACAACGGGTTGCACTGTCACAAAACGGCGATGCGACTGTCATATACGTTTGGTCGAGGCTCGTTAAACCGGCCCCGAACCCGGCGCGGCCGCACCGACTCGCCGCGCCGGCCCGGTTCACGACAACGAAACGCTCCAGGGAGAGCTTCCTTGACCAAGTCGCTGCTTGCCGGCCTCGCGCTCGGCACCGCCTTCATCCTGTCCGCTCCGGCCTATGCCCAGACCGCCGAGCCGATCCAGATCGCCGGCTCGTCGACGGTTCTGCCCTACGCCAACATCGTTGCCGAGAACTTCGGCGAGGTTTATCCCGACTTCCCGACCCCGATCGTCGAGTCCGGCGGCACGGGTGGCGGCTTCACCCAGTTCTGCCAGGGCGTCGGCTCCAACACGATCGACATCGCCAACGCCTCGCGCCCGATCTCGGCCAACGAGAAGAAGGCCTGCGCGACCGCCGGCGTGACCGACATCCAGGAAGTCAAGTTCGGCTATGACGGCATCGTCTTCGCCTCGGCTGCCTCGGGCCCCGACTTCGCCCTGACCCCGGAGCAGGTCTTCAAGGCGATGGCCGCCAAGATCGTCGTGGACGGCAAGGTCGTCGACAACCCGAACACCACCTGGAAGCAGGTCGACGCCTCGCTGCCCGACCAGCCGATCCAGGCCTTCATCCCGGCCGAGAACCACGGCACCCGCGAAGTCTTCGAGGTCAAGCTCCTCGAAGCCGGCTGCGAAGCGTCGGGCGCGCTCGAGGGCTTCAAGGCCTCCGGCATGGACGAGGACGCGGCCGACGACGCCTGCATCCAGGTCCGCGGCGGCAACTTCACCACCGACATCGCCGGCGACTACACCGAGACGCTCGCGCGCATCTCGGCTAGCCCGCAGGGCATCGGCGTGTTCGGCCTCGCCTTCTACGAGCAGAACCAGGACAAGCTGAAGGTCGCGACCATCAGCGGCGTGACGCCCTCGGTCGAGACCGTCGCCTCGGGCGAGTACCCGGTCTCGCGTCCGCTCTTCTTCTACGTGAAGAAGGCCCATATCGGCGTCGTTCCGGGTCTTGCCGAGTTCGTGTCGTTCTTCCTCGACGAGCAGATGATCGGCCCGGACGGCCCGCTCGCCGCCTACGGCCTGGTGCCCGCGCCGGACGCCGAGCGCGAGGAGTTCCGCAAGAGCTTCGAAGCCGGCACCACGATCGGCCTCTGATCCAAGTCTCGCGGGGCGGCCCGCCCGGACCGGCGACGGTTCCGGGCGGGCCGCCCGTCTTTCATCACGCATGCCCTTTCCCGCGGGCGCCGGCACGCGTCCTGCCTTTCACGGATCCGACATGTCCACGTCCGCGATCATCCTGGCGGTCCTCGCCATCGCCATAGCCGCCTACGCGCTCGCCCGGCGCAAGGCCGCCGGCATCGCAGCCGCCGAGACCGGCAAGCTGCATTCGATGCCCAGCTATCACGGCGCCTATGGCCTGTTCTGGGCCGCTCTTCCGGCGCTGCTTGCACTCTGCGCCTGGCTGATCCTGTCGCCGATCCTGGCGACGCAGGACATGCGCTCGCTTTATCCCGACGATCTCGGTCCGCAGCTGTCGGCCTTCCCCGGCGTCGCGGACGACATGACACGGGCGATCGCCGAGGGTATCCGCCGCATGCCGGACGCGGTGCGCGCCACCGTGCACCAGATGCCGATCGCCGAGCTGTCGCCGCTTCTCGCCGGCCTCGGCGTGCCGGTCGCCAGCGCGGCGCAAGACTGGATGATCCCCGCCGCCCTGCAGCGCATCGCCTTCGACGACTGGAGCCGCCTGGCGATGACGATCGTCGTCATCGGCCTGGCGCTCGCGGGTGCCGCCTTCGCCCTGTCGCGCATCCGCCTGCGCCTCACCGCCCGCAACCGGGTCGAGGCGGTGATCCGCTCCTTCCTGGTTCTGGCATCCACCATCGCCGTCCTGACCACGGCCGGCATCGTCTTCTCCATGCTCTTCGAGGCCATGGAGTTCTTCCACATGGTGCCGATCACCGACTTCCTGTTCGGAACGGTCTGGGACCCGCGCTTCGCCGCCGCCGGCACCAACGCCTCCGGTCAGTTCGGCCTCGTCCCGCTCCTGGCCGGCACGCTCTACATCGCCTTCGTCGCCATGCTGGTGGCCGTGCCGATCGGGCTCTTCGCCGCGGTCTACATGGCCGAGTACGCCAACAACCGCGTCCGCTCGGTGGTGAAGCCGCTCCTGGAGGTGCTCGCCGGCATCCCGACCATCGTCTACGGCTTCTTCGCCCTGATCACGGTCGGCCCGTTCCTTCGCGACATCTCGGCCGACATCAACGGGCTCCTGACCGGGACCTACGGCAGCTTCATCCAGGCCCAGTCGATCCTGACCGCAGGCCTCGTGATGGGCATCATGCTGATCCCCTTCGTGTCCTCGCTGTCCGACGACATCATCACCGCCGTGCCGCGCTCGCTCCGGGACGGCTCGCTCGGTCTTGGCGCCACGCGCTCGGAAACGGTGAAGCGCGTGATCCTGCCGGCGGCGCTTCCGGGCATCGTGTCGGCGCTGCTCCTCACCATGTCGCGCGCCATCGGCGAGACCATGATCGTGGTGCTCGCGGCCGGCATCGCGGCCAACATCACGATCAACCCCTTCGAGGCCATGACGACGGTGACGGTGAAGATCGTATCGCAGCTCACCGGCGACCTCGACTTCACCTCGCCGCAGAGCCTCGTCGCCTTCGCGCTCGGCCTCACCCTCTTCGCGATCACGCTCATCCTGAACGTCGTCGCCCTCTACATCGTCCGTAAGTATCGGGAGCAGTACGACTGATGACCGACGCGACCCTTCGCTCGCTCCCCACGGCCGCGCCGACCTCCGCGGCTCCGCCCCGGCGGGACATCGGCCTCAAGCGCCGCTACGGCGCCGAGCGCCGCTTCAAGGCCTACGGAATCGCGGCCGTCGGCACGGGCCTCTTCTTCCTGTGCTGGCTGCTCTATACCGTGATCAGCCAGGGCTACACCGCCTTCTGGCAGACCGAGATCCGCCTGCCGATCACCTTCGCGGCGAATATCGTCGACCCGCGCGGCACCGGCAATCCGGACATGGCGACGCTTCAGCGGGCGAACTATCCCAAGCTCGCCCAGGACGCGATCGTCGCCAAGCTCGGCATCGATCCGGCCGACCGCGGCGCCGCCCGCGACGCGGCCGCTCTGGTGTCGGCCAATGTGCGCGCCGAGCTGCGCGACGTCGTGGCGAGCGACCTCACCCTGATCGGCAAGACCCAGGAAGTCTGGATCCTCGCCAACTCCGTCGTCGACAGCGGGGTGAAGGGTCAGTTCGACCTGTCCGTCGAGGAGTCGCGCCGCCCGCTGAACGATCGTCAGCTCGGCTACATCCAGCAGCTCGAGCAGGACGGCGCGCTGGAGCAGCGCTTCAACTGGGGCCTCTTCACCTTCGGCAATTCCAGCCGTGCGGAGGCCGCGGGCCTGGGCGTCGCCCTGATCGGCTCGGCCTGGATGATGCTGATCGTCCTCGTCGTCTCGCTGCCGATCGGCGTCGCCGCCTCGATCTACCTCGAGGAGTTCGCGCCCAAGAACAAGTTCACCGACTTCATCGAGGTGAACATCAACAACCTCGCGGCGGTGCCGTCGATCGTCTACGGTCTTCTCGGCCTGGCGGTCTTCATCAACTACATGTCGCTGCCGCGCTCCTCGGCCCTCGTCGGCGGTCTCGTGCTGTCGCTGATGACGCTGCCGACGATCATCATCGCGACGCGCGCGGCGCTGAAGGCCGTGCCGCCCTCGATCCGCGCGGCGGCCCTCGGCTTGGGCGCCTCGAAGAACCAGATGGTGTTCCATCACGTCCTGCCGCTCGCCATGCCCGGCATCCTGACGGGCACGATCATCGGGCTCGCCCACGCGCTGGGCGAGACGGCGCCGCTGCTGCTCATCGGCATGGTCGCCTTCGTGGCCGATTATCCCGCTACGCCGCTCGATGCCTCGACGGCACTGCCGGTGCAGATCTACATGTGGGCGAACGAGGCCGAGCGCGCCTTCGTCGAACGCTCCTCGGGCGCGATCATCGTCCTCCTGATTTTCCTCGCCCTGATGAACTTCTTCGCGATCATCCTTCGCCGCCGCTTCGAGCGCCGCTGGTAACCCGTCCAAAGGTCTGACCATGATGGAAAACGTCTCCTTCGCCTCCACCGGCGCCCATGCTCGCCCGGTCGATCTGCCGGTGAAGATGCACGGCCGCAAGGTCGAGGTCTTCTACGGCCAGAAGCAGGCCCTGCACGGCGTCGATCTGGAGATCCCGGAGCGTCAGGTGACGGCGCTGATCGGCCCGTCGGGCTGCGGCAAGTCGACCTTCCTGCGCTGCCTCAACCGCATGAACGACACGGTCGAGGGCGCCCGCGTCGTCGGCGACATCACGCTCGACGGCGAGGACATCTACAACAAGAACATCGACGTCGTGGAACTGCGCGCCCGCGTCGGCATGGTGTTCCAGAAGCCGAACCCTTTCCCGAAGTCGATCTTCGAGAATGTCGCCTACGGTCCCAAGATCCACGGGCTCGCCAAGAACAAGGCGCACCTGCGGGAGATCGTCGAGACCAGCCTGAAGCGCGCCGGCCTGTTCGAGGAGGTCAAGGACCGCCTGGACGAGCCGGGCACGGGCCTGTCCGGCGGCCAGCAGCAGCGCCTCTGCATCGCCCGCGCCATCGCGGTGAGCCCCGAAGTCATCCTGATGGACGAGCCCTGCTCGGCGCTCGACCCGATCGCGACGGCCACCGTCGAGGAACTGATCGACGAGCTGAAGCAGAACTACACCATCGTCATCGTCACGCACTCGATGCAGCAGGCCGCGCGCGTTTCGCAGCGCACGGCGATGTTCCATCTGGGGCGCATCGTCGAGGTCGGGCCGACGGAGAAGATGTTCTCCAATCCCGACGACAAGCGCACGCAGGACTACATCACCGGCCGCTTCGGCTGACCCCTTCCGCCGCAACCACCATCGGGAGAAAGGTGGAGACCCCATGACCGAACACACCGTCACGTCCTATGGCGAGGAACTGCGCAACCTCGTCCGCCGCATCTCCGAGATGGGCGGCCAGGCCGAGCGCATGGTGGCCCAGTCCGTCCAGGCGCTGATCAACAGCGACTGGGGCCTTGCCCAGTCGGTGGTCGCCGACGACGTCCTGCTCGACGCCGCCCAGCGCGAACTCGACGAGCGCGCGATCCTCGTGATCGGCAAGCGCCAGCCCATGGCCGTCGACCTTCGCGAGATCGTCGGCGCGATCCGCATCTCCAACGACCTGGAGCGGATCGGCGACCTCGCCAAGAACATCGCCAAGCGCGTCATCGCGGTATCCGAGCACTCCCAGCCGATCCAGCTGGTGCGCGGCATCGAGCACATGGCCGAGCTCGCGCTCGACCAGCTCAAGGACGTCCTCGACGCCTATGCCGACCGCGACCCGGCCCGGGCCGAGAGCGTGCGGTCCAACGACGAGGCCATCGATGCGATGTACACCTCGATCTTCCGCGAGCTCCTGACCTACATGATGGAGGATCCGCGCAACATCACGCCCTGCACGCACCTCCTGTTCTCGGCCAAGAACATCGAGCGCATCGGCGACCACGCGACCAACATCGCGGAGACGATCTACTACATCCGCACCGGCGAGCAGATGCCGGCCGAGCGGCCGAAGGGCGATCGCACGCCCTCGCTGACGGCGCCGCGCCCGGCCGTTGCCGGTGCCGGCGCCGACGCGACGGCTGGGGAGTAGAACCCGTGAACGCGCGCATCGCGGTGGTGGAGGACGAGGAGGCGCTCTCCGTCATCCTGCGCTACAACCTCGAAGCCGAGGGCTACGCCGTCGACACGATCATGCGCGGCGACGAGGCGGAGATCCGTCTCAAGGAGGAGGTGCCGGACCTCCTCATCCTCGACTGGATGCTGCCGGGCCTGTCGGGTGTCGAGCTCTGCCGGCGCCTGCGTGCCCGGCCCGAGACCGAGCGCCTGCCGATCCTCATGCTGACCGCGCGGGGCGAGGAGAGCGAGCGCGTTCGCGGCCTGTCGGTCGGGGCGGACGACTACGTCGTGAAGCCCTTCTCGACGCCGGAGCTGCTCGCACGCGTGCGCGCCATGCTGCGCCGGGCGAACCCGCAGAAGCTCTCGGCCGTGCTGTCGGCCGGCGACATCGACCTCGACCGCGAGACCCATCGCGTGCGCCGGGCGGGACGCGAGATCAAGCTCGGCCCGACCGAGTTCAAGTTGATGGAGTTCTTTCTCCAGGCGCCCGGCCGCGTCTTCTCGCGCGAGCAGCTCCTCGACGGAGTCTGGGGGCGCGACATCTACGTCGACGAGCGCACGGTCGACGTCCATGTCGGTCGCCTGCGCAAGGCCATCAACCGTGGCCGCCAGCGCGACCCGATCCGAACCGTGCGCGGCGCCGGCTACGCCCTCGACGAGCAGTTCGCCGCGAGCGTGCCGGCAAAGGCCGGCCGGGCGAGCGCCGCGGCTGCGACTCCGGCGCCCGCACGGGATATCTGAGGGACAGGACGACGAAGCTGCTCCCTTCTCCCGCTGGCGGGAGAAGGTCCCGGCAGCGGGAGAAGGGTGGCTCCTCGGGAACGCGACGTCGACGGTTCTTTGCTCGGCCGCTTGCGCGGCCGACACCCTCACCCGCCCCTTCGGGGCACCCTCTCCCGCAAGCGGGCGAGGGGAAGTGCCCTTTCCGATGCGGTTTAGACCCTGAGCCTTCCTTGCCAATGAAAAAGCCGGCCCTCGGGCCGGCTTTTCTACGTCGAGGCCGTGCCGAGAGACGCCGGCGCTCAGCGCATGCGGCGGCGTTCCGCGCTCGGCTGGAAGGCGAGGCGGGCATGGTAGGAGCAGTAGGGCGAGGCATCGCCGGCGTGGTGGCCGCAGAAGTGGAAGTCCGGCTTCAGCGGATCGCCGACCGGCCACTTGCAGGTGCGCTCGGACAACTGGACGAGGGTCAGCTTGCGGGCGATCGGCACGACTTCGCCGCCGCCGACGCGCGGTTCGGCGACCTCCAACTCGCCGACGATGCCGTCGTCCGAGCCGGCGTCGATCGGTTCCATCTTCAGAGCCGTGGCGCCCAGCGTGCGCGGCAGGACGCGGGCGGCGGGCAGCACCTGCGAGGACACGAGGCGGATCTCGGCATTGTCCTGGACCACGGGCGCCGCGACGACGGCCGGAGCCGCTGCCGCCACCTCGATCGCCGCGTCGGCGACCTCGGCCTCGCCGAAGCCCGTGCCGACCAGGGCGCGGGCACGCGACTCCAGCTTCAACCGGTGCACCTTTCCGATCACGGCGTTGCGGCTGAGGCCGCCGCCGAGACGCTCCGCGATCTGGCTCGCGCTCAGGCCCTCCGTCCAAAGCTGACGCAGGATCTCGACCCGTTCGTCGTTCCAGCTCATGATCGCTCTACTCCTTACGCAACGGCGACACTCCGGCGCCTGGCCGGCACGCGACGGACGCGCAACGGATCGAGGGCACGGGCCTGAATCACAGGGATCAAGCTCTGTCGGGAGGGCCGCACGGGACAAACTGGTTTCCGTTAAGAAATTATCCTGCGGCGCACCGCCATGACAAGCCGAACGGCGCGGGAAGACCGGGACGAGACGGTTTTCCCCAGCTTGTGGGCGATTTCGTCTCGAAACGGGACGACGGCTTGCGCCATCAAAACGGCGATTTCGTTGACAATCGCGCGGTTTCGCATGGTATACGCTGCAACGGCGCGCCTGGCAAAAAACCGTCGCGCGTCGTTTCGAGCCTGCCCTTCCGGCAGGCTCGTCCGTTTCGGGCGGGTGCGATCCCGTTCCGACCCCGGCCGATCCGGCCCCCACCCCCGACGAAGACCCGTTGCCATGACCGACGTCCAGCCTTCGCATTCGCCGCTTTTCTCCACCTTCGCCCGCGCCGACATCGTGTTCGAGCGAGGCGAGGGAGTCTGGTTGGAGACGCGCGAGGGCCGACGCTATCTGGATTTTGCCGGCGGCATCGCGGTGAACTCGCTCGGCCACGCCCATCCGCACCTCGTGGCTGCGCTGAAGGATCAGGCCGAGAAGGTCTGGCACGTTTCGAACCTCTACGAGATCCCGGGGCAGACCCGGCTCGCCGAGCGCCTGTGCGCCGCCAGCTTCGCCGACCGCGTCTTCTTCACCAATTCCGGCGCCGAGGCGTTGGAATGCGCGATCAAGACCGCCCGGCGCTATCATTTCGTGAACGGCGCGCCGCAGCGCTTCCGCATCCTCACCTTCGAGGGCGCCTTTCACGGTCGCACGCTCGCCACCATCGCGGCCGGCGGACAGGCGAAGTACCTCGAAGGCTTCGGCCCCAAGGTCGAGGGCTTCGACCAGCTGCCCTTCGGCGACCGCGAGGCGCTGAAGGCCGCGATCGCCGGTCCCGAGGTCGCGGCCGTTCTGATCGAGCCGATCCAGGGCGAGGGGGGCGTGCGCGCCGTTCCGACCGACTGGCTGCGCGAGATGCGGGCGCTCTGCGACGAGCACGGCGTGCTGCTGGTCTTCGACGAGGTGCAGACCGGCATCGGGCGCACGGGGCACTTCTTCGCCCACGAGATGACGGGCGTGACCCCGGACATCCTCGCGTCCGCCAAGGGCATCGGCGGCGGCTTCCCGCTCGGCGCCTGCCTCGCGACGGACGAGGCGGCCAAGGGCATGACGCCGGGAACGCACGGCACGACCTATGGCGGCAACCCGCTCGCCATGGCGGTCGGCAACGCCGTTCTCGACGTGGTGCTTGGCGAGGGCTTCCTGGAGACGGTGCGGCGCACGGCGCTGGCGCTGAAGCAGGGGCTGGCCTCCGTGGTGGACCGCTACCCGCAGGTGTTCTCGGAGGTCCGCGGCGAGGGGCTCCTGGTCGGTCTCAAGGCCGTCCTGCCGAACGGCGAGGTCGTCGGCGCGCTGCGCGGCGAGGGTCTCTTGACGGCGCCGGCCGGCGACAACGTCATCCGCCTCCTGCCGCCGCTGATCGCGACGGAAGCCGACATGCGCGAGGCCGTTTCACGCATCGAGGCCGCGGCGGCGAAGCTCGCCGACGCCGGCGCCCTGAAGAAGAGCGCGTGAAGGACACAGCCATGACCACCGCTCCCAAGCACTTCCTCGACATCTCCAAGGTGTCGCAGGCGGACCTCCGGGCGATCATCGCCGATGCCGGCCAGCGCAAGGCGCTCGGCCGGACAGGCGAGCCGCGCCCGCTCGAGGGCAAGATGCTGGCCATGATCTTCGAGAAGCCGTCGACGCGGACCCGCGTGTCCTTCGACGTCGGCATGCGCCAGCTCGGCGGCGAGACGCTGTTCCTGTCCGGCTCGGAGATGCAGCTCGGCCGCGCCGAGACCATCGCCGACACGGCGCGGGTGCTCTCGCGCTACGTCGACGCGATCATGATCCGCACCACCGCCCACGACCGGCTGACCGAGCTCGCCGAGCACGCCACCGTGCCGGTGATCAACGGCCTCACCGACGACACCCACCCCTGCCAGATCATGGCCGACCTTCTCACCTTCGAGGAGAAGCGCGGGGCGGTGGCGGGGCGCACCTTCGCCTGGGTGGGCGACGGCAACAACGTCCTGTCCTCCTTCGTGGAAGCATCCGTGCAGTTCGACTTCACGCTTCGGATCGCGACGCCGGAAGGCTCGGGGCCCGACATGCGCTTCGTCGAGGCGGCGCGCGAGCAGGGCGCCTCGATCCTCCTCACGCCCGATCCGGTGGAGGCCGTCTCGGGCGCCGACCTCGTCGTCACCGACACCTGGGTCTCGATGGGCCGGGAGTCGCAGGCGCGCGGGCACAACGTCTTCATGCCCTACCAGGTCAACGAGCGGCTGATGGCCCATGCCGACAGCGAGGCTCTCTTCATGCACTGCCTGCCCGCCCATCGCGGCGAGGAGGTGACGGACGCGGTGATCGACGGGCCGCAGTCGGTGGTGTTCGACGAGGCGGAGAACCGCCTCCACGCGCAGAAGTCGATCCTTGCCTGGGTTTTCGGAGAGGTCGCCCATGTCGGATGAGGGCCTGACGCTCGGTGCCTTCGGGTTCGCCGGCGACGACGCCGTCGTGCCCTTCCAGGTGGAGGCGCTCGACGCGCGCGGGCG
Source organism: Antarcticirhabdus aurantiaca (assembly GCF_009765365.1). Classification (GTDB taxonomy): domain Bacteria; phylum Pseudomonadota; class Alphaproteobacteria; order Rhizobiales; family Rhizobiaceae; genus Antarcticirhabdus; species Antarcticirhabdus aurantiaca. The sequence continues at coordinate 12,294 of NZ_VTOM01000040.1, forward strand.
CGCCGTGCAGCTCGGGCCGATGCTCGATCAGATCCTGGCGCGCCACGATTATCCCGAGCCCGTCTCGCGCCTTCTCGCCGAGATGATCGCTCTGACCGTGCTTCTCGGCACCTCGCTGAAGTTCGACGGCAAGTTCATCGCGCAGACGCAGACCGACGGGCCCGTCGGTCTCCTCGTCGTCGACTTCTCGACGCCGTCCTCGGTGCGCGCCTATGCGCGCTTCGAGGAGGAGCGCGTCGCCGAGGCGATCGCCGCGGGCGCCGCGACGCCGGAAGCGCTCCTGGGCGTCGGCGTCATGGCGCTGACCGTCGACCAGGGGCCGTACACGCAGCGCTACCAGGGCATCGTGGAGCTGAACGGCGCTTCGATGGAAGAGGTGGCCGAAGCCTATTTCCGCCAGTCCGAGCAGATCCCGACCACGGTGAAGCTCGCGGTGGCGCGCATGTCGCGGCGGGGCGAGAAGGGCTTCGTGGAGAGCTGGCGCGCCGGCGGCATGGTGGCGCAGTTCCTGCCGGAAGCGCCCGAGCGCATGCGCATGCCGGACCTGCCCGGCGGCGACGCGCCCGACGATGCGGACGAGACGGGCGCAGCCTTCGAGTTCGACGACGCCTGGAACGAAACGCGCGCCCTCGTCGACACGGTGGAGGCCTCCGAGCTGACCGACCCGGAAGTCGGCGTCGAGCGGCTGCTGTTCCGCTTGTTCCACGAGCGCGGCGTGCGCGTCTTCCCGGCCAACCCCGTCGCCGACGACTGCTCCTGTTCGCGCGAGCGCATCCGCGACGTGCTCGCGAGCTTCTCGGAGGAGGAACTCGCCGAAAGCGTCGAGAACGGCCGCATCGACGTCACCTGCGAGTTCTGCGGCGAGCACTACGACTTCTCCGCCGAAGAAATCCGCGAGGCGGGCGGCGGCGGCGAAGCGGAGTAGGCGAGCGGCGGAGCATGGATGGCCGGCGCGCGATCGAACATGATCGAGCGTCGGGCATCCCCGGCATCGTGACGGGTCGTTTACCCTCCTCGATCATAGCTTGCGGAGCCACACCGTTCAGCCTGTCCGGGAACACCGCGCCGTGACGTCTTCCCTTCTTCGCCGCCTCGGGCGCCTCGCCGGCCGCCCGCTCGCGATCGTCGCGCTCGCGGCAACGCTCGGCGCCTGCCAATCCGCGGATGTCGGTCGCGCCGGCTTCGACGCGGTGAGCATGGCGCGGTCCTACGCCCCGGTCGTCGAGCACCGGGCGCCCGCGGCGCTTGTGATCGACGCGCGCTCGGGCCGCACGCTCTACGAGGACGACGCCGACGCGCTGCGCTACCCGGCCTCGCTCACCAAGCTGATGACGCTCTACCTCCTGTTCGAGGCGGTCGAGCAGGGGCGGCTCAATCCGGACACGCCGCTGACGATCTCGGCCAACGCCGCCTCCAAGCCGCCCTCGAAGCTCGGCGCCAAGCCGGGCGACCTCCTGACGGTGCGCCAGGCGGTGACGTCGCTCGCGGTGCGCTCGGCCAACGACGTCGCGACCGTGGTCGCCGAGAACCTCGCGGGATCGGAGGAAGCCTTCGCCAACCGCATGAACGCCAAGGCGCGGGCGCTCGGCATGTCGCGCACGCACTTCAACAACGCTTCCGGCCTTCCCGACGTGGGGCAGGTGACGACGGCCCGCGACATGGCGCGGCTGGCGCTCGCCATCCGCCACAACTTCCCCTCGGCCCTGTCGGTCTTCTCGCTGCGCGAGTTCGAATATGGCGGCCGGACGATCAAGGCGACCAACAAGCTGCTCGGCAAGGTGCCGGGCATCGACGGCATGAAGACGGGCTTCATCCGCGACTCGGGCTTCCATCTCGTGGCGAGCGCCGAGCGCGGCGGACGGCGCATCATCGTCGTGGTGATGGGCGGCGAAACGGGCATGGCGCGCGATGCGCGCGTCACGGCGCTCGTCGACACCTATCTCGGCCCGGCGACGGGTCCGTTCTGAGGGCGCCCGCGCGCAAACGCCGCTGTTTGGCGCTTTTCAACCAGCCGGTTGCGGACGTATGACCTAAGGGGAGTGTATCGGCGGGACGCCGATCCTCTGCCGGGACCGGGGCAGGGCCCGGGGCCGGTGCGAAAGACGACATGATGAAGCGGTTCTTGGGACTGGCGGCTTTCGTCGCCCTGTTGGGCGGCGTCGACTCGGTGGCGAACGGCGCGGCGGACACGGCGTGCGGCCACGTCAGCGTCGCTTCCATGAACTGGGCGAGCGCCGAGGTCATGGCCGCCATCGACCGGATTATCCTGGAGAAGGGCTTCGGCTGCGAGGTCGAGCTGGTGCCGGGCGACACGATGCCGACCTTCGCCTCGATGACGCGGGCGAGCGGGCCGGACGTGGTGCCCGAGATGTTCGTGAACCAGTTCCGCGGCGCGATCGACGAGGCGGTCGCGGAAGGGCGCGTCTCCTATGGCGCGCGCGTCCTGAAGGACGGCTCGGAGGAGGGGTTCTGGATCCCGCAATACGTGGCCGACCGTCATCCCGAGATCCGGACGCTCGGCGACGCGCTGGAGCGGCCCGACCTGTTTCCCTCGCCGGTCGATCCCTCGCGCGGGGCGGTCTACACCTGCCCGCCCGGCTGGGGCTGCCAGATCATGGTGGACAACTTCTTTCGCGCCTATGACGGCGAGAGCGCGGGCTTCGACCTCGTCGAGACGGGATCGGCGGCGGGACTCGACGGCTCCATCGCCAAGGCCTTCGCCGACCAGACGGGCTGGCTCGGCTATTACTGGTCGCCGACGGCGATCATCGGGCGCTATCCGATGAAGAAGCTCGAATGGGACGTGCCCTTCGACGCGGCCGAGTGGACCCGCTGCACGACGCAGCCCGATTGCCCCGACCCGAAGCGCAACGCTTGGACCCCGACCGAGGTCTACACCCTCGTCGCGCCGCGGATCGCGGCAAAGAGCCCGGCCGCCGCCCGCTATCTCGGCACGCGCGCCTGGTCGAACGCCACGGTCAATCGCCTGCTCGTCTGGAAGGAGGAGAACGGCGCGTCCGGCGAGGATGCCGCACGCCACTTCCTGCAGACGCAAGGGGACCTATGGCGCGGCTGGGTGCCGGCCGACGTGGCGCAGCGGGTCGAAGCGGCGCTCTGACGCCGCGACCGCACCGGGGCGAGAGCGGGCAAAGGTTTCCAGTTCGGAAAAGTCCATCTAGAAGGCGTGCGAGATCTTCGTTCGCCGACACGCGCCCTCGCGCCCGGCGGACATCGCCGACACAAGGGACGCCATGAGCGACGACAGCTTCTTCCGCGAGGTCAACGAGGAGATCCGGCAGGCCCGCGTCCAGCAGTTCTGGAAGCGCTTCGGCCGCCTCGTGATCGCCGGCGCGGTTCTGGTGGTCGTCGCCGCTGTCGGTCTCGTCATCTACGAGAGCATCGTGGAAGGCCGGCAGGAGGCCTCGGGCGACCGCTATCTCCAGGCCGCGGCCCTGGAGGCCGCGGGGCAGAGCCCGCAGGCGATCGAAGGCTTCGAGGCACTCGCGCGCGACGGCTACGGCGTTTATCCCGATCTGGCTCAACTGCGGCTCGGCGGGATCCGACAGGCCAACAACGATCTGCCCGGCGCGCTCCAGGCCTTCGACGCGGTGGCCAACGACGCGGACGCGCCGCAGCCGCTGCGCGATGCGGCGGCGATCCGGGCGGCCTACATCCTCGTCGACACGGGGAGCCGGGCCGACGTGTCGGCGCGGGTCGAGCGCCTGTCGGGCGACGCCCAGGCCATGCGCTTTCCCGCGCGTGAGGCGCTGGCGCTCGCCGCCTGGAAGGAGGGCGACCGGGACGGGGCGCGCACGCTGTTCCAGCAGATCGCCGACGATCCGCAGGTCCCGAACGGCCTCGGCGACCGGGCGCAGCTGATGCTCGACGTCATCGCCGCGAGCACGCCCTCGACCGCCGCGCCCGTGCGCGCGCCGACGGCGGCGCCCGCGCCAGCCGCTGAGCCGGCGCCTGCACCGGCACCCGCGCCGGCCGAAGCGCTGCCCGCGCCGACCGTCGAGCTGCCGACGACGCTGCCGCCGGCGGTCGAAACGCCCGCCCCGGCCGTGCCGGAAGCGCCGGTGGCGGAGCCGAACGCCCCGGCCGCGCAGACGCCGGCGGCGCCTGTCGCGACGCCGCCCGTCGAAGCGCCCGCGACCGAGCCGGCCCCTGCTGCCGCAGCGCCGCCCGCCGCTCCGGCGCAGCCCGCGACGCCTCCGGCCGAGCCCGGTCCGGCCACGCCGGCCCCTGCACCCGCACCCGCGAACTGAACCCAGCGAACGAGAAGGAGGCCTGCCGTGGTCGCCATCGCCATCATCGGGCGGCCGAACGTCGGCAAGTCCACCCTGTTCAACCGCCTCGTCGGCAAGCGCCTCGCGCTCGTCGACGACCGGCCGGGCGTGACCCGCGACCGGCGCTCCGGCGACGCCCAGCTCCTCGATCTCGAATTTCAGGCGATCGACACCGCGGGCCTGGAAGAGGCCGATGCGGACTCCCTGGAAGGGCGCATGCGCGCCGGCACGGAGGCCGCGATCCGCGAGGCCGACCTGTCGCTCTTCGTAGTGGACGCCAAGCACGGGCTGATGCCCCAGGACCGCACCTTCGGCGACCTCCTGCGCATGTCCGGCAAGCCGGTGGTGCTCGTCGCCAACAAGGCCGAGGCGCGCGGCGCCGATGCGGGCTTCTACGACGCCTACGAGCTCGGCCTCGGCGAGCCGGTCGCGATCTCCGCCGAGCACGGCGAGGGCATGGGCGACCTGCGCGACGCGATCGTCGCCGCACTCGGGATCGGGCCCTTCCGCGAGGACGACGAGGACGAGGACGAGGAGGGGGCCGCACCCGCGGTCGCGGCGGTGGGCGAGGACGGCGAGGAGGTCATCGAGCCCTACGACGACACCAAGCCGCTGCGCATCGCCATCGTCGGGCGGCCGAACGCGGGCAAATCCACCCTGGTCAACCGTTTCATTGGCGAGGAGCGGATGCTGACCGGGCCGGAAGCGGGCATCACGCGCGACTCGATCTCCGTCGAATGGGAATGGCGTGGGCGGCGCGTGAAGCTCTTCGACACGGCGGGCCTGCGCCGCAAGGCGCGCGTCCAGGAGAAGCTGGAAAAGCTGTCCGTCGCCGACGCGCTGCGGGCGATGAAGTTCGCCGAGGTGGTGGTGATCGTCCTCGACGTGACGATCCCCTTCGAGAAGCAGGACCTGTCGATCGTCGACCTCATCGTGCGCGAGGGGCGCGCGCCCGTCCTCGCCTTCAACAAGTGGGACCTCGTGGAGGACCGGCAGGCGGTGCTCGCCGACCTTCGCGAGAAGACCGACCGGCTCCTGCCGCAGGCGCGCGGCATCCGGGCCGTGCCCGTGTCGGGCGAGACGGGCGAGGGGCTCGACCGGCTGATGAAGGCGGTGGCCGACACGCACGAGGTCTGGAACAAGCGCATCTCCACCGCCAAGCTGAACCAGTGGCTGGAGCGCGCGACCGCTCAGCACACGCCGCCGGCCGTTGCCGGGCGTCGCGTTACGATCAAATACATGACGCAGGTGAAATCCCGCCCGCCGACCTTCATGCTCTCGACGAGCCGCCCGGAGGCGCTCGGCGCCAGCTACACGCGCTATCTCGTCAACAGCCTGCGCGAGAGCTTCGGCCTTTTCGGCGTGCCGATCCGCCTCGGACTGCGCAAGCCGAACAACCCCTTCGCCGGAAAAGCGAAGCGCCGGTCGTGAAATGGCCACGTTCTGTTAACCAAGAGACAAGGTTAACAGAGCATGATCATCAACGGCCAGAGGGGTACGTTTCGGGGGCATGATGAAGGTTGAGGGGAACCAACAGCGCGCGAGCCGCTCGCGCCGGGCCAGACGTGCTGTGCTGACCGCCTGCGGGGCGCTCGCCCTTCTTCCCCTCTTGCCGACCACGGCAGCCTTCCAGGATCATGATCGCGGCGCCGATGCCGGCTTCGACAAGGCGGGCCGTCTCGCCCGCCTCCTCACCGAAGCCGCGCTTCACGCCCCGACCGCCGAAGCCTCCACGGGCGACGAAGCCGGGCGCGGCCGCCTCGCCTTCACCCCGCCCGTCGGCTACGGCATGCGCGTCGCGGCGGCCCCGACGCAGATCGTCCCGCCGCCTCGCGAAAGCGTCAAGGGCGGACGCTTGTTCAAGCCGGCGCCGGAAACGCCGGCGGAAGCCTCCATGCTGCAGCGGCTGAACCCGATGGCGACGGACGGCGTGCGCGCCGCCTTCGCCAGCGTTTCGCCCGACACGATCCAGACCGTCGCCGTGGCGGCTGCCGAGGGCTTCTCGCTGAAGGCTCGGGAAAGCCTGACCGGCGCGGGCCAGGGGGACGGGGAGGGAACGCAGGTCGCCTCGCTCGGACCCGCTGTCGAGGGCACCAACGCGCTCGGCTACGCGACGCCCAATGCCGGCAGCCGCGCCAATTCGCTGTTCGAGAACGTGCTACGCGAAACGCCGGAAGCCTTCGTGCCGCCGATCGGCCCGAAGGACCACCTCTGGGCGGCGACGCCGCTGCCCGCGGAGGCGCTGTCGGTGAAGGAGCAGCTCTGCCTCGCCAACGGCATCTATTTCGAGGCGCGCGGCGAGTCCGAGGATGGCCAGGCGGCCGTTGCCCAAGTCATCCTGAACCGGGTCCGCAACCCGGTTTATCCCAAGACGATCTGCGGCGTCGTGTACCAGAACAAGAACTGGCGCAACCGCTGCCAGTTCTCCTTCGCCTGCGACGGCAAGCCGGACCGCATCCGCGACGTCAAGGCCTTCGCCACGGCCAAGCGCATCGCCGGTGCCGTCACGCGCGGCGAAACCTGGATTTCCGAGGTCGGCTCCTCGACCCACTACCACGCGAACTACGTCCACCCGCGCTGGGCGAACACGATGGAGCGGCTCGACCGCATCGGCAAGCACATCTTCTACCGCACCTATAACGGCGGACTGTGAGACGAGTTCCCGGCCTTTTGGATTTGACGCGGGCGCAAGCGCGGGTCTAACCCTCGCCCGATCCTTCCCGCCCGTCGATCGAGGCTGCCGTGGCTGAAGCCCAGAAGACCGAACCGCTCCTCGCCATCCTGACGCGCCAGCCGGTGATCCCCGTGGTCGCCGTTGCCAGCGCCAAGGAAGCCGTGTCGCTGGCCCGCGCGCTCGCCGCCGGAGGCCTGCCGGCGATCGAGATCACGCTGCGCACGCCCGCCGCGCTCGACGCCATCCGCGCGGTGGCCGCGGAGGTGCCGGAGGCGATCGCCGGCGCCGGCACGATCCTCAACCCCGCGCAGTTTGCGGCGGCGGCCGAGGCCGGCTCCCGCTTCATCGTGTCGCCGGGCACCACGACCTCCGTGATCGAGGCGGCGTCGGATTCGGACGTTCCGCTCCTGCCGGGTGCGGCGAGCGCCAGCGAGCTGATGCGGGCGCTGGAGAGCGGCTACGAGCTGTTGAAGTTCTTCCCGGCCGAGCAGGCGGGCGGCGCCGCCTTCCTGAAGAGCATTGCGCCGGTCTTTCCCGCCATCCGCTTCTGCCCGACGGGCGGCATCTCCACGAAGAACGTCGGAGACTATCTGGCGCTGCCCAACGTCGTGTGCGTCGGCGGCTCCTGGGTCGCCCCGAAGGACGCGCTGAGCGCCGGCGACTTCGAAACGGTGACGCGCCTCGCCCGCGAGGCCGCCGCGCTGAAGGCGCGTTGAACGGGGCTTCGGCCCCGCCATCGACCATGCGCCACGCGCGCCGACGAAGCCTGAGGAGTTCGGGAACTCTGGCGCGGGCGACGGAAATCGAGCCCACGACATTCAGCCTGGCAAACCTTCCGAGCGCCGTTTTCCTCTACGTTCCCCAAACTTCCTTCTCCTCTGAGTCTCTGAGAAAGGCGGCGTCCGACGCCTTCTTGCGTTTTCACGGGATCTCCCGTGGAGTCCCCTAGAGGCCGATCGGTGTCCAAGGATCGATGCAAGACCTGCCACTGACGAAGGCTCGGGCCGCGGCGCAGCCGTCTCTGGAAAAGGCGGCTTGAACCTCGTCCAATCGAAATGCTCCACGACTTGGCGCATAGACCCCTCGCTGAGTGACCCCTAGCGGGCGGCATCGACGAGGAGGGCGCGCGGGACGATGTCCTCGCAGATCGGCGCATCGATCGAGGGGGCGAGGGGGCAGGCCGGTGACACCGATGGGTTCGACGGGGCAGAGCGCTATGACCTCCGCCTTTCCCACCCGGCCTGAAGAGAACGGGGGACGGTTGCCGAGCCGCGGCTCGGGCTCCCGGCGGCTTCGCATCCACGGGGTGCGGCCGGAGCGCTGCAAGGTGCCGCTGCCCGCTGGCGAGGCGCTCGCCATCCGGCTCGGACAGACGATGACGTTGAAGCTTCTCTGGTCTGACTTGGGTGATGGCAAGGCCACAATGGTGATCGGCATGGACGTGGCGCTTCCTCAACGATCGGGCGGGAACTCGGCCTCGGGCGTCGTGATCCTGGACCTGTTCGGCTGGCCGCAAACGACCCTGGCTGTGTCAAAACCCTGCTCATGCTATCTTCTTCAGGGTGGTCTGGAGGATGGCATGGGACGCTTCGTTGTCGGCGCCGATCGCGATCAGGCGACGCTGTTCCCGCCCTGCCTCGAGGA
>NZ_VTOM01000041.1 GCF_009765365.1 Antarcticirhabdus aurantiaca
AAAGCATCGCCCCGATCGGCGATGATCCCCTCGTCAGCCTGCCAACCCTCGCAGTCTGATCTGCCCGGCCCAAGCCGGCAACCGTGGTGGCCCTTCGCGAGCTACACCACGCCAAGGGACACGACCTCACCTACGGTGTTCAGACTGCCTCGAGCCTCTGGACCTTCGGGGCGTCATGATGTGGCCCGTTAGTCGAAACACGAAGGTGGTTGAGCGGGATGATACAGGTTGAAGTCACCGGGTGCGCTGTTTCCGGTGGGACAGCGTCGGTCTCCACAGGTCGCTTAAGGTCTCCGGGAAAACGGACGCGCCGCCGCCCGACGTGAACGTAGTGTGTTGATCAGCAACGCGTGCGGAGCTGTCCGGAGCGAAGTCGCTCAATGGGTTGCCGCCGATCGGCATCGACGCAATGCACCAATCTCCACGTATCGGTTTGGACCGCCAGGATGACGCCGGTTGCCTTCTGTGGCTGGATCACACGGGAAGCGACGCACCCGGCTGGTTCATCGATCATACGCTTCCCGAGTTCCTGCTGATCCAGAGCCATCTCGGTTGGACCGGGTTCGGTGGCATTGAGTTCAACTTCTTCCGCGACGAAGCCGCAGAACCAGGAGAGCGGGAGCGACGCTATCTCGAAAAGCACGCTGCGGACGGCGAGTTGGCTCCCCTTCCGCCCAGGACCGAGGTCATCGATGACCGTAGCGAAGCGGCCAGGCAATCGCGTCGCTGGCTCGGCCTTCCCGAACCCGCGTGACATGATGATCGGAACGGCGGCTTTCGGCGAACGACGCGACTGCCTTGAGAGGCCGTAAAGGGTGGTTTGCGAACTGGCAGCTTTCCGCCCCATGCTGCCAGCCGCCGACGATCCGCTTCCGGCCCAGCCCCGCCGACCAGTTTGAGGCCGGGTTCGGGTCGGAAGCAGATCGGCCGTCTTCGGTGGTCTAATTTTCACGCCTCGAAGGATTCGGCCCGCCTTCTGAGCCGCCCCGCCTGGGAAAATCCGGGGAATGATGCTCAGGCCGTCGAGCTGCCTTGGTGGCGAACCAGAGCACATGCTTTGTCCCGCGCCCGCGTCCGGCCTTCACGCGCATCTCCTCCACCTGGAAGCCGGCGCGGCCGAGGCGCGCGGTAAAGGCCGGGTCCGCCCCTTGCGACCAGATGCCGAGAACGCCGCCCGGCTTCAGCGCCCGAAGGGAGGCGGCAAGGCCCGCCGGCCCGTAGAGCCGGTCATTGCCGCTCCGCGTCAGGCCGTCCGGCCCGTTATCGACGTCGAGGAGAATGGCGTCGTAGGTGCCGCGTGCCCGGCCGATCGTCTCCGCCACATCTTCCACGGCAATGGCGACGCGGTGATCGGACAGCGTTTCGCCGAAGACATCGGCCATGGCCCCCCGCGCCCACTCGACGACGCCCGGCACCAGTTCGGCGACGGTGACGCTGGCATCCGGCGCGAGGCTCGCCAGCGCGGCGCGCAGCGTGAAGCCCATCCCGAGGCCCCCGATCAGGACACGGCCGGCCGTCCGCGGGCCGATCCGCTCCAACGCCAGCGTGGCGAGGGCTTCCTCGGAGCCGCTGAGGCGGCTGTTCATCAGTTCGGTGCCGCCGATCATGATGGAGTATTCCGAGCCGCGCCGCATGAGACGCAGTTCGCCGCCGCCCGGAACGGGCGCGGTGCCGAGCGCCACCCAGGGAATCAACGGCCATTCCCCTCGGCAGAGGCGCCTCGGCGCTCAGCTTCGGCGACGGGGGAAGGAGCGGTCATGCGCGGGCTCGCTGCGGCATCGGGGAGCCTCACTGGTAACGCGTCGGCGGAGAGCCCGCGAGGGATTTCGCGATCCTGTCGCACGACGATCGCCGTCGATCTGGAGGGTCTCCCTGCGCTGCCGGGCGCGCCGCTTGCGGCGCGGAGCGCCGACGGCGATCGTCCGGGAAACGGCGACCGTCCCGGACGGGCCCTCAGCGCCGCCTGCCGCGGCCTCCGCCGACTCGGCCGCCTGCCGCTCGGGTCTCGGTCCGGTCGTTCTGCGCGTTCTCGTTCTGGAGAAGATGCCAGCGCTCCAGGCGCTTGGGATCGACGGTGCCCTCCGCCACCGCCTCACGCACCGCGCAGCCAGGTTCATGCGCGTGGGTGCAATCGTGGAAGCGGCAGCGGGCCGCGAGTTCCGTGATTTCGGCGAACAGGACGTCCAGCCCGTCGGCAAGGTCGCTGACTTGCAGGCTGCGGATGCCGGGCGTGTCGATCACCCAGCCGCCCCCCAGGATGGGGTGAAGCGAGCGGGCTGTCGTGGTGTGACGCCCCTTGGCATCCTGTTCGCGGATGGCCCCCGTTTCCTGTGGCGGTCCCTCCGTCGCGCCGACCAGCGTGTTCACCAGTGTCGATTTGCCGACCCCCGACGAGCCGACCAGCGCGACCGTTTGCCCGCTCCCGCACCAGGGCGCGAGCGCGGCGACGGTCTGTGCCTCGTTGGGGTGGACCACCACCACGTCGAGCCCGCGTTGCAGGGCGCGGGCCGCGTCTTCGTAGGAGGCGAGGTCTTCGGCCAGATCGGCTTTGGTCAACACGATCACCGGCTCGATGCCGGCTTGGTTGGACCATGCGAGATAACGCTCGAGGCGGGCCGGATTGAAGTCCAGGTTGCACGATGTCACGATGAAGAGCGTGTCGATGTTGGCCCCGCCCAGCTGGGGGACGACGCCGCCCGAAACGCGGCGTTCGATCACGGACCGGCGTTCGAGGCGACGGTGGAGACGCGCCGTGAGGGGATCGACGAGAACGAAGTCGCCCACGGCAAAGTGGCTGGTGTTGACGTCCGGTCCAAGCACCGGCTCGACCGGCCCATGCGTGGACAGTGCGGTCAGGCGTGAGCGGTGGACCCGGGCGATGCGAGCCGGTTCGAGCCCCGCATCGCCTGAGGTTATCTGCTCAGCGAAGAACGCGCTCCAGCCCAGCGCGCCGAGGGTCTCGTCCTCGGCGCCTCGCGTCGGCACGCTCAACTGTCAGCCCGATACGGGACGACGTGCGCGTTCGAGTCCTGACCGGAGCGATAAACCCTCGTCGCCATGATGTCTCGCTTCCCTTCGCTCTTGGGCTGTCCGGTTCCAACGGGCTGTCCGTACCATCCCCCTTCCATATCGGTGCGCGAGCGGCACGGGAACAACAAACGTGTCCGGGCTTGGCTGCAGGTCCGACCCTGGTTCCGACCTGAGCGCCTGCCCGTGCATGTCTTCGGCTCGGCTTGAGTGCGCTCACGGGGAAGTCGGCTCCCAACTGGAATGCGAGCCTCATCCAGGATGTGCTTGTGGCATTCGTGCGTCCGCGCTCGGACTCGCTGTGGAAAACACCAAGCCTCGTCATCGGGGCGAAGCCGGCCGGTAACCACCGAGGGCGCGGGACGCCTGATCGCAGAGGCTGAGACGGCAGGTCACGCGATGACCTTCGCGCGAAGGCGTCAGCCAGCGACCGCCAAGGCTTTGCGCGTCGCCTCGTCCGCCGGAAGGAAGCCTTCCAGGGTGAGTTCGGCAAGCGCCACGTCGGTCGCCGTTCCGAACACGGTGGTGGTCGAAAGGAACGACAAACGCTCGCCTGTCGCGGGATGCCGAAGCACGAGCCGGACGGCGATCGGGACGGCCGGCGACGCGGCGGACAAGTTCTCCGATCTGCCAGCGGGGCGGGGCAGGGCCCGGAGAGTTTCGAGGAGACGAGCAAGTTCCGGATCGCCCGACGCGGCGACGTCGCGCCGCAGACGTTCCAGGATGTGCTGCCGCCATTCGGCGAGGTTGAGGATGAAAGGGGCGAGCCCGTCCGGCGAGAGCGAGAGGGTCAGGACATCGACCCCGGGCTCCAGCAGGCGCGGGGCGACGCCGCGGAGGTGCGGTGAAAGACCCTCGTTGGCGGCGACGAGGCGCCAGTGCCGGTCGACGGCAAGGGCCGGGTAGGGCTCGTAGGCGCGAAGAACGGCGCGCACCGCGTCCATCGCGGCCGCCATGTCCGGCCTGTCGAGACCTCGCTCGGCAAAAACCGGCGCGTAGCCCCCGGCGAGAAGGAGGCGGTTGCGCTCGCGCAGCGGCAGATCGAGCCGCTCGGCCAGGCGCAGCAGAATGTCGCGGCTGGCCGCCGATCGCCCGCTCTCCACGAAGCTGAGATGCCGCGCCGAGACTTCGGCCTCCAGCGCGAGGTCGAGCTGGCTGTAGCGTCGTCTGCGCCGCCAGTCCCGCAGGACATCCCCCACCGTGTCGTTCGCCAGCACCGTCGCCATTCGCGTCTTCTCGCACGGCGGCCGACGTCTGCCCATGACCTCACAGGTAATCGCCGGACGCCATCGGCTCGGCCATGCTTCGGGCTCCAACCGACCGGAGACCGACATGACGACCCCACACAACATCGCAGACGACTATCTGGACGTCTGGAACGAAGCCGACCTCGCCGAGCGGGATCGCTGGCTGAAGACCTGGCATCCGGATGTCCGCTATCGCGATCCGTTGATGCAGTCCGACGGTCGGGACGGCGTGGCGGCGATGATCGAGGGAGCCCGCCGACAGTTCCCCGGTCTGACCTTCCATCTCCGTGGAGCACCTGATGGCCACGGTCCCTTCGTGCGCTTCTCCTGGACGCTGGGGCCGGAGGCCGGACCCGCCGTTGCCGGCGGCACCGACATCGTCCGCCTGGACGGAGACGAGCGCGTTGCCGAGGTGATCGGCTTCCTCGACGAGGCGGTCTCGTGAGCGCCCCCTTCGTCGAGATCGGCGGTGGTCACCAGCTCTTCCTTTCCGACTGGGGCAGCGGCCTGCCGATCGTGCTTCTGGCCGGCTGGGGCATGGATTCGCGCATCTGGGGCGAGGTCATGGTGGGACTCAACGCCCGCGGCCTTCGCACGATCGCCTATGACCGCCGCGGCCACGGCCGCTCCACCGATCCGGGGCGCGTCGACTATGAGGATCTCGCCGACGATCTCGCCGCGGTCCTGACCGCTCTCGACCTTCGCGGCGTGTCGCTCGTCGCCCATTCCGGCGCAGCCGGCGAGGCGATCCGCTTCCTCCTGCGACATGGGACAGAGCGCACGGCCCGCCTCGTTCTCGTCGGGGCGACGGGGCCGAGGATGATGTCCGACCGGGACGGGTGGCCGGGACTGACACCGGAGATGGCCGGAGCGATGCGGGCGCGACTCGCGGCCGATCTCCCGGGCTGGATCGAGGAGAACATCGAGTTGTTCGCGCCCGGCCGCCGCGCAGCACTCCTCGCCTGGATGTCGGGCATGGTGCAGGACACCTCGCGGCGGATCCTCCTCGACTTCCAGGATGCGATCCTCTCCTCCGACCTCCGGCGCGACGCGGCCCGTCTCAAGCTGCCCGTCACGATCATCCACGGCGACCGGGACGCATCCGCCCCGATTGACCTGACGGCGCGGGCCTATGCCCGACTGATCCCCGGCGCCGAGCTCGTCGTCTACGAGGGTGGGGCGCACGGGCTGATGGTCACGCATGCGGACCGGCTCGCTGCGGATATCGCGGGGAGGGTGTTGACGTGAGCGTCGCCTACCTCATCGAGTTCCAGGTTCGGGAGGACCAGCGCGGGCGCTTCCTCAGCCTTCTCGCCGACGTTCTCGATGCCATGAAGCAGGAGGCGACCTACTGCTCCGCAACCCTCCACGAGGACCCAGGCGATCCGAGCCGTTTCCTCCTTCACGAGGTCTGGACCGATCACGAGGACGTCGTCAACGTTCAGATCCATCGCCCTTACCGTCAGGATTGGCACGCGGCGCTGCCCGAACTTCTCGAGGGCGAGCGGCGGATCGAAGTATGGCAGCCCGTCCATACCTGAACGTCCTCTTCCAACGAGGGATGAAGCCACAGTGATGGTCTATGAGGGTCGTTTGCGGTCGGCCGACATTCGTCGGTTGATGGACCACATTCTCACAGTGGCGTTGGCCGCGAATTGGGTTCGACACAAGGGATCTATCCGTTGTGGGTTGGGTGGAAAGCTGCTTGGCAGCTTTGGGTGAAGGGCGGCTCGAAAGGCTGACATGGGAGATGATCGCGCTTGAAGCAGGCGCGCTCAGCTAGACTGGGAACGAGGTGCCACCTGGGGACAGCCCGATCGGTCTCTCAGCCGCAGGTGTAGTCGATCCAGACTCCGCCCGCGTCCGCCGAACGCACGCAGGCCTCGACCCAGCGCACGCCCTCGACGCCGGCATGCACGTCGGGATAGCGGATGCTGGAGAGACGTTCGGCGTCGCCCGTGTTGGTCGCTTCCATCGCGATGGCGAAGCGGGCGTAGAGATTGGCCCAGGCCTCGAAGAGACCCTCGGGATGGCCGGCGCCGATGCGGTCGTCGGCCTGCGCCGCGGGATGGAGATAGGGCATGCCGCGCTCGATGATGCGGGCGGGCTCGCCCTGCACCTCGAAGGAGAGCTGGTTCGGCCGCTCGTCCCACCACTCGAGGCTGGCCCTCGACCCGACGATGCGCACCTTCTGCCCGTGCATGGAGCCGGCGTTGACCGCGCTCGACCAGACCGTGCCGAACGCGCCGTTGTCGTACTCCATCAGCGTGACGGCGTTGTCCTCGAGCGGCGCGCGGCTCTTCACGAAGCTCTGCCGAGCGCACAGGAGGCGCTTGATCCTCATATGCGGCAGGATCACCTCGGACATGTAGAGGGGATGCGTGCCGACGTCGCCGAGAACATAGCTCGGCCCTGCGAAGGCGGGTGTCACGCGCCAGCGCGTCGCCGGGTTCGTTTCCTCCACGGCGTCCGAATGGAAGCCGTGCGCGAACTGGAGGTTGACGATGCGGATCGCGCCGAGTTCGCCCGCTTCCACCATGGCGCGGGCCTGCTCGATGAGCTGGTGGCCGGCATAGCCGTAGGTCACGCCGACGATCTTGTGCCTCGCCGCGGACAGCGCCACCAGCTCCTCCGCCTCCGCCACGGTGAAGCAGAGCGGCTTCTCGCAGACCACGTGGATGCCGTGTTCCAGGGCCGCCTTGGCGATGGCGAAGTGGGTATTGTTGGGCGTCGCGATCGACACCGCCTGGATGCCGTCCGGCCGCGCGGCCTCGCCCGCGAACAGGGCGGCGTAGTCCGGATAGCAGCGAGCAGGGTCGAGGCCCAGATCGACGCCGAAGGCGCGCCCGCGCTCCGGATCGAGGTCGAAAGCGCCGGCCACGAGCGCGAAGGCCCGGTCGCGCAGCGCCGCCGATCGGTGGATGTAGCCGATCTGGCTGCCGCGCCCACCGCCGACCATCGCCCAGCGGATCGGAGCCGCGGTCCTCAGTTCGCCGTTGATCATCGCACGTCTCCCTTGTTTCAGAATCCTGCGCTCGTCAGGTAGTCGCGGCTCGCCTTCACGTCGGCGAGGCTGCCGCCGGCGTTGCGCGGATCGCGCTCCTGCTCGACCGTGATGAAGCCGGCATAGCCGAGGCGCGCGAGCAGCGCCCGGATCGCCGGATAGTCGATGACGCCGCGCCCGATCGGGCACATGACGCCTTGCGCGCAGGCCTCGAAAAAGCGGATTCGCTCTCCCATCACGCGGTCGAAGACGGCCCGGTCGATATCCTTGAAGTGAACGTAGTCGAGGCGGTCGGCGTAGCGCTCCAGCGTCTTCGCCGGGTCCATGCCGGCATAGTAGGTGTGGCCCGTGTCGAGGCAGAAGCCGGCGACGTCCCGGGGCACGTCCGCGGCGACGCGCGCGATCTCGTCGGCGAACTCGATATAGCCGCCGGCATGGGGGTGGATCACGGCGCGCACGCCGTATCGCGTCCGGGCAAGGTCGGCGATGGCGCGGATGTTGGCGACCATGTGGCCCCACGCCTCGTCGGACAGGCGCGGGGCGCGGTCCGAATGGCCGGCGGCGTAATCGCGCTCGTCGTGGCCCCAGTCCATGACCGTGAGGTAGGGGGCGGGAAATCGCTGGCCTTCGGCCTGGGGAGGTCTCGGTAGGCGCGTGATCAGCGCGCAGATCTCGTCGGTCTGCTTGAGAAGGCTGTCGCGGTTGGCAGGCGAGACGAGGTCGTCGAAGATCGTGCCGGCGACGATGAAAAGGCCGCGGGCTCGCAGCGCGTCCGACACCCGCGCCTCGTCCAGCGGTACGTAGCCGTAGGGACCGAGTTCCAGCCCGCCGTAGCCCGCCGCGGCGGCCTGGTTGAAGACGCGCTCCCAGGGCGGCAGGTTCGGGTTCTTCACGTCATCGACGCCCCAGCAGCAGGGCGCGGTGGTGATGGTGATGCTCATGGTGCTTGGTGTCCTCCCGGCGCATCGTCATAGGCTAAGACCAGCCTCTTCCATCAGAGTCGATTTGATGGGATCCCATCAAGGCGCGGAGGATTTGATCATGGGGCGCAAGCCGACGATGGCGGACGTGGCGCGAGAGGCGGCTGTGTCGCTGGCGACCGTCGACCGCGTGCTCAACGGGCGCGGCGGCGTCGACACCGACAAGGAAGCGCGCGTCCTCACGGCTGCGCGCCGGCTTCGGCTCGACCGGGCGATCGTCGTCCGCCCGCATCGCATGCTGCGCGTCGCAGTCCTGATCCAGGCGCCGAGCAACCCCTTCCATGCCGCCTTACGGATCGGGCTGGACACGGCAGCGCGGATCCATGCCGACCTCAACATTCAGTTCCTCCTCCACCACATCGATCCCAACGACCCAGAGGGCACGGCGGCGACGCTCGGTCGCCAAGCCGCGGCGACCGACGGGCTCATCGTCACGCTGCCGGACGAGCCCCGCATAACGGAGGCTGTGCGCGTTGCCGCGCTGGCGCGGCCCGTGGTCACCCTCGCGACCGACCTGCCGACGAGCGGGCGCGCCGCCTATGTCGGGCCGGACGACCGCCGCGCCGGTCGCGTCGCCGGCGACCTGATGGGGCTGTTCCTGGAGCCGGAGGGCGGGCGCGTGCTGCTGATCGCCGGACGCCGGGACATTGTCGGCCAGCGCTCGCGCCAGGACGGCTTCCGTGAGATCCTGGCCGAGCGTCACCTCGGCATCGAGGTCGCGCAGGTCGCGGAGAGCGGCGAGGATGGCGAGCGGGCCGGCCGGATCGTCCTGGAAGCGCTGTCGGCCGACCCCGCCATCCGCGGCATCTATCACATGTCGGCCGGCGCCCAGCCCGTGGCGGCTGCGCTGCGACGCCTCGGGCGCACCGCCTCGACGGCCTTCGTCACGCACGAACTGACACCGGACCGGCGCGCGCTTCTACGCGAGCGAGCCATATCGGCCGTGATCGACCAGCAGCCGCAACTGGAAGCCCGTATCGCGGCGGAGACAATGGCCCAACTCCTCGGGCGCCTGGATGGGGCAGCGAAGTCGAGCGAGACCGGTTTCACCATCCACATGCCGGAGAACGCCTGAAACGACGGCAATCGGTTCGACGTCATGAGTGGGTGGGAAGCGGTCAGGCGGCTATGCGGCTATCGGGCAGCGCGTGGAACGAAGCGGACGTTCCTCGCCCTAATATGCTGGTACAGGTCGAGGCGGTGGTGGGAGCGGGTGGCGTCGGGCTCGGCCAGCGCCACCTGTTCGGATCAGTTGCCCGATTCGTTGGACGTGTTCCGATCCCCGCCTTCGGCCTCGTCGCCCGAGGTGTCTCCGCTATCCGAGTTATCGCCGCCCGAGCTGTCGGCACCCGAGTTGTTGTCGCCCGGGTTGTCGCCGCCACCTTTCGAGCTCAGGAACAAGATGTCGGTGACATCGTCGAGCGGAGGCCACGGTTCCCGTGGCGATCCGGCAGGGGCACTATTCACCAGTGGCCTGATCGGTGATTTCCCTGGGACTGTCGTGCTCATCGCGGAAGGGGCGATCCTGCGGTCATGGGAATGTCCCTTAGGAAGCACCCGTATCTTCCAATGCCGGGCCGCATGGCATTGCTTCGCTCCACCAGCAGATCCCAGGTGGGAGAATGTCATGAGAGCAGTCGTCTACAACGGACCGCGCGATGTTGCGGTGCAGGACGTGCCGGACGCGAGGATTGAGAAGCCGACCGACGTGCTGGTGCGGATCACGAGCACCAACATCTGCGGCTCGGACCTGCACATGTACGAGGGCCGGACAGACTTCCAGCCCGGCAGCGTGTTCGGGCACGAGAACCTCGGGCAGGTGGCGGAAGTGGGCAGCGGCGTCGACCGGGTGAAGGTCGGGGACTGGGTCGCCATCCCCTTCAACATCGGCTGCGGGTTCTGCAAGAACTGCGAGCGCGGCCTCAGCGCCTTCTGCCTGACCACGGCCGATCGAAGCGTCATGCCGAACATGGCCGGAGCCGCCTACGGCTTCGCCGACATGGGCCCTTATCGAGGCGGGCAGGCCGATCTCCTGCGCGTCCCCTATGGTGACTACAATTGCCTGAAGCTGCCGCCGGATGCTGAGGAGCAGCAAAACGACTACGTGATGCTCGCCGACATCTTCCCCACGGGATGGCACTGCACGGAGCTGGCGGGACTTTGTCCCGGCGAGTCCGTCGTCATCTACGGTGCCGGGCCGGTCGGTCTCATGGCAGCCTACTCTGCGATGATCAAGGGCGCCTGCATGGTGATGGTCGTGGACCGGCATCCCGATCGGCTGCGGCTTGCGGGCTCGATCGGCGCCCTGGCCATCGACGACTCCAAGGGCTCGCCGGTCGATCAGGTGCTGGAGCTCACGAACGGCATCGGGGCCGACCGCGGCTGCGAGTGCGTCGGCTATCAGGCGCACGATCCGGGGGGCGAGGAGCACCCCAACATGACCATGAACGACCTGGTGAAGTCGGTGAAATTCACCGGCGGGATCGGCGTCGTCGGCGTCTACACGCCGCAGGACCCGGCTCCGCAGGACCCGCTCTACAAGCAGGGCGAGATCGTCTTCGACCACGGCCTGTTCTGGTTCAAGGGCCAGCACATCGGCACGGGGCAGTGCAACGTGAAGGCCTACAACCGCCAACTGCGCGATCTGATCTCGACGGGCCGCGCGAAGCCGTCCTTCATCGTCTCGCACGAGCTGCCTCTCGATGAGGCGCCGAATGCCTATCAGCATTTCGACGCACGCGATGATGGTTGGACCAAGGTGGTTCTCAAGACCGCCGCGTAGCCAGTCCGGCGGGGCGACAGCTCCCTCGGCCGCCCTGTTGCCCCGCCGCCCTCTCGCCACCGCTTCGCGGATCGAGGAAGCCATGCCGAACTACGATTACGATTGCCGAGCTTGCGGGCCTTTCACGGCGATGCGGCCGATGGCGGCGTTCAAGAACCCATGCGCTTGCCCGGCCTGTGGGATCCCCGCACCGCGAACCTTCCTCCGAGCGCCCGCCATCGCCGGCATGGACCCAGCCCGGCGCAGCGCCCTTGCCTCGAGCGAGCGCGATGCGAGCAGCCGAGGCCTTTCGAAGGCGGCCCATCCTGCTGGCTGCGGCTGTTGCATGCGCCGCGCGCCGATCCCGGCAGCGCTCGCTTCGACCGGCCGTGTCTTCGCGTCGAACGGGCCGCTGCCGCGCAGCGGGCGCTGAACGCCAAGACATGCGCCGGCAAGCTCCGACATCAATCGCCGGCCTCGCCTCGGTGCGTGGCCGACGTCACGGCTGGAGCGAACGTACTCATCATCGAAGGAAGCCCTCATGGTGACCAAAGCGCTGTTTGTGCAACTCGAAGCCAAGTCCGGAAGAGAGGCCGACGTGGAGAGCTTCCTTCGCGGCGGTCTTCCGATCGTCGAACGGGAACCGGCGACGACGGCTTGGTTCGCCGTTCGGATCGGACCCTCGACCTTCGGCATCTTCGACGCCTTCCCCGACGAGGCGGGCCGGCAGGCTCACCTGTCCGGCGGCGTCGCGCAGGCGCTGAAGGAGCGGGCGTCCGATCTCTTCTCCGAGCCGCCTTCGATCGGGGAAGTCGACGTGCTCGCCTCGAAGCTTCCCCGCTAGCGGCGGCCGGGATCCGACCCACTCCATCAGAAGGAACAGGAACATGGCCGACATCGCTGGGATGAAGATCGCCATCCTCGTCACGGACGGCTTCGAAGAGGTCGAGCTGACCGAACCGCGCAAGGCGCTCGACGGGGCGGGCGCCGTCACCTCCGTCGTATCGCCGAAGGAGGGCCAGGTTCGCGCCTGGAAGTTTACGGAATGGGGCGACAGCCTGCCCGTCGACGTGCCGCTCGACGAGGCGACGCCCGATCGGTTCGACGCGCTTCTCCTGCCGGGCGGCGTCATCAATCCCGACGCGCTTCGAACGAACGGGAAGGCCGTCGCGTTCGCCAAGGCCTTCTTCGATGCCGGCAAGCCCGTGGCCTCGATCTGCCACGGACCCTGGACCCTGATCGAGGCGGGCGCCGCACGCGGACGGCGCCTCACCTCCTGGCCGTCGCTGAAGACGGACCTCCGGAACGCGGGGGCGGAGTGGGTCGACGAGGAGGCTGTCGTCGATCGAGGCCTCGTCACGAGCCGCAAACCGGACGATATTCCGGCCTTCAACCGGGAGATGATCCAGATGTTCGCAAGCGCGCACGGCCCGTCGCGGCAGGCAACGGCCCAATGAGCCCCGATGGCGAGGCGGCACCGAACCTCCGTTCGGCGACCAGCGGGCGGGCGGGAGACGCACGCCCGTTCGGTCCCGTGCCGCGCGAGGTCGCGAGCATCGGCCAGGGCACCTGGTACATCGACGAGGCGCACCGGCCCACCGCGGTCGCCGCGCTTCGCCGCGGTCTCGACCTCGGGATGACCCATATCGACACCGCCGAGATGTATGGCGAGGCCGAGATCGTGGTCGGCGAGGCGATCGATGGACGGCGCGACGAGGTCTTCCTCGTGTCGAAGGTCCTGCCGGGCAACGCGTCGCGCCGCGGGACGATCGAGGCCTGCGAGCGCTCGCTGCGCCGCCTTGGGACCGACCGGCTCGACTGCTACCTCCTTCATTGGCGCGGCGGGCATCCGCTCGAAGACACGGTGGCCGCTCTCGAGGAACTGGTCTCGAGCGGCAAGATCCTGTCCTGGGGCGTCAGCAACTTCGACGTCGACGATCTCGACGAAGCTCTCGCCGCCGCGGGCCCCGGCCGGATCGCCTGCAATCAAGTCCTCTACCATTTGGGCGAACGGGCCATCGAGCACGCTGTTATGCCCTGGTGCGAGGAGCACGGGGTTGCCGTGGTTGCCTACAGCCCGTTCGGCCACGGAAGCTTCCCCGGTCCGCAGACGCCGGGCGGCCGCGTGTTGCAGGACATCGCGGACCGCCACGGCGCGACCGCGCGCCAGGTGGCGCTCCGCTTCCTCGTGCGGCGGCCGTCCTCCTTCACGATCCCCAAGGCGTCCAGCCCCGAACACGCCGCCGACAACGCCGGCGCCCAGGCGCTGCGACTGACGGATGCCGAACTCGCCCGGATCGACGCGGCCTTTCCGCTCGGCCGACGGCCGCGCCGGCTTCCCATGCTGTAGAGCCTTTCCAGGCAAAGGAGGGGCGCCGATCAGGCCGAAGCGGTCCTGCGGCGCGATGCGGACGCGGTGCCGAGCGATCGCGCGGCCGGTTGCTCCGCCCATTAGCGGAACGCTCGATCCTCGGCGTCCCGGCCCGTCGAGGGTGGCCTTCGGTCGACCTCCTCGAACTCGTAGCCGAGAGCCGGTGTGGTGCGACGGGAGAGCGGCTCCCACTCGCGACGCACGGCGGCGTAGTGCTCGGGACCGCCCGGCCGGACCGATATTCCGGAGCGCTCCAGGAGAGCGGTCGCGGCGACGTAGCTCTCGTTCGATCGTCGATCCGATACCGCGTCGGCGGTGGCGGTGGCGGTCCGCTCGAACCGCCTGTCGGTCGTTTCGAGAAGCAGCCTCGCGCCGCGTTTCAGCGAGGCCACGGGCGCCGAATCGACGAGGGCCCCGTATCGCTCCCGATCGAGCGCGGTCTCGATCAGCGAGACGAGGTCCAGAAGGACGAAGCAGAAGCGCGAGACCGCGTAGGCGGGCTCCTCGAAGCGGAAGTAGAACAGGAGGGGATAGAAGTGGTGCGCCTCCTTCGTCGCGGCGAGCGGTCCCACGAGGTTGCCGAGCTGGCTGGTGGCGTTGCCCGGATCGCCCCCGGGCATGAGCCTTGCCAGCATCACCGCCGCGTTTCCCGTGCCGTCCGTCATCAGGTCGATCGTGAGCGCCAGGGCGTTCCGCTCGCGAAGCGCCGCATAGACCTGGACGAGGTAGCTCAGCACCAGAGACAGCACCGACGCGCCGATCAGCGAGTTCACGAGAAAAAGGAGGCGCGTGCCCGTCGAATGCGGCGCGTAGTTCCCGCCGCCTACGATCGACAGGCTGTTGCCGGCGACGAGGAGCGCCGTCACGAAGTCGGTCGGCGTGTCTCCGCTTGTTGGGCGGATCGTGGTGCCGAGTTCGGGACGGATCACGAGAGCCGCGCCGACGGTCAGCCCGGCCGCCCAGAAGACGATGAGCGCGACGACGATGAAGGGGCCGCCGATCGACAGGACCGCTCCGCGCCACCTGCCCGCCAAGCGCGCGGCCATGCGGAAGACGGCCCAGACCGCGCGGTTCCAATAGGGCGCGAGCAGCCCGGTGCCCGCCCGCGCATAGAGCACGGTCAGGAAGATGTCGGCGAGGAACAGAAGGACGAGCGCCGCGCCAACGGCTTGTTCGAGCGTCATGGGCAGCGCTCCTTTTCCTCGTCGTCCGAGTTTCAGGCCACTTGCATTGGAAGCGCGCCCGCGAGATTGCCCTCGGCCCTGTAGTCGGCCGGGATCTCGAAGTCCTTGCGGGCGAGGCCGCGGGACTCCTGCGGGCCGCGGGGCAGTCCGGCACGGTCGGAGTAGTCGCGGCTGGAGCCGCGTGGACGGCGGTGCGCCGATCTGACACCGGCATAGGCCGAGAGGTCGAGGAGCGTGATCCCGATGACGAGGGCCGTCGCGATCAACGCGTTGTCCCGCTTCGGATTGCCGCGATGGAGCGCCGTGGAAAGCGTGCCGAGATCGAGCGCATCCCCCGCGATCCGCGCCGCGAGCCCGACGGGCTTGTCGATGGACAGGGTCGGAACCGCGCTCGCGAGCTCCCGGGCGCCATAGGCACGGATCAGGCCCTCGCTGCCTTCGAGCCCGAGGGTGCGGGCGACCCGCCCCGGTGCCACGAGCTCGACGACGCCGAGACCGATCGAGAACCAGCCGAGCGCCCGCGCCAGCCTGTCGGCGCTCGACAGCGAGCTCGGACCCTTGCGCTGCACGCGGGGATCACCCTCGGACCGGGCGACGCCTGAGAGATTGGTGAGTGGCATGAACTGTCTCCTTCACGGCTGAAGCATGACCTTGATGCAGCCGTCCGCCTTGTCGCGGAACTTGGCGTACATCTCGGGGCCTCGGGAGAGATCGGCCTTGTGGGTGATCACGAACGAGGGATCGATCTGGCCGTCCTCAATCCGGCGCAGAAGGTCGCCGGTCCAGCGCGGGACGTGAGCCTGCGCCATGCGGAAGGTCAGGCCCTTGTTCATCGCCTGACCCATCGGGATCTTGTCGACGAGGCCGAGATAGACGCCGATGATCGAGATGACGCCGGCCGGCCGGCAGACATAGATCATCTCGCGAAGCACGTGCGGCCGGTCGTTCTCCTGCATCAGCATCTGCTTGGCGCGATCGAGCATCGTGTCGGGCTGACTAAGGCTGACATGGCTCTCGGTGCCGACCGCGTCGATGCACCGGTGCGGCCCTTCTCCGCCGGTCAGCGCGTTGAGGCGCTCGACGACGCTCTCCTCCTCGAAGTTGACCGTGACGGCGCCGGCGGCGGCGGCCATGGACAGCCGCTCGGGCAGGCAGTCGATGGCGATCACCTGTTCGGCGCCGAGGAGAATGGCGGAGCGGATCGCCATCTGCCCGACCGGCCCGCAGCCCCAGATCGCGACCGTGTCGCCTGGCTGGACATCCGTCTGCACCGCGGCCTGCCAGCCGGTGGGCAAGATGTCGGACAGGAACAGGAGCTTCTCGTCGTCGATGCCGCCCGGTACCTTGACGTGGGTGGTGTCGGCGAAGGGCACCCGCAGGTACTCCGCCTGGCCGCCGGGATAGCCGCCGGTCAGGTGCGTA
Source organism: Antarcticirhabdus aurantiaca (assembly GCF_009765365.1). Lineage (GTDB taxonomy): Bacteria > Pseudomonadota > Alphaproteobacteria > Rhizobiales > Rhizobiaceae > Antarcticirhabdus > Antarcticirhabdus aurantiaca. Next base: position 15,997 of record NZ_VTOM01000041.1, read on the forward strand.
TAGCCGAACAGGCCCGCCGTTCGGTGTCCGAAGGCCTTGTCGCCGAGCTCACCCTTGCGGTTGGTCCGCTGGCAGACCGAGAAGTTGCCCCGGCGGCACTGGTCGCACTCGCCGCACTGGATGGTGAAGGGAATGACGACCCGATCGCCCTTCTTGAGCTTGCCCGCCACGGCGCTGCCGACCTCCACGACCTCGCCCATCGTCTCGTGTCCCATGATGTCGCCGGGCAGCATCGCGGGAACGAGGTTGTGGAAGAGGTGGAGATCGGAGCCGCAGATCGCGCAGCTCGTGACCTTGATGATCGCATCGCGGGGATGCTCGATCTCGGGATCGGACACCGTATCGCAGCGGATGTCCTCCTTGCCGTGCCAGACGAGCGCTCTCATGCCGGTCTCCTCGATTGGATACCGCCTACGTAAGTTCTGGGCTCACAGCGGGCATTCGGACAATTCCTAAGGAACATCCCGAGGGAATGGCTTCTTGTTACTGTGCCGCGCCGCTGGGGAGAACCGACGTCATGACGGAGGGGCCACGGCCCATGACCACGTCGAACGGCGGTGCCGCGGCGTTGGCTGCCGATGCGGAGCGCGCGAGCCGGAGCCGGTTTCTCGAAGCAACTCTCTCTTCCATCCCGGATTTCGTCTACGCCTTCGACCGGCAGCGGCGTTTCGCCTACGCCAATCCCGCCATGCTGGCCCTGTTCGGCCTGCCGGCGGCCCAGTTCCTCGGCAAGACGTTCGAGGATCTCGACTATCCGCCGGAGCTCGCCGCCCTCCTCAACGGCCACATCGACCGGATCTTCGAGGAGGGCGTGACGATCGAGGACGAGGTCTTCTACCGCAGCCCGACCGGATATGCGGCCTACTTCTCCTATCTCCGGGGCCCGATCCGAGGCGAGGATGGTTTGGTCGAGTTGGTGGTGGGAGTGTCCCGTGACACCAGCGAACGCCGCGCGATGGAAGAGGCCCTGCGGACAAGCGAGGCTCGCCTCAGGGCCGCGACTGAACTTGTCGGCATCGGGATCTATTCGTGGGACCCGGCGACCGGCGCGCTCGACTGGGACGAGCGCTTGCGCGCGATGTGGGGACTGCCGGCCGACGCACTCGTCGACATGGCCGTCTACGAGGCGGGGATCCACCCGGACGATCTCCCGCACGTGCGCGAAGCGATCGCGGCCTGCGCCGATCCGGCCGGCGACGGACGCTACAGCGTGGAGTATCGGGTCATCGGGCGCGATGACGGCGTGATGCGCCATGTCGCGACCGCCGGACGGACCACCTTCGCGGACGGCCGCCCGGTCGGCTTCATCGGCGCGGCGATGGACGTGACGACCCGGCGCCGCGCCGAAGCGGAGATCCGGGCGAGCGAGGCGCAGTTCCGCGGCTTCGCCGCCAACAGCAGCAACCTGATCTGGATCGGCGATCCCGCCGCAAGGGCGATCATCTATCGCAGCTCGGCATTCGAGAGGATCTGGGGCATCCCCGCTCAAGACGCGGCCAAAGACCTGTCCGAATGGATCAAGGATGTTCATCCCGACGATCGACGGCAGGTCGAGCACGCCCTCGCCATCGTCGCCGCCGGAGAGGTGTCGCAGTTCGAGTATCGGCTCATCCGGCCGGGCGACGGAGCGATCCGCTGGCTGCGCGACACCAGCTTCCCCATCCTCGACGACAGCGGCGCCGTGACCAGGATCGGCGGGATCATCGAAGACCTGACGCAGGAGGACCTTCGCCACGTCTACGTCGTCAGCAGCGAGCCCACCGAGGCGCGGAAGCTCGCCAGCGTGGTTCGAGGAATGGGCTTTCGAGCGCGGATCTTCGAGAGTGCCGCTGCCTTTCTGGACATGGCCGCGGTGCTGGCGCCGGGTTGCGTCGTCGTCGACCTGCGTGCGGGGAAGGACGAGGGGCTGTCGATTCCGCGGGAGCTGAAGGCACGGGTGATCGCCTTGCCCACCGTCGCGCTCGACGCGGCAGACGCCGACCTCAGCACGGCGATCGCCGCGATGAAAGCCGGCGCCGTCGACTACGTCATCTTCGAGGATGAAGCGACGCTCCCCTCCGCTCTCGCGAGCGCCATCTCGGAATGTCAGGGCGTGGCGCGCGCGCCGGCGCGGGACGAGGGTGCCACCGCCCGCATCGCCCGGCTGACGCCGCGGGAGCGCGATGTTCTGGTCGGTCTGGTGGACGGCGGCACCAACAAGGTCATCGCGCAGAAGCTCGGCATCAGTCCGCGCACCGTCGAACTCCACCGCGCCCAGGTGATGAACCGCCTCGATGCAGCAAGCCTCACCGAGCTCCTTCAGGTCGCCCTTGCCGCGGGAATCGCGCCTTCACTCGGTGAGAGCAAGGGGAAGCGGAAGCCTACCTAGCACTACAGTTGCATTTTTAATTTCAGGTAGGCTTTTCGCGCGGCGGCTTGATGGGCCCGTCGCCAGAGTGACCATGCGATGACACGGGCCGGCTGGATGCGTCGCCGTGCCAAGCGGCAGGC
>NZ_VTOM01000042.1 GCF_009765365.1 Antarcticirhabdus aurantiaca
CCGGCACCAGCCGTCGTGCCGTGGCCGGCTGCGCCACCCCAACCCGCTTCGCCGGCCACCTCAAACGTCGCCGATAAGCCAACCATGCATTAGATTTGAACCGGGCCACCTAACGGGGGCAGGCCACTCGGCCGTCGCACGACATCGGCGGCGCAGCGGCCGTTGACCGACAAGGACGATCTCCTCGCGCTCGTCGAGCACAACCTCGCCCTCCTCGACATTGAGGAGCTGGACGAGGCCGCCCCACTCTCGCGCCGCCGGCAGATCGATCGCGGCACCGTCGTGGACAAGCGGCCCGATCCGATCGCCGCCCGCGAGCGGCGCCGCGCATGGCTGGAGCGACTACACTGCGACGCGCTGGCGTCCGCCGTTGAGGCGAGCGTCGACGAGAACACCGAGACGACCGTCATCCAACAGGCAAAGGTGCGGGGATGACGGCGGGGCGACGCGCAGCGAAGGAGCGTGGCAATCCTGCTGGGCACAGCGCTCTGATGCCGCGCGTCGCCGCCAACGAACGCGACTTCACCCTGTCGCACCTGGAGATGCGGCGCCAGCAGGCGGCCGACTGGGTGGTAACTTTCGGGGAGTGGCTTCTTCCTCTGTTCGAGCGTCTCGACGACGAATGCGCCCGCCGGGAGCGCCAGCAGTCGTCCCTTGATCGAGTTCGAGCCATGGCGAGGCGTGCCTGACGATGCGCGAGCGCGAGGAGCTGATCGCCGAGAACCGCCGCCTCGAGGCCGAGGTGCATCGCCTGGGCGCGCTTCTCGCGGGCGCCGCCCGAATGCTGCGGCTCGCCGCGGCCACCGCCCGGTGCCGCACCATCCTCGGCGCATTCATCCGTGCGGCCGTCGAGGTCGAGCGCGCCCACGGTCAGCGCCCCACCGAGGTGACCGCCGGCCGCACCTGACGGATCCCAGCCGGCAGGGAAGCGCCAACAGCACTGAAGAGCTCGCATGGAACACTTGCCTTTCATGGGCGCGCTCAGATGCGCGCCCAGCCCCGCGCCGCTGGCGCATTACGAGGAGCATACCCATGAGCCAAGTTGAAGACGTCGCGCAGGACCAGCTGCGGTCCTTCGTCGAGCGGATCGAGAACCTCGAAGCCGAGAAGAAGACGATCGCAGACGACATCAAGGACGTCTACGCCGAGGCAAAAGGCAACGGCTTCGACACGCCCGTGCTGCGCAAGGTAATTCAGTTGCGCAAGCAGGACGCCAACGAACGGGCCGAGCAGGACGCGATCCTCGACCTCTACCTCCAGGCACTCGGCATGGTAGCCGACCTGCCTAAGAACTGAGGCGAGTCCTTTATCAGGTCGGCCCGCGGACGATCACAGCCGACCGGATGAGGATCGCCAATGCTGACCTTCCGCGTCATCTGCTTGCCTGCCGCCGCACGCCTTTGGACAAGGCCGCGCTCGTGGAGCGCGGCCGCGATGATGGAGGTGGGATCAGGCGGCGAGGTACTGTCCGAGCTCGATCTGGCCGACGAGGTGCACCTGCGCCTCCGGGCTCTGCGTGACGGCGAGAGCCACATCGGTACGCGAGGCGCCTCGGGACAGGGCGTCGAGGTAGAAGGCCTGACCACCCGTGTCCGGCGCGCGGCCGAGCGCGTCCTGGTAGAGCTCCGCGATAAACGCCGCGTCGCTCGTTCCGCCATGCTTGCCGGTATATTCAGGCGAAGCGAGGATCGAGGTCGCCACCTGCATCAAGCGGGCTGCCTCGCCAGCCGCTCCCCCGCCGCCGGTCTCGACTATGGCCGAGAACGCCTGCAGTCCGCCCGCGTCGGGCGCGCGCTCCAGAAGGACGTGGTAGAGGCGCGCCACGCTCGACTCGCTGGTGTCCGCCACGAACACGCCGCGCGAGAAGACGGGGCTCAGAACCGTGCTCGCCTCGCCAGAGGTCGCGATCTGCACCGCCACTGAGGCTTGGCTCGCTCCGCTCGAGAGCTGAGCTGTCCAGTACTGCAGGCCAGCCGCATCGGCGGGGCGATCCAGGAGGTTGACGTACAGGCTCTCGACAAAGGCGTTGAGGCTCGTCGGCGCTGGGCCGCGCTCGGCCGAGGCGAGGATCGCGCTCGCCACCTGGGTCAGGCTCGCGCCGTTCTCGACGGCCGCCGCGAAGCTCGCGAGCCCGAGAGGGTCGGGCGCCCGGTTCAGGAGCGCCTCGTAGAGGCCGTAGACGTAGCCCGCGGTGCTTGCTGGACTGGTCACCACCGTGCCGAAGGCTTCCGGCCGCACCAGGAGGCCGGTCGTGTCGGTGAGGGTGACGTCGTTGCCGTCGCCGCCCTGGTAGCTGATGCGCAGGGAGCGCGCGCCAAAGCTCAGCGTGCCGCCCTCAGCCAGTCCCGCGAAGGAGCCGCGGATCGCATCGGTGCCGTCGTTGTCGATGATGACGAAGCGGTCGAAGCGCGCGGAGGCGAAGTTGTTGAACGCGATGACGTCGAGCTTGGCGCCACTGACATCGACTGACCCGTCGACCTTGAGCTGGTCGAACTGGCCAGAGGCCGTGCCGCCGATCTCCTCCTTGAGAATTGCGCCGGCGGCGAGCGTCAGATCCTTGGTGGAGAGGATGCCGGGCGAGTTGCCGGGCGACAGCGTGCCGCCGCTCTCGATCGTGACGGTGCCGAGCTGCCCGGAGCCGCCGAGCGTGCCGCCGGCCTTGACGGTCGTGGGCGAGACGATCGAGCCGTTCACGAGAAGCGTGCCGGCCTGGACAGTGGTCGGCCCCGTGTAGGTGTTCGTGCCGGTCAGGATCAGCGTCCCAGGACCATCGAGGGTCAGGGAGCCGCCGGTCTTGTTGGAGAGGGTCTGCGTCTGGCCGGCCCCCGGGCTCTGCGTCAACGGACCGTTCGGGTCGATCGTCGGAGGCGTAGGTGGAGCAGGAGGCGCGGGCGTGTTGTTCGTGACACTGGTGGCGGGAAGGCTCGCGGCGTCGTTGCCGAGAGTGTCTTGGATAGCAGCCGCATCGTTGCCGGCGGTGGGATCGGTGTAGGCGACGGTCACTGCCTGGGCGTTCGCTACGCCCGCGGCCAGCGTCAGCGTGACGGTCTTAGCCGAGGCGTCAACTGCGACGCTGGTCACAGCGATCGCCGAGCCACCTGCTTGAACAACAAAGGCGTTCGCCGCGGGCGGGTTAGCTGCGTCGAGGGCTTCCGAATAGGTCAGCACCAGCGTGGAGCCATTGATGGCTGAAGAAACGAGCACTGGGCGCGTGGCGTCGATGGCGTCGGCGTTCTGGCTGATCGGGGTGGTGTAGGCCGCGTTGGAGCTGCCAGCCGTGTCGCTCAGGATGAGGTTGACTGCCAGGTCGGCGGCGGCGGCAACGTCCGAGCCGGGCGTGATGGTGAAGGTGGCGGTGTAGGTGGTGGCGTTGACCTTGGTCAGGCCGCCGAGCGTGTAGCCGCCGATCGTGCCGGACTGAAGGGTGTAGGTGTCGGCGTCGGGCGCGACCGTTATGTTGGCAGTGACCGTGTCGCCGATCTTTAGCGGCGAGTTGGGGATCGACACCGCGGTGATCACGGGCGGCGTGGTGTCAGGCGTGTTGTTGGTGACGCTTGTGGCGGGCAGGCTTGCGGCATCGTTGCCGGCCGCGTCTTGGATGGCGGACGCGTCGTTGCCGGCGGTGGGATCGGTGTAGGCGACGGTGACGGCCTGGCCATTCGCCACGCCCGAGGCGAGCGTCAGCGTCACGGTCCCGGTCGAGGCGTCAACCGCGACGGCATTGATCGTGACAGACGCGCCCCCGGCCTGAACCGCGAAGGCGCTTGCCGGAGGCGGGTTGGCCGCGTCCAGGGCTTCGTCGTAGGTCAGCACCAGCGCCGTGCCGTTGACGGTGGCTGATGCGAAGGCAGGAGCTGCGGTGTCGATCACGTAGTTACTGGACACCGTCGCTCCCGCGCCGGCGTTGCCGGCGGCATCCGCGATCCCGGTGTTAGCCAACGTGATGACGTTGGTGGCATCAGTGAGGTTGACGGCCGGAGTGAGCGTCGCCGTCCAGACGATGTTGTCGGCCGTGGTAAGAGCCGAGAGCGTGCCACTTTGGACAGTCAAGTCGGCGAGGGTGAAGCCGGTCACCGCCTCGGAGAAGGTGATGGTAACCTGCGAGGTCTCACCGGCGGTGAGGAACGTGTCGGCGACGACGATTGTCGCGGTGGGGCGGGCGGCGTCAATCGCGTAGTTGTTGGAGGTGGTCGTACCTGTGCCAGCGTTGCCAACGGCGTCCGTAACCCCGGTGTTGGCCAGCGTGATAACGTTGGTGGCATCGGTGAGATCGGCGCTCGGGGTGAACGTCGCCGTCCACACTATGTTGTCGGTGGAGGCGACGGCCGAAAGCGTGCCACCCTCAATGGCCAAGTCGGAATTGTTGAAGCCCGTCACCGCTTCGGAGAAGGTGATGGTGACTTGGGCGGTTTCGCTGGCCCTGAGGGCCGTGTTGGCGACGACGATAGTGGCTGTCGGTGGGGTCGTATCGGGCGTGATGAGGTCCGATAGGAGGAAGATGTCGTTCGCTGCGCCTGGAAGCTGCTGGTAGATGTCGAGATCGCCATCGCTGTCGAAATCGGACACTTTTGCGTTCGTGGCCGACAGGTTCAAGCCTGCAACAGCCGGAATGGTCACCTTGCTGGTGACGGAGAAGGTGCCGTTGGTGTTTTCGATGAAGATCGGCGCTTCGCCGACGGCAGTCTGACGCAGAATATCGACATCACCGTCGCCGTCGAAATCACCCACCGCCAGAAGGCCGAAGCCGACCGTCGGCTCGAAATCCGGGATCGGTGAGATTTTGATTTCGTATGAACTCATGGCCTCATTCCCCATCCCGAGCGCGGGTTGATCTACTCGGCTCTTCCCGAAGGCGCACGTGGTCACATCGACGCTGTCCACTGCTAGAGCAAGCGCTATCGCCGACGCCGAAAAATTCCGCCTGTACCGCTTGGGTCACGGTGTCTGGCAGTGGCGGCGCTGGGCCTTGTCGGGCCGCTTGCCCCGTGCTTCAGTGAGAACATAATGGGCACACTCCCATCGTCACTTTTCAGCATACAAAACGGCATACATCACCGCCTTGTGCCTGGATCGCCAATAGCATCAAAGGCCTGCCGCGCCTGGATTGTCGAACGAGGGCGCCAATTGGTTCCAATCCGGCCCGGGGAGCCAAGTTTCTTTCACCCACATCGCTGTCATGGCTGGTTCCGCCGGCATCGTGCCGTGGGTCGATTGTTCCCCTCCACCGCCACCGAACGCATCGCCTCTCCTTGCCGAGGGGCCGGGTCGCCAATAGGTTTGCGGACAGTCGCTTCCATCCCGAGTCGCCGCCCATGTCCCGCTACAATTCCGTTCTCGACGCCATCGGGAACACGCCGTTGATCCGCCTGAATCGCGCCTCCGAGGAGACCGGCTGCGAGATCTACGGCAAGGCGGAGTTCATGAACCCCGGCCAGTCGGTGAAGGACCGCGCCGGCCTCTTCATCATCCGCGACGCCGAGGAGAAGGGCCTCCTGGAACCCGGCGGCATCATCGTCGAGGGCACGGCCGGCAACACCGGCATCGGCCTCTCGCTCGTCGCCAACGCGCTCGGCTACCGCACCGTGATCGTCATCCCCGAGACGCAGAGCGAGGAAAAGAAGGACGCGCTGCGCCTGATGGGCGCCGAACTCGTCGAGGTGCCGGCCGTCCCCTATCGCGACCCGAACAACTACGTGAAGCTGTCGGGCCGCCTCGCCGCCCAGCTCGCTACGACCCATTCCCAGGGCGCCATCTGGGCCAACCAGTTCGACAACCTCGCCAACCGCGACGGCCACGTCGTCACGACCGCCGAGGAGATCTGGCAGCAGACCGGCGGCGAGGTCGACGGCTTCATCTGCGCGGTGGGCACCGGCGGCACGCTCGCCGGCACCGCCATGGGCCTCAAGCGCCATTCCGGCCACATCAAGATCGGCATCGCCGATCCGATGGGCGCGGCGCTCTACAGCTACTACACGACCGGCGAGCTGAAATCGGACGGCTCCTCGATCACCGAGGGCATCGGCCAGGGCCGGATCACCGCCAACCTCGAAGGCTTCGAGCCGGACTTCGCCTACCAGATCCCGGACGAGGAAGCGGTCCGCATCGTCTTCGACCTCGTCGGGAGCGAGGGCCTCTGCCTCGGCGGCTCGTCGGGCGTCAACATCGCCGGCGCCATCCGCATGGCGCGCGAGATGGGCCCCGGCCACACCATCGTGACCGTCCTGTGCGACTACGGCAACCGCTACCAGTCGAAGCTCTTCAACCCCGACTTCCTGCGCTCCAAGAACCTGCCCGTGCCGGACTGGATCGGCACGACGCCGCAGTTCGACGTGCCCTTCGAGACGGCGGCGGGCTGAGACCATGAGCGGCACGGAACCGCTGTTTCGCGAGGACAGCTACCTCTCGACGCTCGAGGCCAGGCTCGTGCGCGTCGAACCCGACGGCGGTCTCGTCTTCGACCGCACGAACTTCTACGCCACCGCCGGCGGCCAGCCCGGGGACACCGGGACCGTCGAGCTGCCGGACGGGCGCCACATCGCGATCGTCGACACCGTCTGGTCGCCGGACAAGCTCGACGTCGTGATGAAACCGGAAAGCTCCGCGGACTTGCCCGAACCCGGCGAGACGCTCGTCCTCCACCTCGACTGGGCGCGACGCTACAAGCTGATGCGCATGCACACCGCCTGTCATCTCCTGTCGGTGGTGTGCCCCTACCCGATCACGGGCGCCGCGGTTGGCGAGGAGGAAAGCCGCGTCGATTTCGACATTCCCGAAGCGGCCGCCGACAAGGCCGCCGTCACCGCCGCGCTGATGGAGCTCGTCAACGCCAACCATCCGATCGCCATCCGCTGGATCACCGAGGACGAGCTCGACGCCGATCCCGGCCTCGTGAAGTCCAAGAACGTCAAGCCGCCCCGCGGCTCGGGCCGCATCCGCCTCGTCACGATCGGAGAGAACTCCAGCGTCGACGCTCAGCCCTGCGGCGGCACGCACGTGTCCGAGACGCAGGAGGTCGGCGAGATCCACATCGGCAAGATCGAGAAGAAGGGCCGCGAGAACCGCCGTTTCCGCATCCGCTTCGGCTCCCTGCCGCCCGCCTGACGCGAACCGCCATGACCCAGAACCCCTTCCTGATCTCGCCCGCGGATCTCGCCGCGAACCTCCACCGCGACGGCCTCTCCGTGGTCGACGCCTCCTGGTACCTGCCCGCGCAGAAGCGCTTCGCGCGGCCGGAATTCGAGGCCGGCCACGTTCCTGGCGCCGTGTTCTTCGACCAGGACGCCGTGGTCGATCCCGCCTCCGACCAGCCGCATGCCTTTCCGCCGGCTGACGTCTTCGCCGCCGCGGCCGGCGCTCTCGGCATCCGGGAGACCGACACGATCGTCGTTTATGACGGCCTCGGCCTCTTCTCCGCGCCGCGGGTCTGGTGGCTGTTCCGGGCCTTCGGCGCGCGCGACGTGCGCGTCCTCGACGGCGGCTTCCCCGCCTGGACGGCCGCGGGCCTCCAGGTCGAGACCGGGCCTGCCAAGCCGCGCGAGCCCGCCCGCTTCGAAGCGCAGCTCGACCCGGCTGTTCTGGCCGACGCCGATGCGGTGGCGGCCGCGTCCGGCGCCGGCTCGGTGCAGATCGTCGATGCCCGCGCCGCCGATCGCTTCCGCGGCGAGGTGCCCGAGCCCCGCGCCGGCATCCGCGCCGGCCACATCCCCGGCTCGCGCAACCTGCCCTTCGGGCTGCTGGCGCAGGACGGCCGCCTCAAGTCGCCGGACGAGATCCGCCGCGCCTTCAAAGCCGCGGGCGTCGATCCGGACGGTCCGGTGATCACGAGCTGCGGCTCGGGCGTCACCGCGGCCGTCCTGACGCTCGCGCTGGAGTCGATCGGCAACCACTCGACCCGCCTCTACGACGGATCCTGGACCGAATGGGGCGGCTCGAACCGCCCGATCGAGACCGGCCCCGCCCGGGAGGCCGCGGATCCCGCGCCATGACCGGTCTTCTGCGCGCCGTCGTGACCACCCTCGCCATGGACGAGCGCCCGCCGGGCGACGGTGCCCCCTGGCCTCCGGAGGCCGACGGCGCCGTTGTCCGGGCCGAGCCGCAGATCCCGATCGAGCGCTACCGTGCGCTCTACGACGCGGTCGGGCACGAGCATCACTGGACGTCCCGCATCCTGCCCGATGAGCGCCTCGCTTCCGAGATCCACGCGCCGGAAATCGCGGTCTACACCCTGACGGTCCGCGGCGAGACGGCCGGCTGGTTCGAGATCGAGACGCATCGGCATGATCGGCGCGCCCGCATCGTCCACTTCGCGATGATGCCGGGCTTCCGTGGCCGGCATCTCGCCGGCCCCTTGCTGGACCGCGCCATCCGCCTCGGTTTTTCCGACGGCATCGCGACGCTGATCATCGAGACCAACACGCTCGACCATCCCGCCGCCCTCCAGCTCTACCGGGCGCACGGTTTCCGGGAGATCGCCCGGCGCGACGTGCTGACGCCGCACATCTCGGCCTACAAGTCGCAGACTGCCTGAAGGCTCTCGCGCCGCGTCCTAAGATCGACATGGAAAGCGGCGACACGGTAGGCTCGCGCAATCTGCCGAGCCGCCGGAGACATCAGCCCATGGCCGACCGCCCGATCCACGCGTCCGAGGTTTCCCGCCGCGGCTTCCTGGCCGGTGCGGCCGCGCTCGGCGCGGCCGCAGCGCTGCATCCCTGGTCGGCGCGCGCGGACGGGCGGCGCGCCCACCTGCGGCTGATGGAGACCACCGACCTCCACGTCTACGTTCTTCCCTACGACTACTATGCCGACAAGCCGCTCGACACGGCCGGCCTCGCCCGCACCGCGGCCATCGTCGAGGAGATCCGGCGGGAGGCGAAGAACGCCCTTCTGTTCGACAATGGCGACTTCCTCCAGGGCAACCCGATGGGCGACTACATCGCCTACGAGCGCGGGATGAAGGAGGGCGACGTCCACCCGGTCGTCGCGGCGATGAACGTCCTCGGCTACGACGCGGGCACCCTCGGCAACCACGAATTCAACTACGGCCTGGAGTTCATGGAGCGCACGCTCGCCGGCGCCCGCCATCCGGTCGTCTGCGCCAATCTTGCCAAGGGCCCCCTCGCCGCCAGGCCCGAGGACGACGCGCGCTTCGTGCCGCCCTACGTGATCCTCGATCGCGAGCTGACCCTGGGCGACGGCACGAAGCGGCCGATCCGCCTCGGCGTCATCGGCTTCGTCACCCCGCAGATCATGGTCTGGGACGCGGCGCATCTCACCGGCAAGGCCGCGACGCGCGAGATCGTCGACGCGGCCCGCGCGCTCGTGCCCCGGCTCAAGGCCGAGGGCGCCGACATCGTCCTCGCCTTGTCGCATTCCGGCATCGTCGCCGAGGGCGAGGGAACGAGCGAGAACGCCTCCCTGCAGCTCGCGGCCGTCGAGGGCATCGACGTCGTCTTCACCGGCCACCAGCACCTGCAGTTTCCCGGCAAGGACTTCGAGGCCATGACCGGCGTCGACGCCAAGGCCGGGCGCCTTGCCGGCAAGCCCGCCGTGATGCCCGGCTTCTGGGGCTCGCATCTCGGCGTGGTGGATCTCGACCTGGAGCACGACGGCTCGGGCTGGCGGATCGTTGAGTCGGCGGTGGAGCTGCGCCCGATCTCGGAGCGCACCGACGACGGCGTGAAGCCGCTGGTGGCGAGCGACGAGCGGGTGCGCGCCTCGGTCCAGGCCGAGCACGAGGCGACGCTCGCCTATGTCCGCCGCCCCGTCGGCGAAACCGCCGCGCCGCTCTTCTCCTATTTCGCCCTCGTCGCCGACGATCCCTCCGTGCAGATCGTCAATCAGGCGCAGAGCTGGTACCTGAAGGACATCCTCGCCGCTTCGGAGCACGCCTCGCTGCCGCTGCTCTCGGCGGCCGCGCCCTTCAAGTCGGGTGGCCGCAACGGCCCGGACTACTACACCGACATTCCCGCCGGCCCGATCGCGATCCGCAACGTCGCGGACCTCTACCTCTACCCGAACACGCTGCGGGCGGTGCGCATCACCGGAGCCGAGGTCAAGGAGTGGCTGGAGATGTCGGCGGGGATCTTCAACCGCATCGAGCCGGGCCAGCCCGACCAGCCGCTGATCGCCGCCGACTTCCCGTCCTACAACTTCGACGTCATCGACGGCGTGACCTACGCGATCGACGTGACGCAGCCCGCCAAATACACGGCGAAAGGCGCCGTCGCCGACGCGAGCGCCAGCCGCATCCGCGACCTCGCCTATGACGGCCGCCCCATCGATCCGGACCAGCTCTTCATCGTCGCCACGAACAACTACCGGGCCAGCGGCGGCGGCAACTTCCCCGGCCTCACCGAGGACAAGATCGTCTTCGTCGCGCCGGATGCCAACCGCGACGTGCTGGTGCGCTACATCATCGACGAGAACACCATCAATCCGTCGGCGGACGGCAACTGGCGCTTCGCTCCGGCCGGGGGAAGCCGCGTGACCTTCCGCACCGGTCCGGGCGCTGCCCGCCATCTCGCGGCGCTGACGCAGCTCAAGGCCGAGCCCGGCGACACGGACGCCGAGGGCTACCTCGTCTTCCGCATGACGCTGTAATGTCGCAGGCCCCGGAAGCTGCGGCGGGGCGTTTCATCGCCTCGCTGCCTGTTCTATTGCTGGCCGCCCGATCGTCCTGCCGCGAGCCCCACCCTTGAAGATCCGCATCCTCCTCGTCGTCATCCCGCTGCTCGCCCTCGGTGCCGCGGGGCTCTGGTTCGCCGGCCCGCGCGAGCCGGTCGACCCGGCGATCCGCTTCGAGGCGAGCGCGATCGGCGAGGATCCCGACGCCTATCTCGCGCGAACGGAAGCGGACGTGCCGAACCTGCGCCCGGACGCGGCGAAGGAGATCGTCTGGGCCTATCCGGAATCGCGCGCCAGGACGCCGCTCGCCATCGTCTACGTCCACGGCTTCGGCGGCTCGAAGAGCGAGACGCGGCCGCTCGCCGACGAGGTGGCGAAGGCGATGGGCGCCAACCTCTACTACGCGCGCCTGACCGGCCATGGGCAGAACCGGTCCGCCCTCGCCGTCGCCACGGTCAACGACTGGCTCAACGACCTCGCCGAGGCGCTGGCCATCGGCCACGCGATCGGCAACGAGGTTGTCGTGATGGGGCATTCGACGGGCGGAACGCTCGTCGCCTATGCCGCGACGCGGCCGGAGCTGCGCGACCGCATGAACGCCGTCGTCCTCCTGTCGCCGAACTTCGGCGCCGCCGACTCGCGCGCCTGGATGCTCGACCTGCCCTGGGCGCGCGAGCTCATGCCCTACGTCGAGAACCCGACGGTCGACATCGACCCGCGCGGCGACGCGGACAACGCCGTTCCCACCGCCGCGCTGCTGCCGATGGCCGCCCTCGTGCGGGCTGCGCGCGGCACCGACTACGCCGCAGCGACCCTTCCGGCACTCGTGTTTTATGCGCCGAACGACCGCATCGTCGTGTCGGCGAAGGCACGCGAGCTCATGACGCGCTGGGCGGGTCCGCACCGGCTGATCGAGATCGCCGACAGCGGCGATCCGCTCCAGCACATCCTGGCGGGCGATGCGCGCTCGCCGCAGACGACGGCCGGCATCGCCGAGCGCATCGTCTACTGGCTCCGCTCGCTTCAGCTCTGAAGGCTGGCGAGCCGCGAGGGCTTGGCGTCGCGGCTGAACAGGTAGGCCGACAGCCCGGCGAGAAGCAGGGCGACGTAGAACAGGAAGACGACGCGATAGGCGGCGTCCTGCGAGCCAGCGCGCGCCGCGAGGTCGAAGACACCGCCCGAGGCGAGCTGCACGACGCCCGAGCCGCCGATCGAGAAGAAGTTCATCAGCGTCACGCCCCGCCCGACGAGGTGCGGCGGCATGAAGCCGCGGGCATGCGCCATGATCAACGAGTAGTTCGTGCCGGCGAAGGCCGTGAGAACCAGGAGCACGGATGCGGCCGCGGACGAGCCGATCCCGACTGCCGCCAGCGCCGCGAGGCACGACGCCGTCAGGCAGGAGCCGACGACGACGATCCACTTGCGCGTGTCGAAGACGTTGTCGAGCGGGCCGTGGACGATCGAGCCGACGATGAGGCCGAGCGCCATGAAGAAGGTCACCTCGCCGATCTCCGGCGTCGAGAAGCCGTGGACGTCCTCGAGAAACGGGCCGGCCCAGAGCCCGCGCAGGTTCGAGGCCGGCGCGTAGGCGACCGCCGCCATCGCCATCAGCGGCCAGAGCATGCGCAGGCGCAGGATGTCCTTCAGCGAGCCCCGGCCCGCACCGCTTCCGGCCGGCGCCTCGGGATCGCGGGCGAGCAGGACGATGGCGAGCGCCGCCAGGAGCGTGATCGCCGCCAGCCCCACCATCACCCAGCGCCAGCCGAAGGTCGTGACCGCGGCGGCGAGCGGCGCCGAGCCGGCGACGCCGCCCATCAGCCCGAAGGCGACGAACCAGGACGACAGGAGCGCGAAGCGCCGCGGCGGAAAGCTGCGCGCGAAGATCACGAGGCTCGCCATCAGGATGGCCGAACAGCCGACGCCGATCAGCCCCATGGCGAGGAACAGGAGCGAGGGACCCGTCGCCCCCGCCATGACGAGGCTGCCGAGCACCGCGACGAGGAGCGTCGCGCTCGCCGTCAACCGCGGTCCGAGCCGGTCGAGCGCCGCGCCGACGGGAAACTGCATCAGCGCGAAGGCGAGGAACCAGACGCTCGCAGCCGTCGAGAGCTGCGCTTCCGACATGCCCAGCTCCACCCGGAGGTCGGGCGCCAGCACGGCGAGAAACGAGCGGAAGAACTGCGACAGGACATAGGCGAGCGCGAGCGCGGCGATACCGACCATGAAGACGGCGCCCCCTCGCCCGTCACGCCGCGTCGAGGCGGCGTCAGTCGAGATAAAGGGAACGGCGTCCTTCGACCAGGGCCTGCGAGCGCGTCAGCCCGACGTCGCGCAACTGCTCGTCCGACAGGTCGAGGAGCGCGCGGCGGCTGCGGCGCAGCGCCGTGTCGTGGCGGAACCAGTCGGTCGCCAGAGCCGGGAGGGTCATGCCGCGCGCGAGCTCGACGTGCCACGGCAGCGCAAGGCTCTTGCCGCGCAGGGCTGCCCGGGTGACATTTGCGATTGTACCGCTTGCGTGACCGAGCGCGCTCATATTGAGCCCCTTCTTCTCTCCGCCTGACGGGTGCAATCAATAAGATTGACACCCACACAGTGACAAGTTAGAGAATTGTCACGATGACAAGTTTCCGGCCCGAACCCATCGAGGGGGACAGCCCCTATTATTCGCGCCTCGCCGACGCCTTCGAGGCGGCGGTCGCCGACGGGCGGCTGGAGCCGGGCGCCAAGCTGCCGCCGCAGCGAAACCTCGCCTTCGATCTCGGCGTCACCGTCGGCACGGTCGGCCGCGCCTACGCGCTTCTTCGCGAGCGCGGCCTCGTCAGCGGCGAGATCGGCCGCGGCACCTACGTCCTCGACCATGCCCGAGCCGGCGCCAATCAGCCGACCGACAGCTTCACCCTTGCCTTCAACGGCACGCGCCACGTCGAGGCGCCGCTCGGCAAGCTGCGCTTCGACACGACGGCCGCGCCGGACGTCGATCAGGGGCCGATCATCGGCGAGACCCTGTCGGCCATCGCCCGCGAGATGCCGCTGGAGGTCGCGAGCTATTCGCGCACCACTCCCGCCTCCTGGCTGCAGGCCGGCGCGCGCTGGCTGTCGCGCAACGATTGGATCCCCGCGGAAGAGGACATTGTCGCGACGCAAGGCGCCACCGCCGCCGCTTTGTCCGTCATCACCGCCATGTCGGCGCCGGGCGACCGGATCGTCTTCGAGAATCTGACCTACAGCTTCATGGCCCGCAGCGCGCGCCTTGCCGGGCGCCGCACCGTCGGCGTCGAGCTCGACGCCGAGGGCATGCTGCCCGACGATTTCGAGCGGGTCTGCGCCCAGCAGCACCCCAAGCTCGCCTTCCTGATGCCCACGCTGCACAACCCGACGCTCGCGATCCTTCCCGAGGAGCGCCGCCGGCAGATCGCCGAGATCGCCCGGCGATACGGCGTCTGGCTGATCGAGGACGACCTCTACGGCGACCTGTCGGACGATCCGACGCCGCTCGTCGTGCAGTTCGCGCCCGACCGCACCTTCGTCGTCGGCGGCCTGTCGAAGTCGGTGGCGGCGGGCCTTCGCGGCGGCTGGGTCGCGTGCCCACCCCATCTCGCCCAGCGCGTGAAGGTCACGCACAAGCTTCTCACCGGCGGCCTGTCCTTTATTCTCGCCGAAGCCGGCGCGCGCCTCGTCCTGTCCGGCGCCGCCGACGAGCTGCGCGCCCGTTCCATGGCTGAGATCGCCGCGCGCCAGGCGATCGTCGCGCAGGCGCTCGCCGGCCACGACTTCGCCACTCACGCCCATGCGCCCTTCATCTGGCTGAAGCTGCCGGAGCCCTGGCTGTCGGGCACCTTCAAGGCCGCGGCCGCGCGCGAGAACATCCTCGTCGACGACGAGGACGAGTACAAGCCCGAGCGCATGGAGCGCAGCTACCACCGCGCCCGCATGTCCTATTCCTCCGGCGACCGGCAAGGCATCGCCGCCGGCTTCGCCCAGCTCCGCCGCCTCCTCGACAGCGGCGTCGCGGGCTACGACGGCGAGGCCTGACGCCTCAGATCAGGAGATCGGCGACGATCGGGTCGCTGGTGATGTCCTGATAGCGGATGCCTTCCGCCGCGAACCGCCCGAGCAGGACGTCGAAGTTCGCCGGCGACGACGTCTCGATGCCGAGCAGGATCGAGCCGAAGTCCCGCGCCGACTTCTTCAGGTACTCGAAGCGGGCGATATCGTCGTCCGGGCCGAGCAGCCCGAGGAACGACTTCAGCGCGCCGGGCCGCTGCGGCAGACGCAGGATGAAGTACTTCTTCTTGCCCGCGAAGCGCAGCGCCCGCTCCTTCACGTCCGGCAGCCGCTCGAAATCGAAGTTGCCCCCCGACACGACGCAGACCACCGTTCGCCCGCGCACCGCCTCGCTGAGGTCGGCGAGCGCGTCCACCGTCAGCGCCCCCGCCGGCTCTAGGACGATGCCTTCCGTGTTCAGCATCTCCAGCATGGTGCCGCAGAGCCGCCCCTCCGGCACCAGCACCACGTCCTCGGGGCTGGCGCTCCCCTTCAGGATCTCGAAGGGCAGTGCCCCGATCTCGGCCACCGCCGCGCCGTCCACGAACCCGTCGATCTGCGGCAGCCGCACGACGCGCCCTTCCGTCAGGCTCGTGCGCAGGCTCGGCGCGCCCATCGGCTCGACGAAGCGGATGTCCGGCCCCTTGTTTCCGTCGAACCAGCGCACCAGCCCCGAGGCCAGCCCGCCGCCCCCAACCGGCAGAACCAGCATCTCCGGCCGTCCGCCGCCCATCTGCCGCTCGACCTCCAGCCCGACGCTCGCCTGCCCCTCGACGATGTCGACGTGGTCGAAGGGGGGCACCAGCGCCGCCCCCTCGTCGCGCGAGAAGGCCTTGGCCGCGGCGTAGCAGTCGTCGAAGAAGTCGCCGACGAGCACGATCTCGATCGCCTCGCCGCCGAAGGTGCGCGTCTTCTCGATCTTCTGCAGCGGCGTCGTCACGGGCATGTAGACGCGCCCCTTGAGCCCGAAGTGCCGGCAGGCGAAAGCAAAGCCCTGCGCATGGTTGCCGGCGGAGGCGCAGACGAAGTGCGTCGCCGCCGCCCCCTCCTCGATGCGCTTCCTCATGAAGTTGAAGGCGCCGCGGATCTTGTAGGAGCGGACCGGCGTCAGGTCCTCGCGCTTGAGGAAGATGCGCGCACCGTACTTCTTCGACAGGTGCTCGTTGAGCTGGAG
The DNA here is from genome assembly GCF_009765365.1 of Antarcticirhabdus aurantiaca. Lineage (GTDB taxonomy): Bacteria > Pseudomonadota > Alphaproteobacteria > Rhizobiales > Rhizobiaceae > Antarcticirhabdus > Antarcticirhabdus aurantiaca. The sequence continues at coordinate 15,842 of NZ_VTOM01000042.1, forward strand.
CGGCGTTTCGGGAAAGAGCTGACGGAGCGCGTATTCGCCGGCGGCGACGCGGGAGCGGAAGGCGAGATCGGACATCTGGATCGGTCTTGGTCAGGGCGCGCCGGCCTGTGTGCCGGTTCGCGCGGGAAACATCGGTCGCATCATGCCAAAACGACGCCGGCCCGATTCGTCTCGATCGGGAAGCGCCGTGCCGGTCGCGTGAAGATGATCGGAGAAGCGAGAGCGCTTCCGCCGGGCCTCAGGCGCCGGCGCCGATAATGGGCAGCGCGGCTCCGCCGAACGACATGATGCCAGCCATCGCACGCCCTTCCCGTTCTCGCGGTTGCGGATCCGGCTTCTCCATCGTGGAAGTCGGCGAATTTGTCAAAGGCGGGTCGGCTGGTGTGGATCGTCACGGCCGTCCGGACGCTGTCTCTCCGACCCCAAGAGCGGATGATAGCCGTCGCAGTCGAGAAAGAAGGCCGCAGTGATCGCAGGACGCCTCCGGGTCGTTCCTTTCGCCCCTGGCGCGGGCGTGATGGCCGGCGCTCTCGTGATCCTTGCCGGCTTCGCCACGCGGCCGGCGAGAGAGGTCGGCATGGCGGCACCCTGGTTCGTGGGGCATGGGTTGTCCCACAACGGCTCGCAGGCGTCCCGACCATGTCCAGACCATAGGCTTCGGCGAGCTTCTGGACACCTACTGGATCGAGGACCGGACGCTGTTTGCGCTTTTCGAGGCGGACGAGTTGGTCACGCTTGGATTCGACCTCTACCATTGCGATGATCCCGAGCGCTGTCAGCACGGCGTGGAGTATCGTCTTGATGTCTCCGTGCCGCGCGGCCACATCCAGATCCTCGATGGCTCGGTTGAGCGCTTCAGAACCGAGTTCTGCGCCGACATTCTGACTGCCGAGATCCAGCAGGGCGACCTGCACCTTCTGGCGGACTGTACCTTCTACCCGTCGAGAACCAACGACATCGTAGGGATCGTGCTTTCAAGCGGAGTCGCGCGGATCGAAGAACATGCGCCTGTGCCTGTCACGCTTCCCACCGCAACCTGAGCCGACGTTTCAAGGTCGTCTGGCCGCTTCCGACCCTGGCTGTGTCAAAACCCTGCTCATGCTATCTTCTTCAGGGTGGTCTGGAGGATGGCATGGGACGCTTCGTTGTCGGCGCCGATCGCGATCAGGCGACGCTGTTCCCGCCCTGCCTC
>NZ_VTOM01000043.1 GCF_009765365.1 Antarcticirhabdus aurantiaca
AGTATCGTTGTGATAGGTGAGTACGGCGCCTTGGTCCGCTCCTTGACGTGGGGCTAACGAGCGGCTGATGCAGCTTAGGTAGTGGAGTTTTTCCTCGTGAGAGGACGGTCCCATCGTCGTCCTGACCCAAATGCTGGCCGGTATATCTTGTAATTCGTGCATCGATCGATCTGATGCATACTCAGGCCGCTGCGGGTAGCCTCTCGCCGTCAAAACTCCTCGGCGCAGAGAATGAAGAAGGCGATCTTCAGCGCACTCCAACGCTTGATCGTCAGCGCCTTCATCCGAGCGAGGGCAGTCTTCGGATAGAAGCAGGCGAGTGCATTCGAGCAGGGTGAAATATCGCGTGTCACCGATGATCATCGGCCCATCCTCCAGCCAGCCTGCCTTATCAAGAATAGCGATACGGTGGGGACCCCACATCGTCTACGCCCCCTCCACCGGCGACTGATCCACCTCCAGGTCGACGTTGCCGTTGCGCCAGGAGTGGCCGCCGTTGCAGAGCCAGCCGAGCGATGGCTCATCGTCGCCGCCGGGCTCAAGGTCGGGATCGCCGTCAAGAGCATCGAGGATGCCGATCAGGCGCTCTATCGTTCTGGCCAGACGCTCCCGCATCGGATGGACACCGGCAGAGCCCATGCCGCTGAGCGCTACTGCAGGTGATCCGAGGCAGGATCCGGGTCGTTCATGGCGTGCCAGTCGGCGAGGCGCCGAGCGCGCTCCGACGGGTCGTCCTGCGTCTCCTCGTAGATGAGGAACAATTCGGTGACGATCGCGATCTCCTCGGCTGACATGACCTCGATCCTCTCTGCGAGGGTCGCGTTGCGAAGGAAGGCCTCCCACTCCTCCTGAGTGATCTCGTCTTCCTCGTCCGGTTCGTCCACCATAGGTATTCCTCTCGGTGAGGGGTGATAATCCTGGGTGCGCTTCTCTCTGTGCCACAGAGTGATCAGCGTCAGGCGCCTCTACAACGGTGGCTTCCACGCTCATCGTCCTGCACCCCGGCTCGGATGATCGTCGGCGACTTCGATGCCGATTGTCGAGAGAGCCAAGCGGGCGTGATGACGAACCGCGCCCGTAGTCTGATCTGCCACAGCTTCGAGGATGGGCAGGCTCACGTTCCGCGCGGATGCATCCCACTCGGTGTCAGGGGAGGGTGGCCAGGCGTGCGTGATCATCAGCTCCAGCAGGAGCCGAGCTGCGATCAGGTCGGGGATCCCGTCGCGCGTACGAATGGCGCGGATCTCATCCAGAACCATGTCGGCGCTGGGAGAAAGCTCCTCGGCCTCTGCAAACCGCCCGCGGGCGATCAAGGCGGCGTGCTCGTCCTCGATCTCAACGAATGAAGCGAGGAGTTTGTTGATGTGCTGGCTGATAGTGAGGGACATCGTCACGCCTTCCGATCGCGACAGGAGAAGACGCGCCGCTCGATCCTCTCCAGTGCCGACAAGGGCATCAGGCCCAGCAAGAGTTCGAGGAGCTGCAGCAGATCCGGCGTCGACATACGCTCCATGTCGTCAGAGGTGAGCGCGAGCGCTTCGGCGAGAGTGCGGCCCGCCGTCGTCATGCCTCGGCCCTCCTGGCGAGGACCGCGCCCGACGTCTTGAGAGCGCGCAGATCCTTGATGATCTCGCGCTCAAACAGCCAGGCGTCGTAATCGTCCTTGGCCTGGATGCGGGCCTTCACCAGCATGCCGTTCACGGTATGGGCGCGGGTCGCGTAAAGCTTCTCCGCGATGCCGCTCATGACGCGGTAGGCATGGCCGCTGGCGGCCTGTGCCTCCTCGTACCCGCTGGATCGGCGGAACGCTTCGACCTCCGCGTTCCAAGCCTTTGTGGCCTGCACCTTCCACGCCTCGGACCGCTCTCGATGTGCGGTGAGCAATGGCCCCCAGCGGCCTTCCAGGAGGTCGGCGACGGACATGGCATCCCGCTCGGCGCACTCCTCCGCGGTGTACGGCTCACCGAACGGCTGCCGCGGCTTGGCGGCCTCGAAGCGGCGCCTCGCCTCAACGGCCTCCTTCTCCAGGTGCTCGTAAGCCTTGCGGGCGCGCCGGTACTCCCTGGCGAGGCGGAAGATCTCGCCATCTGCCCTGATCGGGGCCGCGGTGAGGGTGGCCCCGCTCTCCTTGATGCCGGCCGCGATGGCGGCGCCCGCGGGGACCAGTGCGAGAGGGGCAGCGACAGCAGCCCGGCGAAGAAACAGCCGGCGGGTGACGTTCTCCATCCTCAAGCCCTCCCCTCGAGAGCCAGGGTGCGAAGCCGCTCGAAGAACTCCTCGGGCATGTCGCTCGCGCCGCAGTCGGTCGTGCAGAACAGCTGCATGGCCACATCGCGCGCGGTCTGCGGCTCGGCCTTCGTCACGAGGTCCTGAAGGCGCTGGTATTCCGCGAACATCTCCGGGATGTGGTTCGACCCGGAGTAGCGCTGGTCTACCTCCCTCCACTGCCAGAAGAGGCTTTCGACCTGCGTTTGGGCGGCCAACGCTGCCTGAGGAGCCATGCAGGCCTTCAGCGCGGCCGCGGCGCCGACGAGCGAGATGGACGTGCTGCCGGCCTTTCGGAAGAAGGTGCGGCGGGTGAACTCCTGGTGCATGGCTCAGGCCTCCCCACCGGTCATAGAGGCGAGAAGGGCAGCGATCATCGCGCCCTGCCCCTGGAAGGTGTCGATGCCGACGAGGTAGCGGGCGCGGTCCTGAACGTCATTGAGGCTGCGGGGACGCTCGGCAAGCAGCGCCTTCATCGCCTCGGCCTCGCGGAAGCCGGCGAAGTCTCGCGCCTGCTCGGCCTCCAAGAACCAGGCCGGCGGGGCTTCGGGATCGATGGCGCTGGAGGCCCTGGTGAGCGCGTCTAGTTCGCGGGTGCGCCGGCCGAGTTCGGCGGCGGCATCGCGATGCACCTCGATCTTGAGGGCCATCCAGGAGGGAATGGCGGCAAAGACGTCGGCGACCGAGCCGACGATGGTGGAGGGAGCGCAGGCGGCGGCCCTGATGAGGACGGCGCGGTGCATGGATGCGGGCATGCCTTCGGCGGTAGCCGGAACCGTGTGGTTCGACATGGGATGTCTCCAGGTGATGATGAGCGTGTCAGGAGCCGGCGCGTCTCACGCGGCCTAGCAGGCACATGAGAGGAGTGAGGGCGTCAGGCGTAGATGCCGCGGGCGGCATACCGGGCGCAGATGTCGGCCTGAGCAGCTGAGGCGCTCATGTGGGCCGGCAGGTACGATGTGCGGTCGAGGGCGACTTCCAGCTCGGAGCGCTCGTCCTGTTCCTCGGCGCGGCGAGCGATGATCTGAGCTTCGAGCTTGGCGGAGTACCAGGCATTGCGGAGCGCCATCGCGAACATGCGGCGCGAGAAGGCAGCGCCTGGAATGGTCATGAGGTGGTAGTTGCGCCAGGCGCGCTTCATCACTTCGCGTGCGGACACGCGGGTGCTATTGGCATGGGTAGCCATTCTCGATCTCCAGACGATCGGGTTTCGGTTAGGGCCGGTGCGGAGGTTGGCGCTTCCTACCGGCCTGCTTTTCTGTTATCGTCAAATGATGGAGCTGTCAATTACTGATAACGGAAAATCTCGTGGGCGCCCTGAGACAGGGATAGGCCGCCCTGTTGGATTGCGGCTCTATCCGCACCTGGAGCAGGCGCTGGATGCCTATTGCGAGGATCAGCTTGATGCTCCTGGCCGACCCGAGGCCATTCGACGGATTTTGGCCGACTGGCTCCGCGAGAAGGGCTACCTGCCGAAGTGACATCCTCCGCCCTCGAAGCCGCTGACGTCATCTTCATCACCGAGAATGGTGAGGGATGGGAGTGAGGATGAGGAAGCGCTGGTGCAGGAGGCCAGATGTGAGGGCGCCAAGAAGGCGAAGATCTGAGCCGCTTAACTGACAAGAGGTTCATCGCGATCTCTGACAATCCAGCAATTGTGGCTCCTAAAATGCCAGAAGGTGGAAGACAGCATCGTCTTCCACCTTCTGGCGGCCATCAGGTCAACGAGAGGCCCGCCGGCTCAGCGAACACTTGGATCAAGCGATTAGCAGCCGTTCATTCAACGCTGCTGCGGCTGAGCCTCGGGCGTGGTCGAACTTGTCACCGAGGCGTCGCTGTCCCCCGGATCGAAAGACCAGAGCTGTGTCTGAAGCGTAATCGGGCTCTCCGGCTTGTACCAACTCATGTCCATGATCCGCGACGAGGTGACGTAGATCCGCCCGTCTGGTCCCTGCGAGAAGGTGTCGGGCCAGCGCAACCGCTCGTCGCGGATAATCGTTGCGATCTGCCCGTCCGCATCGCGCCGCTTGATCGCATCCTCCTGAAGTGCGGAGATGTACATGCGACCCTCATCATCCATCCACAGCCCATCCGAAACGCCGTTGTTGCCTGCATCCTTTACGGCCGCAGCGACCGTCTCATCAGTGGCGTTCGGGTCCTCAAGCACGGCTGTAGAGACGCTGTAGAGCTTCTTGCCCGTCAGTGCCTGCCAGTAGAGCGTGTTCCCGTCTGGCGACAGTGCGATGCCGTCTGCCGAGAACTCTACGCCGCGTCCGTCCGGTCGGCGGATCGGGGCACCGTGATGCTTGACCACCACCGTCGGGTCCGCCTTGACGAAGGGATGGCCAGAAAGGAGGCGCTTAGCCTCCTTGCTCTGGAGATCAACGACGATCAGCGCTCCGTCCGGCCCTGAGTCCGTGATGAAGGCGTGGCTGCCATCCGGGCTGAAGCGCACGTCGTTCAGATAAGTGCCCTGCGGCGCGGCGTCCGGGCCAATCGGGAAGGTGTCCGTCACCTCGTTTGTGGCGAGATCGATCTTCACGAGCTTCGGCCCATCCGGCACGAGGAAGGCCGTCGCAGGCGCCGCCGGGTCGAGCACCCAAAGACTGCCGCGCCCGTCTGCGACGACGCTCTGCACGGACACGAAGTGGGTCGCAGGATCGAGGACGTTCTTTTTCGTGTTGCGCCAGCTGTTCCATTCGTCATTCGGATAAGGCCGGATCTCGCCATCGACGACCTCGGCGACAGAAGTCGGCGAGTCCTCGCTCCAGCGCGGGAAATTGACGAAGATGCGTCCGTCCTCCGACACGGTGACGCCGGTCACCTGGTGGTCGAACGTCGCGATCTCGGTAAGCGCCGGGCCGGAAGCGGGCGCACCGCCGTCTTGCGCGAGAGCAGGCGCAGAGGCGGCGGCAAGGAGCGCCAGGGCCGAGGCCGCGGCGCGGGGATGAAGCGAGACGATCGCGGATGCCATGGAAACTCCTGTTCGTCGGTGCGAGAGCGGTTCGGACCAATGGAGGGATGGGGCGGGCGGGAGCGGGCGGCAGGCCCGCCCCCACGTCGGGTGATCAGTTCTGCGTGGGCGGCGCCGGGGTCGGCGTTGCGGGCCGGGCCGCAGGTGCGCCGCCGGTGGCGCTGGTGGTCTCGCTGGAGGTGCCGGCAGCCTCGAAGGCGCTCTTCAGCCGATCGCTCGCCAGCGTCACGGCTTCTTTGGCTTCTGGCACAACGGCGCCCATGCCGAAGAACTCGTGCGCGACGCCCTCGAAGGTGCGCTGCTCAACGTCAACGCCCGCCTCGCGCAGATGCTCGGCATAGGCTTCGCCTTCCGAACGCAGCGGATCGATCTGCGCGTTGATAACGGTTGCGGGTGGCAGGCCCTCAAGGTCGTCGCGGCCGACGAGGTTCACCTGCGGATCGGAAGTCTGGTCCTTCGTGTCGAAGACCTGCTCGACGAACCACATCATGGCCTGCTTTGAGAGCGGCATTGCCTCGGCATTCTCCTTGTAGGAGGCCGTTTCCATGTCGTTGCCGGCTATGGGATAGACGAGAAGCTGGGCGTCCGGTTGGGTCGCCTTGTTGTCGCGGGCGCGGATCGCAACGTTGGCGGCGAGGTTGGCGCCGGCGCTCTCACCGGCGACCGCGAGGCGCGTCGCGTCGGCGTTCAATTCGCCCGAATTCTCCACTGCCCATTCATAAGCGGCATAGGCGTCCTCGTGTGCGGCCGAGAACTTGTTCTCGGGGGCTTGGCGATAATGCGAGGACAGGACTACGGCACCAGTCTCGGCGGCGAGCGCCCGGGCCGAAGCGTCGTAGGTGTCGATATCGGCGATCACCCAGCCGCCACCGTGATAGTAGACGATCAGCGGAAACGGCCCTTCGCCCTCCGGCGTGTATACGCGGGCGGGGATTGCGCCGGCAGGGCCCGGAATGGTGATGTCGCGCGTCTTGACTGCATCGAGCGCGGCTTCGGGCTTGATGTTCTTGTCCTTCATGACCGCCATGACGGCGTCGGCCGGCGTTGGCTGAGCGCGAGTTTCGGCGACGCTCAAGGTGCCGATCGGCTTGGCGCCGAGTTCGGTCAGCTTGTCGAGGACGCTCGTCATCTCAGCGGTCGGCTGAGCCATCTGGCTAGCCTCGGGCGACTGCGTCGCGGGTGCTTCCGCATCTTGCGCAAAGGCCGGCACGAAGCCGAGGATCGAGATGGAGGCCAAACCTGCAACGAGGCCGGCAGGAAGCGTCTTCGAGCGATATGCCATAATGAAAAGCTCCAATCGGTTAAGGGATTGCAGCCCAATGTTGTGGCTCTTCGCTCGTTCCTCGCTTATCTAGTCAGCCATCGGATTAACCTCAGCTGGTTAAGTGGTTGCGAGTTGGCCCTTGCCTTTTCAAAGGGATGATGGGCTTCGCTTCTTTGGCGAACCATCGCGCCGATCGACAAGCTCAGTGCGGTTCTGGTCGCGGTGTTCGGCACCCTCTTCCTCAGCGAGCGCCTATCGGTGACGAACTGGATCGGCGTCGTCCTCATCGCTCTGGGAGCGGTCTTCGTCGCCTATCGCGGGTGACTAGGCTTCGCTCGGCATATGCCGTTCGTTCGGCGCGCCTGCATCCGCCGTGCAACTCACGCTTTGGTGCCTCACTTCTAGAGGCAGCAACTGCTGGGAACGACGAGCCGTGCAGCGTGACCGCTCCTTCGCCCTCGCTTGGTTCTGCCTCGCTCTTCTGAGCGCCTCACCAGCTGCGGCCATGTTTGAAAACGGGCAGTTCCTGTACGATCGCTGCCAGGAGGAGAGCGGCTCCCTGTCGGATGGGGTGTGCTCCGGCTTCATCACGGGCGTCTTCGATGCCAATCGAGATGCCTACTGCGCCGGCTCGGAGGTGACCGCTGATCGCCTGAAGGAGGTAGCGGTTTCCTACATGCGGGAACATGCCCAGGTTCTGACGCAGCCGGCCGGCTCGATCGTTCATGATGCGCTGAGCGAAGCCTTTCCTTGCAGCGGGCGCTGATGGCAGATTTCTCCAAACAGGAGGAACCATGTCTGTCGCCCGCCTCGCCCTAACCATCTTACTGACCGCCTTGGCCGGCGTGACGACATCACATGCCTCGGCTGCATCCTTCGACGTGGTCGCGCAGAAGGACAGCGGCGACTGGTCCGCCGTGCTCTATCGCAACCAGAGCAGCGCACGGCTCTTCTGCGCGTTGGAGTCCCATTCTGGCGGCACGGTATTCCGGATCGTGCGCTACAAGGACGACAACGACACGTTCCTAGAAGTTCACAATTCTTCCTGGAGCCTGATGGAGGGGCGGTCGACCTTTGCGATCGATTTCACCATCAAGGGCGAAGCCTTCAACGCCGAGTTGGCGGGTCAACGCTATTCGGATGCCTACGTCCACGACTTCACCGAAAACCAGACCTACCTGACGCTCTTGGGAGCGATCGCGTCGGCCTCCAGCATGAAGGTCACCAACCCGAACGGCACCGCGCTCGCGACGTTGCGTGGCCTTGGTAGCAAGCAGGCGCTCGACGATTTCGGCGACTGCGTCAGCAGCAGCTAGCGCCGGACCTCCACGGCGAGAACGGGCAGCCGGCCTCGGGCGCTGTGCAAAAATTCACCCTGCGGCGCGCAGGCTGGTTGGCAGGACCACCGGTTCCGGCAACTATGGGCGTTGCGCGGCATCGTCGCCGTCGGGAGCCTCTTCCATGCCGTCGTGGTCACGCCGTCTCATCGTAGCCGCCATGATGCTCATGTGCCTGCCGGCGCAGGCCGTGACGATCGAGACGATGCCGATGAGCGACGGCCCTCCAGTACTCGTGGTACAGGGCGAGTTCGTCTTCGAGGATGACGCGACGAGCTTGGTCGCGAAAGCCCGTGAAACAGGCGCGTCCCTCGTCACCTTCCATTCGCCGGGTGGCAACGTCGATGCAGCCAAGCGGTTCGGGCGGATGATCCGTGCCCTCGGCCTGTCCACCTTGCAGATCCGGCAAGCCGACTGCGCCTCCGCCTGTGCTCTCGCCTTTCTCGGCGGGGTGAACCGCTTCGCGCAGACCGGCGCCATCGGCGTCCACCAATCGTCCTTCGCTCCAACGACGGGAATGAGCACCGCCGACGCGGTCTCGGCCATCCAGGCCGGAACCGCCGACCTCATGGGCTACATGGCGGAGATGGGTGTCGATCCCGGCCTCTTGCAGCTCAGCCTGACGATCGACAGCGGCGACATGCGCTACCTCACGGCTGCCGAGATGCGGCAGTATCGGGTCACGACGGGCGACAACGAAGAGGCCACAGCATCCTCCTGGGCGCCTGGAACGGCAGCCCCCAGCGCGCCTGTCGCGCCGGGCGGTGGAACCGCTGGCCCTGGCGCGGTAGAGCCGCCGAACGTTTCGGCATCGCTTTCGCCGCCCGCGTCGTCTGCCAACGACGGCGATCCCGCGCGACCTGACCGCATGGCCCTCTACCGCGGCCTGGATTTCGTCGGGCGCGACATCGGCATGACCTCCGTCGCCGACGCGCCCGCCTGCGCGCTGCAGTGCGTCTCCGACACGAGCTGCAAGGCTTTCACGTTCAACACGATGACGCCAATCGGCCGCGGGCCGAACTGCTTCCTGAAGAGCAGCCAGGGCCAATTGGATGGGAACTCAGCGGCCATCTCTGGCCGGCTCATCAGCCGCATGGAGCCCGACGCGATCACCTACTCCTTCGGGACGATCGATCCGAACACCGGCATCTATAGGAACGTGGACATTCCTGGCCACGACCTCTCACGCCGGCCGCAGGCAGACGTCTACACCGAGTTCGACTGCCGCTTGGCCTGCGTGAACGAAGCGGCCTGTGCCGCCTTCACCTTCGTACCTCAAAAGAAGCAATGCTGGCTCAAAGCGGCTGTTGGTCGAAGCCGGATGATGGCAGGCGCGGTGACTGGAGCAAAGGAGGCGGCCACCTTCTCGCCGACGCATGTCGATCTGGAATGAGGTGCCGTTCCGGTGGGTAGCCTCATCTTCATCGCCGAGAATGGTGAAGGACCCGGAGTGAGGCCGCGGAAAGACCAGGCTATGGGTAGGAGAGAAGGGGATGAGCGCTGACGATCCCGAGTTGGAGTTTTCGGATCTGAGCGGCCCGTGACGGAAAACCGATCGACACTCTTTCTGCGCGTCCCAATTATGCAGGAGACTTGCATGATTGGGAGCAGATCAAGCGGACCATTGAAGATGTGGCTGCCGGCTATCCATAGCCGGACACGAGTGGCGAGGCGTCGCACCTCGAATTAAGTTGGATAAATATCAGCAGCATCGGCGTTGAGGGCAGGCCATTCCTCTGGTGGCGGCGGCTCTCTGCGCGCGCGCATCGGGTCATTGATCAGTTCGAGTATCAGGATGACCCGATGCTTCATTATGCGCCCGTGCAACTCCTATCTGTCGCGACCGCAGTCCCTCCCTTCGTCATCACTCAGCGCGAGGCGGCTGATCTCGCGCATCGCAGTTTTGCCCACCGCTTCAGCGATTTCGAAAGGCTGGTGAAGGTCTTCGAGAGTTCCGGCATTCGAAAGCGCCACGCTGTTCGCCCAGTCGATTGGTATCCACGTGCAATCGAATGGCCGGAACGCACCGACGCGTATCTCGAGGCGGCCTGCGACCTCTTCGTTGCGGCTACGCAAAAGGCGCTGGATGAGGCAGGTGTCGCGGCCGCCGATATCGACGCGGTAGTCACCGTCTCGTCGACTGGCATTGCCACTCCCAGCATTGAGGCGCGAGTAAGCAGTCGGATCGGCTTCCGGCCGGATATCGAGCGCGTTCCCGTCTTTGGCCTCGGCTGCGCAGGTGGCGTGTCCGGCCTCTCCATAGCCTCGCGGCTCGCGGCGGGGCGACCAGGATGCCTCGTCCTTCTCGTGGCTGTCGAACTCTGCACCCTCGCCTTTCGCCTGGATAAGCTCACCAAGGCAAATGTCGTTGCGACAGCCCTATTCGGCGACGGCGCGGCAGCCTGCCTTCTTCGCACGGGCGACGAGGGCATAGCTGCCGTCGAGATGAGCGGTCAGCACACTTGGCCTGACACGCTGTCAATCATGGGCTGGGACGTGGATCCTCAGGGCCTCGGCGTGATCTTCGACCGGGCGATCCCCCCTTTCGCGCAGGAGAACATCGCTTCTGCTGTAGATGCAGTCCTCGCGCGGGGCGGCCTGTCTCGGAGCGGCGTCGACCGCTTCGCCTGCCATCCCGGCGGCACGAAGGTGATCGAGGCGCTGGAGTCCGCCTTATCGCTTCCCGCGCACTCGCTTGATGATGAACGGGAGGTTCTTGCCGAGTACGGCAACATGTCCGCGCCAACCGCCCTCTTCGTTCTGGAGCGGCTTGCTTCCACGGGAAGGGGACTACCAGAGCGCACGCTTCTAACGGCAATGGGGCCGGGCTTCACGGCCAGCTGCGTTTCGCTGACGAGATCCTGATGACCGCGGCGATCCTCCTTCTCTCCTTTGTCACCATTGAGCGCTTGGCAGAGCTGTGGCTGGCTCGCCGCAACACCGCGGCTCTCCTGTCGCAAGGGGCAGTCGAGTTCGCCCCCGGGCATTATCCTCTCATCGTACTCCTGCATGCAGCCTGGCTCGCGGGCCTATGGTGGCTCGGCTGGGATGCGCCTCTCCAGGCGGCTTGGCTTGCCGCCTTCTTGGCGCTTCAAGTCGCACGGGTCTGGGTTCTTGCAGTGCTGGGTCGGCGCTGGACGACGCGCATCATCGTGCTGCCGGGCGCGCCTCTCGTTCGACGCGGGCCTTATCGCTTCCTTTCTCACCCCAACTACTGCGTCGTCGTCGGTGAAATCGCCGTTCTACCTCTGGTGTTCGGCTTTCCTTGGTACGCGCTCGCCTTCTCCGTGCTGAACGCCCTTGTTCTCACGATCCGCATTCGCGCCGAGCAAGCCGCCCTCGAACGAAGCGTACACCCCAGGCGTGCCTGATCGAGAACTGCCGACGCTACCCTCGCCGCTATCAGCGATGGCGACTTGGACTGGCTTTGCAGCCATGTGCGTTGGCATGTTCATGGCCGTCCTGGACGTTCAAATCGTGGCGACCTCCCTGCCCACGATTCAGCGATCCCTGGCGATCAGTCCCGACCGGATGAGTTGGATTCAAACCGCTTACCTAATTGCCGAGATCATCGCGATCCCACTCACAGGCTGGCTTACTCGAACACTGGGAATGCGACGGCTATTCGTCTGGTCGGTGGCGATCTTCACCGCGGCCTCGGTTGGCTGCGCTGCCAGCGGGAGCTTTTCCGAGTTGGTGGCGTGGCGCGTCCTTCAGGGGCTTTCTGGGGGCACTTTGATCCCCGCCGTATTCACGGCCGTGTTCGTCTTGTTTCCAGTTTCACGTCAGGGGCTCGCAACGACACTTGCCGGAGTTCTCGCGGTGCTAGCGCCGACAGTTGGACCCATCATCGGTGGGTGGATTACAGCCAGCGCCTCGTGGCACTGGCTGTTTCTGATCAACGTCCTACCCGGTTTTCTCGCCGCGTTCGCCGGAGCCGCCTTCCTTCCCCACCAAGCCATCGACCACCGCGCGGTTCGCAGCATCGATGTGGTCTCCCTGATCCTCCTCGCTACTGCGTTGTGCACGCTGGAAATCGGCTTGAAGGAAGCGCCGCAGCGCGGCTGGGCGAGCGCGCTTCCCATGTCTCTCCTTGTTCTCGCCACGTCGAGCGGCGCCGCGTTCGTCGGCCGCACGCTGCAACGATCCGCGCCCCTGGTGGACCTGAGCTGCTTGGCCGACCGACGTTTTGCGGCCGGCTGCCTTCTCAGCTTCGTTCTCGGCATCGGGCTGTTCGGCTCTGTCTACCTGATGCCGGTGTTCCTCGCCTTCGTGCGAGGCCACGACGCCCTTGAAATCGGCCGGATCATGCTCGTTACCGGACTGGCGCAACTCCTCATGGCGCCAGTTGCGGTAGCCCTTGAGCAGCGTGCGAACGCTCGCCTTCTCACCGCCGCGGGCTTCGCCGTGTTCGCGCTTGGCCTCGGCCTCAGCGCGCTGCAGACGCCACGCACGGATTTCGATGGAATGCTGGTGCCGCAAATCGTTCGCGGGCTCGCCGTGATGTTCTGCCTTCTTCCGCCGACACGCTTGGCGCTTGGACACTTAGAGCCGGCTCGCGTCCCCGATGCCAGCGGGTTGTTTAACTTGATGCGCAATCTCGGCGGTGCGATCGGCATCGCCCTTGTAGACACCGTCATCTTCGGGCGGGCGCCCGTGATCGGGGCCTCGCTGAGGGATCGGCTGATCGCCGGGGACAGCGACGCGGCCGAGTTCGTTGGGATCCCGGCCTTTCTGTTCGAGATGCAGCGCGGCGTGCCACCGACACCCCGTGCGATCGAGATGCTGCGCCCGATGGTGGAAAAGGCAGCCCTGACACAAGCGATTAATGAGGCTTGGGCGATGATCGCTATCCTAACCGCAGCTGCTCTTTTATGCGTCGTCTTCACCGGATCGGGCGTGCATAAACAAACCGCGGAGTCGGCCGGCGACCTTCATCGCCGAGAACCGTGAGGGACCGAGAGTGAGGCTGAGGAAGTCGTGATGTCGCTCGATCAAGCTGCTGCCAAGAACATCGAGGACCTGGATCGTCAGGTTGCCGAAAGAGCAGCGCGGCGACGGCATCACCCTGTGATCCGCGCTCTAGGCTGGGCCAGCGAGATAGCTGATCAGCCGCAGCTCGCCACCGTCTGCGGCCTGACCGCAGCAGCCGGCCTAATGCGCGGCGATCGTCGGCTGATGAGCACCGGTATCCTGATGCTGCTGGCCCATGGCTTCGCGACGTTCTTCAAGAGCATGGTCAAAAGCAGGGTCAACCGCACCAGACCAAGCGCCGCAATCGAGGACGGGCGTTACGAGATGGGACTTGGCGAGAGCCGGGACAGAGATGATCAATCCTTTCCATCAGGGCACACTGCAGGAGCCGTAGCGGTGGCAGGCATCGTAGCGATGCGCCATCCCGGCGCGGCAATCCCCGCTTCGGCCCTGGCGATCGCCGCGTCTGTCATCCAGGTGCCTCGCGGCAAGCACTACCCCGGCGACCTCGCTGCCGGCCTTGCGATCGGCCTGGCTGCCGCAGGGATCACGCTCGCGATCGGGAACGCTACGGGCATGCGCCGATGATCAAGCGGTCCTGCATAGTGGGGGGAAAGGATCGGACCAGCTGGATGGCGATGAGCGCTGACGATCCAGAGCTGGAGTTCTTGGATCTAAGCGGTCCCGTGACGGCGATAGGTATCACGGTCTACGTCCATATCTTGGCACCAAGGTTAGTTCCGTCTCCTGCAGTCAGGCCTCAGCCGGCCGCAAGGGCGATTTGATTGCGGCCGTTCTGCTTGGCGAAATACAGTGCTTCGTCAGCCGCCTTGAAGAGCCTCTTGAACGTCGCTTGCTTGCCTCTGTCGGCGGCGACGCCGATGCTGACGGTCACGCCTAGGTTCCGGCCGGTCTCGCGCGCGATGATCTCCCGGATCCGGTCGGCCATAGCAGATGCGGCGGCGGCCTCCGTGCTCGGCATGGCGACAATCAGTTCCTCTCCGCCGAAGCGTGCCACCGCGTCCTGGCTGCGGATATTCCGGCGGACGATCTGAGCTACCTGCTGAAGAACGACGTCGCCGGCATCATGACCATAGCGGTCGTTGACCTGCTTGAAATGGTCGATGTCGATGACGAGGACCGACAGAGCTCCGTGGCCATCCTGCGTCCGCTGGATCATCGGCGCCACGACGCGTTCCAGCATGCGCCGGTTGGGCAGCTTCGTGAGCGGATCCACGAAGGCCTCGACTTCCAATTCGTGCTGCCTGTCGAGGCTACGGCGCTCGCGGCCCAGGAACTGTCCCAGAAGAAGGACGCCTAGTGCATTCGCAATGAGGACTGGAATGAAGGTCGCCTTGAAGATCGGCCAAGCGATCTCGGAAGGCAGGGCGAAGATGGTCAGGAAGCCGGCACTGCTCGCCAAGCCAAGCCATGCGAGATGCCGACGAGAAAGCACGTTCCGCTCGATGCCAAGCGCGTGTGCGGACACGATGCCGATGATGGCGGTTACGATGATATTCGCCGTACCGGTGTAGGCACCCGCGCCTCCGAGCCAGAGGCGGTAGAGGCTGGCTAGAGCGGCCGCCAGGACGGTACTGACGGGACCGCCGAATGGACCTGCCAGCGCTATCATCACGCACCGCGCATCGACGAAGACGCCGGGCCGCACCTCGGCCGAGTTCAGGATAGCCCAAAGTGCGCCCATCCCGAACATGATGCCGAGGACGACGCTCCGTGCCCAGGCGGCGGCAAAGTGCTTGAAGACGGCGCGGTAGCCCAGCGCGATGAGCGCGAAGGCGCCGAGATCGTTGACCAAGCGGACGAGGACTTCTTCAACAGACACGTCCGACCTCTGGAAGCCAATGTTCTGCGAGCCCCATAGGGCCCGTGCCATGCCCAAGAGGTTAAGCGCGGGCTTCGCGCTACAGCCTCCAGTCGACGATCTGATCGCAGGGTAAAGCAGGGCAGAACGAGTTGATGGCTAACAGCCTCAGACTGTCCTCATCCGATGGTTGTCGTGACCTTCATCGCCGAGAATACAGGGGCGACAGCCGGCTTCCGAATTCGGCAACATCAACGACGGAACGTCCCATCACCTCGCCTCTTCCCGCTCTCGCGTGACAATTTCCACGCGTGAGAAAAGAGAGAGTGGCCGATGCCGATCTGGCTGGAGGCGGGTCTTTGGGGCTTGGCAGGCGCATCCTCGCTCGTAATCGGAGCGGCACTTGCCTCGCTGGTGAACCTGCCCGTGCGCGTCATCACCGGCATCATGGCCTTTGGCTGCGGCGTGCTGATATCCGCCATCGCCTACGACCTCATCATGGAAGGCTTCCAGAGCGCCGGCATCCAGCCGATCGTTCTCGGCGCCATCGCGGGCTCAGTCGCCTATACCGTCGCGAACTGGCTGGTGTCGCGCAGTGGCGGGCACTATCGCAAGCGCTCGGGCGGCCAGCAGCGGAACACGAGCGAGGGTGGCGGCCTCGCCATCGCCATCGGCTCACTTCTCGATGGCATCCCCGAGTCGATTGTGCTGGGCGTCGGGCTGCTTGGTGGCGGCGGCGTCAGCGTCCCGATGTTCGCCGCGATCTTCCTGTCCAACCTGCCCGAAGGCCTATCGAGCGCGGCCGGCATGTTAAAGTCGGGACGCAGCAAGACCTACATCTTTGGCCTGTGGGGCGGCATCGCAGTAGCGTCAGGTTTGGCGGCTCTTCTCGGCGCCGCACTCCTCGGTGATGCGCCGCCTGCGATCCTCGCCATGGTCAACGCCGTGGCCGCGGGTGCCCTCCTGACGATGGTAGCCGACACGATGATCCCGGAAGCCGTCGAGGGTGAGCGAGGCGGCACCGGCTTCCTTGTCGTCATCGGCCTCCTTGTTGCTTTTGCCTTGTCCCACGGCATGGATGAGGGTGGCGAAAGCTCAAGCCGCGGCACTACACCTTCCGAGCGCGCGATATAGCTTACCCTTC
>NZ_VTOM01000044.1 GCF_009765365.1 Antarcticirhabdus aurantiaca
CGGCCCGGAATCCGGGCTGCGACGTGTCGCGAAAGTCTGTCGCGAAACATCGACTTTCGCACCTGACTTTTGCGACAGATTTTTCCCTGCAAAATCAGCGCCGGCGATTTTGTCGCAAAACTTAGGAATTGCGCGACAATGCCGCCAACAGCTCGGCCAGTTGGGCGGCCTGCGCATCGTCCAGCTTGTCGCCAAGATGATGTTGCAGCGCCCCCGCATAGACGCTCCACATTCGCGCCTGCATGGCTCGCCCGACCTCGATTATCCGCATCTCTTTCGGGTTGCGATCGGGAGAGTATGGTGACAGGAACAGGAGCCATGCGCCGTGTTGCCCATTGCGATTCTTCTCTAAGCGGACGGCGATCTTGCGGTACCTGAGCGTCATCAGATTCCCTTGACAGGATGCCTTCCTACTCTCCGGCTAACACGCGTCCTGCGCTCTCGAACGGCGTCGACAAGGTCGCGCCCACGGCGTTGAAGATGAACGCCCCGGCCTGGCGGATGTCGCCGGTCCCTTCGTCTTGGTTGCCCGTCGGCATTATGGTCGCGAGCGAAACGTAACGATCGTGGCGGAAGCCGTCGGATGCGCCGGCCTGCGATATATCGATTATCTGCACGTTCGTTTCCGCGGCTACCTCTTGCACGCGCGGATCCTGAACATCGAGTGCGCCAAGGCGCTGGCGCGAGGCTGACAGCCTTTGTGAGACGCGCAGCGCCCGGTCGTCCGGCGAGACGAGCACCGTCAGGGGGGTGCGGAGCGAACCGATGACCTGCAATTGCTGATAGAAGACGTCGGCGTCGATGTCGGGCGCGGCGAGGACCACATTCAGACGATCGATCGCCGCGTCTCGCCCTTGAAGACGCAACTGCCGGACGGTTTCCATCACCAGCCAGCCGCCCATGCTGTGCGCGATGATATTGATTTCGCCCACGTTCGGCTGCGCGGCCAGATCCGTGATCAGTTCAGCCAAATAGTCGCGTGAATAGGTCACGGAATCCTTGTCGGCGACATAGCCGCCGACGGACGCCTGCGAAGGCCAGGAGAAAGCTATCTGGGGCTCGGTCGTCTGCGAATCGGCCGCGATCTGCGCCAGTCGGAACAGGGCTTCCGGAAAGCTGTGATTGTAGCCGTGGACGAAGATTCCGACGTTGCGGCGGCCGCCCGATGTCCCGGGAGCCCCGATCTCTTGAATAAACTCCGCACGCGTCAATTGCGACTGCCCGACGACGGCGAAGCTGGATCCGGCGTCCGGCATTCCTTGAGGCCATTCGATGCTCGCGGGTTGGTGGCCTGGCGGAATCGAGATGGTGAAGGCGGCGAGGTTGAGGGCTCGCGCGCGTTCCGCCGTATAATCGGCCTCACCCTCGGGCGCGCGCTCGCGTGTCGTTGCGGCATAGAGCCTGACCTGCGCTGCTTCCGGCGCCGGCGGCACCGTCGCGAGCACCTCGGGTCCCGGCCGCGTGGCGCAACCGCACAGCAGAACGAGCGCGACGAGGATAGTCGGCGTGAGGGCGCGCCCTCCCGCTTGACCGGCATGAACGCCGTGTCGCAACGATGCATGTGAACTGTCCAATGCCGGTCCTCCCTTTGGTCTTGCTTGCGTCCGTATTCTGCCGGGACCGTCTTTCGTTGCGAGCCCATAAATCATGACGATGTCTCCCGCTCCGGCGCCGCCACGCCTGCATCGTTTGCGAAGGACGCCTCCTGCATGTCGACCGTCTCGGCGTCGTCCGCGACATGGGCGCTTTGATGTCCCATGCGTTCGCTGAGGAAGACAAACGGGCGTTCCTTGTGTTCGGGCTGTTCGACGGTTCGCGCCCGCCACAGCGCAAAGAGCGCGAACAGCCCCCCGACGATGGCCATGTAGACGAAGACGCCGGTGAAGCCCGCGCGGCCCATGATTCCGGTCCCTATCATCGGGCTGACGAACGAAGCGATGCCGTTGACCAGTATGAGCAAGCCGCTCACGCTCACCGCGTGCTGCGGATCAACCCGGTCGTTCGCGTGGGCCACCGCGACAGGATAGATCGTCGACAGGAAGCCGCCGAGCACGAAGGTGGCGACAAGGATCGCCATCGTCTGCGGCAAGAGCGCAAGGACGAGCGCCGTGACCGACAAACCGGCAGCGACGCACGCTACCACGACGCGACGGTCAAAGCGGTCGGACAGCTTTCCCACCGGAACCTGGAAGGCGAGGCCGCCGAAGATCGCGGTCGCGATATAGGCGGAAATCCAGCTTGCCTCGACGCCCTGGGCCTGACCATAAGCGGGAACGAGAGCGTAAAAGGCGCTGCTCGCCAATCCGCTTGCGGCGCATCCAGCGATCGACACCGGCGCGAGCCGGCGCAATTCGCGAAGGCCGAAGCTGGGGGCGGGAGGCAGAAAAGGCGGTGAGGCATGCGTTAGGCTCACCGGGATCAAGGCCAGACAGAACAGAGCGGCGGCGAGTGCAAACAGTTCGAAGCCCATCGGGGCAGGAAGGTTGAGCAGGAACTGGCCGCCGCCGAAGCAAGCATTGGTGGCTACCATGTAGAGCGCGAACACCGCGCCGCGGTTCTTTGCCGTGGAGGAGGCGTTGAGCCAGCTCTCGGCGGTTATGAAGAGCCCGGCGCATCCAAATCCGGTCGCCAGACGAATGAATATCCAGGCCGGCGCCGAGGTCAGGATGGGCTGCACGATCACCGAAGCCGCGACAAGCCCGGCGAGCGCGGCGAACATGCGGATATGTCCGACCCGCATCAGAAGTCTGCCGACGCTGACCGCGCCGATCGTGTAGCCGCCGAAATAGCTTGCCAGGACGATGCCCATCACGGCCGGCGAAAAGCCGGCGGCGGAGGTTTCCATCGACACGAGCGTGCCGAGAAAGCCATTTGCCAACTGGACGAGGCAGATGCCGAGAATGACAGCGCCGATGGTGAAGACAAGTCGCGACATGGATGGCACTCACTCGGTGGTGGCTGGTTCAGATCGAGGACAGGAATTTGTTGACGACGCGCAGTTCGTCATCCGAAAATCGCCCGGCCAGCGCATCGAAGTGAACGTTGATGCTATCGTGCGCCTTGGCGATCTCCTCGATGCGGCCTGGCACCGGCTGGATGAAAATGCCGCGACGATCCCGCCGGTTGTGAACGCGCTCGACAAACCCCGCCCTTTCCAGCCGATCGATCGCGGCCGTCGCCGAGCCGGTGGAGATGCCGAGATAGTTTGCAAGCTGTTTCGGTGTCACCGGCTCCTCCGACGATCTCAAGAGATCGATGGAGGCCAGATCCGTAGCGTGTATGCCTATGGTTTTTGCCAACAGAGCGTCGGCTTTCGTGAAGCTTCTGACCAGCATCCGCATGTTGCGCCGCAGGGCGTGAACAAGGACAGCGCGTTCATCACTTGATTTATCGATATGCTTCATCCATATGGCTCTACCATCAAGATACTAGATGGCGCAATGGTAGGATCGAACGGGCTTCCTTGCTAGAGTTCGGTTAAGGAGGTTTGACGGAATGGCAACTGACATGAAGAACAACGCGCATCCTGAGCGAGGCGACGCCGCGCCGGAGGATCTTCAGGTTTCCGGCGAGAACCAGCTCCTGACAAAGCCTGCCGCCGAAGATCCTCTGACGCAGTACGAGCCTGCTGCCGAGAAGGCTGCGCTCAAGGAGCCGGTCGCGGCCAATCCCGCTAATCCCGCAAAGAAGATCGGGGCCGTCTTCCTGCTTCTGCTGATCGTCATCGTTGCATGGTATGCGGTGACCGACCGCACCGCACCCTATACCGGACGCGCGTCGGCCTCCGCCTATGTGGCGCAGATCGCGCCGCGGGTCGCCGGCCAGGTGACCGAGGTCTTCGTCGAGGACAACACGATCGTCAATGCGGGCGATCCGCTTTTCCAGCTCGATCGGCGAGCCTTCGAACTCGCCGTGCGGCAGGCCGAGGCCAATCTCGCCCAGGCGATGCAGGCGACGGACGTTTCGGCCGCCGGCGTTGCCTCCGCGCAAGCGCGGGTCTCGCAGTCACGGGCCAATCTCGAGAACGTGCGGGCCTCGGCCAGCCGGACCAATTCGCTGGCCGAGCGCGGGATCGTATCGCAGGCCCAGGTCGACACGGCTGAAGCAGAATTGCTGACCGCCGAGGCACAGCTTGAAGCCGCCGAATCGGACCTGCGCAGCGCTGTCGCGCAACTGGGCGGCGACAATGGCGAACCTGCCCCGAACATCCTGGCGGCCCAACTTCAACTGGAAGAGGCTCAGCTAAACCTTCTCTATTCCACCGTGACCGCCCCCACGCTCGGCGTCGTCACCAATCTCCAGTTGGCGATCGGGCAATATGCGGCGGCCGGCACCCCGGGCATGACCTTCATCGATTCCAGAGGCGGCTGGATCACCGCCGATCTTCGGGAAAACCAGCTCGGACTGGTCGCGCCCGGCGACGAGGTTGGCATCCTCTTCGACGTGATGCCGGGCCGGATTTATACGGGCCGGGTGCACAGCGTCGCCTGGGGCATTGACCCCGGCCGCACCACGGCGGGTGGCCTGATGCAAAACCTACCAGAGAACCGCTGGTTCGAGCCCGCCCGACGCATGCCGGTGCGCATCGAGCTTGATGGCGGCATGGAGGCCTGGCCGCGTCAGGCCCGGGCTGGCGCCAAAGTCAGCGTGGTGGTCTATTCTGGAGGGACGAGCAATCCTATCGCCTGGATCGCCGCCGGCCTCCACCGGGCGCAATCCTATCTCTCCTACCTCTACTGATCCGCCATGTATGTCGCCCCCCGCCCCCGCGTCGAGGACGACCCGTTGTTTGCCATACGCTTGTCGTGCGGCGCGGTCGTCGGGTTCCTGCTTGCGATCGGTCTCCAGTCGCCGCTAGCGATGTTGCCGCCCGCACTGATCGTCGGGTTAATGGCGGGCATGCGGAAAGCCTTTGACGCAAAGAAGGGAATTGGCGCGCCGGTGGCCATGATCGTGATGGTTGCGACCCTGTCCTTCATTGTGGATCTGGCGCGGCCCATGCCTATCGTGCTGGTGATGATCGTATGGGCGCTCTGTGTGCTGTCGTATTACGTCATTTTGAAAACGGGCAATCCGATCGGCATGTTGATCGCGATCGTCGCGGTACTGATGTCGGTCATGCGGATGGACTCGGCCCAAGCGATGGTCTTCATGCGCGATGGCTTTATCGAGGCGAGCCTTTGCGCTTTGTTCGCCATCCCGATCCTCTATATGATCTTTCCGCCGCGCGCCAAAGAGTTGATGGTCGAGATATATGAGCCGGCCAAGGAAGGCCATCATGGCCTACGGGCACTGATCCGCGGTAGCGTGCTCCTCATTCTGTCCTTCTGGCTGTTCTCGATTCTGGACTCCAGCAATATGATGATCGCGGTGGCTGCGGTGTTCGTGCTGGTTTTCCCGACCACCAAGCAGCTTTACGCCGAGGCTTGGGAACGGACGCTAGCGACGCTGATCGGCGGCGTCATGGCGCTCCTTATTCTTGCGGTCTTCACACCGATCGCGCATTTTCCGGTGTTGCTCATCCTAGTGTTTCTAGGCGGGCTATTCATCGCCAGCCGCATGATTGACGGCTACTATCCGCCAATGGTCTACCAGTTCGCCTTCTCGGCAATGATCTCGCTGGTCGCGGGCGGACTGTCCACGCAAGAGCCGGTGGACGCTACCGTCCTGCGCATCGTTCTCACGCTCGTCGGCGCGGTGGCCGCCGCGTTCATGACCGCTTTGCTGGAGCAGATCCTCATCCCATCTGCAGGAACGACCGCTGAACGACGAACAGGCGGGGCCGGGCCTCCTGGAAAAGGAAGCAGCCTACTTAGAGCACCTAACAAAACTTATTCTTGGCGTTGAAGCATATGATCGCCACTGCGAGGGCGAGGAAGGCGCGATAGAGGTCTGCGTGGCGTTCATATCGGATGGTGACCCGCTGGCGCACGCCCGGCATCGTGGCTGGATCGAGTTCGGTTCCTCCATCCTGTCGGACCTATTGGGATTCGAGACAGCCAAGTATGCCACCACCTACGAGGCCACGCCGGGCGCTGATAGACAGGTTTGGCCGCGTCGAAGCCGTACTGGAGACGGTCCGTTCTTCGCCGGCGAGGCGTTCAGCCTGGTCGATGCGGTTTTCGCGCCGATCTTCCGCTATTTTGATGTGTTCGACACCATCGCGCCCACCGGCGTATTCGACGCGTTGCACCGCGTCACGACATGGCGGAAGGCACTGGCCCAGCGCCCGAGCGTGGGCGAGGCCATCACCGATGACTACGCGGATCGCCTCAAAGGCTTTCCTAAAGAACCATGACGCATGGCTGATGAAAGCCTCCGCCTGACAAGTTCGCAAAATTCCCGAAACATGCGACAGTCGCACAATAGGGATTTTCGCGACGGGTTGCACGCGCTAGATTCCGGGCATGTCACCCACGAGGAAGCCCCTGCCCTTGCTTATCGGATATGCCCGCGTCTCGACCGAAGGCCAGACCCTCGACCAGCAGCGCGTGGCGCTGAAAGCGGCCGGCTGCAAGCGCGTGTTCGAGGAAAAGGCATCTGGCGCGCAGCGCGGTCGCCCCGAGCTGGCGAAGATGCTGGACCATTTGCAGCCGGGCAATGTGGTGACGGTGACCCGGCTCGATCGCCTCGCCCGATCTACGCGCGATCTTCTCGACATAGCCGAGCGGATCGGCCAGGCCGAGGCCGGCTTGCGGTCCCTGGCCGAGCCGTGGGCCGACACGACGACGCCGGCCGGTCGCATGGTGCTGACCTTCTTCGCCGGCGTTGCCGAGTTCGAGCGCAGCTTGATCCACGAGCGCACGAGCGCCGGCCGGGCCGCCGCGAAGGCAAAGGGTGTTCGCTTCGGTCGCCCCCCTGCCCTATCGGCCGAGCAGATCGCGCACGCTCGCCAGCTCATCAGCGACGACACCAGGCCGGCCGAAGTCGCCCGGCTCCTGGGTGTGCATCGCGCGACCCTCTACAGGGCGCTAGGAGAGGCACCAGGGCAACCATAGTGCTCGGCTGCGTCAAAAGGTGGGTTCTCGCCATGCTCGCGGCCTGCGGCCCCTGCGCGTGGCTCCGATCCCGGCCCAGGGGCCGCTTTTGACGCAGCCTGCGCCCCTATGGAATCCTGAACCTGTCGGGACGAAGGGCGTCCCGCCCTCCGCTCCCGCTGCGGGGTTCTCCACGCCTGCGGCGCGTCGAACAAAGGGCTGCACCAGGCGCAGGCGCCAGCGCCCGGCCGGCCCGCTCTCTCCATAGGGCCGTAAGGACGGCCGGGGGCGGATGATTACATGCAAGCATGTTCCCCTGCCCTACCCTAGAAATAGTGCCTTCCCCGGCTCCGTCCGCAAGGGGTTGCAGAATCGGACGGTTTCGGGTCTTTCTAGTAACGATGAAAAGCGATTCTGATAGGATTCGGAGGGACGTGGCCGCGCACCGACAACGGTTGCGGGAGGCTGGCCGCACCTTCGTAAACACCGATCTTCCCGTTGAGCTGGTCGCGCGACTTGACCGGATCAAGGAAGAACGGGGCGCGTCATCGCGCGCGCCGATCATCGAGGAAGCGTTGAGGTTCTATATCGAAGCGAAGCAAGGGACATAACGGCAAAACGCCCGACCGTTGGCGCGGTCGAGCGTTTTTGTAGGCCGTCAGACACACCGTAGAGACGGGGCCAAGAAGCTCTCCCCTTATCTACGCTAGAGCACTCCGCTCCGCAAGATTGATTCTTGCGGGAACGGGAAAGCCGTGCCTGCCGTCCACAGCCGTCATGTCCTCCGAACGGAAGGACAAGAGGCATATGTTGAGGACGCACATCGCGGCCGCGATCGGCTGCGCGCGCGGGAACGCGCTTGAAGAAATCATGCGGGAAATCTGGACCAGGCACGGAGCCGGCCAGCTTTCCGACGACGAGGCGGGCCAGCTCTCCACGCTCGCCTATGAGCGCCGGGACGCCTTGCGGGGATCGGGGCAGACCGCGCTAGGGCTGGTCTTCCCGCCCCCGGCCGAGCGATGCCCGACGCCAGTTCGCCGGCATAGCCATATCCGGGGGCGATCGGAGGGCCGCATATGGCGGCCGACGACGCGCAAGGACGTGCAGGCGATCTTGAAGGCGGCCGAAATCTACAACGAGGCCGGCTTGCACGAGAAGGGCGAGCGCAGCGGCCCGCTCGGATCGGTGGCGCTGGACGTGCTGCGGCTGTTCGTCAATCTCATCGACTTCCGCACCGGCCGGCTAGAACCGTCAATCAGCACGATCATGGACCGCCTGGGCCGGTCGCGGGATACGATCGTGCGGGCGCTGAAGAACCTGCGGGCGCATGGTTTCATCGACTGGCTGCGGCGCTACGAGCCGACCGGCAACGAAGGGCGCGGCCCCCAGGTGCAGCAGGCCAGCAACGCCTATCGCCTGTCCCTGCCGGAAAAGGCCCGGCAGTTCCTTGGGCGGTTCGGCAAGGCCCCTCCCCCGCCTGCGGATCACGGCCAGGACCAGCAGGCTTGGAGCGAGGCAATCGACGCCTACAGGAATACCCTGCCCCTCGATGAGCGGACCTTGCTCGACGTGGGCGACAATGCGCTCGGGCGGAACCTTGCGAAGATGGCACGAAACCTGATGAACAAACGTGAGTCCGATAAGCAGACTGAATCCCCATCTGATCTTTATCTAAGAGGGCAAACATAAGCGGACGCCGCTGTCCGGGCTGCTTTCGCAGCCCTGCGGCGGTTCCGATCCGCTTATAGGGCGGATCGGGAAGCGGAAACCTCACAGCAAAACCGCAACGCTCGCGCCTGCGGCAACTGCCGCATGGGCTTTCGAGAGAAAGCAAGAGGCAAGGGCAGCGCCCTATTTGTGCAGGTGTGCACATTTGCAATATCTGTCAGTTGCACAGAATCCAGTTGACCGAAAGCCGGGTGGCGTGGCAATGTTTGGTTCTGCAATTGTGCACAAAGGAGCGTTTGCAAAAATGCGGTATTGCACATGAAAACCGTAGCTATCGCCATGCAAAAGGGCGGCGTCGGAAAATCGACGCTGGCTAAGGCCCTTGGCGTTGCCGGCGCGAAAGCCGGCCTCAATGTCCTCGTGCTGGACATGGATTCGCAACAATCGACCACCCAATGGGCCGAACGCCGCAAAGACGCCCTCCCCGTTGTGAGGTTCGCAACCGAGATCGACTTGCCGAAGCTCTTGAGCCAAGCCGAGGAAGCCGGATGCGAGTTGGTTGTCATAGACACACCGCCCGCCAGAAGCACGGAGGCCCCGGCCGCCGTCGAGTATTGCGATTTGGTCCTTGTGCCGTGCGCGCCTGACATCGAGGCATACGAACAGCTTCCCAGGACCGCGCGCCTTGCGCGTGCGAGCGACAAGCCGGCCGCCGCCGTGTTGACGATGGCGCAGCCGAACAGCCGCTCCGAGGAAGATATTGCCCGCCAGGTCTTCGAGACGGTCAAGCTGCCGATGGTCCCGGCCGTGATCCACCGATTCAAGGTGCATCGGGACGCAAGCCGGGAAGGCGTGACGGCGAGCGAGTTGGAGCCGGAAGGGAAGGCGGCGGCCGAGCTTCAAGCTCTTTGGGATTGGGTTAGTGCAGAATTGCAGTTAAGCATAAGTGCAATCGTGCACAAGCGAGCGTGAGGAACGACATGGCGAAGACGAAGGCAACCGCGCAGGATTTCCTGTCGAAAATGAAGCTCCCCGAGCAAGGGAGCGAGGAATCCGCCCCGATCGCGGCCGAGACAACGAAGATCGAGCCACGTCGCGCGGCCGGCAGGACGGGCCTCAAGCATATCGGCGGCTATTTCGACCGGGACACCGTCGAGAAGGTGGCCCTTTTGCGGGCGCGGCTCGACCTCGACAATTCGCAGCTCATCAAGCGCGCCATTGACGAGCTTTACAGCAGGGAAGGGGCCGCCCGGAAATTCGGTGATCGGTAGTGCAGTTGTGCACGATTGCAGGGGTGCGCATCCATTGTGCGCGGGGTTGCCGAATTATACAAATTTTGATATAAGGGCGCATGGCTGATATGAAGCGGCTCGAATTTCTCGGGGATTCCCTTGAGCAGTTGAGGGAGTTTCCCGAGACGGCGCGGAAAGAGGCCGGCGTCCAGCTCCACAAGGTTCAGCAAGGTTTTGAGCCGAGCGACTGGAAGCCGATGACGAGTGTAGGGCAGGGGGTGCGGGAAATCCGCATCCGTGACGACGCGGGGGCCTTCCGGGTGCTCTACATCACCAAGATAGAGGATGCCGTCTATGTGCTGCACGCCTTCCAAAAAAAGACGCAGCAGACAGCAAAACGGGACTTGGACCTAGCCGCGACCCGGTTGCGGCAAATCTAGTGGAGGCGTGACGATGGAACGTCAGAGCTTTGCGAATGTATGGGATGCACTGGAAGACACGCCGGCCGAGGCCGCGAACATGACCATGCGCTCCAATCTGTTGATTGCCGTTGAGCAGCGTGTGCGGAGCTGGGGCGTCACGCAGGCCGAGGCGGCGCGGCGTCTCGGGATCACGCAGCCCCGGCTAAACGACCTCCTGCGCGGCCGGATCACAAATTTCAGCCTCGATACGTTGATTAATCTCGCCACCCAGGCGGGGCTTGCGGTACGGCTCGACATTGCCGAGGCCGCCTAGTGCACATCTGCAAGACTGCACACCTGCAACCCGCCCCAGGCCGTCCCTACGGCCCTAGATGATGAGAGCGGGCCGGCCGGGGGCTACCGTCGCGGCGGTGGCGATGCAGGTTCTTCCCGATTGGAGCCGCAGCCAGGTCAAGAACGGATCGCGGCGGAAGCCGCGACCGGCCCGGAGGCGAACGCGCTCCCCCATAGCGCCGTAGAGAGCCGGAGGGCCGTTCGTAACAAAGTCCCGGCGCAAAGCGCCGGGTCCGCTTCTTGTCACGTCAGGCAGCGTCATACAGCCCCCGGAACTCGGGATCGGCATAGTAGGCGAGCTTGCCGGCGAGGATCGGGCGTTGCCCGGCCAGGAACAGCAGCTCGATGTTTTGGGCCATGTTGCGGACTTCATCGGGCGTTGCGAGCGGGCGGCCGACATGCTGCTCGCCGTAGGAGATTCCCGACTTTTCGGAATCGAGGGCGCGGCCCATGCTCTCGAAAACAACCGTGGCCTGGCCGAGCATGTCGGAGACGAGGCGGGCGCTTTCGTGATCGTTGACGCCGAACACCTGTAGGACGCCGGCGTTTGACAGGAACGTGCCGGCGCGCTGGCCGTAGGTGGCGCGGAGCTGGTGAACGTCTTGCAGGATCGGCCAGAGCTGGACGCCGTATCCGGCCATGAGGCCCATAGCGCGCTCGACCGGGGCGAGGTGGCCCAGGGCGGCGAACTCATCGAGCAGGTAGAGGACGGGGAGGGCGGGCTTGCCGGGCGTTCGGGCCATGTCGAGCAGGCTTTGCGTGACGAGCAGGCGCAGCCATCGCGAATAGGTCGAAAGCCGATCGGGCGGCAGGACGAGGAACACGGTCGCGGTCCTGGCCTTGAGATCGGCAAAGCGGAAATCGGATCGGCCGAGGACCGCCGCCATGCGCGGCGAGTCGAGGAAATGGGTATGGCGCTGCGCGGCCGACAGCACGCCGGCCGCCTCGCGGTCGGACTTGCCGAGGTGGCGATTGGCGGCGCGGGCGATCAGGCCGCCGGCGGCCGTGGACGCCTGCATGTCCTTCAGGTGCGCGGCGAAGGCTTCAGGGGCCAGGGTCAGGTTGTCGCGCAGGGTGGCGAGGTTGCGGCGGTCGCGCGGCTCGCTGGCGGCAATGTGGAGGATCAGGCCGGCAATGAGCGCCTTGGCTTCCTCGTTCCAATGCGCTTCGCCGGCCGTGCCGGGATCGTCATAGACCAGGGCATCGGCCAGGGTGGACGCATCCTCGGCCACGTCGAGGCCGTCAGGGTCGAGCGCATCGAGGGGATTGAAGGCGGCCGAGGGTTTGCCGGTGACGCCGAAGGGGTCGAGGACATGGACCGGCCCGAATTTTTCGCGGGCGCGGCCGGCGATCCTGGCATTCTCGCCCTTGGGGTCGATGCAGATCACGGAGCGGTCGGCCGTAAGCAGATTCGGGATGATGGTGCCGACGCCCTTGCCGGTGCGCGTCGGGGCCATCGTCAGCAGGTGCGACGGGCCGTCATAGCGCAAGAGCTTCCCGGTCTTGCTGTCGCGGCCGATCAGCAGGCCGGACGCGGCGCGGGTGAGGGGACGGGCTTCCTTGTCGGTTGCGAAGCGGGCCGAGCCGTGGGTGTCGGCGTCCATGTCCCCGAAATGCCGGATCATGGGCAGGGAGGCGAGGCGGAACAGGAGCAGGGCGAGGAAGGCGGTGAATGCGATGTTGCCGACATACCAAAGCACGTCGCCGCGCTGGATGCCGGCCCATTGCATGAGAGCCATGAGGCCGCCGCCGACGACGAGCAGGACCAGGAAGAACAGCACGCCCATTCTGGCGACATAGCCGGCCGCACGAAACGGGCCGGTGACGATCGAGACGAAGGCCCACAGGGGATCGCGGCCAGCCGCGCGCAGCATGTTCTTGAAGGCGGTCCAGGCCAAGCGGAAATCGGTCATGAGGCCGTCCCCCCGGCCGCTGGCGGGTTGATGAGATCGGCAAACAGCTCCTTGTCCATGTCGCGGGTGAGGAAGCCGGGCAGCTCGCGGCGCAGCCAGTCGGGCAGGGCGCGGGAGATTTCATCGCGGCCGTGTTCGAGCCGGTGAAGGACGAGCGCGCCGAGCAGCACCTTGCGGCGGGTGTCTCTGGCGCGTTCCTGTTTGCCGAGCCTGGCCTTGAGGGTAGCGCGCTGCGCATCCAGTTCGGCCAGCCGTTGTTCGATCGTCTTGCGCGCCATGTGCCATTTCCTCCTACTTAGCCGGGCGAGGGGCTGGCTCACCCTTGAGGCGAACCATGACGATTTTCGGATTCTCCCCAACGCGCTCGACCTCGACAATGCCGGATGCCTCAACCAGATCGGAGAGGCGGGGAAAGCCATAGTTGCGGGCGTCGAAGTCCGGAGATTGCTTTGCCAGGTGCGCGCCGACGCGGGCGAGATTGGCGCGGCCGTCTTCGTCGGCCGAGGCAGTCACGGCCTTAGCCAGCATGTCGAGGGCGGCGCGATCGAGCGCCGCTTTCGCCGGGGCAGGTTTAGCCGCGACCACCGTTTTCGGCACGGCGATGGCTTCGGCTTCCTTCGGCTCGCTAGCCGTGTTGAGCACGTCGAAATAGACGAACTTGTCGCAAGCGGTGATGAAGGGGCGGGGTGTCTTGCGCTCCCCGAACCCATAGACGATGACGCCTTGCTCTCGGATGCGCGCGGCCAGGCGGGCAAAGTCGCTATCGCTTGAGACGATGCAGAAGCCGGAGAACCGGCCGGTATAGAGCAGGTCCATTGCGTCGATAATCATTGCGCCGTCAGTGGCGTTCTTGCCGGTGGTGTAGGCGAATTGCTGGACCGGCTGAATCGAGTGTTCCAGCAGGCATTCTTTCCAACCGTTCAGGTTGGGCTTGGTCCAGTCGCCATATATGCGTTTGACGCTGGCGGTGCCGTAGTTGGCGATCTCAGCCAGCAGGCCGGTTATGATCTTCGGCGTGGCATTGTCGCCGTCGATCAGCAACGCAAGTGTTCCGGCGCTGTCTACTGCCATCGTTTTTCGCTCCCGTTTGAATGATAGCCTAACCGATGCAGGCAGGGACGCCAAACGCTGTTGTCTTGATTCTTGAAATCTTGGGCATTCGGAGTCACAATCGCGACCTCAATCGGATCGCAGAGAGCTTGCCGCAGCGCCACACCGGAGGCACGAAAGAGCGAAGCGATTGAGGTCAGAAGGGCGCACTTACGAGTTGCTACGCAACTCAGCGCGCCGCCAGCTTGGAGGCTGGCGGGAGAAGTGGAAACGGTATCGGGGAGCACGGCTTGGCGATCTACCATTTCAGCATGAAGCCGGTTTC
>NZ_VTOM01000045.1 GCF_009765365.1 Antarcticirhabdus aurantiaca
GAAACCGGCTTCATGCTGAAATGGTAGATCGCCAAGCCGTGCTCCCCGATACCGTTTCCACTTCTCCCGCCAGCCTCCAAGCTGGCGGCGCGCTGAGTTGCGTAGCAACTCGTAAGTGCGCCCTTCTCAACTCAATTGCTTCGCTCTTTCGCTGTTCGGTGTGGCGCTGCGGCTAGGTCGATGCAATGAAACTGAGGCCCGGATTGTGCTGCAAAACCGCCGAAAACTCAAGCGCAACAGGCAAACACTGGAAAAGACGGCCGGGAATGATAGTCTAGGCGAACAACCGGAAAAGGAGATTTGAGGAATGGCGCGCAAATCCATTGAAGAACGTCTAGCCCAACTGGATGCGCAGCGCGCCGCCCTCAAGGCACGGCTCGGCAAGCAGGAACGCGCCAACGACACGCGCCGCAAGGTGCTGCTCGGCGCGCTCGTCCTGCATCGCCTCGAACACGGCAAGGATGAAGAATTTGCCCGGCGCTTGGGCGAATGGCTCAAGCGTGAGCTGCCCGACTTCCTGACGCGCCCCGGTGACAAGGAACTGTTTGCCGATCTGATCGGCAACGCGCCGGCCGGGGAAACGACAGGTAGCGCCGGGGGGACGGCCGCATGAGTCAGGCGAGACTTGCTTGGGGTGCGTTCAAGAACATGATGCGGCAGGCCGCGCGTGATCCGCTATGGGCGTTCGTCGCTCTGCTCGCCGCACCTTTCCGCATCTGGAAACCGCTTCTCGGGCTTCTGTTCCTCCTTGTTATCGTCCTGTTCGTCCTCGGCTTCGGCGGCCGCTTCGCTCTCGAACAAATCGGCTTTCGCGTCGGCTCGGTTCCGGTTCTCCTGCTCGATCTCGTCACGCTGCTGGTGCTGCTGGCGCTCGCCTTCCGCTTCCTCACCAATCCGCTGATTATCCATTTCGGGGATATGGACGGCGAAACCCACGGCTCAGCCCGCTTCGCCACCGACAAGGAAACCGCCGCCCTCGCCCGCGCCGATTCCGGCCTGCTGATCGGCCGCGACGGCAAGACCGGGAAGCTCCTGCGCTATGACGGCCCGGCCCATCTGCTGACGATGGCACCGACACGCACCGGCAAGGGGGTGGGAACCATCATCCCCAACCTGCTCACCGCCGACCGCTCCGTGATCTGCATCGACCCCAAGGGCGAAAATGCCAAGATCGCCGGCCGCGCCCGCCAGCAGTTCGGCCCGGTCCATGTCCTCGACCCCTTCGGCGTCACCGGCCAGCCCTCGGCCGCCTTCAATCCGCTGGAAGGGCTCGACCCGGCCGGCCTCGATGTCGCGGAAGATGCAAGCACCTTGGCCGACGCCCTCGTGTTCGATGAACCGGGCATGGCGGGCGAGGCGCATTGGAACGAGGAAGCCAAGGCGCTCATTGCCGGCCTGATCCTCCATATTGCCGCCAGCGAGCCGCGCGACAGGCGAAACCTCGCCACCCTGCGCGAATATCTCACCCTCGCCCCTGAAACCTTCGCCGCGCTCCTGAAGGACATGCAGGCGTCAATGGCCGCCTCCGGCCTGATCGCCCGCGCCGCAAACCGCCACCTCGGCAAATCCGACCGCGAGGCGGCCGGCGTCCTCTCGGCCGCGCAGCGCCATACCCATTTCCTCGACAGCCCGCGCATGGTCGCGGTCCTCGGCCGATCCGATTTCGGCTTTGCTGATCTCAAGCGCCGCAACGTCTCTGTGTTCCTCGTCCTGCCGCCCGATCGCCTCGCCACCTATTCGCGATGGCTGCGCCTGCTCGTCGCGCAAAGCCTCACCGACATGGCCCGCGATCCCGCCAAGCCGGCCGTGCCGGTCCTCTATCTGCTCGATGAGTTCGCCGCCCTCGGCCATCTGGCCCCCGTCGAGCGCGCTATGGGCCTCATGGCCGGCTACGGCGTCCAGCTCTGGCCCATCCTGCAGGACGTTCACCAGCTCCGCGCCACCTACGGGCAGCGCGCCGGCACCTTCCTGTCAAACGCCGGCGTCCTACAGGTGTTCGGCGTCAACGATCACGATAGCGCCCGCCTTGTCTCCGATCTGCTCGGGCAGGAAACCGTGGTGTTCCAGACCATGAGCCGGGCGCTCGATTCCGACAAATCCGGCATTTCCTACGGCGAGCAGCACACGGCCCGCCCGCTGCTGACCCCCGATGAGGTCCGCAACCTGCCGCAGCATGTCGAATTGCTGTTCCTCGCCGGGCAACGCCCGATCGTCGCCGGCAAGCTCGCCTATTACGCCGATGCAGAGTTCCGGGGGCTGTTCGACCAAGCATGAAGGATGAAGCCATGACCGACACCGATGCGCCCGAATGGCCCGATCCCGCCGACAAGGCCCATGCCGTCGAGCAAGCCAAGTGGCTCCGCAACCAGGTCGCAGAGGGTGGATTGCGATTTGAAGCCTATTTGCCGCCGTCGCTGGCCCTGTGGCTGCTCGATCTGATCGAACAGGACACGTTCCTTGATCCGTCCGAAGCCGTGTTCGTGATCTTGGGCGAGCATAAGGAGCTGGAACCCCATGCCGATCTGCGCCGGGAACTGCTCAAGCGCAGCATCGAGGCGGCGGCCGATGATCCCCGACCGGGGATTTCGGGCGAGGAAATGAAAGCGGAGCTGCGCGACATGCTCAAAGCCCCCCTGCCCGAGCCGGCCAGATGGGAAAAGCGGTCCCGGCGCTGACGCACCGGGGCTTTGTCACTGGCGGCCCTCCGGCTCACTACAGCGCGACATGGGGGCGCGTTCGCCTCCGGGCCGGGCGGCTACGCCGCGTCCCGTTCGTCCAGATAACGCGAATGGAGCCGGGTCAGCTCGATCCCGTCAACGGCCTGCGCTCGCCGTAAGGCAACGACCAGCTCCCCGACTTCATCAACAACACCATCGTCGCCGGAAAGCCGGGTGGCATCATCGGCCCAATCGTCCAGCGCCGTGCGCTGAACGGCAACCCCATGTCGGGCCGCCAGCTCCCGGATGATCGTTTCGGCCGTCTTGGTCGTCATGGCTTGGCCTCCGCAGGCACGGCGCTAGCCCCCGGCTGGCCCGCTCTCATCATCTAGGGCCGTAGGGACAGCCGGGGGCGGGTTGCAGGCGAATACATTGCCTAATTGCCTCTTTGCCAGCAATCAAGCAATCGCTTGAACACCCTTTTTCTGGATGACTGTCAGAAGCCGCAGCGCCGGGCCTCCCGGCTTCTTCACACCCCGCTCCCAATCCGAAACGAGGCCCTTGCTCACGTTGAGATACCGGGCAAAGACTGGTTGCGACAGGTGTTCGCGCTCCCGGATTGCGCGGATTTCCTCGGGGGGCATCGGCTCAACTGCTGTCAGGCAGGCGTCATCAAACTCGCGCATCGTCTGCTTGTCGATCGCGCCAGACTGATAAAAGCCCTCCATCATTTCATGGACGGCCGCCATTGCCTCACTCTTGTATGCCTTAGCCATCGCAATTCACCTCTAACATTCGGCCCGCCGCTACTTCCGCGTCCATCTGTGCATCGGAGAACCCAAGCACCAACTTAGCCGCCCTCTTGAACGCGGCTTCCTCGTCGTCCTCTAGGTTCGCCAAGTCGCTTTTCGCGAACCCAAATGCGAAAACCGCCCGCGTTTCCGCCCGGAAGAAAATCAGCGTCCTATAGCCGCCTGATCTTCCAGCGCCCGGCCGTGCAACACGCTGCTTGATGAGGCCGGCTCCAAGATCGGCGTCGATCAATCCACGCTCGGCGCGCTCGATCGCCTCACATAGCATCGCATCGGAGATTTTCTCCTTACGGGCGAACCTGTGAAACCTGTTGCTCTTGAAGACTCTCACCGTTGCCCCGTCATATATAACACATAGCGCCACACTTCAAGGCTATCGTCACTTACGCGCCCGCCGCCTTGCCAGCAATCAGGCATTATGCTTTTGCAGCAAGTCGGCAAGCGCCTCTCGCATAAGGTCTTCAATTGAACGGTCGGTGTCGGCTGATAGCCTCTTGACCCGGCGATGGTCCTCCGGCTCGACAACGACCGTCAATCGCTTCATCCCTGCCCGCGTGGCGGCGTGGTAACGCTTGCCCTCGCCCGGAGCCGTCGCCATGCCGGCGACGGATTCCACGATAGCGGCAGGGGATGCCTGCGCGCCCACGGCTTTCATGCTCTCGGCTAAACTCGGTCTTTTGGACATGGCCTCATCTCGTAAAATTGCCAGTTTGCCAGCAATAGCATTTAACTGCATTGCCAGCAATATGCTTTGCAGTCAAATCGGCAACTGACTTCTGAGCCAAGCCAGCAACTCGGAAACTTCGTCGCTGGCTTTGCCGCCCGGCTCATACTCTGGCGCGGTTTTGCCCGCCGTGAGCGCATGTCCGAAGGCCGCCCGCTGCTGGAAGGCAACGGGGGCAACCTCCAAATCGTGAACCTGAACGGCGGCGCGCGCATCGGCCAAGAGCTGCGTGGCGCGCGGCGGCACGGCGTTCAAAACGACAAAAGCCGGTTTTTGGGCGAGCTTCACCAGCTCGGCCGTGCTTCCGATCGCGCGAAGATCAAGGATGCCGGCGCGGCAGGGGATCAACACCAAGTCGGCCGCTCGTGTCGCGGCCATTGCCGCCGCTTCCGAGTGCGGCGCGGTGTCGATCACGACTAGCTCGGCCCCGCCATCGGTCGCAGCCTGCAAGCCTTGCGGCAAGCGGGTGTGAGGAAGTGCAACGACAACCGGGGCCTCGCCTTGTCGGCTATCGCCCCAGCCGGCGGCGCTTGCTTGGGGATCGAGGTCGATAATCGCGGCCGAAAGCCCGGCCGCCTCGGCGGCCGTGGCGATATGCAGGGCGAGGGTGGTTTTTCCAGCCCCGCCCTTTTGGCTGACAATAGCGATTGTTTTCATTTTGCTGGCATAGCAGCAATGAGAATTGACGGCAAGAAGCTTTGCTTAAATACCTTATTGCCAGCAATACAGCAAAGATTGAGCGCCGACCTTGCCCCTCGCTCCCTCTCGAAAGCCCATAGGATGCTGGCCGCAGGCGCGAACGGTGCGGATTAGGTGGTGAGGGTGCCGTTTCCCGATCCGCCCTATAAGCGGATCGGAACCGCCGCAGGGCTGCGAAAGCAGCCCGAACAGCGGCGACCGCTTATGTTTGCCCTCTTAGATAAAGATCAGATGGGGATTCAGTCTGGTTATCGGACTCACGTTTCTGGATAGCTTTCCCAAGGGCCGCCAGCGCCCGGCCTAGCGCGGTATCGCCGGCCTCGGACAGCGCCAGCTCATCGAGGGGCAGGGCCTTCTTGTAGGCGTCCACCTCGGCCGCGCGGGCTTCCTGTGCGGCGCTGTGGTCGTCGGGCAGGGGCGGGGCCTTGCTGAACCGTCCAAGGAACTGCCGGGCCTTCTCCGGCAGGGACAGGCGGTAGGCGTTGCTCGTCTGCTGGACCTGTGGGCCGCGCCCCTCGTTGCCGGTCGGCTCGTAGCGCCGCAGCCAGTCGATGAAACCATGCGCCCGCAGGTTCTTCAGCGCCCGCACGATCGTATCGCGCGACCGGCCTAGCCGATCCATGATCGTGGTGATTGACGGCTCTAGCCGGCCGGTGCGGAAGTCGATGAGATTGACGAACAGCCGCAGCACGTCCAGCGCCACCGATCCTAGCGGGCCGCTGCGCTCGCCCTTCTCGCGCAAGCCGGCCTCGTTGTAGATTTCGGCCGCCTTCAAGATCGCCTGCACGTCCTTGCGCGTCGTCGGCCGCCATATCCGGCCCTCCGATCGCCCCCGGATATGGCTATGCCGGCGAACTGGTGTCGGGCAGCGCGGGGCAGGGGGCGGGAAGACCAGCCCTAGCGCGGTCTGTCCCGATCCCCGCAGGGCGGCCCGGCGCTCATGGGCGAGCGTCGTAAGCTCGCCGGCCTCGTCGTCGGTGAGCTGGCCCGCGCCGTATCGGCTCCAAACCTCCCGCATGATTTCATCAAGCGCGTTCCCGCGCGCGCAGCCGATCGCGGCCGCGTATTGCGTCCCTAACATATGCCCTCGTCCTTCCATTTGAAGGACATGACGACTGTGGACGGCAGGCACGGCGCTCCCGTTTCCGCAAGAATCAATCTTGCGAATTGGAGTGCTCTAGCGTAGATAAGGGGAGACTTTGATGGCCCCGGCTCTACGGTGTGTCTGACGGCCTACAAAAACGCTCGACCGCGCCAACGGTCGGGCGTTTTGCCGTTATGTCCCTTGCTTCGCTTCGATATAGAACCTCAACGCTTCTTCGATGATCGGCGCGCGTGCTGACGCGCCCCGTTGCTCCTTGATCCTGTCGATTGCCTCGACAAGCTCACCCGGAACATAGGTATTCAACGCCACGCGGCCGGCCGCGATCTGCCGCGCCCTGTGGGCGGCAACGCCTCTGCGAATCTCTTCCGCGCGTTCCTTCATGTTTACAACTAAGAGCAAGCCGCCCGATTCTGCAATCCCTTGCGGGAAGAACCGGGAAAGGCACTACTTCTAGGGCAGGGCAACTAAACGCAGTAACGTCAATGCGTATTCACGTCATTGCGTTCTAAAGCCCGATAGAGGGTAGCGCGATGCACACCTAACAGCCGGGCAACCTCGGCCGGCTTCTTGTCCTCGCTGATGAGCTGGCGGGCGTGTGCGATCTGCTCGGCCGAAAGGGTAGGGGGGCGGCCGAAGCGAACACCCTTCGCCTTCGCAGCGGCCCGGCCGGCGCTCGTGCGCTCGTGGATCAAGCTGCGCTCGAACTCGGCAACGCCGGCGAAGAAGGTCAGCACCATGCGCCCCGCCGGCGTCGTCGTGTCGGCCCACGGCTCGGCCAGCGATCGCAAGCCGGCCTCGGCGTGGCCGATCCGCTCGGCTATGTCGAGAAGATCGCGCGTCGATCGGGCGAGGCGATCGAGCCGCGTCACCGTCACCACGTTGCCGGGCTGCAAATGGTCCAGCATCTTCGCCAGCTCGGGGCGGCCGCGATGCGCGCCGGATGCCTTTTCCTCAAAGATGCGCTTGCAGCCTGCCGCTTTCAGCTCCGCGCGCTGCTGGTCAAGGGTCTGGCCGTCGGTCGAGACGCGCGCATATCCGATCATCATGGGGCAGGGGGCTTTCGCTGCTATGCTCACCGCCCGAATCTAGCGGGTGCATCTCGTCGCGAAAATCCCTATTCTGCGACTGTCGCGGGTTTCGGGACTTCTGCGACAATGGGCCATCTCGGATGCTTGACGTTTCGCTCCGAAAGCATCCCCAAATTGCAAAGGCTGATATGACGAATCTCACACCGCAAAAAACCATGAACCCCAATACTCTCTTCCGTAAGGGAGATTTCTTCGTGCTTTTTGGCGAGCTGTTTGGCCGTGGCTATGCAGCCGGTCTGCTTGACGAGGCCAAGGCTGCGGGCATGACCATCCTGGGAGTCACAGTCGGCCGTCGCGAGGAGAATAACGCATTGCGCGCCTTGGCTGATGACGAACTGGCTGCGGCTGAAGCCAATCTCGGCGGCAAGATTATCAACACTCCGCTGATGGCAGGCTTTGATCTCGATGCTCCCGAAGGCGGTCCTACCCCAACTGATCTTCTCGGGAAGATGACTCTCGACACCTGGCAGACCGATACCCTCGATTGGGACTATATTGCGCGCTGCCACGAGGTTGGATTGACACGGTTCAAGACCGCGCTCGACGCAGTTATGGCGGAACTCGATGACCTGATCCCCGACGGCAGGAACGTCTTCTTCGCACACACAATGGCAGGTGGTATCCCGAAGGCCAAGGTCGTTCTCGCTATCGTAAACCGCATCTACAAGGGTCGTGGCGCGCGACATATGTCGTCGCAGTCGCTGATCGAAAGCGATCTCGGGAAGCTCGTTTTGCAAAACTTTGACGAGGTTTCGGCTAATACCTTTGGCTACCTGCTTGAGGCCAGCTCTGCCATCCGTACCCGGATCTGGGCGGCCGGCGGACAGGTTCGTTACACCGCCTATGGCTATCACGGCACCGAAGTTCTGATTGGCGGCAGCTATCGCTGGCAGACTTATACCAACTACACTCAAGGCTATGCGAAGATGCGTCTTGAAGGTGTTGCCGAAGCTGCGTGGCGCAAAGGCATAAAAGCCACAGTGTTCAATTGCCCCGAAATCCGCACCAATTCCTCCGATGTATTCGCCGGGCTCGAACTGTCGCTCCTACCGTTGCTGGGCGCGCTGAAGAAAGAAGGCGGTGGAGGCTGGGTCGAGGTGCTTTGGCAAGGATGCCAAGACCTGCTGAAAGACGGCGTGACGCTCGAAGCCCTGCTACAGATGGTTTTGGACTATCAGAACAACGAGGCGATGCAGCCCTATTATGACTTCGACCTTTGGCCGCTGCCGAATAGCGCCACTCAGGCGGAGCAGACCATCGGCACATCACAAGAGATCGTGCAACTGCACAAAGATAAAAGAATTCTCGTGAGCGACGTCTTGAGCCATCATGTGGTCAAGGCGGTCGGCCAGTTGATCTTTGGCGAGGCCAGCGAACCCTCCGGACCTGTCCTGTGGCTGAACCACGATCTGGTTGCACGTCGACTCATCGCAGCAAGCGGGGGGAGTGCGGACTGACACCTTGCACAGTCGGAGGCATATGCTCTAGCCGCCGAAAAGCGAGGCTGTCTGTCGCGCAAATCCTAAGTTTTGCGACAAAATCGCCGGCGCTGATTTTGCAGGGAAAAATCTGTCGCAAAAGTCAGGTGCGAAAGTCGATGTTTCGCGACAGACTTTCGCGACACGTCGCAGCCCGGATTCCGGGCCG
>NZ_VTOM01000046.1 GCF_009765365.1 Antarcticirhabdus aurantiaca
AGAAGGGCGCACTTACGAGTT
The DNA here is from genome assembly GCF_009765365.1 of Antarcticirhabdus aurantiaca. Lineage (GTDB taxonomy): Bacteria > Pseudomonadota > Alphaproteobacteria > Rhizobiales > Rhizobiaceae > Antarcticirhabdus > Antarcticirhabdus aurantiaca. Next base: position 22 of record NZ_VTOM01000046.1, read on the forward strand.
GCTACGCAACTCAGCGCGCCGCCAGCTTGGAGGCTGGCGGGAGAAGTGGAAACGGTATCGGGGAGCACGGCTTGGCGATCTACCATTTCAGCATGAAGCCGGTTTCGCGGGCGAAGGGCCGCAGCGCCGTTGCGTCGATCGCCTATCGTTCCGGCGAGAAGCTGACCAACGAGCGCGACGGGATCACGCACGACTACACGGCAAAGCAGGGCGTGGAACATGCGGAGATCGTCTTGCCGGAAGGCGTGAACGCCGATTGGGCGCGGGATCGGTCGGACTTGTGGAACGCCGCCGAGTTTGCCGAGAAGAGGAAAGACGCCCGCGTGGCGCGGGAGTTCGAGGTTGCCTTGCCGCATGAGCTTTCGGCCGAACAGCGGCTAGAGGCGGCGCGGGAGATGGCGCAAGAGCTGGCCGACCGCTACGGCGCGGCCGTGGACTTCGCCATTCATGCGCCGCACGAGGCGAGCGACGTTCGCAATCACCATGCCCACATTCTTATGACCACGCGGCAGGTGACGGAGAACGGGCTAGGCGAAAAGACCTATCTAGAGCGCGAAAACAAATGGCTTCTGGCGAACGACCTGCCGACGACCGACATGCAGCTTCGTGACCTTCGCCAGAGGTGGGAGGGGATCGCCAACGAGCGCCTTGCGATGGCCGGGCTTGATATTCGGATCGACCATCGTTCGCACATGGAGCGCGGGCTAGAGATTGCGCCGACCGAGCATGTGGGCGTCCATGCCTCGCAGATGGAGCGGCGCGGCCTCGACGTGTCGCGGTCGCGGCTGGACGAGGATGCGGCCCGGCGCAATGCCGAGCTGATCCGGGAGAAGCCCGAGCAGGTTCTAACCCTCATCACCGGCGAAAAGAGCGTGTTCGATCGCCACGACGTTGCGCGGGCGCTGCATCGCTACATCAACGACGACCCGCAGGAGTTCCAGAGCGCGTTTGCGAAGGTGATGGCCTCGCCGGCGCTGGTCGAGTTGCAGCCCGAGCGCGCCCACGTAGTGGGGGACCCGGCAGCAACGGGCGAGATCGAGCTTGCCCGCTATTCGACCCGCGAAATGGTCGAGCTCGAATCCGGCATGATCGAGAGCGCGCAGCGGATGCACGGCGCGCATGGTCATGGCGTCGATCGCCGGCATGTCGAGCGCGCCATAGAGCGGCAGGACGCCGCCATTCAGCGCAGCGCCGGCGATGCTTCCGCCCGGCTGTCCGACGAGCAGCGCCGGGCGATCGAGCATATCACCGGCCCGGAGAGGATCGCGGCCGTTGTCGGTTATGCCGGCGCTGGCAAGTCCACCATGCTCGCGGCCTCGCGCGAGGCGTGGGAGGCCGAGGGCTATCAGGTCCACGGCGCGGCCCTGTCGGGCAAGGCGGCCGAGGGCTTGGAGGAAAGTTCCGGCATCCAGAGCCGCACCCTCGCGTCATGGTCCCGCGGTTGGGAGAACGACCGCGGCACGATCGGCCGCGGCGACGTCTTCGTGATCGACGAGGCGGGCATGGTCGGCTCGCGCCAGCTCGCCCGCTTCGTTGGCGAGGCCGAGGCGCGCGGGGCGAAGATCGTGCTTGTAGGCGATCACGAGCAGCTACAGGCGATCGGGGCCGGCGCACCGTTCCGGGCGATCACGGAGGAAATCGGCCATGCCGAGCTTTCCGAGATTCGCCGGCAGCGGGTGGACTGGCAGCGGGAGGCGTCGGTTGACTTCGCCACGCACCGGACGGCCGAGGGGCTGGCGGCCTATCGCGACCATGGCGCTATCAGTTTTGCCGAGAACGGCGAGGACGCGCGCGGCCAGATCGTGCGCGATTACCTTGCCGACCGCGACGAGCGGCCGGAAGGAACCCGCGTAGCGATGGCGCATCGCCGGGCCGATGTTCGGGCCATCAACGACGCGATCCGGGGCGAGCTACAGGACCGGGGCGAGCTGGCGCAGGGCGAGGACGCCGGCGCGCTGACCTTCCAGACCAATGACGGAAAGCGGGAGTTCGCCCCCGGCGACCGCATCGTGTTCTTGGAGAACAACCGCGACCTTGGCGTGAAAAACGGGATGCTAGGCACCGTCGAGCATGTCGAGGCCGGCCGGATCGTCGCGCAGCTCGACGGCCGGGGCGGCGATAGCGTTTCCGTGCCGATGGGCGACTATCAGGCGATCGACCACGGCTATGCGACGACGATTCACAAAAATCAGGGCGCAACCGTGGACCGCGCCTATGTGATGGCGTCGGGGACGATGGACCGGCATCTAACCTATGTCGCCATGACCCGGCATCGTGACGGGGTGCAGCTCTACGCGGCACAGGACGAGTTCACCAATGCCGGCCGGCTGGTCGAGCATGGGGCCGCGCCCTATGAGCATGACCCGCAGAAATCCGACAGCTATTTCGTGACGCTGGAAACTGACCAAGGGCAGCAGCGCACCCTATGGGGCGTCGATCTTGAGCGCGCCATGAAGGAGGCCGCGCCGGAGATCGGGGAGAAGATCGGCCTACAGCATGAGGGTTCCACCCCCGTCACCTTGCCCGATGGGACGCAGACGCACCGGAACACATGGAAGGTTCAGGACGCCGGCGAGCTGGCCTATAGCCAGCTAGAACGCCGCCTGTCCCGGTCGGGCGTGAAGGAAACGACGCTCGACTATACCCGCGACTTTGCCGAGCGGCGCGGGATCGCGGAGCAAATGGGCGTCCGCAGCGAGATCGAGATTCCGGCCGAGCGCGCCGGGCTACGTGCGGAACGGGAGTCGACGGCCGGGGATCATGCCCTTGATCGGAGATCCTCGCAAAAAGTCCGCGCGGATCTCGCGCAGGATCTTCGTGCAGATCCTCGCGAGGATCTCGCCGCCGATCGACAGCAGCGCCAACGGCCATTCGAGGGCCTGAAACTCGGGCGCGGCGCGGCGACCGAGAGCCGCGAGCCAGACCGCGCCGGCGAGGACGGCTCGCAGATCGACCAGAAACGGCCGCAACAGGCCGAGAAGCAGCGGCGCGGTATGTTCGCCGGCCTCAAGCTCAATGCGCGTCCTGCACCCTCACAGGAGCGCACAGAGCGGCCGGAAAGAGAGGGGAGCTTGCGGCAGGCGCCGGCGCCTGACCGGTTGGCCGAGCGGGCGCGGCGGCAGTCGCCGCTTGAGCAGGCTGTTGACCGCTATGCGCGGGCCTATCAGTCGGTCGCGGAGCATCGGCGCGAGGGTTTGCCGGTCCTCGACATGCAGCGGCAGGAAATGCGCGATGCCGGCCAGCAGCTCGACCAGGTGCAGGGCGGCATGAAAGATTTGCTGCGCTCGACGTTGCAAAACGACCCGGCGACGGCACGCGCCATGACCGAGCTTTCCGGCCGGGAGCGTGTCGCGCATGTCATCGACGGAATGAAGCGCGAAAACGCCGCGCTGCAAGACCCGAATATCAGGGCCGAGCGGTTCGTTGAACGCTGGCAGGAGCTACAGGGCCAGCGCCGGGAGCTTCGCGGCTGGCAGCACGACGACGCCCGCGCCAAGGTCGAAAGCCAGATGAACGGTATGACCAAGAGCCTTGAGCGTGACCCGCAGGTAGATTCCATCCTGCGCAATCGCCGGCAGGAACTCGGAATCGGGCAGCAGCAGCGCCGGGGGCAGAGCATCGCCCACGAGCTGCAAGAGGAAATGTCACGCAGCCGGCAGATTAGCCGGGGCATCGGTTTGGGAAGGTAGGCACGGAGCATATGGCGGAGCTGGACGACGACAGGGAAGGAATCGAGCCGGAAGCACTGGACGAGGACGCCGGCGACCCGGCCGCCGCGTTCGATGCGCTCCGGCGCACGATCGAGACGCAGGGCGCGCAGATCGGCGCGGAAATGACCGTGATGCGGCGCGGGCTGGAAGCGGCTTTCGACCAGCTCGAAAAGATCGAGCCGGCGCAGGACTACAAGCCCCAGCTCGCCCAGCTTGTGCAGGCGCTCGACACTGTTGCGGAGCGGCTGCACGGCGTAGAGCAGTCGCCTATTCTCCGGCAGGGTGCGCAGCATTATGCGGCCGCCCTCGAGCGCAGCGGCGAGGCCCTGATACGCACCGCCGTGCAGCAGCTCGAGCGGCAGGCGTCCGACCTCGAGCGCGCCGGCCGGAACCTCGCCGGGCATGTCGCCGGCGCGCGGGAGCGCGACCGGCAAAATTGGTGGCTTGTCGCCGCTTTCGCTATCGGCCTGCTCGCCGGCGCGCTGGTGATGTTGTTCCTTCCGCGCCTGTTGCCGTTCTCGGCCGCGCCGCGTGTCGCCAGCGTTGTCATGGGGGAAACGCCGTGGCAGGCCGGCATGAGTCTCATGGCATTTGATAGTCCGGTATCATGGCAGCGCGTGGCGGCGGCCGACCAGCTCATTGCGGCGAACAGGGAGACGGTGACAGCATGTTGGGAGGCGGCAGCGAAAGCTGGCACGGATCAGCGTTGCACCATCACCGTGGCGGCACCTCAGTAACCTTGGCTCTAGTTGAGGCTGAACCAGAGGCGATTTTAGCCGGGTTCTTCGGCGGAATGATTTGTAGCGCCAGCAGAAAAGCAGCGCCGAAGCTGATCCATACATCTGCCAGATTGAACACGAAGAAATGCCAATCCCCAAAATGTAGGTTCAGGAAGTCGGTGACAGAGCCGCGTGCGCCTCGGTCGATCAGGTTTGCCAGAGCGCCCGCCACGACCAAGGAGAGGGCTACCCGGTGCCAACCTTGCGACCGATAGGCCCAGACGGTGATGGCAAGCGTCAGCAATCCTGTAACGACCACTAAGGCTGCTTGGCCTGTATCGCCCTCGAAAGCGAGCAGACTAAACGACACGCCTTTGTTGAAGGTCAGGTGTAGCGATACGAAGGGCAAGAAGTCGAAGGCAGGGCCATAGGGTTCGAGACTCGCCCGCGCCCATGCCTTCGTTGCAAGATCGAGCGCCGTACCTGTGGCGACTATCAATGCAGCAGTGCCAATCCTCATGAGCGGCCGGCCTGTGCGAGGTCTTGCCGCGCATCCCGGATGATCGACCATGCCGATTGCAAGAACAGGGCCGCCACGACAAAGGCCATCAGCAAATCCGGCCACGGATTGTTGAGCCACCAGACGAGGGCAGCAGCGGCGACCACGGCCAGATTGCCGATGGCGTCGTTGCGAGAGAACAGCCAGACGGCTCGCATGTTGGCATCGCCCTTACGGTGCGGAATCAGCACCACGGCAGCCAGAACATTGACGAAGAAGGCGACAATGGCGAAGCCGCTCATGAGTAGGGTTTGCGGCTCATGTTCGACGAAGACACGGTAGGCCGTGGAGCCGATCACGCCAAAGCCGAGCAGGGCCAAAAAGATGCCTTGAAGCAAGGCCGCTTTAGCGCGGGCCGCAAGACCCCAGCCCACAGCAATCAGGCCGAGGAAGGAAATCAGACCATCCCCGATGAAGTCGAGAGCATCAGCCTGCAGCGCTTGCGAGCCCGACAGGATCGAGCCGCCAATCTGGATGATGCCATATCCGGCATTAAGCAGCACGACGATCCAGAGCGCCCGCTTATAGGCAGGGCTCACATGCGACAGGTCGGGAATATGATAGTCGTCGTCACCGTTCGCGTTCGCAGCTTTCGGTTCGCCTACCCGGTCGAGCTGATAGCCGAGGTTTGTTACAGCGGATTCCAAGGCGGGAAGTCGCCGCGCCGGATCATCGACTTCGAGCGTCATAATCTGCGAGGCGATCGACACCTTCACATCGTTGATGCCTTCGACTTTACGAGCTGCGCCTTCAATCTTGGCCGCGCAGGATGAGCAGTCCATGCCGGTAACTTGGTAGCGGATTATGTCGGTTGCGGCGGCGGCCATGTGTCGATCCTCGAAATTCTAATCCTGCCGTGCTACATCCTGTAGTCACTACAGGAGCAAGGAAAAAATGCAGATAGGCGACTTATCGCGACAGTCGGGTGTGAACATCGAAACGATCCGCTACTATGAGCGCATCGGGGTTCTGCCGAAGCCTGCCCGTCAGTCGAATGGCCGGCGCACCTATAGTCCCGCCGACGCAGAGCGCTTAGACTTCATCCGCCATGCTCGCGATCTTGGTTTTGATCTGCCGAGTGTTCGAGTGTTGTTGGCTTTACAGGAAAAACCCGAGGTATCGTGTGACGACGCGAGCAGGATTGCGCAGGATCAGCTTGAGGCAGTTGAAAGCCGGATTGCCCGATTACTCAGCTTGCGGGACGAACTGCGTCGGATGGTCAGTGAATGCGGCCGGGGTCGTGTTGCTGAATGCCGCGTGATTGAGGCTTTGTCCTCGCCTGCGACCAGTTCAGATGGCCAGCTACAACACCTGCTTACCTCACCCCGATAGCTGTCGCATAATTTCTGAAACCTGCATCACGTCCGCAGCGGCCCGGAATCCGGGCTGCGACGTGTCGCGAAAGTCTGTCGCGAAACATCGACTTTCGCACCTGACTTTTGCGACAGATTTTTCCCTGCAAAATCAGCGCCGGCGATTTTGTCGCAAAACTTAGGA
>NZ_VTOM01000047.1 GCF_009765365.1 Antarcticirhabdus aurantiaca
CGCATCGCCGAGCGCGTCGAGAAGGACCCGCTCTATCCCGGCATCATCTTCGCCCAGCGTCCGGCCCCGGAGGCCACCGGCGCCGACGCCGTGTCGCTCGCCGCGCGCCAGATGGCCGAGACGCTCGGCGTCTCCGTGATCGTCACCTATACGGCGACCGGCACCTCGGGCCTTCGCACGGCGCGCGAGCGCCCGCAGATTCCGATCCTGGCGCTGTCCCCGGTTCTGGCGACGGCGCGCCGCCTGAGCCTCGTCTGGGGGCTCGACTGCGTGGTGACGGAAGATGCCCAGAGCCTCGACGACATGGTCGACAAGGCCTGCCGCATCGCCGTCGAGCAGCGCTATGCCCGGGCCGGGGAGCGCTTGATCGTCACCGCCGGCGTGCCGCTGCGCACGCCCGGCGCCACGAACATGCTGCGCATCGCCTATATCGGCTCGGACGGCCTGTCCGCCGTTTGATCGCGATCCTCGATCGGCGGACGCGGACGCGTCCGCCGATCGGTCGACGTTTAATGATCCGGGAAAGCGCTTGGACACCGCGCTTTCAAAGGGTTCCGCGCGACGGCCCCGCATTTCACCGATCGGAAAGCCGCACGCGAAGATAGTCGCCGCGACGCCAAGACGGGTCCGCTTCCACGAGTGAAGCGCCCGAGCCCTGGAGACGCGGCGATGGATGTTAGGCTCGCGGACGACGACCGTCCGGTTTTCGTCGATTTGGACGAAACCCTGATCCGCACGGATCTCCTGTGGGAGTCGCTCTTCCTGTTCGCGCGCCAGAAGCCTCTGGAGCTCTGGCGTGTGCCGCTCTGGCTGGCGGCGGGGCGGGCGCGGCTGAAGGCCGAGCTTGCCGCGGGCATCGAGTTCGACCCGGCCGCGCTTCCTTATCGCGACTCCGTCGTCGCCGAGATCGAGGCGGCCCGCGCCGCCGGCCGGCGCGTCGTCCTGGCGACGGGCGCCAACGAGCGTCTCGCGGGCGCCGTGGCCGATCATCTCGGCTGCTTCGATGCCGTGATCGCCAGCGACGCGACGACGGACCTGACGCCGGACGCCAAGCTCGCCCGCATCGAGGCCGAGAGCGGCGAGCGCGGGTTCAGCTATTTCGGCCACCGGCGCGAGGATCTCGGCCTCCTCGACAAGGCCGACGACGCGGTCGTCGTCGCGCCGGGCCGCCGGGTACGCCAGTGGCAGGCGAAGACCGGCAGCCATGCCGTCGAGGACGACACCAGCCGCCTTCGGGCGCTCGCCAAGGTGATGCGCCCGCATCAATGGGCGAAGAACGTCCTCGTCTTCGTGCCGATGGTGCTGTCGCACGAGTATTTCGACGCCCGCATGCTGCTGGAAGGGCTGCTCGCCTTCCTCGCCTTCTCCTTCGCGGCCTCCTCGGTCTACATCGTCAACGACCTTCTCGACCTGTCGGCCGACCGGCGGCACAAGACCAAGCGCCGTCGGCCCTTCGCGGCCGGCACGGTGCCCATCCCGCAGGGGCTGATGCTGGCGGCGGGGCTCGTGGCCTCGTCCGTCCTTCTCGCCTCGATGCTACCGGTCGAGTTCCGGTGGATGCTCGCGGCCTACTTCGTCGCGACCACGGCCTATTCCTTCTCCTTGAAGCGGATGCTGCTGGTCGACGTCCTGACGCTGGCGGGGCTCTACACCGCCCGCATCATCGCCGGCGCCTTCGCCATGGACGTCAACGTGTCCTTCTGGCTTCTCGCCTTCTCGGTGTTCTTCTTCCTGTCGCTCGCCCTGGTGAAGCGCTTCACGGAGCTCCTGGAAGCCGGGCCGGGTGCCCAGCGCAACCAGACCGGCCGGGGCTACGTCGCGGCCGACCTCGAGACGATCGGGCAGGCGGGCATGAGCTCGGCCTTCGCCTCGGTGCTCGTGCTCGCGCTCTACATCGACTCGGCCGACGTCCGGCACCTCTATGCCGAGCCCTTCGTGATCTGGCTGCTCTGCCCGCTCGTCCTCTACATCATCGTGCGCATCTGGATGCTGGCCCGTCGCGGCGCGATGCACGAGGACCCCGTCGTCTTCATCATGCGGGACTGGCGCTCGCAGCTGATGATCGGCCTGGGCGCCGCGCTGTTCTTCCTGGCCGCCAACGGCTTCTGAGCCAAGCCCCGTCTTGCTGCGCGAGATCGTTCGAATTCGAACGATGATCCCAAGCATCGCTTCACCTTGAGCGCGAAATGTCCGGCGCGCTTAACTCGAAGACCACTTCGGGCGGGCACATTCTCCTCATTCGAACAACAGAAAGATGCCGTGCATGTCGAGGTATCTGCCCTTCATTCTCTTCACGGTGTTCACCAACGCCGCCGCGCAGCTGATGCTGAAGCACGGGATGATGCAGCTCGGCGCGATCAGCTTCGCCGGAGCCAACCCGGTCCTGAAGATCCTGTCGATCGTCTTCAGCCCCTTCGTCTTCCTCGGCCTCTGCACCTTCGTGATCTCGATGGCCTCGCATCTCTTCGTCCTGTCGAAGGTCGAGCTGTCCTACGCCTATCCCTTCCTGTCGCTCGCCTACGTGGCCGTCGCCTTCGCGGCCTGGTTCCTCTTCGGCGAGGACCTGAACGCCTACCGCATGGCCGGCATCGCGCTGATCTGCGCCGGCACCGTGCTCATCGCCCAGGGCGGCTCGACCGTCCACGAGCCGGCGACCAGCCTCGCGGCCAACGCATCCTCCAACACCACCGCAGTCGAGGTTTCCCGATGAAGCATATCATTTTCGGCGGCGACGGCTTCGTCGGACGCCATCTCGCGCAGCGCCTCGTCGCCGACGGCGAGACCGTGATCGTCGCCGACATCGTGAAGAGCGACCTGCCGCACTACGCCCGCTGCACCTTCCTCCACACCGACGTGACCGATCCGCAGTCCGTGCGCCGCGTGCCGATCGAGGCGGAGGACATGGTCTACAACCTGTCGGCCAAGATGCTCTCGCCGCTCCAGGTGCGGGCCAAGCGCCACGACTTCTTCTTCCCCGTGAACTATCACGGCACCGTCCACATCATCGAGGCGATGGCGGCGGCGGGGGCGAAGGACCTCGTCCACTTCACCACCGACATGATCTATGGCCATACCGTCTTCCACCCGATGACGGAGGACCACCCGGTCGCTCCGCTCGGCGAGTACGGCCTGTCCAAGCTGAAGACCGAGGAGCTCGCCGCCGAGTGGCGCGAGAAGGGCATGAACATCTCGCTGTTCCGCCCGCGCCTCATCATCGGGCCGGGACGCCTCGGCATCCTGGAGAAGCTTTTCAAGCTCGTCGACGCCAACCTGCCGGTGCCGATGATCGGGTCGGGCAAGAACCCCTACCAGTTCATCTCGGTCTTCGACTGCGCCGAGGCCGCGCGCCTCGCCTGGAAGGCGGGCGTGCCGAACGAGGCCTACAATCTCGGCTCGCTGAACCCGCCGCCCGTCCGCAAGCTCCTCGGCGACCTCGTGCGCCATGCCGGCTCGAAGTCGCTCCTCATCCCGACGCCCGCCTGGGCGGTCAAGCGCACGCTCGACCTCTTCGACGCGCTCAACATGCCGATCATGGATCCCGAGCAGTACCTCATCGCCGACGAGGACTGCCTGCTCGACGTGTCCAAGGGCAAGCGCGACCTCGGCTGGGTGCCGCAGTATCGCGACGAGGACATGCTGATCGCCGCCTACAACGAATACCGCGCCAAGAAGACGGGCAAGCGCGCCGCGTCTCCGGCCGCCGCCGGCGTTCCGGCCGAGTAAGGGAGAACACCAGTCATGCTCGACCGTCCGACGCTCACCGCCCCGAGCCTCGCCGCGCCTGTCCGCAGCGGCCCGGAGAAGCCCAAGCTCCTGTCCGTCGAGGAGGCGAAGGCCCTCGACGTCGGCACCATGGCCGACCTGTTCAAGGAGCACATCAACCCCGGCCAGTTCCACTTCATGAAGCTGCTCGGCTTCCACAAGATCAAGGTCGAGCGCGCGGAAGGCATGTACTACGTCGACCAGAACGGTCGGAAGATCCTCGACTTCTTCGGCGGCTTCGGCTCGCTCGCCTTCGGCCACAACCATCCCCGCATCATCGAGGCGCGCCGCAAGTTCGGCGAGGAGGGGCGCCACGAGATCGCGATCGCCTTCCTGTCGCAATACGCCTCGGCGCTCGCCAAGAACCTCGCGGCGTGCTCGCCGGGCGAGCTGGACATGGTGTTCCTCGGCTCCTCCGGCTCGGAAGCCATGGAAGCCGCGGTGAAGGTCGCCGAGCGTGCGTCCGGCCGCAGGAACTGCAAGATCGTCCACGCCGAGAACTCGTTCCACGGCAAGACCAAGGGCGTCCTGTCGCTGACCGACTCGCCGCTCTACCAGGGCGAGTTCCGCCTGGTGAACAACACCGTCAAGGTGCCCTTCGGCGATCTGAAGGCGCTGACCCGCGCCGTCGAGAGCGATCCCGAGATCGGCGTCGTGGTGCTGGAGACGATCCAGGGCGGCGGCGGCATCATCGAGGCGCCGACCGAGTACTGGCAGGGCGTGCGCGCGCTCTGCGACAAGCACAAGGTGATCTGGGTCGCCGACGAGGTGCAGTGCGGCTTCGGCCGGTCGGGCCGCTTCTACGCCTTCGAGCACCACGGCGTGGTGCCGGACGTGACGGCGCTGGCGAAGTCGCTCGGCGGCGGCAAGGCTGCGGTCGGCGCGATGATCGCCAAGCGCGACGTCTACATGAAGGCCTACGGCACGCCGAAGACCGCGATGATCCACGCTCACGCCACCTTCGGCGGCATCGGCGAGGCCTGCGTCACCTCGATCGAGGCGCTGAACGTGCTCTACGACGAGGACCTCATCGGCAATGCCGAGGACACCGGCAACTACCTGCTGGAGCGCCTCAACGCGATCAAGGACAAGCATCCGAGCCTCATCAAGGAGGTGCGCGGCCGCGGCCTGATGATCGGGCTGGAGTTCCAGGACTTCTCGCGGGCGCTGCCCTTCGCGCTCCGGCCGATGGTCGCCATGCTCGACGACAAGCTCAAGGGCTCGCTGTCCGGCTTCGTCGGCGCGCTGCTCCTGCGCGACTACGACTGCCTCGTCGCCTTCACCGAGTACAACCGCAACGTCATCCGCCTGGAGCCGCCGCTGATCTGCGGCGACGAGCACGTCGACCAGTTCTGCGACGCCCTCGATGCGCTCCTGTCGCGCGGCATCGTCTCGATCGTGAAGGACTTCGTGAAGAGCCAACTCGGCTGAGATCCCGAGAAACGACATGACGGAGAGGGCCGGGAGCGATCCCGGCCTTTTCGCATGGGCGGGACGGCGATCACCGACACGGCGGCGTGCGAGTGCGATCCCGCGCCGCGTGGAGGCGGCCGAGGCGTTGGAGCATGCAGTGCCTCCTTTGCCGGGAGGGCTGGGGGCGCCGCAGGCCGAACCTGCGACGTATGCTAATCGTCAGAAAGGGTCCGCCTGCGGCGCCCACCGCGAGGGACTGCGTCGCTTTTCCGATGCGGGGCCATCCCGCACCGCGCGCGTCGGAGCCAGAAACGGGCGGCTTCACCCATGCCTGGCGGCGTCCTCCCGAGTTCGGGTCTGTCCCAACCGGGGCCCGGGTCTGCCTTCGGGGATACTCCACGGCGCGGGCCGTTACAGCCTGCACCGATCCTCGCGCGTCGCGCCGCCCGGGTGAGCGCTCCTCCGGAAGAAGCGAACCGCACCGGACCTCGCCCGCCGGCCCCCTCGAACGATCCCGGTGATCATTCGCGCCCATCCGAATGGGCCGGCGGTGACGTGGAGAATAGGGGCGGGGCGGAAGGGCGTGGACAAGTCGCCGCTTCAGGAGCGTCGCGCGCGGCGGATCGGCGGCGGTGCGCGCCCTCACGATGATGCGGTCCGGCTCCATGACGGTTCGGCGTCGTCGGCACGGTGGTCAAAGAATTCGAGCCGCCCAGGCGGCATCAATGAGGCGCACCGAACAAGTTCGAAGCATGCTACAACAATGCAGCCGTCGTGATCGACCGCTTTCGACCCTGGCTGTGTCAAAACCCTGCTCATGCTATCTTCTTCAGGGTGGTCTGGAGGATGGCATGGGACGCTTCGTTGTCGGCGCCGATCGCGATCAGGCGACGCTGTTCCCGCCCTGCC
>NZ_VTOM01000049.1 GCF_009765365.1 Antarcticirhabdus aurantiaca
CGCATCGCCGAGCGCGTCGAGAAGGACCCGCTCTATCCCGGCATCATCTTCGCCCAGCGTCCGGCCCCGGAGGCCACCGGCGCCGACGCCGTGTCGCTCGCCGCGCGCCAGATGGCCGAGACGCTCGCCGTTTCGGTGATCGTGACCTACACGGCAACCGGCACGTCGGGCCTTCGCACGGCGCGCGAGCGCCCGCAGATTCCGATCCTGGCGCTTTCGCCGGTTCTGGCCACGGCACGACGCCTGAGCCTCGTCTGGGGTCTCGACTGCGTCGTGACGGAGGATGCGCACAGCCTCGACGACATGGTCGACAGGGCCTGCCGCATCGCCGTCGAGAAGCGCTATGCCCGCGCGGGCGAGCGCCTGATCGTCACGGCGGGTGTGCCGCTGAGAACGCCGGGCGCCACCAACATGCTGCGCATCGCCTACATCGGCTCCGATGGGCTTTCAGCGGTCTAGCCGCTGTCTGGGGGTGAAGGACCTGCTGTCGGTGCCGATCGCCTGGCAAGCGATGACCTGGGCATTCTGTGATATCAATCTCGGTGACGGGGCTCAGGTTACAGCACAGACGTCCGAGCCAGCATATCTGGACCCGGATACGCCAAATCGCCAACCGGGCGTAAGCGCCTTCGCTTTAGGGGTTTTCTGATGAAGTTTGAGGATCAGAGCAATGCTCATATCCCTCCAGAACTGGAGCCCATCGCTCCAGCAACATCTCATAGCTGATGCGAAATACATGCCTATTTTGACCTCGGCAGAGGTCCGAAATGTCGATTAGTTCAAGATTGAATTCCCGGGCTTGCGGCAAGTCGGTCTCATCATACCCGAAGCATGCTAGGAATTCTCTCATTTCTGCAGGATATGAGAGCGTCCAAGCAGGCACCGCGACTTCAGGGCGATCTCTCACTCGATCCATCATGGTGCATTTCTCCATCTTATTAGACTAAATAACAAAGCAACATACAAACGGGTCGACACTTGCAGAAGGGTTTGGTGTGTCGTCTGCTCTCGCCATCTAAATCTTGCGATATCCGCGTTCTTTTCCCTCAGAGTTCGGATCTGGCGCGGGGCAAGATGATCAAGCTCTCGTCGGTGTCGAGCCGTCCGTTCAGCGGTGCTTTGAGGACATACCGAAGGACACGCTCGTGGTCGGCAGCGTCAGCGATGAGACGGACGTCTAGGCGGTCGATCTCGCGACCGCGGTAGATGGCGGCGTTTCTATCAATATGGACTTCTACCGATCCAGTTAGGCGCGACAATGGGGGGATGACGAGAACGGCATGAGCATGCAGTCCCCCGTTTACGGTCCAGTTTCTAAGTGAGGTCTTCGTCTGCTTATGTACTGGTACATCTAACGAGCCAATGAGGAGTGGCAGATAATCGATACTGCATGACGAACGTGGTCTCCGAACAATTCTAGTCAGAATCTTCGAATAGAAGCCGCTCACTCCTGCTAACATCCTATTCCGCACTGACGCCGTTGGACCAGGTATTCGCTTGAACGTGAAAGTAACGAGACACGCTGTCCATCCTTGACTAATCCGGCTAGTGACCAGTTCGGCGTAAGCGTCCGTGATCGACCCTGTAAGTGAACTTCGGTATGGAATGGGATCTTCGGTTAGGTTGGTGATGTTGTTTTCTCCTTTCAATACCTTAAGGTAAAGGATCTCCATATGCCGACCCAGGTGGTCGTCATCGGTGCAGGTTTACAAGCGGACGATCTTGACACGGTGGCGATCCACACGGGCGAGCTCGACCGCTACTTAGCGGCGAACATGACGATCATCGTGTGGAAGCAGAGGGCTGAGGCAGCAACGTTACTGGAGCGGCCAGTTTCCCTTCTGGTTAGATATCGGAGGTCGACCTCCGTTTCCGTCCGAGTTTATTTAACACCCACGCATCTAAGTCGCGAGGGTCATATAAGGGGTAGCGCCCTGCCTTGAAGAACGGCGGCCCTTCGCTGCTCACTGAACTGAGCTTTGCCAACGTCGCTACAGCGAGGGGGACGCCCCATCTGTCTCGAACATAAGCAGCGGCCTCATTCCGGCGAAGGAGTCGTGGTATTGGCTCTGACATGAACAGCACCATCGCCCGCTTCGGCAGCGAGGGAAAGATGAATTTAGTGCAGAATTCCAGGCACTTTTCGATGAGCGTTTTCTCTGCCCGTCCGGCCGACAAGCAGGTTCAGGGCTTTTGTCGCAGCGTCTTGATTATTTCCGATGGTGAAGCCGGACGCCTTCATCAGAGTGGCAAGAAATGCGATCCAGTCTTGGCCAGGTGCATGCACTTCCCTTTTGCTCGCCGTGAGGCGCTTGTCACATATCGCCAGAACCCTCTTCAGACGCGCAAGAAAACAGCGCTCAAGATCATTTTTCGGTCCTGGCTTCTCTCGTGGAAGTCGCCGAATAGAGGCCATTATCAGCTCTAAGAGATCATTATCTGGTACGTCGTCCGACAAGATGCGCTCTATTTCCGGACCAAGCGCACCCAAGATGGTAAAATCCTTCCGCGCTGACTTCAATAACTTCTCACGTCGCCCCCTCCTCAGCTTGCATATGCGAGCGAGCGCCTTTCTTGCGTGGCCATTTGACGATGAATATTGCGCGTCACGTAATTCCCACCTCATATCGGTGATCAACAATTCGAAGAGCAAGCGCCGCTCATCTGGTAACCCGCCAGCCATGAACTGGCACCGCCTCCAATCGTCATCTGTGAGATAGTCGATGACGATCCGCTTTTCCTCTGAAAGGCTTCTCATGCGGGTGAGCAGCTGCGCTTGGCGGCATGCCCGTGCCGCCCAAAGATCGGCTTTCAACGTTTCGTGCATGTCCCATTCCACTACAACATCTGATTGAAGGTACCGACTATTCCCTAGAAGATGTATGTTCGACCCATCCCTTACGAAAGTCATTCCGCCTCACATATGGACCCAGGCAAGGTTGGTTGCGTCGTTCTCACAGAGTTGACCCTCTGACGCACCCCACGATTGGATCACAGCGGCGGCGCATGGGTGAGCGCGGGCACGGACGTTTGCGAGCCCTTCCGGTCGCGGCAGCTTGCTGAGAAAGGGACGCAGCGGCGCGACGGATGCTCGTCACCGCAGTCGTTGTACGGAATGGCCCGGGGGAATGCGAAGCGATCTCCGGGCATCAAATGCCATAACCTGTGTGGCGCTTATGAGATGTTGAGCGACGAGCAATGGTCTGCGCTGGATCGGCGGATCGAGGCCTGCCGCTCGCACGCAAGGTGCCGAGCCCGCACAACCGGCGCACCATCGAGGCGATCCTCTGGCGTCACCAGAACGGGGCCAAATGGCATTCGCTTCCCGCCGAGATCGGTCCCTGGCGGATGGCGGCCCAGACCTTCATCCGCTGGGCGCGGCTCGGCGTCTGGCAGAAGCTGCTGTCGCTGGTCCACGAGTGGAGCGTCAGGCTCGGCATGATGTTCCTGGACGGGACCAACATCCGAGCACACCAGAAGGCCGCGGGAGCCAGTCGAAAGGAGGGAGATCTGCAAAAGAGCGAGACGGACGTTAGGCGCTTGGCCGCTTTCGTGGCGGCTGTAGCACCAAGGCCTAAGTGATGGCCGATGGCGCAGGGTATGCCATCGCCTTCCGCCTGGCTCCTGGACAGGCCCACGAACTGTCGCACGCCGTTCCGCTCATGGTCTATCTGCCGGGTGTCCCGAAGTGGGTTGTGGCCGATCGCGGCTACACCAGCCAAGCCTTCCGTCAGCACATCTGGGACATGGGCGGGCGGCGACGATCCCGCCGTTGCGCCATGAGGCGTCGGTCGCCTGCCCGGATTGGATCTACAACAACCGCAATCAGGTCGAGCGTCTCTGGGCGCGGGTGAAGGAGCGGCGCGCCGTCGCCACCCGCTACGAGAAGGAAGACTGCCGCCAGCTTCCTCGGCGTCCTCTGTTTCGCAGCCGCGCTCGATTGGATCAGGCGCTAACAGACGATAGCCGCGCTTCGCTGAAGAGGCGTGGATCGGGCCGAGTGGCGAACAGGTCGTGTTTGTCGCTACGGGGCAAGCTTGCACACGAGCCTCGCAACGAGCGCTGCGCTTCGTTGAAGTTGCACCGGAGGCCTCTAACGTCCCTAAGCCGATAGAGAGAGCAAGGAAGCTTGGGTCCTCGTGCTACCCCGGTGCTGCCCAACACACATCCACCCACGCGACGCCGAGCGCATCAGCGCCTCTAAACCATTGGCATAAAATAGGAAAAAGTGGTCGGAGTGAAAGGATTCGAACCTTCGACCCCCTGAACCCCATTCAGGTGCGCTACCAGGCTGCGCTACACTCCGACTGGTTCGGAGCCTTAGCCTCATAGGGTTTTGGGCGCAAGCGGGAAAACGAGCCCTCGGGCACAAAGTCGGAACAGGAAGGCCGAGAGGACGCAGCGTGGGAGAAGACTCCCACGGAAAGTCCCGCGCGATGTTCCCGGCTCGTTCAGGGTCGCGAAGGGCTGGCTGATGGTCGCCCTCCATATCCTCCAGCACGCCCTCGGCGTTGACGAGTTCGGCCGCGGGCGCCGCACTCGCTCCCACTTCGTGACCGGGTCTGGCTGCGCCGATCATGCTGCCTGCCTTTCACTCGTTGAGAAGGGGCTGATGACCAGGCGCGCTGGCAACAGCCCGCCCTTCGGTGGATCCCCGGCTTCCCGTCCGGCTTGAGCTCGGCCATCTCGCGCAAGGACGTCGGCATCCATGCGTGGGTCGCGCAGCGCATCGACAAGGTGCCGCCGGTTCGCCTGGATCTCCGACAGCATGGCGCCCATGTAGCGCGCCTCATAGGCGAGGTTCAGCGCGGCGACGGAGTTGCGTCCGCCCTCAATCCCGCGCTGTGTTCCCTCTATAACGGCGAGAAGCGCGGCGCGCGGCGTCATGCCCGCGCTGATGAAACCCTGAACCGTCTGGTCGAGCCGATCGCGGATCAGGATGTTCAGGGCGGCGTGGCGCTTCTGGAGCGCGGCAGCGACGCGGGTGCGCTCGACCTCGGCATCGGCGAAGCGCCGCAGCTTCTCGGCCATGTTCGTGATGTCGCCGGAGGCCTGGAGCTTGGCCTTGTGGTCGACGACGCGCTGGAAGGCGGCCTCCACCTCCTCGCGGGTCAGCCGCTCCCCGGAGGCGGCGTTGGCAGCTGCAAAGCAGTCGGCATCCGGGATGTGTCGGCATCCGGGATGTATCGCGTCGCCATCAGATCAGGCACCCCACGGCCGCTTTCAGCGCCTCGCCATAGGCGGTCGCATCTTGGAAGGTCCCGTCGGCAGCGACGAGCTCGTCTTCGTCTGTGTCGGTTGGCCGGCCTTCAGCCCGCACCTGATCGACTTCGGCCTGTTCGAGGAACGTACCGGCCTCGGCATCGACGCGGTTCTGTTCGGCGACGGCGCGCATGTCCTGCGGTTTGGCGACGAAGGCCTCGGCCTCGGCGCGCGCTTCGGGAACAGGGTCCGGCCGTGGCGGCGAGTTGTCGACGGGCAAGCGAGCCGCTATATTGCGTCTAGCCGGCCGCCTCTGCCCGGCTCCGGGGTCACCGATTGTAAGGCCCCCGGCAGTATCCTCCGTGCGGTAGAAACCCGGCGGGTGGGCTTGGTCTGCCCCCTGAAAAGTGGCCCTCCCTGAAGTAGGCTTTTGAGCCTTTGGAGGATGCCGAGAATGCCGAGGAAGAAGCCGAGCCCGGAAGAGATCGTCGCCAAGCTGCGACAGGTGGACGTTC